>JAKQEK010000487.1 GCA_029558535.1 Bacteroidota bacterium | reverse complement strand
CAATTTTTGTTTGTTTCATTATTTTATACTTTGTTTGTTTAATCAACATAGTCTAATACTTTACCAGTAAAAAATTGACTTTCTAACAATTCTGCAGAAGTGCTATTGACAACAGCCGTATAGTGTGGATGATATTTCAAATTTAATAAAATTTGCAGCTTTTGAATATTTAGAGTTATTCATTAGTTTTGTGTGCATTTCTTCATCTGTAAAATCATAATCGTGTTTTTCTCTGTACGCTTGTCCTTTATCTGTTAAGCAACGCAATTCCGCTTTATTCGTACCATCGTGGTGAGATGCTTCAATAAATAAACGACCACGTACTTCATAAACTTTGATATAATCACAATCTTTCCAAAATTTATATAAGTCGTCAAATTTATTTACATAAATTCCACCACTCATACGACCACGCCAAGTTCCTGCATATCCAACTAATAACATTGAATGTTTTTGTTTGTCAATAAAAGTAGTCAACTCCTCTTTAAAATCTTCCCAATTTAAGTTGTTTTCATCATCCATCCAACTATAAACCATATCATCGGTAATTTCTTCAACCGTTTCATATACCTCACATTCAACCATTTGTGCCTTTACCTCATCTAAATTATAGTCAGGGTAATTGTTGTAAATTTGTTTAACTTTCATAATTGTATTGTTTTAATTGTTTAACGGTGCATAGCTAAACCGCTATGTGGCATTTTACCAATAGAACTCATCAATCTTAATATCAAATCCTTGTAAACCTTTTATTAATTCAACAAAATTATCATATTGATTATAACCAATAATTCCACTTGTTGTTATTTTACCATCTACTATTTCTATATCACCCATTCTTTCGCCATTTTTTCTAATTGACATCAAATGTTGGTCTCTTTGTAAATCAAGTTTTTCTGATTCATAATTTTCGTTTGTTTCCATAATTTTATGTTTTTTATATAATAAATTTTTTGTTACATAATGTAATTAACTTTTTTATCATTTCATAAAAAGTTAAAGAGTTTAGATTTTGAGGAGTTGTTCTTAAAATTTTCCAGCCCATTAATGTTGC
>JAKQEK010000485.1 GCA_029558535.1 Bacteroidota bacterium | reverse complement strand
AACTTAAAACTGTCAGTCGTTATAAAACTATAGTTTTTAAATCTGACGGCACTTTTTCGATGGATTCTGCCAAACATGAGTATGTAGGTATATATTCTATTGAAAATAAGCGAATTACATTATTCTTTGATGAGTCTTTTGTTGTACATTACAGTAAAAGAATAGGTCAAAGTACCGGAGGTTATAATCAAACACCTGATACTATTCAATTAACACCTCGTACAGCTAAAATTGTAAATGATAAACTTGTATTTGACGATGGGTCTGAATTTACCAGTAGAAGTGGAGCTATACATGGATTGTTGAAGTTTTGGGAATTTACGGGATTTTGCAATGCTACTCCCGGTCATTTAATAATGCTATTGGTTGGTTTGATATTTATTTTTCTTGCAATTAGATTCAATTATGAACCATTACTTTTGATTCCAATTGGAGTAGGTATATTAATTGGTAATATACCTATGTTTCAGGCTGTTGACTTTAACTTACAACTTGGAATATATGAACCCGGCTCTGTTATGAATATTTTTTATAACGGCGTGGTTCAAGGATGGTTTCCACCTTTGATTTTCCTTGGTATAGGAGCCATGACAGATTTCTCATCTTTAATTTCAAACCCCCGGTTGATGTTATTGGGAGCTGCTGCACAATTTGGAGTGTTTGCAACATTTTTACTTGCTCTGTTAGTCGGTTTTCATCCATCCGAAGCAGGTGCGATTGGAATTATTGGTGGTGCAGATGGTCCTACGGCAATATTTTTATCATCAAAACTTGCTAATGGTTTGAATATCATCGGATTGACGCCCGCAGGAAATCCTATTTATGTTAAGAATCTAATCGGACCAATTGCAATTGCCGCGTATTCGTATATGGCACTTGTTCCTGTTATACAGCCTCCAATTGTAAACCTTTTAACTACAAAAAAAGAAAGGTTAATTAAAATGCGTGCCCCAAGACAGGTTTCTAAAATTGAAAAAATCTTATTCCCTATTATTGGATTATTACTGACAGCCTATATAGCTCCAACAGCCTTACCTTTGTTAGGGATGCTCTTTCTTGGGAATATTTTAAAGGAAAGTGGTGTTACGAGAAGGCTGGCAGAAACAGCATCAAATGCATTAATTGACACTATAACAATATTGCTGGGTTTAACAGTAGGTGCCTCTACTCAAGCCGATGTGTTCCTTACATTCGATTCTGTTTTAATATTTACAATGGGAGCTTTATCATTCATTCTGGCAACTGCTTTTGGAGTCTTTTTTGCAAAAGTTATGAATTGGCTTTCGCCAAAATCTAATCCTGTTAATCCAATAATTGGTTGTGCAGGGGTTTCTGCTGTTCCTGACTCAGCTCGCGTAGCTCAAGAATTAGGGCATAAAGCTGATCCTTCAAACTATTTATTGATGCATGCAATGGCTCCGAATGTTTCAGGAGTTATAGGATCTGCTATTGCAGCAGGTATATTATTGAGCTTTTTATTATAATATAATTATTTTTGCTTTGGAATGCCTCAATATTGAGGCATTTTTTTATTTTCGCAATAAAATTTAATGCTTATGAAAGCAATGATATTTGCAGCAGGACTTGGTACTCGACTTGCTCCGTTAACTAACAACAAACCTAAGGCATTAGTTGAAGTTAATGGAAAACCAATGCTGCAAATACAAATTGAAAAGCTTATTGAATCTGGATTTAACTATATAGTAATTAATGTTCATCACTTTTCAACCCAAATAATAGATTTTATTAATAATAGTAAATTTGAGGCCGAAATAGTAATTTCTGATGAAAGTAAACTTTTGCTAAATACAGGAGGTGGATTAAAAAATGTTCAAAAGCATTTCGTTAAAGGCGATACAATTTTGCTTCATAATGTTGATATTTTTTCTGATATTGATCTTAATGAATTTTATAAATATCATTTAACTAGCGAAAATATTCTTACAATGGCAGTAAAACATCGTCAAAGTTCGAATTATTTATTATTCGATAAAACCAACAGACTGTGCGGTTGGAAAAGCTATAAAACGGGTTCGGAAATAATTGCAATACCTATGCAAACATATAACGAATTAGCTTTTAGCGGTATTTATTTCTTTAATTATGAAATTTTTAATAAAATCGAAAAAGAAGGTTGTTTCCCGATAATTCCTGAATTGCTTGAAATTGCAAAAAACAATAGAATAGGAGCCTGGATACATGATGAGAATTTTATTTTAGATTTAGGAAAACCTGAAGCTATTGTAGAATGTGAAAAGTTCCTGAATAAATAGTTTTATAAATAGTCAGCTAATTTAGCAAGTAATTGAGCTTTATCATTATATCCTATTATCCGAAGTACTTCTTTTCCATTTTTAAATAATATCATACAAGGAATACCCGAAATGCCGTATTGAGTTGACAAAGTTTGATTATTATCTGTATTAACGCTTGCAATAGTAATTTTACTTTTATACTCGGTAGCAACTTCTTCAAGAATAGGCTTCATCATATGACATGGACGACACCAATCTGCATAAAAATCAACTAAGACCAAACCCGTCTTTATACTTGAATTAAAATTAGACTGACTTAATGATTTGATATTTGATTTTTCAGTTTGAGCATTTATATTACTTACTGTAAAAACCCCCATTGATAACACAAGTGCAAAAAGAATAATTTTTTTCATATTTTTCATATTTTTTATTATTTTACTAAATCATTTACTATCATTATTATTTCCTCTTTCTGACAGGGAGTAAACCACATTGCATTTTTATATCTTTTAAACCAAGTGATTTGTCTTCTGGCATAATGTCTGGTATTTCGTTTAATTAATTCTATTGCTTCTTCAATTTCTATTTCATTATTTAGCACATTAAACAATTCTGTATATCCAATTGTTCGCAAAGCTATAAGATTTTTATTGTTTTTTAATTCTTTAACTTCCTCAAACAGTCCATTAGTCATCATATTATCAACTCTTTTGTTTATTCTGTCATAGAGTTGCTCCCTATCTAAATTTATGCCAATTTTAATGATTTCAAAATCTCTATTTTGTTTTTTATTTTTTCTGAACTCCGAAAAAGCTTGCCCCGTCTGATAGTATATTTCCAGAGCCCGCATTATTCTGTTTGGATTTTTTAGATCTACCTGCGAATAATAAACAGGGTCTGCTCTTTTTAACTCAAATCTTAGTGCATCAAGACCTTGATTTTTATAAATATCAATAATTTTTGATCTAATAGCTTCATCGTGATCAGGCATCTCGTCCACACCATTACAAACAGCATCAACGTAAAGGCCTGAACCTCCACACATTATTGCAATATTGTGCTTTTTGAAATACTCACTTAAAAGTTGCATTACATCAGATTCATACTGATAAATACTGTAATGTTGGTGTATTGAGATGTTACTAATAAAATGATGTTTAATTTTGTTTAATTGATATGCTTCAGGTTTTGCTACACCTGCATTTAATTCTTTGTAAATTTGACGCGAATCACAAGAAAGTATTTCTGCACTATAATAATCTGCTAGTTCAATGCTCAAATCTGTTTTGCCAACACCTGTCGGTCCAAAGATTATTAAAAGATATTTTTTGCCGTTATTAAAAGTCGAAGTCATCTATATTTTCAAAGCCAAGGTCATCTAAATCATCATCATCAAAACCATTCATATCATCACTAATACCTAATTCATCCTCATTTATGTCGTCAATAAATACTTGACGCGGAGCTTTACCATGGTGCAGGGTGCATATAGGAAATTCAAGATTCTCATCATCTTTGGTTTTTTCCCTGATATTAACAATTTCTATAAAAAACGTCCTGACTGAAAAGAAATCAAAAATATAAATATATCGTTGTCCAATGATAGGCTCGAAATATTCAAGTGTTGTCTCTTTCATTAGTTTGACATCTTCCTGTGTTTCTGCATCAATAAGTTCCTGCACTATTTCATCAAGTTTGTCCCATGCTTTGTTAGATAAATAAAATGTAGCTAATAAGCTCGGATCATAATCGCAGGAGGATTGTATTGCTAAATGTAAATCATGAAAAGTGTTGTCAGAGAAAATTTCTATATCTCTTACAAAATCATCATTTTCACCCGATATAATTCTGTATTTAATAATCATAATTCAAACTTTTAAAATAAATTCTATTGTGTCAATATTGTCGGCGTAATTATTTAACAAAGGATGCTGAGTCTGCCCGAATTGTAATGCCCCTTTGAAGTCCTTATTATTTGTTACTACACACTGCAACTCTTCAGCCTTTTCGGTTAATTCATTTTCAACATTTTTAATATCTCTGTAATATTCAAAATTTACAATCCCGATGGGAGCTGCAAAGCTTTTGTTTTCAACTAAAAACAGATTTTCATAATTTACATGCAATATTTTATTCATAGAGATTATTGCATACTGATATTCAAGATTATTGCCGTATTTTGCATGATCTTTTAAGTAAGAATACTTCAGAAAAGCTTTAGCCAGTAAGTTAAAATCATATGATTCAGGTACATATATTTTTGATACATTCCTGCATCCTAATCCGAAATAAACAAATATATCATCAGCCAGATTCTCAAGATACTTTTCTGTTTCTGTTCCTGATAGTATTGCAACAGAATTTCTATTCTTTCTTAATATTTTAGGATAATCCGAAAAATAATACTCAAAATATCTGTTTGTATTATTACTGCCTGTTGCAATTACAGCATCAAAATCCGATAAGAAGTCTTTTAGCATTATGATTTTACTCTCATCATCCTGTATTTTAGAATTTATTCTTTCAATAATCCATTCGGTCAGACATTTATCTTTTGACGATACTTTAATTTTTAGTTTTAACCCACATAAGAATCCGCAAATTAAATCATGAAATCCCACTAATGGTATATTTCCTGCCATTACAATCCCTAAAGTCTTGTGATTCTTGTTATCAGAAATATTATAATTTGACAACCACTCATTTAATTGAGTCAAATTCAAATTATAACTCCATTCGGTCAACGCAAACTTGACAAATTCTTCAGTAAACCATAGATTTGATTCATAAATATTTTTATAACCCGGGAAATTATGTAAATCAGGATTCTTTAGAATATCTTCTAACTCTTTCCCCAAAGTATGTAATATTTCTACTCTCTCTCTCAGTCTCATTTAGTATCCTGTTTGATTCCATGCTTCATTTATTGCCTCATTCACTTCATTATAGGTTACGCCTTCAAAAATCATAATAAACATTAAATAAATCCAAAAAATTACAGCAATAGCAAGCCCGATTATTGCACATATTTGTCCAGCTTTAATATTATTTAAAGAAGAACTTTTATAAGATTGTGGATTTTGAAAGTACATTTTTTTAGCTTTTGGTATCATTGCAAGTGCAATAATTGATAATATTGGTGCTATCAAGCCTCCACAACAGCATAAGCTTACAATTGATAAAATACCAAGGGTCAATATGCCTCCTGAATTTGGAATATTTAATAAAATATTGTTAGGTGGATAGTTACCAAAATTTTGCTGCTGACTAGAATTGTTAGGAGCATTGTAATTATTATTTGCATAGCCTAAATTTTGATTTGCATACTGTTGCTGTTGTTTAGAATATTCAAGATGAGTTGAGTCAAATCCTTTTGTCTGACTGTTTTGCGATGCTTGTTGATTTATTCCCTGATTGGTATCTGATGGATTCGCAGAATTTTCAATATTAGGTATGGGGGGAATGTTGTTAATTTCCGGTATATAAGGAATATTTTGCTGTTCAGCCGACTTGTCGTTGTTTAAAGAAGGATTGGTAATATTTTGTTCCATAATTAAATATATTAATGTTGAGAAATTTTTAAGATATAACTCAAAGATACAATAATTGCGTTTAAAATAAAAACAAATTTAAGAATTTTTGCACCATTTTTAATATCAAATTTTAAATGTAGAATTAAAACAATAAACATAATAATTAAAGGTATCAAGGCAGGATAATATAGAATGCTTTCCCACAAATTGCCTTTCAGTAGTTCGATAATTGCACGCTGCATACCGCAACCTGGGCATTCATATCCTGTTAAATGATGCACAGGACAAGGAATCATATGATTTTTCCACCATTCAATCATAGTACAAAATTAGTTAAAATCAATTTATAAGAAGAATAAAAATCTTATTTTCAATTAAGCAAGGATTGTAGCATAAGTTGGAGTTAATAAATTGAACGATGGAGGTTTTGGCGTGTATTTTTGCGGTCACCGAGGCGTGGCCTGGGTAACAAAAATCATGACAAAACCGTTTCTATAAACGTCAAAAACAAATATGATTTCTTCTATAACAGCATTTTGTCACTTATTAAACATTATTCATTAAACATTATTTGTTCATTTTAATTTCTACATTTGCTTATGGCAATTTACGAATTAATCGAAAATATTGCTTTCCCGGACATCGAAGAAGCTGAACCTGATGGTTTGCTTGCAATAGGCGGGGATTTGTCGCCCGAAAGAGTGCTTTTTGCTCTTACATTAGGTATTTTTCCTTGGTTTAATGAAGGAGACCCGATTTTATGGTGGTCACCCGATCCCAGATTTGTTGTATTCCCCGAAAAAGTAAAAATTTCAAAATCTCTAAAGCAGAGTTGTAAAAAGTTTAATTATAAGATTAATCAAAGCTTTCATTCAGTTATAGAGAACTGCTCATCAATTTGCCGAAAAGGACAGAATGGCACGTGGATAACGACATCTATGAAAGAATGTTATTCGCGATTGTACGAGTTCGGTTATGCAATGTCTTTTGAATCGTATTTAAATAATGAATTAGTTGGAGGGCTTTATGGCGTAAATTTGGGTGGGGTTTTTATCGGAGAATCCATGTTTCATAAAACTACAGATGCAAGTAAAGCAACATTTATTCTTTTAACCGAATACTGTACTGAAAATAAAATTCATATAATTGATTGTCAGTTGGAAACAGTATTGTTAAAGTCCTTGGGAGGAGAAAATATCCCTCGTAAAAATTATTCAAAATATTTATCTAATTTTGTGAGGTCACCATTTAAACAGTTATGATTTCAAAAGTTTTTAATAAATTCAGGCAACAAGGGATTAAATCGGAAACCCGATTGCTTTGTGCTGTCAGTGGTGGTGTTGACTCAACAGTTATGTTACATGTTCTAAATGATTATGGGTTTGATTGTATTGTTGCTCATTGTAATTTTAAACTAAGAGGTCAAGAGTCTGACGAAGACGAAAGATTTGTTCAACAATTAGCCACAAATTTAGATTTTAAATTCCTCTGCGAAACTTTTGAAACAGAAGACTATGCGAAGCAAACCGGATTGTCCATACAAATGGCTGCTCGTGATTTGCGTTACCAGTGGTTTTACGAAATGGCGGAAAAATATAAATGCACATATATTGCTCTTGCTCATAATTCAGACGATCAGGCCGAAACCGTAATCACAAATATGATTCGTGGAACAGGAATAAGAGGGCTCTGCGGAATGAAATACATTAAAAATAAACTATTTCGCCCACTCCTGGAAATATCTCGTAGCGAAATAGAAAAGTTTGCAAAAGACAATGCAATTTCTTTTAGAACGGACTCCACAAATATTACAGTTAAATATTCGCGAAATAAAATCAGACATAAAATATTGCCGTTGATGAAAGAAATAAATTCATCAGCATTAAATAATATCCTTGAATCTGTCAATTATTTGAATGATACTGAAAAAATATTCAGGACTTACATAGCCGAATATCGTTTAAAATGTCTCTATTATGAAGCAGATAAAATTGTAATCGATTTAAAAGAATTAAAAAAATCTGCTGCACCCAAAACTATGCTATTCGAAATCCTCTTGATGGAAGGTATCCCTAAAAATATTGCATCAGAGTCGGTAAATCTGTTAGAAGCTCAAGCAGGAAAATTTTTAAACTTCTTGAATATTAGCATTTTAAAGGATAGAAATAAAATTATTATTGATAAGAAAAGAAAAACAATTGAATTTTATTCTGTTGAAATTCAAGCTGGTGGATTAGAAAAGTTAAAAACTTATGGAATAAAGGCTACAGTGTTACCTTATGATAAAGATTTTAAAATAGTTAAAGATTCATTTTTCGCCTATCTCGATTATGATAGATTGAAATTTCCTTTAATTGTAAGAAAATGGCAGGACGGAGATCGGTTTCAACCTTTTGGAATGAAAAATTTTAAAAAATTGAGCGATTTTTTAAAGGACGAAAAGTTTAATCTTTATCAGAAAAGTGATGTACTGCTGGTTGAGTCAGATGATGAAATTGTTTGGATAGTTGGTATCAGAGCTGATAATAGATTTAGAATTACAGAAAATACTAAAAAGGTTCTAATATTGGAAAAAATCTAGCTTTTTGATTTCTTTTTTCTATTTGGCCATTTTTCAGGTACTGGGTCATAACCATGTGTTCCCCAGGGATTACATCTTAATATTCTCCAGGTGCCAAGAATAAATCCTTTAATCGGTCCATGTTTTTTAAAGGCTTCTATTGTGTAATTTGAACAAGTCGGATAATGACGACAACTAGGAGGAAACCATGGGGAAATAACCCATTGATACAATTTTATCATAAAGATAAAAGGAGAAGAAAGAACTATTTTTAAGGCCTTTAAAAATGTCATGTGACAAAATTAAATATTTTATCTAATGATTTAGTGTTTTAATTTATTTCGGTTTTAATGAATAAAATTTTTAAATTTGTGCAAATGAATGAATTTTAAATATGAATATAAACATTAGAGGATATTTATTAACACATGAGTTATTTGCAAATGGTTTATTTAAAGTATATAAGGCAGAACATTCAATATTGACAGATCAGTCTTTGCGTATTACATTACTTAACCATGAACTTATGGAATTACCTGAACTGAAATCAGAGTTCAGTTCCTCATCTTTCAAATTAAGTTTTGCCGATCATCAATGTATTATTAAAAATACAGACATGCTTGAAGAAAACGGTAATTTCGCAATATTGTCAGAGAATATACCATTAACTCCATTTAGTGATTTTCTCGGGAATAAGCCATTTGATGAAATCAAACCAATAATTGAAAATATATTCGAGGCAATTATTTATCTTAATGACAAAAAAATATATCATTCCGCTTTATCTCCAGAAAATCTTTTTATTGACAATTATTCAAATCCTCGTATTGCAAATTATGGACTTGCGGAAATTTTTCTTAAAGCTGTTAATCCTGATATAAGAAATTCAATTTTAGAAAACTTTAATTTTTATGCACCCGAAGTTAGTGAAAGGCAAGTCGTTTTAAATGATAAAACTGAGGTGTATTCCTGTGGTAAACTGTTGGAGTTTATTTGTGAAATTATTAATGTTGATGAAAGTTCAAAAAGCATTTACTACATAATTAGCAAATCAACAAATGTCGATCCGGCAAAAAGATACAGAAATGTAAATGAATTGTTAAATGATTTTAGAAATCCGGGGAAATTTAATTACGATAATGCTACCCAAGGACATGTAAAACCAGAAATGCCTGATTTAAATGTTATAATTCCTAAAACTAACAATAAGACGGAGTCATCAAATGAGCCGATTATAAGTAAAAACGAACCTTCTGAAGCCAAGAATGTTTTTACTATTCTTGATGAAATTAAAAATCAAAAAACAAACAGTCAGGAACCTCGACAAAACTTTCAAGCAACACAGCAAAATAATACTACTCAACAAAAACAATATTCACCACCAATACCTCCTCCTAACCAGTATTCATCAAACAATTCGTCAAAAGTAAACTTTCAGTCGAAGCAAAACGTTTCGGGAAATGTTACTAATCCAAATCAAACTGTTAAACCATTTTCTGTGCTTGCAATAGGTATTATTGCCATTGTAATGAGTTTGATAGTCCCAATTTTTGGTATTTTTTTAGCATTAGTAGGATTTGTAAAATCTTCATCAAACAATAAAAAAGTTAAAGATTTGAAAATCAGTTTAAAACAAAGTGACAAACAAGCTCAATCAATAGGAACAATTTTTTGCGTAATTGCATTAATCATTTCAATAATAAAAATAATCAATTTCATTGTTTCTATTTTTAGCTAACCTGTGTGTTTTGAAAGTTTGCTTGAAAGAATAACATTTTGAAAAGGTTTAAAACTCTTTCTTGATTGAGGGAATTTTGAAGGGTCAATATCAATTATTTCATTTATATTCTTTATATATTTTTTTAAATATAATGTGATAGCAGCTGAAGTGATAGCAGGTTGCATATATTTACATACATTCTTACCAATTGGTTTTTCCTTATTCGCAATAGTTCTTTTTATTGCATTTTCAAGTCTGTTTAGGAATATCTCAGCACGCACGTTCTCATCTTCAACTATTGATTTTCTTTTTGTCGAAACTTCAATATCTTTTTGAATGTCGGATTGAATGAATTCTAGATATTCTTCCTCAATTGTTATTATTTGTACATTTTGACCTAAGGTTAAATTATAAGCATATATAGCTGCTTTTTCAACAATACTTTGCAAGCGGGGGAGATCAGAACTGAAATTCCTTAACGAATTTATACATTCATCAGTAAAAACAAAACTCTTGTTGAACTTAAAAGATAATCCTGATATGAAATTTTGGGCAAGCATCACAGTATTTTTATGATGTTCCTCGGTAAGCTGCTTTAATTTCTCTTTATAGACTTTTACCGAGTCTATTGCTTGTTTCGTTTTTGAGGTAAATGAATTGAATGATGACAAATCTGATTGTGCAGATTTTAAAACAGAAATACATGATTTGTATATTATGTTAGCGATAATTGTCTTATTGTCAGTATTTAACGATATTCTGCCTGCATCAATGCCAAAAATCCCTAAATCAGGTCTAAAACAAATGTAGGCAAGGTCATTCTCCTTGTCATATATGGAATTAAATCGCATACTAAGAATTATATGGTCTTCTTCGTTGCTAATATTAAACTGTATTGCTCTTTGATTATCAGTCAGAACCGAACTGAGCTTATCTGTATTCAATTCCCAGCTATATGGGTTTTTTCTCGGCTTTCTTAAATCAATTATTCTGCTTAATTCATCATCATCTGTAATTTCTTTAAATATTATTTCAGAATTCTTATAATCTGCTCTCATTAAACGTGTTCCATTTATGGCAAAATAAACATACATATCCGCTCCTGAAGGGATTAATGAGGATAGATGATTGATTAATACTATCCCTGGTTCTTTTGTAAACGAAAACTCCAATTTTTAAAGTTAAACTCTTTACAAAATTAAGTTAATTAATTTAATTAAGCAAATTAAAATTAAGTAAAATTTCAACTTAATAAATATATTAAATTAAATATTAAACTTAAATAATTACAAATCGTTGCAATAACAGCGTTATTTGTATAACAATATAATTTGAATTACAAAAATTAAATTAGTAATTATTAAGCACTAAATTAAATTAATTATGAAAAAAGAAGTTTTTGTGTTTGTTAATTCTGAAAATATCAGAATTGTTTCAGATCAATTAGTTAAAAATATTGATTTTAAAGAGAAAGAAATCAGAAATGCTAATGCTGATATTATTGCACTTTTAGTAAGAGAAAACCTGGACGAGTATTCTGTTCCGGATTCGGACATTATTCTGATACCCGGTTCTGAATATGCAGTTTGTAGCGAAAAAGTTACTTCTCATGCGAAAAAACAAAATATAGAAGAATCTTCGGAAGTTGATTATTTTAAGAGAGTTTTAAAACCGAAAATTGACCAAAATAGCTTTATTTTTAGACAATCAAGTCAATATATTTATAATGGAAAAACTTATAGTAATTATGATGCTATTCCTTTACTTCAAAGGTTTTTTAAAAACAAACAAACTTCCGAATTTGACAGAGTTTTTATGTCGAAATTGCTAAGTAGTTTGGAAGCAAATGAAATAGGAGTGAAGGGTATAATTGCTGATGTAAGTTTAGAGCAATGCTTTAGCAATTCAGACAATAATATCAATAGGAAAATATTTCTATCTTTTGGAATCGAAAACTCAAGAATTGGAGTAGTGGAAGATGGAAAAATTATTAAAAATCTTATCGTTGACTGTGGAATGACAAAAATTGTAGAAAATATCAGCAACACATTTGATTTGTCAATTAAAACGTCAGAAAAACTGGCTGAGATGTATGGTTTTGTATTTTTACCAAAAGAATATGTGAATTATACTATAGATATTCCGGTCTATGGTAAATTGATGCAAAGTGTTTCTATGACAGAATTGTCTTATTGTATTAGAGAATCTTTAAAGGAAATATACTGTAATGTTATCAACGAACTTTCCTCAAAAATGAAGGATTATGACATCAACTCAGATTTTTTATATTCGAGTTCTTTTAATATCAATGGTGACAGTACTTTACTTAACCTGATTCTTAACAAGGAAATAATAAACTGTGATTGGAATTCATTGGATTATAAAACTGTCTCAAATGTCTATGACTCTTTAATCTCAGCAGACAAATCCGAACAAATTAATGAGGCTGAAGTTGAACAAGTTACGAAAGAAGAGACCGAAAGCCAACCAGCTTTATTTGATAAAATAACCAGTATTTTTAACTCAAGAATAAAACCTTATCTTGTTGATCCTGAAATCTAGTTTTCGATAACAACAAGGATAAATCCACTGCCATGAACATTGTTTATTTGGATATTTTCGTCATCAATAAAATACTTGCGTAATTTAGTAATGTAAACATCCATACTTCTAGCATTAAAGTAATTATCATCGCCCCAAATTTTTCTCAATGCTTCATTTCTATCCAACACAGTGTTTTTATTAAGAATAAGTTCTTTTAAAAGGTCTGCTTCACGTGGTGTAAGACGATGCGATTCGCCCGGACATGTCAGAGTCCTTAATTTTGTGTCAAAATCAAATTTCCCTATCTTGATTTTATCTTCTAAAGCCATTTTACCTCCTGCATTACGTCTTAAAATAGCTTTAATTTTAACCAAAAGAACATCTGAGTCAAATGGTTTTGTAAGATAATCATCTGCACCGGCTTTAAATCCTTCTAAAACGTCATCTTTTAATGATTTTGCTGTTAGAAAAATGATAGGGATTTTTTTATTGATTTTTCTAAATTCTCTGGCAATTGTAAACCCGTCAACATGGGGTAACATAACATCTAAAACACACAGGTCAAATTCTTTTTTCAAAAATGCAGGTACAGCATCTTTTCCGTCGCTGACTAATTCTACATCAAATTCATTCATTTCGAGATATGATTTAAGTACAAAACCAAAATTCACATCATCTTCGACTAGTAATAATTTTTCCTTATTCATGATTTATATAATTTAATTTATTTTAATGGTAGAGTTACAGTAAAAGTACTGCCTTTTCCGGGAGAACTTTTAACTGTAATTGTCCCCTTATGAGCATTAACTATCTCTCGAGCATAATTGAGGCCTAAACCAAAACCTTTAATATTGTGGATATTACCTGTTGGTGCACGATAAAATTTATCAAAAATCTTATTGGCCACCTCTTTATTCATTCCTATACCTTTGTCTGATATTGATATATTAAATTTATTTGATCTAAAGTAAGTTCTAACATTAATCTCAGGAGCATCATGTGAATACTTGACTGCGTTATCCAACAAATTATTAAAAACATTGCTCATAAGGTCTCTGTCAACGTGCAGAATAGCATCTTCTTTACATAAATCAAGCATAATATTTCCACCTTTTTCATTAACTATTATTTCGATATTATTTACCGAATCAGTTATCAGATCATTTATATTTTCCTTTTGCTTTTTTATTTCCAGATTGTGCTTATCAAGAACAGCCATTTGTAGTACTTGTTCTACATGACTATTCATTCTATTGGTTTCCTGAGTAATAATATCCAGCATATTTGACATGACAGCAGGTTGTGAATGAGTTTTCTCACTTTTAAGAGAAGCTGCAGCAAGTTTAATGGTCGCAATCGGCGTCTTAAATTCGTGAGTCATGTTATTTATAAAATCATTCTTAACTTCACTTAATTTCTTTTGTTTGATAAGTGCGTAAAAAGTAATGCCGAATGTAATGATAAAAATCAATACTAAAAATATAGATGTTGCAAGTTGAGCATAAATTGATTGTAATGTGTATTGCTTTTTTGTCGGAAAATAAACCATTAGTATATCCGGGTTCGAAAACAAACTTCCCGGCATCATGTTAAACTTATAACATTGATCTGCTTGTTCAATATCAAAATCTTTGGAACTAAGCTTAATATTGTGATTATCATCAGTTATTGCAAATTCAAAATCCAAATCTAAACCCATAGATAACAGAGATTTCTTTAAAATTTCAGTTACCGTCGCTGAGTTAAATCTTTTTTCAATAGGAATTTGCCTTTGCATAAATTCTGTTTCCAACTGCATAACAATTTGGTCAAAATCCATTTCTTTATCGCTAAATTGCTGATACATGTAATTTTCGACAGATGACAAGTCTGAAAAGCCCGAATAAAAAGAATATGTCATTTTATCCGAGTTGCTTCCAGGAAAAGATTGTATTTGTATTTGCATACTACTGCCCGAAATTTGAGTAAAAGCAGGATTAAGTCCTAATTGAGTCATATATGGGTCAATCGGGAAAATGCTGTCTATCACTTTATTATTCTGATTCAATCTGTCATAAACAAAAAATATTGCATCATGTTTCTGAAGTGTAACAAGTGTTCTCGAAATTGCTTCGCTAACACCTCGGTCAATCATTTCCTTAGATCTGTTATATGCTTTTACTAAATGAATGGTTTGTAATAGAATAATGGTAATCAGCGAAATAGCCATTAACAAAACTATGCCGGTTATCATTCTTTTCTTTTTCATGAGACAAAGATAAGCATTGTAATTATCCTTTTAATACGGCATTAACTTTTCTTTAACTTTGTTTAACTTTAATTAAACAATAAGCATCATAAAAGGTCGTTATTTTGTAAACAAATAACAAGTTAAATGGTTATATAGTAAAGACTCATTTAAACTCTCCTTTAAATAACAATGCTTAATTCGAAAAAGTCCCGTCTCCCCGGCGGGACTTTTCAATTGGAAAACGTTTTTATACCTAAAAATATTACTGTTTTTCTCTTGCTGTAAACAAATTTTATAACATAATAATTTAGTCCGAAATTTTAACTAATTTTGCACACAAAAATAATGACAGATACTTCAAGATATAATCAACGAGGCGTTTCTTCTTCAAAAGAAGATGTGCACAATGCCATTAAAGACATAGACAAAGGTCTGTATCCTAAAGCATTTTGTAAAATTATTCCCGACATACTCGGCTATGACGAAGAATTTTGTAATATTATGCATGCAGACGGAGCAGGGACAAAATCTTCACTTGCCTATATGTATTGGCGCGAAACCGGAGATCTTTCGGTATGGAAAGGGATAGCAATAGATGCTATTGTTATGAATATTGACGATTTATTGTGCGTAGGAGCAACAAATAACATATTGCTTTCATCAACAATAGGTCGAAATAAAAAACTTATCCCCGGAGAAGTTATTTCAGCCATTATTAACGGTACAGAAGAGTTTTGCAAAAAAATGCAAACGTATGGAATTAATATTGTTCTTACAGGTGGCGAGACTGCTGATGTTGGTGATCTCGTTAGAACTGTAATAGTTGATTCGACAGTTACTTGTAGAATGAAAAGGTCTGAAGTGATTACAAATGAAAAAATTGCTGAAGGTGATGTTATTGTTGGACTTTCTTCGTTTGGAAAATCAAATTATGAAGATTTTTACAACGCCGGTATGGGTAGTAACGGACTTACTTCTGCAAGACATGATTTTTTTGCAAAATATCTGGCTGAAAAATATCCCGAAAGTTTTGACAATAGTATAGCTACTGAATTAGTTTATACCGGGAAGTATAATTTAACCGATAAAATAGATGAGAATTATATTGATGCAGGAAAAATGGTTTTATCAACTACAAGAACTTATGCACCTGTATTAGCAGAAATTTTAAAAAACTATAGGTCGGAAATACACGGAATAATACATTGCAGCGGTGGGGCACAAACTAAAATTCTTAATTTCATTGATAATCTTCATGTCATTAAGGATAATATGTTTGATATGCCTTTATTGTTTTCTCTTATTCAGGAACAAAGCAATACACCATGGCAGGAAATGTATAAAGTATTTAATATGGGACACAGAATGGAATTATATGTCCCGGAAAACATAGCAGAAAAACTTATCGCGATAAGCAAGCTGTTTGAAATTGATGCGAAAATAATAGGAAGAGTTGAGAAATCTGATACAAAAAAATTAACGATTATATCAGAAAAAGGGGAATTTATTTATGAATAATATTGTAGGGATATGGCGAATAAACTAATTTTAGATAAACTACAGGGAGTAAAAGCAAGATTTATAGAAGTGGGTAATTTACTTACAGATTCATCTATCATGTCGGATATGGATAAATATGTAAAGCTCAACAAAGAATATAAGGATCTTGAGCCAATTATTTCAGCATTCGAAGAATATAAAAATCTAATTTCCAATATTGAAGATGCTAAAAGTATTTTATCAGTCGAAAAAGACGATGAAATGCGTGAAATGGCAAAAGCAGAGCTTGATGGATTGCTGCCACAAGTTGACCCATTAGAAGAGAAAATCAAACTTTTGTTAATTCCTAAAGATCCTGAAGATGACAAAAGTGCTATTCTTGAAATCAGAGCTGGCACTGGTGGAGATGAAGCAAGTTTGTTTGCAGGTGAACTTATGCGTATGTATGTTAAATATGCTGAGTATAAGGGTTGGAAAACTGAAGTAACCCGTGCTAATGAAGGTACTGTTGGTGGTTATAAGGAAATTGTCCTAGATATTACCGGTCATGGTGTTTATGGAATTATGAAATATGAATCCGGAGTACATCGTGTTCAACGTGTGCCATTAACCGAAACTCAGGGTAGGGTTCATACTTCTGCAGCATCGGTTGCAGTTTTGCCCGAAGCAGATGAAGTGGACGTAAAACTTAATCCTGCTGATATCAGAAGAGATGAATTCTGTTCATCCGGTCCGGGAGGTCAATCAGTAAATACAACTTATTCTGCTATTCGACTTACTCACATTCCTTCGGGAATTGTCGTAACTTGTCAGGACGAGAAGTCAAAAATGAAAAATCTTGACGTAGCTATGAAAGAATTACGTACAAGACTTTATAACCTCGAACATCAGAAATATCTCGATGAAATTGCGAAAAAACGTAAAACAATGGTCTCAACAGGCGACCGCTCGGCAAAAATCAGAACATATAATTTTCCTCAGGGAAGAGTAACTGACCACCGTATAGGTTACACTATGTACAATCTGCAAAGCTTTATGCTTGGATATATTGACGAACTTATTGACCAGCTTATTATGGCAGAAAATGCCGAAAGACTGAAAGAAGCAGGAGATAACTAAGAAAATGTCACCTCTTAAATTTCAAGAGATTTGTTACACAATTCTCTATTGTTAACAAATTAAATCAAAATCATTTGTCAGTTTATGTGGATTATTATTAATTTGCATTCATTTCAATAACTAATGAACTATCTGAAAAACGAGCAGCTTAAATTAGCAAGTGAATTTGTTCTTAATACCAACAAAAATATCTTTCTTACAGGTAAAGCGGGAACAGGAAAAACTACTTTTTTACAAAATATTCGTGTCTTGGTTCCAAAACGTACTATTGTTGTAGCGCCTACAGGTGTTGCGGCTATCAATGCCGGAGGAGTTACAATACATTCGTTTTTTCAACTGTCATTCGCACCATTTATTCCGGGATATAATCATACAGGTAAAGAATTTGATAAAAAAGAGGACAAAACTGAAAACGACAGCTATGTTTTTACTCATAAACTTAACAGAAATAAAATCAAAATCATTCGTAGTCTTGATTTGCTGATAATTGACGAAATTAGCATGGTTAGAGCCGATTTACTGGATGCTATTGATGATGTTTTAAGACGTTATCGTCATACAGACAAACCCTTTGGAGGCGTTCAACTTCTTATGATAGGAGATTTACATCAACTTGCACCTGTGGTTAAGGAAGATGAATGGAGTCTATTGAGGGAGCATTATCAAACAGCATATTTCTTTAGTTCTCTGGCATTGCAAAAAACGGATTTTACGACTATCGAACTAAAGCACATATATCGTCAGGAAGACGAGATTTTTATCAAAATGCTTGGCGAAATCAGGGAAAATTGTCTTTCCGAAAACTCAGTCAGATTACTTAATTCCAGATATATTCCGGACTTTAAACCCGGTGAGAATGATGGGTTTATAACTCTTACGACTCATAATGCTAGCGCAAATGCAATTAACGATAGTAAACTAACAGAATTAAAATCGAAAATTCGAAGATTTAAAGCACATATTAAAGGCGATTTTCCGGAATATATGTATCCGACCGAGTTCGAACTGGAATTAAAAAAAGGTGCTCAGGTAATGTTTATCAAGAATGATTCTTCGTTTGATAAACTATACTACAACGGTAAAATTGGACAAATCGAAGACTTTGATGAAGAAAATATAATTGTTAAATGCAAAGAAGATTCTGATAGAATTTATGTAGGTAAAGAGATCTGGAATAACGTTAAATATCATCTTAATGACGAAACAAAAGAAATTGAAGAAGAGATTTGCGGAAGTTTTGAGCAATATCCATTAAAGCTTGCATGGGCTATTACAATACATAAAAGTCAGGGTCTTACTTTTGAAAAAGCAGTAATTGACGCAAACGCAGCTTTTGCATTCGGACAGGTTTACGTTGCACTAAGCAGATGTAAATCTCTTGAAGGTCTTGTTTTGATATCAAAAATAAATTCATATTCGATTAGAACAGATTCGACTGTAAATACTTTTAATAAAAATGCCTCGGAAAACAGACCTGATGCAAATTTATTGTATTCATCAAAACTAGCTTATCAACAGGAGTTAATCCTTGAATTATTCGATTTTGAATACTTAAAGAAACTTTTCTATTCTATAAGAAAGAAGTATAACGAGAATATAAGCAAATTCAGCCCTTCTTTAGCCGAGTTTTTTGACGAAATAGTAAAAAGAACAGGAGAGGAGTTGTATGATGTAAATTCTAAGTTTGTTCAACAATTGAAGTTTTTATTTAAAGAAAATGTAATACCGGAAGAACATTTGCAATTACAGGATAGAATAAAAAAAGCCTCACAATATTTTCTTGATAAACTTAACGCACTCTACATAAATAAATTTGCAGTAGTTTATTTTGATTCCGATAATAAGGAAGTTAAAAAAGATATTGCCGAAGCGATTGAGAAATTTGAGTTGGTTCTAATGCAAAAAATCAATTGTTTAACAAAAAGTATTGAGGGCTTTGAGACTATAACTTATCTTAAAACTTTAGCAAATACTGAACTTGATTTTAAACCAAAGTTGAACAGAAAGACGGTTTATTTGAAAGAAGGTATGGGAGAGATTTTAAATAAAGAGTTATATGCCGATCTTAACGCCTGGAGAAAATCAGTATCAGAAGATTCAGGGTTACCTGTATATATGATTTTGCCTCAAAAAACTATTAAGCTACTTGTTGAAAAAATGCCGGCAAATCTTAAACAGTTATCAAAAATAAAAGGTTTTGGAAAAGTAAAACTAAATCAGTTTGGAGAAGATATCCTTGAAATCATAGATTCGTATTGCGAAAGAGTCGGTTTAGAACGAGATACATCCGAAATAGAAGAATTAAAGCCGAAAAAAACGGTTAAGACCGACACGAAACTAGTTAGTTTTGAACTTTTTAAAGACGGTAAAAACATATCTCAAATAGCGGAAGAGAGAGGCTTTGTAGAATCAACAATATTTGGACATTTATCTCATTTTGTTTTACAGGGCGAGTTGGAAATAAACAATTTGATTCCTGAGGACAGAATTTATGAAATAAAAAGTTATCTATCTGATAGAAACACTGCGTCATTACGCGATTTGGTTATTGAAGCCGAAGGTAAATTCAGTTACAGTGAATTGAAACTAATAATTGAATTGGAGAAACAAACGCAATTATAATGTTTTTTTAGATATGTTTTAAACTATTGATTATGAAAGGTTTAGATAAGTTTTTCGAATTAAAAAAGAATAAGACGGATGTAAAAACAGAACTTCTTGCCGGAACAACAACATTTATGACAATGGCATATATACTGGCAGTTAATCCGGGAATATTGTCTGTTGCGGGAATGGACTCCGGAGCTGTTTTTACTGCCACGGCAGTTGCTTCATTAATCGCTACCTTGGTCATGGCATTTTGGGCTAAACTGCCATTTGCTTTGGCTCCGGGTATGGGAATAAATGCTTTTTTTGCTTTTACAATTGTTGTGGCTCTGGGCTATAGTTGGCAAATGGCTTTAACGGCGGTATTTATAGAAGGAATTATTTTTATACTATTGACACTTTTTAATATCCGCGAAATAATTGTAAACGCAATACCGTCAGGTCTAAATTATGCTATTTCAGGTGGTGTAGGCTTGTTTATAGCATTTATCGGATTGCAAAATGCAGGTATCGTGGTTCATAATGATGCCACATTAGTAAGTTTGGGCGATATGGGATCTTTTGCTGTTCTTGTTGCTGTTGTTGGTATTCTTGTAACAAGTGTTTTATTGGCCTTAAAAATCAAGGGGGCTTTGTTAATCGGAATAGTCGTTTCCACTTTATTAAGCATTCCTTTTGGCTTAACTAATCTTCCTGAAGGTAATTTAATTTCTTTGCCTCCGTCATTAGCACCTGTAGCATTTAAGTTTGAATTTAGCAAAATATTTTCTGGAGAAATGATTATCGTTTTGTTTACACTCTTGTTCGTTGATATGTTCAATACTGTTGGCACTTTAGTTGGTGTTGCTTCGAAAGCTGATATGATTGACGAAAACGGTAAACTTCCACGTGTCAAACAAGCCCTATTTGCTGATGCAATAGGTACAACAGTAGGAGCAATGCTCGGAACATCAACTGTTACAACTTATGTCGAAAGTGCAGCCGGAGTGGCGGAAGGGGGTCGCACAGGATTAACAGCTTTTGCAACTGCTGTTTTATTCGGGTTGGCCTTATTTCTTGCTCCATTATTCCTCATGGTTCCTGCTTGCGCAACAGCTCCGGCGTTAATTTTAGTAGGCTCTTTTATGATGTCACCTGTTCTTAAAATCAATTTTAAAGATTATACCGAATCTATTCCTGCATTTTTTACTCTGATTATGATTCCATTAAGCTACAGTATAGCCGAAGGAATAGTTTTCGGCTTTATTTCTTATGTAATTCTTAAATTATTTTCCGGAAAAAGAAAAGAAATTTCGGTAGTTATGTACATTTTGGCAGCTTTGTTTATTGCCACATTCTTTCTGTAAGACAATTAATAATATAGTACTTCTTTTCTGTCAGGCAATTTAAGCTCATTATCTCCGGGGATAAAACCATTCATTAAAGGTAAATCACTTTTCTGAATGTCATAATCTTCATGAATTGCTACGCAATATTCTTCAATTATATAATCTTCGCATTCGTCAGGAGAAAGATCATAAGCAAGATTACCGGCTTCAAGATCATAATGATATGTTTCCCATTTAATACAGCTTATACCATAGTCAACAACTGCCGTAACAAGTCTGAACTCGGAGTCTATATATTTATATGAATGATTATAATACCATTTTTCCATTGACCCGCCCATGTGAGAAATATAAATTCTGTCCTTATCAATTACCAAATCGTTAAAAGGATCACCTGAAACGCCACCCGCATCAGAAGATAAAACCGGACCTTTAATTGTTTTCCAAAGCATCCATTCGTCATTTTCTTTTTTACAGATATAAATTTCACGTTCTGTTCCATAATCTCCTTCTATGTCTGTATCGAATACGATAACTTTTTCATCAATCCCATCTCCATCAAGGTCTCCCTCTGATTTTATTAACTCATTGTACCCCTCAGGAATTTCAAGTTTGCTTAATTCAGAATTTTCTTTTTTAATTTCTTCCGACTTCTTGTTGTTGGAACAAGATAATATTACGCTTAAAATTGCTACAATAAATATTATTTTTTTCATGCTTTCCTGCTTAAAATTTATTTATTTACCTATTATTTTAACCATCACTTTTTTTCTTCGTTTTCCATCAAATTCTCCATAAAATATTTGCTCCCATGGACCAAAATCCAGTTTGCCTTCTGTAATTGCTACTACTACTTCGCGTCCCATGATAGTCCTTTTAAGGTGTGCATCGCCGTTATCTTCAAAAGTGTTGTGATGATATCTGTCATGAGGCTTTTCAGGAGCAAGTCCTTCTAACCATTCTTCAAAATCCTGATGCAAACCTGGTTCATCATCATTTATAAATACACTTGCCGTAATATGCATAGCATTAACAAGACATAATCCTTCTTTAATTTCACTTTCGATAAGACATTCATTAACTGAATTTGTAATATTTACATATTGACGCCTTTGAGGAATGTCAAACCACAGAATTTTTCTATATGATTTCATTTTTTACGATTTTATTAATTCCGCTATTATTCTATTTATTTTTTCTTTAAGCTCAACAGTTTTAGCATGATATTCATCTTTATTTGATATCTTATCGTGTACTGAAACATAGAACTTGATTTTAGGTTCGGTTCCTGATGGCCTTACTGTTATTTTTGTACCATCAACCAAATCAAACTGTAAAACATTTGATTTAGGCAAGTCAATATCATAACGCAAGTCACTTATTTTATCAGTGGTCTTTCCATTTTCAAAATCGTGAACCAATGCTACTGTTGACCCGTTAATAGAATCAGGAGTTTGATCTCTGAATTTGTCCATCATAGACTGAATTTCTTCAAGTCCGCTTTTTCCGGTTTTTGTCAGTGATTTTAATCCTTCAAGAAAATATCCGAATTTGATATAAATGTCAAGAAGCAATTCATCCAAACTCTTTCCCTGATTTTTTGTCCAGGCAGCAACTTCTGCAATCAGCATACATGACATTACAGCATCTTTGTCGCGAACAAAATCTCCAGCAAGAAATCCATAACTTTCCTCACCGCCTCCAATGAATTTGGATGTGCCATAGTTCTTTTCTATTATATCAGCAATATATTTAAAACCTGTTAAAACATCGTAATACTTAACTTTGTAATGGTCTGCAATTTTTATCAGAAGTTCGGTTGTGACAATGGTTTTAACAATATATTCTTTGCCTTTAAGCTTTCCTTTATTATTCCATTCCTCAAGTAAATAGTAAATTAAAATAGAAGCAGTCTGATTTCCGTTTAAAAGTAAATATTCTCCGTTCTTTTGCCTTACAACTATGCCCAGTCTGTCTCCATCAGGATCTGTTCCCATTACAATGTCAGCATTTGTTTCTTTGGCTAACTTTACAGCCATTTCGAGAGCTGCCGGTTCTTCTGGATTTGGGGATTTTACTGTTGGAAAATTACCGTCAACAACTGCCTGTTCTTTTACGATTTGAATATCATTAAAACCGATTTTTCTCAGAGCTTTTGGTAATACATTAACTGTCGAGCCATGAATAGGAGTAAAGACAATCTTCAAATTAGTGTTTTTTATAACATCAGGATTCAGGCATATTTCACTCAATTTATCAATGTAAACCTTGTCAATTTCTTCTCCAATTATTTCAACGTTGGTTAAATTATCATCAAAATTAACTTTGGCAACATCTGAAATCCTGCGTACTTCTTCAATAATGTTTTTATCGTGAGGAGAAATAATCTGACCGCCATCCTGCCAATACACTTTATAACCATTATATTCTTTGGGATTGTGCGAAGCCGTTATCACAACACCTGACTGACAGTCTAAATGCCGGATTGTAAACGACAATTCCGGGGTTGGTCTTAACGAGTCGAATAGAAATACTTTTATACCATTCGCAGAAAATACAGACGCTGTAATTTTTGCAAAATACTCGCTATTGTTCCTGCAATCATAAGCTATCGCACACTTTATTTGTTGATTTGGAAACTGGGAAATAAGATAATTGCTTAATCCCTGGGTAGCCATTCCTACAGTATATTTGTTCATCCGGTTTGTCCCAGCACCCATGATACCTCGTAAGCCGCCCGTACCGAATTCCAAATCTTTGTAAAAAGACTCTGTAAGCAGTTCTTTGTCGCTGTCGAGCATATTTTTAACCTGATTGCGGGTTTCAATGTCGAATATTTCGCCAAGCCAGTATTCGGCTTTTTTTCTTATTTCGTCCATAATCTATAATTTTGGTTGTAAAGTTATGAAAATGTTTTGAAAGATTAAATTAATAAGTTGGCAACTTGATTTTTTTAATCTTTTTAAATTTATTAAATCACTAATAATTAACGAATTATCTAAAAAAAGTACCCTCACAGCCAATGTTTACATTCGAACTCTGACGCAGGATGAATGAGAAATCTGTTAGAAATACTCATCATCCGGTCTAAATGTAATGTTGTTCAGTGTTTTATATTCAATGTTGTTTTAATCATCTTGGATGGTGTGCAATTTTTTGCTCATTGACATTTCATGATTACTTTTCTGTTAACCTAAAAGCATTTTGATAATGATCAATTGATAGCGAATTGATTTTCATTTTAAAAGCAATTTTTCTCCAATGACTGGCGGCATCAACAACACTGTCTATTATTTCATTGGCACGTTTTAATGATAACCTATAACTTTTATTCACTGATCGTAGTAGCTCCAAATCCAGTGAGTTATCGGTCTCGGAAATGTTAAGACTAAGTCCTGAACCACTTGGGTTTGGATTTATATCATAGGCAGGAGATAGTTTCCAGCCTTCGGGTTTAAGAATAAAACCATGATTTCTTAGGTGGTCATCAGTGTTGCTGATCACTACGGAAAGGCATATTCTACGGTAAAGTTCTTCTAAATCATTTTGAACATCACAACCAAATCGCATTATAAATTCGGCGATTTCGGGATAACCGGCTCCATCAGCAGCATGGGTACCATCATTATATCCCAACAAAGTCAATGTTGATGCAAAATGAATTCTTTTACCAGTTTCATTGCGGTCGAAACGCTTTGCCAGAAATGTCGTTTTATTTGAATTAAATTGACCATGTGAAAAATTACACATATTTACACCGGCTTTTTTTGCAATTTCAGCAGCAACAATCTCCCATGCTCCAATGTCGGAATCATCTTCTTTTGATGGAAATTTTGCAATCCAGAGATTATTGTTTTTATCTTTAACATTTGCTTTTGGTCTTGCGCCACCGATTGAAGAGCCCGGAGCAATTAGCATTTTTAACCATTTCATTTTTTCATCATCATTAGGAATAGTATCTTCCTCAATGGTTTTTACAGCTTGCTCAAGCTTGGCCAGATATGTCCATGGCGGTATGGCAAGTTCGCTGTCTGCATTCAGATATTCTGAGTTGCCATCTGTTTTAAACCGAATTCCACCTAATCTATACTCATCGTAAACACCAAGCAAATAGTCAGACTCGTAAAGATTGCGAATAGCTCTGTTTTGTTTCCGGGCAATTATTGATTCACGTCGTTTCATTAAAATACGTCCCCAACGGTCGGGAGAAGAATCGGAAAAAACACCGAAATTTGGTTTTGTGTCGTTTAAAAACTGTCTTCCCGAATACATTGACAAATCAGGATCTATATTTGTCGCAAAACCACTTTTAAGCCAGTTTTTATCATATTCAAATGAAAAAACTTCTTTGCCACGCAGCATAGATGAATATAAATCCCCAATTTTGTATGTTTGTGGAAGCCAGTCCCAATCTGCATAAACCAATATTTTATTATCATTACTCATTTTCGTCTCTTTTTAAACGTTTGGGTGCTCTTTTCTTTACAGAGATTTCCAAATCTTGAAGTTTCCTTCCAAGATTGTCATTTTGAGCAACTTCGCCAAGTTCTTTCTCTAATCCAAGAATAAAAAGTACCTGAGCTATATTTCCAATCGATACGGTTGAGGAACCTTTTTCAATTTTCCAAAGACTTGATCTTGAAATGCCCGCTCGCTCTGAAACTTGATTTGCTGATAGTTTTCGTCTTAATCTCGCTAAACGAATATTTTCGCCTAAAAGCAATATTGCTGCTTCCGCTTTTGATGAAATATTGATATTTTCTCTTCTCATAATGTTTAATATAATATACAAATATACATAAAATGTTTAAGATAGCAAATATTATGAAAAATATTTTCAAATATTTTTATTTTAGTGTATCGTCTGAAAAAAACAAATATTTTGTCAAGATATGCTTTGTGCAGATTATTTAGATAGATACTTCGCTCCCAAAATTCCTTATTGTTGCAAAAAATATCGTAATATGAAATTAAAACGCAGGATGAATGAGTAATCTGTTAGAAATACTAAACATCCAATCTAATTATAATATCGCTTAGTATTTTGTATTCAATGTTGTTTTTTCTATCTGTTGAATTTATTTGTTAGTATCCTGGGAATAATTAATTTTGAGGAATCATTTAAAAATATATGATACGCCATTTTACAATAATCTTTATTTTTGCATTGATAAATAAATAATATGAAATTTAAGCGTTTTCTGATTTTATTATACTATATGTTTTTCTGGTTGTTGTTTTTCGAAGTTGCCAGGATATACTTTATATTATTCAACCTCAGCGAAACATCAGGAGCGGGTTTTTGGCAATTATTAGCAAGTTTTTGTCATGGTTTCCGCCTGGATATATCAATGGTTTCATATATTGCGTTTTTCTCAATACCATTCTTTATTGTGAGTGCATTTTTTAAGTCGTCTAAAGTAATGAAGATAAGTTTGGGTATTTATACAGGAATTTTACTTGCAATATGTAGCCTTATAGTTATTGGAGATGCAGAATTGTATAAACATTGGGGATACAGGATGGATGCAACTCCTTTACAATATATGAAAACGCCGGCGGTAGTAAATGCTTCTATAAATGGATGGAGAATGGTACTTCTGGTATTTCTTTATCTTGACCTTGCAATTGGGATGTATCTGATTTATCATTTTACTATTGTAAGAAAATTCAAAACTCTGAAACCTGAAAAATTTTGGGCGGGACTCTATTTGCTTATAGCAGGTTTACTGGTAATCCCAATTAGAGGAGGAGTGGGGATAATTCCTTTAAATGCCGGATCTGCTTACTATTCAGATAATATGTTCCTTAATCATTCTGCAATAAATGTTGTATGGAACAGCGGGACTGCACTTTTTGCTGAGGATATTGATTATTCAAAGTATGAATATTTTGATGAAGAACAACTCGAAAAATTTTATTCTGAGGCATGCCAGTCACAGGACTCTGTAATAAAAGTAATTGACAAAAAACCGAAAAAAATTATTTTTGTAATTCTTGAAAGTTTTACTGCAAATGCAATAAGTTTACAGGATTCTTCCAAAAGTGTTACACCAAAGCTTTTAGAATGGTCAAAACAAGGAATACTTTTCGATAATTTCTATGCTAATGGTGATAGAAGCGAAAAAGGTTTAGTAGCATTATTCAGTTCTCTACCTCCAATGCCGGCTTATTCAATCATGAAAAACCCCGGACACTCAAGACATTTGCCTTCTTTTGTTTCAAAGCTTAAAGAAAATGGCTATAAGACTTCATTTTATTATGGTGGTGATATCAATTTTGCAAATATGCAATCGTATTTAAAACAATCAGGATTTAAAAACATATTCTCAAAAAATAATTTAGATATCAAATCTCCTGAGACAAAATGGGGATATCATGACGAGGGTATGTTAAATTTGTTCTATCATGACATTATTAATGAAAAAGACACTGCTTTTTTTGCGTTATTTACTATAAGTAGTCACGAACCTTATGATGTCCCGTTTGAGGGACCTTTTGGTACAAAAACAGAAGGACAGAGATGTAAAAATGCATATTATTATACCGATTCATGTCTGAATGATTTCTTAAATAAATTAAAAAACTCAAATGAATGGGAAAACTCATTGATTATTTTGGTTTCGGATCATGGAACACGATACGGAAATGTTGAAGTCTGGGATTTACCCAAATTTCACATATATATGTTGTGGACAGGAGGAGCAATATCTTCCGAACCTATGGTAATTAGTCGCACAGCTGACCAATCTGATATAAGTGCGACATTATTGGGTTCGCTGAACATTCCTTATGATGATTTTGTTTTTAGCGAGGACATTCTTGGTAAAACTAATACGAATGCTTTTTATGTATTTAATCACGGATATGCATTTATAAAAAACAATCGTTGGGCTATTTATGATATTAATCCTGATAAAGTTATATACCGTGGATGGGATTCCGATAATTTGGATAATCAAACTAAAGCCTACGCACAGAAATTAGCAGAGTATTACCAACAATTGGGAAAATAAAATCAGTATAAAGTATTATAGCTTAGCGAATTAGAAGCTATAAATGATCTTCAAAATATCTTGTAACAATTCGCATTAAATGAATTCTGTCATAGCCACGGACATTGTGTTCATGCCCCGGATATACGAAATAATCCAATAAAACTTTGTTTTCAACACATTTCTGCACGAAATTAAGAGAATGTTGCCAAACTACAACCGGATCCGAAGTGCCATGAATTAACATCAGGCGACCAGTAAGTTTTTCAACTTTGTTAAGCAAATTACTCTTTTCATAACCTTCAGGATTTTCCTGTGGCATGTCCATATATCTTTCGCCATACATAATTTCATACAGTTCCCAGTTGATTACCGGACCTCCGGCAACACCTACTTTAAATATGTCGGCATAATCGGCCATAAGTGTTGTTGTCATAAATCCACCGTAGCTCCATCCATGTACACCAATTCTGTCCATGTCAACATAACCAAGACTTTTCAAGTATTCGATACCAGTTAACTGATCCTGGCACTCAATATCTCCAAGATTACGGTGAATAATATTTTCGAATTCTGCACCTCGATTTGCCGAACCACGATTATCAAGCGTAAACATTATATATCCTTGCTGAGCCATATAATAATCCCAACCCGAAGCACCACCGAGCCAGTCATTTGTAACAAGCTGAGCATGAGGACCTCCGTAAACATAAACTATTGCAGGATATTTCTTTGTTTTATCAAAATCAGGGGGTAAGATTATTCTGTAATACAAATCTGTAATACCATCGTTGGCTTTGAGTGTTCCAATACTCATTTCTCCAAGTTTGTATTCTGAAAGAGGATTTGCTGCAGTAAGAATTGTTTTAATTTCTTTTCCTTTGGTGTCATAAATCACATACTTGTTGGGAATACTAGTACTAGAAAAATTATCAATAATGTATGCCCCATCCGCTGAAACAATTGCAGAATGATTTCCACTTTCATGAGTAATTCTTATCATTGCACCGGTTGCAATATTTACTCTGTAGATATCACATTGAATAGGCGTTTCTTTATTAGCTTTAATAATGATGTCTTTTCCGTCAGCAGTAAATCCGTAAACTTCCTGAACTTCAAAATTTCCTTTCGTTATTTGAGATATTTCATTGCCATCAGTATCATATAGATATAAATGTGAGTAACCGTCTTTTCTGGTTTGCCAAATAAACTTCTTTGAGTCAGTCGGTAAAAATCTGGCAGGATACAATGGCTCAACATATTTATTGCTATTTTCTTCAAACAAAGTTTTTACAAATTTTCCGGTTTCAATGTTATATTGATTAAACTTCATTTGATTTTGTTCACGATTAAGTACTGCGATATAAATATACTTTTCATCAGGACTCCATGCAATGTTTGTGAGATATTGTTCTTTTGGTTCTCCTGTTTCAATATAAGCAATATTATCTGACTTAATATCATAAATACCAAGAGTGACTTCTTCGCTTTTCATTCCTGCCATACAATATTTAACAGGTTCAGTTTCGGCAATTCTTTTGTCGGTATTTACAACCGGGTAATCAGTAACCATGGATTCGTCTTTGCGATAAAATGCAAGAAAGTTGCCTTGAGGAGACCAAAATGTACCTTTTTCAATGCCGAATTCGTTGCGAGCTACTGTCTGTCCAAAAATAATATCAGTATTTCTCTCACTGCTTATTTGTTTAACAACACCATCTATACCTATGACGGATAAATTATTTCCCATTGTGTATGCAATCATTGAATTTGCCTTACAATAATCACTATTTTCAGCACTTTCGCTTAATGCAATATATTTTTTAACTTCTTTATTTACTAAATCAAATTCAACGAGGTTGTTTGTTTCGTAAAATCTGATAGTATTTTTATTAATCCATGTATAACCGGGGAAATAGGCACATTTGTCCTTACCCTGTAAACTTAGTGCAGTATTGATTTCATCAAGGCTAACTAAAGCCTTTTCTTTTTTTAAATCAAAAGTGACAGAAACTAATTCGTTTTTAACAATTTTAGTAAATTCTTTAGTTTCAGGTCTTAATGCAAGACCTCTAATATACTCAGGATATAATTCTCTCCAGACTCCAACAATGGCTTCGTCAATAGTAAGAGTTTTTGTTTGAGATATTACTAATTGTGTAGCAAATAGAATAAATCCAATGATAATAATTACAGCTTTTTTCATTTTAATAATTTTTCAGTTTTTCGTTCTTATTTCTTTTTTTTGTTTGTACTCTTGGTTACTTTGTAGTTTTTTTACCGCAGAGAACACAGAGAGCGCAGAGTTATTATTCTTTTGTTTGCCTGTTATTTGTTTATTGTTATTTGTTTCTTATATTTACGTTTTTACAAAGATATAATTTCATGTCAGAAGCAAAATACATATTACTGATTTTTCTGTCAATTTTAACATTATTTTATGAATGTAAACCTGATAAGAGTTCCCAAGCTTTGATTGAAAATAATGTAGAAGAAGATACTTCTGTTAATATCATTGTAAATAACAAAACTGAAGAGCATTTAAAACAAATGGGACTTGTAAATATCAAAGATTCATTACCACAAGTAATCGTTGATTTAAAATACTCGGGACCTGACAATTTTTTAGGTATGGATTTTTATGGAGAACTTGTTAATGCTTATGTCCAGCCTGAATTGTTAAAAAAACTAATGAAAGCCTATGATATTTTACAGCAAGAAAGACCAGGATATACTTTTATTATTTACGATGCGGTGAGAAGCAAGAAAGCTCAACAATTAATGTGGGATTCGGTTGATGTCCCTGTTAATATTAAACACTGGTATGTGGCAAATCCGCAAAGAGGTTCTATTCATAATTACGGAATGGCTGTTGATATCAGTATTGTTGATAATAACATAAATTTGTTAGACATGGGTACAGAATTTGATTTCTTTGGCGATCTTGCCTGTCCACACAAAACATCTTATTATTATAGTATTGGCAAATTAACATTAGAACAATCTGATAACCGTAATTTACTTTTATCTGTAATGAGTAGAGCAGGTTTTTATGTCTCAACTACAGAATGGTGGCATTATAACGCATCATCACTTGATTATGCAAAGAGTAAATATGAAATTTTCACTTATCCATTAAACATTGACAATAAATGATAGTATTAACTTATAATACCGATAATTCAACAAAAACAGATATTTACTGCTCGGTTGATTATAATATTTTTAAAAATATTGTTAACGATAGAAATTATGTGATAATTACTGATGAGAAAGTTTATAATCTGTATTCGGAAAACTTGGTTAAGAGCAATTGTATTATTATCAAAGAAGGAGAAGAACATAAAAATCTATCCAATATTGAATATGTAATACGACAATTTATTGCAAAGGATTTGGACAGAAATTCTATAATTATTGGATTTGGAGGCGGTTTGGTTTGCGATATTGCAGGATTTGCTGCAAGTATTTATATGAGAGGGACTCCCGTAGGATTTGTTGCCACAACTTTGCTTGCCCAAATTGATGCTGCGGTAGGAGGGAAAAATGGTGTAAATTTCGGATCTTATAAAAACTATATCGGCAATATTACTCAACCTCAGTTTATTATCAATGACGCCTTATTTCTAAAAACACTTAGTGATAAAGATTATTTGAGTGGGATAGGAGAAGTACTAAAATACTGTTTAATATCGAACTCTAATCTTATTGAATATTTTACTTCAAATTTCAATTCCGTTACTATGCGAGATAAGGATGTTATGGATTTTTTAGTGAAGGAATGTATAAAAATAAAAACAGAAATTGTAAGCCGAGATACTAACGATAAGGGTTTGCGTCATATTTTGAATTTCGGACACAGTTTTGGTCATTGTTTTGAAATAGTTGACGGATTAGCACACGGGATTGCTGTTACTAAAGGAATGTGTACAGCTATTGATTTATCGGTAAAATTTGGTTATGCCGATGCAAGGTTAAGAGACAGAGTTTATGAATTAATCAAAAGTGCAGGATTTGAAACAGAATACAAACTTGATACAAGACATTTTGACCTTTTACAAAAGGATAAGAAAAAATCAGGGAATTATATAGATTTTGTCTTTTTAAGCGAAATAGGAAACCCTATTATTGGTAAAACAGCAATAGGTGATATTATTAAGGCTGTGGTTGAATAGTTTTAGTATATCACTGACAAATTCCCAACGAATGGATTATCTCCGTTCTTAAGGTCTAAAATGTACAAATAAGTTCCTGAAGCTACAAATCTGTCATTGCATTTTCCATCCCATTTATCGGCACATCCTCCGGTGTGAATAAGTTGACCCCACCTGTTATAGATATTCAGAACGGCTCCTGAATAAATTTCAAGGTTTTCAATTATCCACAAGTCGTTTATGCCGTCTCCATTTGGAGTAAATGCATTAGGTATCCAAATACATTCAACAGGAAGGTCAATAAAGGTAATTCCTCTGATTTCGTTAGAGCATTGGTGCGAATCAGTAATAGTTATGGTGTAAACTCCCTCAGAAAAACCGGTGATTAAATTAGTTTGTGCAGAATCGTTATTCCATAAAAATGTATAAGGTTCTGTTCCACCAATTACTGTAAAATCAACAGTTCCGTCAATATTTCCTACGCAACTCGGATTGGAATAGGTGTAATATGCTGATAACTGTGCCGGTTGATAAATGTTTAGAATCTTCTCTGTTGTACATGAATTATTGTCTCTTACAATAAGTGTATATTCTGATTGTGTCAGATTAAAATGTTCCTCTCCTTGTGTATGAATTTCTCCGTTTAAAATACTAAAATAATAAGGGTTTGTTCCCCCTTGAGCAGATAATTTGACGTCTGCATCGGTATTCCCATAACAACTTCGGTCAATAAGTTCATAGTCTAATACTAGTTCATTTGGTTGTGATAAAGAATAATCACGAGTTCTAGAGCAGCCATTGTTATCTGTTACAACAACCTGATGGCTACCTGCCGGCACACTGGCAGTAGAACCTGTATTAATACCGTTTACACTGAAAATCAATGGGGTTTGATTACTAGTAGAATTTAAAAATAATAAACCATTTTCGCCAAAACACTTGGGTTGTTGTGAGGTTATCAGCAAATCGGGACTAATAGTTATAGTATGATAATATGGGTATGAACAAATTCCTCCGTTTGAAATAAATGTATATGTCGTAGTTTGTGTATTATTTATTGCCGGTGTCCAAATGCCATGCACATTATTTAAAGACGTTGTTGGTAAAGGCGATATTGTTTCTCCATAACAAAATAATTCAGGCAAATTAAAAACAGGTGTGTCTGAAAATGGGATTACTTCAACAACACTATTTAATACTACCTCAGAAGGACATTCTGCTATACCACCGGTAATAGTTACAGTATAAACTCCTTGCTCAGTAACATTTATGGAAGCATTATTTGATGAAAATCCTGAAGGCCCCGACCAATGATAACTTGAACCGCCCGAAGCAGAAATTGTAGCACTTTCGCCTTCGCACAACAATGCTTGATTAGGATAAACCATTGCCATTTCTATACCCGACTGAGCCTTAATGGAATAATTACAAACAGAACCAAAGTTGCCGTCAGTCATCATATAATATATCTCACCCGGAGTTAAATTTGAGATAACAACATCGTGATATCCTTCGTGTAAACCGGGATCAATATAAGTCATACTGCTTACAAGTGAAGTAAAATGACAATTACTACCTGAATAAACTGCAAATTGTACCCCTCCGGGAGAATAAAAACCCCCGTTACAGTCAGTCACTTCAATTTCTAGAACCACTTGTTCTTCAGCCGCAATAAAAGTTATAAAAGAATTATTATCCAATGCTGAAAATCCAGGAAAAAACGTTCCTTCATCCTGTATCTGATCATAAACACGTTCTACATTATAAAAATTACTTGTAGCTCCCTGATATCCGTTTAAATTGCAAATATTAGGAGCAGTTACACAATACTGAGATGCAATGTTTGCTTGTTCTTCAGTACAACTTACATGAGCCAGCCAGCCCGGCTTTACGAAAGACTCATCAGAAATAAAGCTAAAACTGATACATTCCCCTGATGAAATTATAATGGGAACTTTGTTGGTAGAGTTCTGAAGTCCTGACAATTCATATAAAGGATAATTGTTAACTACAGATCCGTCCCAAACCCTTAATTTGTCGTACCTTTCCTGATAACGGCCAAACTCTCCATTATCTTCAGTTTCAAAACTCAAAAATTCGATTTTTAAATGTTCTCCCGATTCAGAGCAAAATCTTATAGTGCTGTTTTCGTTGTTTGAATAGCTTCCAGAACCTCCGCTGTCATAAAACAAAGAATTGCAGGTATAAACAATGCCCGATTGTGAGCCTATTTCGTATTCCTGACAGTTTGTAGCTAAATAACTCAAAACGTTTGAATAATCAGCCTCACCGGTAATTTCGCAGGTTACTTTCAGTCTGAAGAATTTGCTCGAACTTGTATTATATTCTGCATAATCAGGATCTGTTGCCCCGGAAATGTTTGTCCAGTTATTTATCCCATCAGTAGAATACTGCCATTGATATTTTAATCCATTTAAATCATCAGAATATCCGATCGCACTTAAACGGATTTTAGTATTTATTCCCGAACAACCCAACTCTAACGAAGATTGTGCAATTCCGGCAAATGGTGTTGTGTTGCAATTGGGATAGACAACATAATGAACGGTTATTTTCCAGTTATTTTCAACATAGTTATAGGTAGTCCCGCAACCATCTCCACCAAATGTTCTTCCAGCATGTAATTCAAAATGAATTGTACCACCTCCGCTAACATTATTGGCAATTTTCAAACCTGTTCGATTATAATTACATGTTCCTGTAGTAAATCCTGAACCCAAAGACAGTTCTGCTTCTCTTGTTCCTCCGGGCGAAACACACCGCAATTGAGAAACCTGATCAGATTTCATCCCATACGATACCGCTGTCATTTTATATTCAATATCAACTCCTGTAATTTCAGCACCATCAGGAATAGTAACAGTAAGCGGAAGAGGACAGGAGGAATATCCGCTAAGGTCATAAAAATAACTGTCTGTTTTACCTGCACCAGCTGTATAAGTTGCTGTAACTGATTGAGAATAAATGCTTTCCGCGAAACTTACGCCTAAAATAAGTGTTAATGTGTAAATTATGAAGATATAAATTTGCCTCATTTTAAGCTGATTACTAATTTAATTACTATTTTCGTAAAAACAATCTGAATTAAGACTAAAAAACGGCAGTAATTGTTGCAAATTTTGTGCTAAAATTTTTATTTCTTTAAGAAAATAAACAAATATTTTATTTGCTGAATATTTTTTATTTAAGTTTGTGAACAAAAAATTATGTATTCCGTTGATAGAACAATATGTGCTATTTCTTCCCCCGCAGGAACAGGAGCCATAGCAATCGTAAGATTAAGCGGGGAAAAAGCTATTGAATTAAGCTCAAATATACTTCAGTTCCCTGAAAAATTTTTAAAATCAAAATCAGGGCAATTGGTATTTAACAGAATTCTGGATGAGAATAATGAAATGCTTGACGAAATAATGATTGTTAAATTCAAATCTCCTCATTCATATACTGGAGAAAATATGACTGAAATTTATTGTCATGGCTCTAATTTTATTCAAAATGAAATTGTGAATCTGCTTTTAAGACAAGGCGTGTGTATAGCAAAACCAGGTGAATTTACTAAAAGAGCTTTTTTAAATAGTAAAATGGATTTATCTCAATCTGAGGCTGTTGCAGATATTATTTCAAGTAACAGTTCAGAGTTTCACAGATTGGCAATTAATCAAATGAAAGGAAAAGTATCATCTGAAATAAATTTATTAAGAGATAAGATGATTGAGTTGACCGCTTTAATGGAACTTGAACTGGATTTTGGAGAAGAAGATGTTGAATTTGCGGACAGAAATAATATTTTAGAACTCATGTTACAATTAAAAAACAGGGTAAAGGTCTTGATAGATTCATTCAGATATGGTAATGCAATCAAAACAGGTGTGCCTGTAGTTATTGCCGGAGAACCAAATACGGGAAAATCAACATTGCTGAATGTTTTGTTAAAAGAGGAAAGGGCTATCGTATCATCTAGTCCCGGTACTACACGCGACACAATAGAGGAGGAACTGATAATAGACGGAATTAAATTCAGGCTTATTGATACAGCAGGTATAAGAAAAGCAAAAAATAAAATTGAAAATGAGGGTGTAAAACGCAGTTTTGATAGCATAAAAAAAGCTCAACTAATACTTTTAGTGATTGATGCTAAAATATCTGATATTCATGTTGTTAGAGATATGGAATTATTTCAAACAAAACTCACAGACAATCAATATCTGATACCGGTTTTCAACAAAATTGATTTATTGAAACCTGACAAAAAAATCAATATCCCCGAATCTTTAAACCCGATATTTATATCTGCCAAAAACAATGAGAATATTGACGAGCTATGCAATCGAATGACTGATTATGTAAAGTCTTTACAATCAGGCAGCAATGATGTGATAATAACCAGTGCCAGACACCTCGAATCTTTAATGTCAACAAATGATGCCTTGAAAAGAGCCGAAGTGGCATTGAAAGATGGACTAAGTGGAGATTTTGTTTCACAAGACATACGAGAAGCAATGTACTTCCTGGGTGAAATTACAGGTCAAATAAGTAACGAAGAGGTTCTGGGAGCTATATTTGAGAAGTTTTGCATCGGAAAGTAATCCGTTTTCCTTTGTTTAGTCAATCCCTTCATTTGCAACACTTTTTGTTAATATCTTTTCTTTTATTTGTTGCCCATTTGCCCTTTTTATCACTATATTTGTTGCCAGAGTGTTGCCCATAACAAATTTTACAGTTTTTGGGCAACAAGTGGGAGAGATTATGTCACATGCTGACACACTATGACACA
>JAKQEK010000476.1 GCA_029558535.1 Bacteroidota bacterium | reverse complement strand
ATCCCAGGTTTTGCATTATTGCCCCGATCCGATAGATATTATGGTATGTGCCGATTACCCAAAAACAGCCGGTGGGTTTCATTACTCTATAACATTCCCTAAGCCATTTCTCTGTGAAGATATCATAATCCTTCAGCGAATCAAATTTGTCCCAGTCATCATTTACACCATTAACTTTTGTCTGATTTGGTCTGTATAATTCCCCTGAAAGCTGAAGGTTATAAGGTGGATCAGTAAAAATCAAATCAATAGAATTATCGGGAAGTTCCCTAAATAATTCTAGGCAATCACCTTGGATAATAATATTCTCTTGCATAATTCAATTAACTTATTCCTTTATTTCTTAACATTGTCTCATAGTTAAATAATGTATTTTTTCTTATCCCTCCATATATGATTATGTCAAGTAGAATTTTAAAAAACTATGCATCCCCCCAAAATTATTTAGCTGTTTTATCATCTTTTGAACCAAGGGAGCATTCAACTCATTATGTTGTTAATGATTAAGTTTTCCTGGGCAGTTAAGACAACGCTGCATAGTCCACTGGATGCTCAATGCCCAGAGTAAAGTATCAAAGACAGACCAACTGTGGTTGCTGCCACTGTTAAAAGACATAGTAGGTTCCAGAAACAGGGAGTCGTTTGATTGCCGCGCGATGGGCTGTTTTATAACCTCCTAAAAGTTCATATATTAGTTTTTTTTGGATATAAATAAATTTATCCTCAAGGGGAGATTGTTCATTATAATTGCTTATATAAACTGTCTAATGACTAACTTTTAGTTTCGGGACAGCCCCGTCGTTAGTAAAAGTATGTCTGACGGCATTTGCCGAATCGGAGTTCGGCAACCCATTGTTTTTCGCCACCGTTTCTACGGAATTTATGTATACTGAAAAATGAAACTGCAAGGGTGTTTACAGCTTTCCACAAAAAAAAATAAAAAAAACAATTTTGTGCTTGACAAGATATTATTATTATGAATAAAAGTTTTAGTAGCTAAGGAGGCTATATGTTAAAGAGTGTAATATGCGATGAAAGAAATTTTTAACTGTTCGAAAAAAGCCCCGGTAGTTTATTTGATATGAGCCAGCGTGCAAGGTAGCTTTTTATGAAAAAGAACTTGGCTGGGATAGACAAGATGAAAACAATGCAATTGGTCGCTTGGCTATACATAGATTGTGAATAACGAGGGATTTCAGATGCCCTCAAAAAACATGAGAAACAACGAGTTGGAATGGATACCAACATTTGGGACTCAACAAACAGGACCTAAGCCAACATATGGTTATTGATGAAATATTATAACTTAAGCAAACTAAAGATAAAAGGATAAAAGCCATGATGGATACATCCACAATTATCCAGTTGATTGGATTCTTTATAACGGGGTCCAAATGACAGAAAAGCAATGCCCAATTTGCGGAAGATCTGATTGTAGTGTAACCTTAAAGAATATAGGAACTAGCGAAATAGACAATCAACCTGACTTGTTTTATTCGGGTAATTGCATTTGCTGCGGGGATGTTTATGTAAGTA
>JAKQEK010000474.1 GCA_029558535.1 Bacteroidota bacterium | reverse complement strand
CTGTATTTAATATTAACTTGAAATAAATTCGATTTTCAAATACATTCCCATAGCTCTTGCAAGCCTTTGGAGAGTTTTTAAAGACGGATTACCATTTCCATGTTCAATTTTACTTATATCTCCTTGAGCAATACCTGTACGTTCTGAAAGTTCTTTTTGTTTAATCCCTTTCAGTTTGCGAGCATCAATCATCGCCTGTATTATTGCAAATTCAGGTTCCAAAGTTTCGTATTCAACTTTGATTTCAGGATCCTTCAACCCTTTCTCCTTGTTTGATAGATTGTTTTAAAAAATGTTTTATATATGTTTTTACGTTGTTTTCGGTTATCTCAAACAACGTAATTTAGTGCGTTTAGAAAAAAGATGAACTACATTCTGTTGCAAGATGAACTACATTCTGTTGCAAGATGAACTACATTCTGTTGCAAGATGAACTACATTCTGTTGCAAGATGAACTACATTCTGTTGCAAGATGAACTACACATATTGACATTGTAGTTTATCTATGATATAATCTTTTATAAACACAAATTCATTAAATGCAATCAGTGTTTGTACCAAATTTAGGAGTTGATACTTTTGGCTGATATTTTTTCTAACGCATTGATAGAGAAAAAAAATGTTCTAAATGAAATACGTAGCAATAATATGACTTTACAGGAACTTCGTTTTTTTAGTATATATCTCTCCAAAATCAATGCACGTGATATTTCCACAAGAGTTGTGAAATTTTCATTATCAGATTTCCAGAAAATAATGGACTTTGGTCGATTGAATATTAAAAGACTTCAAGCAAGCACTAATAGCTTGTTATGTAAAGTTGTTAATGTTCCTGATAGTCGTGGTGGCTATACTGGATTTACAATTTTTAAACGTTGTAAAGTCTATAAGGACAATTCTGATGAGTGGTTTATTGAGATAGATGCATCTGATGACGCTCTTTCTCTAATGTTCGATTTTAAAGAACGATATTTTACTTACGAACTTTGGAATGCTTTACGTCTCAAATCTGCAAATCAAGTACGTATGTATGAAATTTTAAAACAATACGAAAAACTTGGTAAGCGTGAACTCACTATACAGGAATTAAGAGAACTGATTGGAATTGCACCTGATGAATACCCTCGATGGAATAATTTTAAATTACGTGTTCTTGATAGTTGTCAGCAGAGTCTTAAGGAGCATACTGATATTTGCTTTACATACGAACGTGGAAAAGTAGGTAATGGTGGCAAGTGGCTCACAATAATTTTTCATATTAAAAGAAATTCTGAATATAAAAATCCACTTACTCTTGACGGTTTTATTTCCCAACAGACAACATCAGTGATCAATGACTCTGAAAAAAATGAAATCGAATATTCAATCGATGATAAACTAGGACTTCTTGCTGAAGCTGTTGAAAATGAATTTACTAGAATACAAATGAATGAAATTTTTCAGACAATATGCTTAATTGATATTCCTACTAGAGATGATTTAGGCATTGATATTTCACGTTATCACTATTTAGCTAAAAAATATGCTACACTTAATTCTTCAGATGAACGCAATAAACTTAAAGGTAAACCTATAAAAAACAGATTTAGTTATTTTCTTAAGCTCATTCAGAGCGATAGCAATAACTAAAAATAAACAATCGACTGTGTCATCGTGACACAAACAAAACAGCCTGCTTGATTATTTCGTGATGAGCAGTTAGAGATTCTCCATAAATAGAATGAACTGTTCCGACTAAGAATAATTCAGCTAAAATAAGACATAACTTGAACTATTGACATTTCAAAAAAATTAGTTTATACTTATATTACTAACTAAGATTACTAAGTAATTGAGAGGAGTTGTTATTATGAATAAGAGCAATACAGTAACTTGTTCCTTTTCTATGGACAGAGAAGTCTATAATGCCTTTAAGAGTATTATTTCTCGTAATGGAGAAAATGTAAAGGGTAATATCGTAAGGTATATGCAGAATGTGGTCCAATATGAAATACCAAACGCAGAAACCATTGTAGCAATCGAGGAAGTTCAAAAAATGAAGTCTGACCCTACAATTGGCAAGACCTATAACAATGTTGAAGAAATGATGAGGGACTTGCTTGATGTATAAAATAAGACCCTCAGTAAAGTTTCAAAAAGACTTAAAGAGAGTGCAGAAAAGAGGTTATGACATTTCTTTACTAAAAAATGTTCTTAATCTTTTAGTAAGCGGAGAGCCACTGCCAGCAAAATATAAAGACCATAGCTTACTAGGAAATTATACAGGATGCCGAGAGTGTCATATTACTCCTGACTGGCTTTTGGTTTATGAGATAGAGGATAGTGAACTTATTCTTTATCTCACAAGAACAGGAACTCACAGTGATCTATTTTGATAAACGTTGATATTCACGACTGTGTCATTTTGACACAAATAAAGACAGCCTGTTACTTTACAGACTGCTCCATTCAATATAAAATAAACCTATTATTAAGACCAGCTGCTACTTGAACAAAGTTTTCAGATGGTCTTTTTTTATATCTATATATTTTTTTCAATTTTCAGCTTATAAATTTCATCTTTTAAAGCATCTTTATCTGTTCTAAGTTGTTCTATAATATCAAGATATTTAGCTTTTGTTTCTGCAATTGCTTGAGCTAGCTCAACTTTGTGTTTTTCATTTTTAACTTCAGCAGTTGATTTTAATTTTTCAATTTCATTAGATAAAGATGAAATACTAAGATTAAGCTCCGATATTTTGTTATTATTAGCAGCCTTTTCAGTTTCATTTAATTTTTTCAGCTCATCAATATTTTTGAGAAGAGATGTATGTTCTGATTTTATAATATCAGCTTCAGCAAGCTGTTTTGATATATTATCTATTAATTGTTGCTTATCGATCACAGAAGATTTTAGAGCAGCGTTATCAGACTCAAGTAATGATATATGTTTATTAGCTTCAGAAACATCGTTAACGGCATCAGTTAACTTATCAGAAACAGTATTAATATCTGTTCTACACTTTTCTTCTGTGTCTTTTAATAACTGTTCCAACTCTGATATTCTTATCTGATAGTCAGCAATAGTATTATCTTTGATGTCAAGCTGTCTAGCAAACTCTATTCTAATACGTTCTTCAGCATTACTATTAAGTTCAAGAGACTGTAAAAAAGCTCTTTGTAAAGCTTGAAGATGCACATCATAGTCTTCAATTTCAGTTTGTCTGTTGGATAAAAGAGCTTTTGCATTATGAACTTCATAAGCATTTATAAGGGCAGATAATGCTGTGTTCTGATTATCAAAATCAACACAAAGTGCCTTGAACTTATCCGTTGTTTCTTCGGATATACGAAACGATTTTACTTTAAGTTCTTCATTCATAGAGGTATTCTCCTTTTGATTTTTAGTATTACGTAATACAATACTTTGTATTACTCTTTGTATTACATATTATTATATCATATAGAAAAATAAAAATCAACTATCCCTTTTAAATACTTTCTTCCACCATTTTATCTTCGTTTCAGCAGATTTATCTACAAGAGCTGTTGTCTGTATAGTAGCTGCATGTAAAGTCTGAGCAGCTACTATAGCATCTGTAAGCAACTTATTATTTTCTTGAGCCTTATTTAAAGCATCAACAAGAGATTTATTCTGTTCTTGTAGTGCATTAATCTGTTTGTCTTTTTCTGAAAGCTGAAGTATAAGTTCATCTTCAAGTGATTTTTTTTCTTGATTTTTTTTCTCATAAAGTTGGTTAGAAATCGTATCAATTTTTTTCAAAAGTGTTTCATTTAGTGTTTCAAACTGTTTCAATATCGTATCATCTGATACACTTTGAAACGTATCAGACCGTTTCAAAACCGTATCACATGAAACACCTTGAAACGCTTCAGATCGTTTCAAATATGCTTCATCATCGTTTTTACGTAATTCTTCAACCGTATCACCAAGCGTATCAGACCGTTTCAATATCGTATCATCTGATACGCTTTGAAACGTTTCATTATTTTCGGTTTTTTTGAAATATTTAATAATTTGACTACATTTTTCTTCACTATATAATCGCTTAGTATTATGCATAGAATTTGCTTCAATATTATTTGTCTTGATATACCTATAAACTTTTAACTTGTTTATCTTCAGATAGTCAGCAATTTGCTTTATGCTCATATCCTTCATTTTTCAGACTCCCTTTTTCCGATGCCAAGTCTGTTCACAATTCTATAGAAACGGTTACTGCTCATATCAAGTTTACGCATTATAGCAGTTGCAGTTTGTTCTTCTCTACGCCATTTCTCACATTCAATTCGTAGCTGCTTTTCATCATAAGGCTTAGGCTTTCTTCCTTTGTATAATCCTTTTTTCCTTGCTTCAGCAATTCCTTCAGCCTGTCTTTGCAAAGTGCATTCACGTTCAAATTCAGCTAGTCCTGCAAATATAGTAAACATAAATCTCCCTTGAGGAGTATTAGTGTCTATATTCTCTTTGGAGCTTATAAGATTAACATCTTTAGCATTAAGCTGTTCTACAATCAATACCAAGTCTTTTGTACTCCTTGCAAGCCTTGAATAACTTTCTATGACTAGCGTATCACCCTCACGCACATATTCAATCATTCTCTTTAGTTCTGGCCTTTCAGTATTCTTTCCACTCAACTTCTCGCTGAATACCTTTTCTACCTTGTATTGTTCCATTATAGTTAACTGTCTATCCTCATTTTGTTCCTGTGTACTTACTCTAACATATCCGATAATAGCCATATTAGCACCACCTTTTTAGATTCTATCATACCATAACTGAAATAGTACGTCAATAATGCCCTTTTTATTAATGCAATATTCCATAGCGACTATAACCTATTTAATGACGTGTAAAATATAATACACTGTTAGACTGTACTCTATTAACCTGAAACTCAAATGCCTAAATGAACAAAATAAAACCCCGGCAGAGCGTGTTAATTGAAATTAAAAAAACCACACTAAAGATCTAATCCTTAGTGTGGTTTTTTGTTATTTATTTACTGAAATACAAAGAACTAATACTGATTTTTTTTGAATTTGATAATTATTTTTATCATTTTTCAAATAATAACCTAAAACAAATACACTAACTTCAATATTATTTGATTTTTTAGTTATAAATTTAATAAACTTCATTATTCTATTTATAATTTCCAAAATAATCGTTATTGCATTTATGGTTTCTAAAATATTGATTATTATTTTTACGTTTTCCATGATATCATCTCCTTTCATATAGTAAAGGTAACGAAAGTACAACCAGACTGTTTTTTAAATAACTTCATTTTTTTTAAATAACGTAAATACGAAGTTAGAAAAATAAAAATTTTCTTTGTTAGTACAACAAGATTTAAAATAAGCAAGAAAAAACTTCCTTTGTTATTATTTTCTTCAATTTAACTACAACTGGGCTCCAGGGGTTGCAATTAAAAAATAACAACTATTAATTAAGTTCAAAAAAAATAATAATTAAATAAAAAAAATTGAATTAATTTTTTATCTCGTATAATATATCCGCTGAAAGTACGACCAGACGGTTTTAAAAAAGAAAAAAGAGCAACAGAATTATTCTGCTACTCTTTTGGCAATATTTAAAATTTATTATTAAAATAAAAAGTTATCTATTATTATTTTTTTCTAAATGCTGTTTTTATATTTGTTGTTTTTCATCTGCACTTTTTTGATTTTTCATCTGCACTTTTTTGATTTTTTATCTGCACTTTTTTGATTTTTTATCTGCACTTTTTTGATTTTTTATCTGCACTTTTTTGATTTTTTAAAGAAAAATACTTAAAGTTTTCAACATTGAAAAGCGTCCTAAATATGCGGTTTTCAGTTTAG
>JAKQEK010000450.1 GCA_029558535.1 Bacteroidota bacterium | reverse complement strand
ACAACACCTAATTCCTCAAGATATTCTCTCATCCATTCAAAATAAGTATCGGCCATCTTTTGATAGCCTGATGCTGTTGGATGTGTTCTGTCACTTGACATGTTGGCTGTTCCTGTCTCGCTTCAAATAATTTGAACATTTTGAAAATAAATTAAGAGACAACCTCCAAGTATTCCTTATTTTTCGCCACACGGTATTTTTTTGCAAGTATTAACTTTCTTTTTCGCTCATTCAATATTTCTATGTCCCGCCCAAAAAACATGTCGGCTGGACGTAGATATCTAATTCCCGAATGAAGTCTGTCATAATTGTATTCATAAACATAATCATTCAAAATTCTCCATGCTTCAGAATAGCTCTGAGGATAATATTTTCTTACAGCTTCATTTTTCACAATCCCGTTCAGTCGTTCGATCTTTCCGTTTGTTTGCGGATGACTTCTTCTCGTATGAACAGGTCTTATGTTTATCCGGCTTAGCATAGTTTTGAAATCCTTCGATATAAACTGAGATCCGTTATCCATTATCATCATAGGATTAACGTAAGGATATTTTTCCTTCACTCTCTGTATGAAAAGGGATACTGAATGTTCTGTCATGTCAGTCATCAATTCCCAGTCGAGAATAAATCTAGAATACCCGTCAAGAAGCATTATCAAATAGTAATAAATGTTTCCGACTTTGATATAAGCTATGTCCGTATGCCAATGATGATGAACATACTTCGGCTTATTTTTGTATTCATCCTCCGCATATGTTTTTACCGTTCCCATATGAAGCATTCCAAACTCCTGTAAAAGCCTGTAAACACTAGTCTCCGGAAGATATGCCTTCTTCGAATCAATCATCATCCATGCAAGTTTTCTGTAACCCACATCCTGATGTTCAAGCCGGAATTCTTTGACCGCATCTTTTTCTTCAGGAAGAACAGCCGATAAGCTATGTCTTCTTTTCTTCCTTTTAGAAATTATATCGCCTGAAGAATTAAACCAGTTTCTATATGTATTCATTTTAATTCCATATAGCAACAGGATTTTACCGTGTTTCATTTTAGTTCTCTCAACATGTTTTTTTATGTCGGCGATTATCTCCGTTCTGAGCTGCGGTTTGATATGCGCCGACAAATCTATTCCTAAAGCTTTTTTTTTAACTGAATGTTCTCGGATGTTATTTCGGCTATAACATCTTTCATTCGCTGATTTTCTTTTTCGAGTTCAGCGGCTTTAATAGCTTCCGCGGTATTTGGTCTACCCCGTTTCACATTGAATCCTTCAAGAGCAGATTCAAAAAATTGTTTCTGCCAATTATAAAAATTATTCGGATGAATCGAATATTTCCGGCATACTTCACTGATGGGGGTGTTTGTTGTCAGTGCTTCTTTTACGATTTTAAACTTTTCTTCTGCAGTGTAATTCTTCTTTGACATAAAAACTCCTTTAATTATTATATTCTACAGGAAGTTTTTGTCTCTTATTTTTTAACTCATTTTGTTCAATTTTTTAAAAGCGGGACAATGTTGATAAAAGCAGTAAAATGAAAGCTCTGATTGTAAAATTGTATACATAGAAATTAAGATTTGCAAATGGTATGTAGCTTTTAATTAACGCCCTGTTTTGTAATGATTGCGTTTAGGGTGGTATGAGAAATATTTAACATATGATTGCTGAAGAAGAATTTATTGCTAGTAAAGAGGTGATTTATTCTTCAAAATATAATTAACCGAAATTTGCAGATCCATCCTGTTCTCATGTCATCGTTCACAGTCTTAGGTTTACTACATTATTATTAGGAGATTTTATGAATAAAATATTTCTACTTTTGTCAATGTCTCTCTCGCTTTTTGGTTATAGTTTTTCTCAATCAATAAGTGAGTATCAAGGTGAAATTAGATACGTTTTTGTTGATGTCGCCAGAGTTCGAGTTAAACCTCAAATTGATTCAAAAATTCAGGATGCCTTACCCGTCGGTCACAAAAT
>JAKQEK010000442.1 GCA_029558535.1 Bacteroidota bacterium | reverse complement strand
ATTTCTTTTTTCATATTGTTATTATATGCCATTTTAGAATAAAAAGCGATATAATCTAATTAACGTGGCAATTAATAAAAAACTGGCTAATTCTATCTTAAAAATGGCCGAAATTGATCAAAAGGTTAGGCTTGATGGTTTAAAAATAGAGAATAATTATATTTGGTCCTTCAAGGACCAAATATTTTCCTTTTGCAGCTTCCAATGCAATTTAATTGCACTTAATCTGGTTTCTTCCCTTAATTCGATGATTTTTTCCTTGATGCATATCGGTGTTTCCTTGGGATTAGTTCTTGGTCTGGTTGATTTGTTTTCTAAGTCATCACAACCGTATTTCTTAAAAGCAGATAACCAATACTTAATTGTTCGTTCGGAAAACGGACATACCTTAACCATCTTTTTAATTGATATTTCTTTATCTAATATCGGCTTAATCCAGCGATATTTTTCTTCTTTTGTTGATTTGGGCATAGTTTTCATATGCCCTTAGATTACCGAGAAAAGTGCAATATGAGTATACACATTACCCCATGCTATTGACATATTAATTTTAAAGCGATACAATAAAATTATTGCCCCGAGAGAGTTAGCTACTTCCTTTTGTTGTCCCCTCTTTTGTCAACTCCTCTTTTTTTTGATTGCCTCTCTCGGGGCATTTTTTTTGCTTATTGAGATAAAATTAATATTGCAAAAAATTAAATTTTAAGGTAAAGTAAAAATATCTAAGTAAGTAAAATTTATGCCCCGATACTGAATTTTCGACTGCCCCGCAGCTGCGGGGCGCAATTGAGGCATAATTAACAAGTAAATATTATAAATTAACTAAGTATTGATGGATTGTCGACAAATTAGCATAAATATGTCGAAAATCTAGTATGGGGTATGATTAATTATAATGATTTAAAACCAGGGGTTATTTTTATTTTAGACGGACAACCATATCAAGTTATGGAATTTAGTTTTATGAGAATGCAACAAAGAAAGCCGGTTGCTCAGACTAAAATAAAAAATTTAATTACCGGCAAAACAATAAGCCGTAATTTTCAGCACACTGATAGTTTTGAAGAAGCAAATATTGAATATCGAGATGTAAAATTTTTATATGCTAATCGGGGGAAATTTGTTTTTTGTGAACTAAACGATCCTTCTAAAAGATTTGAGATGAGTGAGGAACAGATTGGTCATATTGGTCCATATTTAAAACCGAATAGTGCGATTGAAATTGTTGAATTTGATGGCAAGATTATTAATGTTAATTTGCCGATAAAAATGGATTTTAAAGTAATTGAAGCTCCTCCGAGCATTAAAGGAAACACTGCGCAAGGCGGAGTAAAAGCAGTGAAAATTGAAACAGGGACAATGGTAAATGTTCCATTATTTGTTGAAACTGGCGATATTATTAGAATTAACACCGATACGGGAGATTATGCAGAAAGAGTGAGCAAAGGATAATTGATTTGAAAATTATTTTATGTTATTATCTTTACAGATAAGTAATAATTAACCTGCCCGCAATGCCAAGCACCCGCCTGCCATGACTGGCAAATGTCGAGCAGGTAGCTTTGGCGGGTAGGGCAGTAAGCATTAATTTATGGCTAAAGTTATACATCAAAAAGATAAATGTATTGGTTGTGGAACTTGCGTTGCTGTTTGTCCAGGTTTTTGGCACATGGGAGACGATGGAAAAGCATCTTTGAAAGACGCAAAAGATGTTGGTGAAGGAAAGTTTGAATTAGAAATAGAGGATATTGGGTGCAATAAAGAAGCGGCAGCTTCTTGTCCGGTACAAATTATTACGATAGAATAGAATAATCAATAATTCCAATAAAATCTTTGCCCCCGCACCAAATTTGGTAGTGGGGGTTTAAATTATAATAAAAGTGTGTTAGGATAAGGACTGTTGAGCCCTCGTAGTTCAACGGATAGAACGCCTCACTCCTAACGAGGTAATCGAGGTTCAATTCCCCGCGGGGGCAAATTAAAATGTTCGGGCCTGTAGCTCAGTTGGTTAGAGCGTTAGTATGGCATACTAAAGGTCGTCGGTTCGAACCCGATCAGGTCCACCACTTTGGAGGGTTCGCATAGTGGTCTAGTGCGCCGCTCTCGAAAAGCGGTTGGGATAAATCCCTCGGAGGTTCAAATCCTCCACCCTCCGC
>JAKQEK010000339.1 GCA_029558535.1 Bacteroidota bacterium | reverse complement strand
AATAGAAACCCGGTCAGTATGATTTTTTGCATAAACTTATTATTACCCAAGTTAATCAGATTTCTGGTACCTCTTTAACCCGGAATCTATTATTTTTGCCGTCCTTTCAGCAAAGTTGAAAGCAGGTCCCGTAGTTCAATGGATAGAATAGAAGTTTCCTAAACTTTTGATACAGGTTCGATTCCTGTCGGGACTACCAAATTACAAAAGCCACTCTCAAAGCGGCTTTTGTGTTAGACAATATATCTGGATTTATTAACAAAAAAGTTTAAACATCTTACCAGCAATGCTTTGGCCGATTGATTTTTCGTTTGAGTTTCTTAATTAACTATTACCGGCAAGCAACCCAAAAAGTTTTGCATTCAGGAAAAAATTATCTCTGCCTACTTTGTGTTTGGTTAAGATGTCAGCCTTTACTAATACATCTAGATACCGGATAGCTGTACTGCGGCTTATTTGTAAATCTTTTTGCAAAAACTCAATCTTGGTATAAGGATATTTAAACAGGTTATTCAGCAAATCCTGGCTGTATAGTTTAGGATGATTGCTTCGTATCAGTTGCTTATACTGCAGCATTAGCTCCTTAATGGAAGCAATTAATGTAACGGATGCGGCTGCGGTCTTTTCTACCCCGTCCAGCATAAACAATATCCACTCTTCCCATTTGCCTTTATCTCTTACTTCCTGTAATAAACGATAGTAATCAGATTTATGTTGAATAATATAATGACTGAGGTATAATACCGGCAGGTGCAGCAAACCCTTTTGTACCAGGTATAAAATATTGATGATACGGCCTGTTCGGCCATTGCCATCATAAAAGGGATGTATACTTTCAAACTGGTGATGAATGATAGCCATTTTAATCAATGGGTCTGCATCCATCATTGCATCGTCATTAATAAATGTTTCTAAGTTATTCATTAGCGAAAGTATGGTATCATAATCCTGCGGAGGTGTATAGACCACTTCCCCGGTTTTATCATTCATCAGCTTTGTACCAGGTAGCTTCCGGAAACCAGCCCTATTTTGCTCTACCACTTCCTGAATTTGTAAAATGTGATTGCTGGTCAGTAACTGATGTTGTTTTACCAGTTCAAACCCTTTTCTTAATGCGGCTGCATATTGGTGTACTTCTTTGGCAGCCGGACTGGCAAAAATGTTGCTGAATAAATTGCTTTGATATACTTCATCAAATGTGCTGATGATATTTTCGATAGCAGAACTTTCCCTCGCTTCACGCAGGGTAAGGGTTTCTAACAAAATAGCCTGATTGGGAATGCTGGCAAGACTCCCTTTCAGCTCGGCCAATGACCTGTGTGCCAATGACAGTTTTTTAAGAACTGTTTTGGTTTCTAAATCTTGCTTTACAGGTAATGGCGGAAGAGGCATATTTTGACTTGCTTAAGTTAAATATAAGTCAAAAAATTGATTTTTTGACTTATATCAAGATTTTGTGAGTCAAATTTCCGGTTTTTTGCTCTTATTGTCTTCTAAAGATCGATTGAACTTCAATAAATAAATGAAGGTAAGAATGAATATAATTATTGACACTAACATTTTAAAAGAAGACTTTTTGTTTTAATCGGAGCAGTATAAATTATTTTCTGAATTTATAAAGAGGAGCAAATCCAATTTAGTCTTATCAAAGGTTGTTTTTGAGGAGGCTTGTTACCTGTATAAAATGGAACTAGAAATAAAGAAAAATAATTTACAGAAAGCCCTGTCAGATATTCTCTATTTTGGAAATGACAGTTCAGTCTATTCTATCACCCATTTCATGGAAAATATAAATCCAAATTATGAAACGCATCTTTATAATATCTTCTCGCATCATTGGGAAATACTGGGCCATGAAGGAGTTGATATTAGTGAATTGACAAGAAGAGCAATACACAGAGTTAGGCCATTTTCAACTAAAGGGGAAGGATTTAGAGATGCCACAATTTGGTTATCTATCATTAATTTTTTAAAAAAAAAGAAAAATAATAAAAATGTTTTTATTTCAAATGATAAAAAAGCATTTTCAAATGGGGACAATCAAGAGTTACACGCTATACTTAAAAATGATCTTGCAAACAACCAGCTCGAATTGCTTTTTTGTAATTCAATAGGGGAATTTCTGAACAGACACGCTGCAGAAATATTTTTCTTCACAAAAAAATGGGTGATTGATCACATAGATTGGAACAAAATTAATAAACAGGTGTGGGAAGCAGTTGAAACGATTCATTGTGGTTATTTCTTTACGTTATACGAGAGAATTATAAACAAGCCCTGGGATTATTATTATGAAGTTCGAAAAGTGGAAATTAATAAGGACTGGCTAGACTATCACGTATATAAAAAAGAAAGGGACAGATATGTAATTGAATTACATATTAGCGGGTTAACCTCAATCGACTATTTTCTAGAAAATGATGAAGTACAAACAATTTCAACAAATTTTTTTACCGAAACAATAGCCATTTGTACAAAAAATGAAATTCTGGAGTATAGTGGAAATTATCATGAGGAAGAGAGCGGTATTGCTTTACCAGAAGACATTTTTTAAGCAGTAATCCCGGGTTTGCCTGATAACCTTATCAAAAAATCGAACTTCTAATTTCCGATTTTTAAAGGAATTGTCACCTAAAGTCCCCCTAATGTTATCAGATCTTCCAAAACCTGGTTCGACGTTGGGAGGGCTGGGACTACCATTTCACAACAGCTTCTCCATTAGGCATCTGTACAACTTCAAAGCTTTATCCGGCTATTTTCCCTCTTTATAATAGCCAATGTTCCCAATCAGTATTGGTATTGAGCTATATCAGCAGAAAAAAGGGCAAGTACGTCTAATTTCAACATCTGCTTATTTGCGGATCTGCCTGGTTCTCTGGTAAAGGAATTATCTCTTGAAAGAAGCTTCAACATATCATATTCATCTAACCGGCAT
>JAKQEK010000278.1 GCA_029558535.1 Bacteroidota bacterium | reverse complement strand
GAAACTGCCTGGTTTTATATAAAACATTTTTTTACCAGTGGACATCCCAGGTCTCAGAATTTAAAGAAAAACATTGCTGCTTCCTTTGTATTAAAAGCAATATCAATAATTCTGAGCTTAATCAAAGTTCCTATTCTTTTAGCTTATCTTAATTCAGAGAAGTATGGTGTATGGCTTACTATTGCTTCAATTCTGGATTGGATGTCTATCTTTGATCTTGGCCTTGGACATGGTTTCAGGAATCGTTTTGCAGAAGCAATAGCCATAAATGATCAGGATAGGGCAAAGGGTTTGGTGAGCACTGCTTATACTTCAATGAGTGCGATAATGTTTTCTGTTTTTTTGATTGCTGTGCCCGTTATTCTGGTATTAAATTGGGGGAAAATATTAAATACATCTTTAATTTCCGAAAAAGAGTTAACAATTACCGTTTTAATGGTTGCAACTGTTTTTGCTGCCAGATTTGTTCTTCAGCTTGTAACTGTTATGCTTAAAGCACTGCAAAAGCCGGCTTTGTCAGATGTTTTTTTACCAGTTTCCAATGCCCTTATTCTAATTTTAATACCTATATTAGGGCATTATATAAAAAACTCACTGTTTTGGGCGAGTGCTATTATTGCCATACCTCCTGTATTAGTATTAATAATAGCACATTATTTATTATTTAGAAAAAGTTATAGAATTTACAAACCATCTTTGAGGGGATCAGATAAAAAATATCTTAAAGATATTTATTCTTTAGGGTGGAAATTTTTTATAGGACAAATTTGTGGATTGATTTTATTCAGTACAGCGAATATCATTTTAACTCAAACAGTAAATCCCGAAGAAGTAACTATATATAACATTGCTTATAAATACTTTTCTCTTCCTATTTCTTATTTTATGATTATTATCACTCCCTATTGGTCAGCAGTAACAGATGCTTATTATAAGGATGAATTTAACTGGATAAAAAACAATATGCGAAAAATTCTGTATATTGCCTGCTTTTTTTGCATTTTAATATTTGGTTTGTTTCTTGTCTCTAAGTGGGCATTTCATATTTGGATTCAGGATAAAGTTATTATCCCTTTGCGTTTGTCGCTAACTTTAAGCTTATATAATATTGCTGTGGTCTTTATGTCTCCTTTTACAATGTTCCTTAATGGTTTTGGTAAATTAAAGCTGGGGACTATAGTTGCCCCGGCAAAAACAGTTATTTTTCTCCCTCTTGCCTGGTATCTGTCAACTCTTTGGGGAGCTACAGGTCTTGTGGTTGCACTGTTTATTGCAAATATGCTACCCAATTTTTTCTTGGATATAAGACAGTATTCTTTACTCGTTAATCAAAAAGCTTATGGTATATGGAACAAATAATATCACAAGCAGGAAGAAGTTGCAACAGTAATCAATAGGTATGTTAATATTAACTTATTATTAGATATTTACTAATGAATATAATAAATATATATTCCAGCAAGGAGTTGTAATATTGAGTATTAGACGTTTAGAGCTTATCATTGCATATATCATAATATTGTTTTCTATTGCTGATTTTATTCCTCAATATTACGCATTTAGAATTGCAGGTCAGAATATATTAAATATTAGAGTATGGGTATTTTTATTCTTCCTGGTTTCAATATTTTTTGATTCATCATCTATGATTACTCATACTATGATCTGGATATACATATACATACTGATATATTTATTACTGGAGGTTCTTGGACATTATGATTTATGGGGGTTGGGAAGAAGAAGCAGATTTGCTTGGTTGAGAGATCAACATTTACCTTTAGCAATTTCAGTGTTATTAATTGAGAAATACTCAAATCCATCCAGGCGAAATGATTTAAAAAAACTCATTAATTTTTCTTTTCTTGTTATTT
>JAKQEK010000511.1 GCA_029558535.1 Bacteroidota bacterium | reverse complement strand
CTTTTTTTCTTCAATTGGTTCATTCTGTTTCATAAGACGTATCCTCCTTTTTGCCTCTATACCAAGAGACATTGTATGTTTTGTGACTAATAAAGGATACGTCTTTTTTGTTTCCAAACACAACATTTGATTATAACTCTCCAGAATGGCATGATTGCTGAGGAAAACAATTTTCTTTTTGAAGCCTATAATTCATACCATGACGCAATTCACACGATGCCAATCAGAAATGACAGCTATATAAGGGCAGCGGCAATTTTAATAAAATTGCGTAGTATTGAAACGGATAATGATAAAAAAACGAAATTAGAAAACCATCTTAACATATATGTAAATGTCCTTGAAAACATAAAAGAGAAGGACTCGGAGTTGATGTTCGCAACAGGTATTATCTATAGTATTCTGGGCAATACTGATAAGGCGGGTCGATACTTGGAAATGGCAAGATCTTATTACCCGGCGTCTGCTTACTATGCATTTGAAACTTCGAAATTTTATTTTAATTGTGCCCAAATACAACAGGCTGAAAAAACAATAAGATCAATCGATGTTTATATGCCGCAATACTTAAAAAACGGATATGTTATGCACGGCTTGTATATTCATAAAATTAGAGATTTGGAATCTTTGATAGAATACTCTAAGGGAAATTATGCAAATGCTTTAAAAATAGCAATGAGCAACTTAAAAGATGCTGAAAACGATAAATTCAACATAGCTCATTCAAGGGCAAGGGAACATGTTACAAAAGAACAATTGGTATTCTACTTAAAGAACCGAGTATATTATTTTGAAAACTTATTAAAACAAAAAAAATAGTAAATAAAGGGATTATATTATATTTATAAATTGACATAAAATTGCCTTTTTGTTAATGTTCTTCTAATATGCGAGGAATTAATATATCAGCAGCTTTTAGCAAATTGGTCGAAAAAGTAGGTTTGAAGACCATCGATGAGATTATTGGGGTTGATATTGGAACTACTTCAATTAAGGTTTGCGTTCTAAAAAAGACAAAGAAGGGTCTTGTATTATCACATCTCGCCAAGAAAACCTTTAGCGAAGAACTTTTAAGTGATGGCCATATTATTGATAGTGATATGGTTGCAAGTGAGCTGGCAAATCTGCTTATTGAGAACAATATTAAGACAAGATACGCTGCCTGTGCATTATCAAGCTATTGTGTTATTACTAAAAAGGTTGTTATGCCGTTTTTAGAAGCGAGCACACCTCAAAAATCAGTAAAAGGTAAAGAGGCAAAAAAAACCGCCGAAAAAAGACCTTTACCAACGACTTTTGAAGATGAAAAAATCATTGAGTCAGAAGTCGAAAATATAATCCCTTTTCCATTAAAAGAGATAAATTACAGCTACCAACTAATGGGTCTTGGAAAAGAAGATGAAAATACAGTTAATATTGTAATTGTGGCTGCAAAAAAAGAGATTGTCGAAGGATTTGTTAATGTATTTCAGTTGGCAGGCTTAAATCTATTAGTTCTTGACGTCGACATCTTTTCTCTTACAAATCTTGTGGAGCAAATTCATAAACCTGTGGATTCCTCTGTTATGGTTGTTGATATTGGTGCAGCAGTGACAAATATGGCAATCATCAAAGGGGAAGATATTGGTTTCACAAGGGAGATACTCCTTGGCGGCAGTTATTTGACAAGCCAAATAGTGAAATCATTAAAATTTTCTTTCGAAAAGGCTGAAGAAAAAAAGATAAAAGGAGATGCTGAAGTCATTTATCTTTTTGAGGATTTTATTTTCAACATTGCGTCAGAGATTAATAAAACGATCAATTTTTATATGTCCACCAATCCAAACGAAACGATAAGCAAGATCTATCTTTCGGGCGGTACATCTTTGCTTTCTGGGATGAACGAAAAGATTTATGAGTATACCAATATCGAGGTTGAACATTTAAATCCCTTTGCCTTGCTAATAGATAATCCACATTTTGTTAAAGAAGATATTGACCAGATGAGAGATTATGACGAATTTAAAGAATTCAATGGTATTGCATTGCAACTATCTTCAAGGTTAATGGACTTAGAATGATAAGAATAAACCTTCTTCCATCAAAACCCAAGAAAGATCTATTTAAGCATGATATCTATATGTTTTTTTGTCTTTTGCTCTTAGCAATTTTCGTCTTTGCCGGGATCTATTATTACAATGTTCAAGAAATAAAAAAACGTAACACTATGATAGAAAAAACAAAAAAAGAGATTCAGAGCTTACAACATATATACAGAGAATATCTTGCGATGGAGCAGGAAAAAAAGGAGATACAAAGAAGGATTAAGGCAATTGATAGCATAAAAGAGGGTAGGGCGCTTGCAGCGAGAACGCTATATGATATCTCTGGCATTGTTAAAGATAATGTCTGGATCAAAAGTTTTAAAAAAATGAGCGATAAGTTTGAATTAGAAGGACGTTCATTGGAAAACGAATCAATTTCTGATTTAGTGGAGGCCATATCAAAGATTCCATATATCAGAAATGTGGAATTAAAGTCAGTCAATGTGGCAACAGAAGATGGTATTACAGTAAAAAGTTTTACAATCTACGGTGATATTTCATTATGATGAAGCTATCTTTTGACGCAGAAGATACAAAAAAAAGGATTGTTAAAATCCCCAAAACTTATAAGCTACTGTTTTGCCTATTCTTTAATGGCCTTATATTCGCCGCATTGTTTTATTTTCTCATTATGCCTCAGCTTGAAATAAAAAGACAACTCAATGAAGAGCATGCCAAACTCAAGCAACAACTTGAAAACATGGTAGCAATAAAAAATAACATGGATAAATTCCGCAAGGAATATGTGCAGTTGCAGGAACTCTTGCAACAGATGCTCAAACAACTTCCGGAAACTAAAGATATACCGAATTTGCTCAGAAATGTATCAAGTGTTGGCAATGAAACAAGGTTAAAAATTATTTATTTTGAACCCAAGCCAGTGCAAAACAAGGAGTTTTACGCGGAGCTACCATTCAGTGTAAAATTCAGCGGACCTTTTCATAATGTAGGATATTTTTTTGATGGAATAAGGAAGCTGGAAAGAATTATTAATATCACGAGTTTTTCTATTTCTCCGGAACAGGCGAAGGTGTCTGGAAAACTGAATCTTGTCGGTGAATGTACTGCAACAACGTATGTATACCTGAAACAGCAACCGAAAAAACAGGAAAAGAAAGACGAGAAAAAGGATGGCAAGGGTGGAGCACCTAAGTAGTAATATGAATAATCGAGAAACAAGGTGGTCGATTATATCTTATATCTTTATCGCTATGCTGCTGATGTTTTTTGTCGAATGGCAGGGCGTATCTTTTGCTCAAAATAAAGCGGATCCCAAAAAACAGGAGGAGGCAAAAAAGACAGAACCGACACCTCCGAAATTCAACGTTGGCGATTTTACATATACTTCAGCCAACAGGAGGGATCCGTTTGAAGCAGTGTCATTAGGTGATTCAAAAAAATTAGGCAAAACAACTTCATTAAAAAGGGGTTATGAACTTGAGGAGTTAAGGCTCGTAGGGATTATAAATGCAGGGAACAACAATATCGTAATGATGGAAGACATGCAGGGCAAAGGGATACTTTTCAAGAAGAATGATTATTTGAATAAAAACCTTTGGATTGTCAATATACTTGTTGATAAAGTAGAGTTTGGCTATAAGATAAAGGGAGAGATTAAAACATTTATCTTGGATATCCCAAGGAAAAAGGAAGGGACGTGATTATGGACAAAAAAATATCAATATTATTGTTTATTATGGTTCTTGCGATCCCTTTGCTGTGTTTTAGTCAAGCACCTACAAAAAAGATACAGAAAATGTCTTTTGATTTTGTAGATGCTGATGTGCGTAATGTCCTCAGGGGTCTGTCTGATGTAATGGGGAAGAACATAATAATTGGAGATGATGTCAAGGAACTCAAGGATAAAACAATTACTATGAAGCTCGATAATGTATCAATGCAAGAGGCATTGGATTTAATAATAAAGAGCAAGGATTTGGCAAAATTTGAAGAGGATAATGTAATAAGGGTTATTACCTTGAATAAATTGAATATTGAAAAAAAACGTGAAGCTGAGGAAAAAGCGCTTATTCAAAAGGAAAAGCTCGAGAAATTAAAACAAGGAGAAGAATTTTCAACTGAAACGATTTTTTTAAATTATACAACTGCGAATGATGTAGTCAAGGTAATCAAAGGTGAAACAACAGGAACAGCAGTCGGTGTCGGTGCTGCGAGCGGGATGAAAGGTCTCCTTTCAGAATATGGTACTGTTACTCCAGTAACCTGGAGCAATGCAATAATCGTTAAAGATACAAAAAATAATGTGGAAAATATAAAAAAGATGATAAAAGAGCACGACTTTGCTCCTCCTCAGGTTCAAATAGAGGCGCGAATTGTCCAGGCATCTTCTGATTTCTCAAAAGAACTGGGTGTTCAGTGGGGTGCTTCATACGGATGGACAAGCAAGGAACTTGGGAATAAAGCAGTTGAGGTTGGGGCAAGCAGAAGTTATGGTGCTTCATCGGGTGCGACAGCCTATACATCACCGACCGGATTAGTGGGGATGAGGACCGACGGGGCTACAACATCCAATTTTCCTTATAATGTCAACCTCCCCGCAGCAGTTGGTCCTGGTTCAGGTGGAACATTCGGTATATATATAGGTTCGGTGCTTGACTCATTTCACCTTGATGTTCAACTTTCTGCGCTTGAGAGTTCTGGGAAAGGCAAAATAATATCCAATCCAAAGGTCATTACATCAGACAACAAGCCTGCCATAATAAAACAGGGTCAGCAGATACCTTATCAAACCGTATCAATGTCAGGGACTCAAACAGAATTAAAAGATGCTGTGTTGATGCTTGAAGTAACGCCCCAGGTGACTAAGGATAAAAATGTGAAATTAAAGATTAAGGCAACTAAGGATAGGCCTTTGCCAGCAGTTGCCGCTGGTATACCGATTGATAAAAAAGAGGCATCAACAGAACTCATCGTACAGGATGGCGAAACCGCAGTTTTGGGCGGAATATATGAAATAGAAGAAGGGGATTCCGAGTCTGGAGTTCCATTCTTGAGTAAAATACCAATTTTAGGATGGCTATTTAAAAAGGAAAAGAGAACAGATACAAAATCTGAACTACTAATATTTGTCACCCCAAAAATAGTTAAAAATTTATACAAGTAAGAGGGGGTAAGATGTGAAAAAGATTTATCTTTTTATTACAATTCTTTTTATCATATTTCCTATTTCCAATGCATTTTGTGAGACCATAAAATGTCCAATCATAGGAACATCAAATGATAAGTTATATGTCGCAACTGGAGAAAATCTAATTTTAGATGCAAATAAAACACAAGGAATCATCCTTGGAGATATTTTATCAATAATTAAGAAAGATGATACACTATCGATGATTGGTGAAATCGGAAAATGTGCCATAATCAAAATTGATGATACTTCAGGTATATGTAATATAATAGAATCAAAAGCTGAAATTGGAAAGGGTGATTTTGCAGTAGTAAAAATTCCTGAATATAAAAACCCTCAACTTTATCCGCTTATTTATAAATTGAATGAGGAAATTGTAGAGCCATTTGAAAATCATAAAAGAGTAAAGGTTTATGTTCACAATATTTATGATGATAAATCCAATATAACAGCGCTTTCTGAACTCTTAAGAGATGAAATTATCAATGTTTTTAATCAAAAGAAAAGGTTAATCGTTGATACTGAAAGTCTAAATAAATACTTAAATTATCCTGATCATTATTTTTATATTGGTACAACCAAATCGAAAAAAGAGACGGTCAATAAAATAAGAAATATAATGCAAGATGTTCAGATTGATATTGTAGTGATGGGTACATATAAAATTGAAGATAAAAATATAAAGTTAGAGCTCTATTTAATAAATAAAATCAGTGGGTTAGAAAAGAAAATGGATTTTTTGTTAGATCTGAATGGTTTTTCGAATATTGCCAAGCAAATAGTGGTACCTTACAAACTAATTAAAGAAAAGGAATTTGTCAATTATAGCATTGTGTATAAACAAAAGGATTACTTTCCATCAAAATACGAACAGTATGAAATCATAAAGGCAGAATCAAACAAAGAGTTGAGTTTCAAATATAATTTTATGGATGGAAAACTAAAATTTAATAGGATTAGCCCTGGTGATATAACTATCAAGATAAATACTACTACATTGAATGATATACAAAAGGGAGATATTTATGAAAAGATGTTTGAAAAGGGCATGAAAAGATTACTGGTGTCTTTTGTTCCAACCCTATATGATAACGACAATGAAATATTTGAATTAAAAAGGGTTATAAAAAAAGAGGTTATTCTTGATTTAAAAGATGAAGAAAGCATTTTTTTAGATATAATGCTCGATGCTACATATGAAAAGGAACATATTGATTTAAAAATTACAAAGAATATCTATGATGAAAAATTTGTTATCAAGCCTATTATGAATGAGTTTATAAAGAAACAACGTATAGATGTTTACCGAGATTAGGCGGAGGTGTTTTATGATATTTCTTTATTTTATCTTTTCTTTTGTGATTTTTTTACCTTGTAATTTGATGGCTCAAGGAACATTGAATGATCTTGAGACAAAGCAATATAAATCTTTTTTAATCGACATGAGAAAGACTGATCAGAAAAAAGTTTTTATAGATTATAGAGACGATAGAGATACAAAATACAGGAAGCTTAGAGATAGTATTGCCTTTGAAGAAGAAAAAGCACTTGTTGCAACAAGATCATATTGGGGCGAAAGAGCGATTGAATGGGATAGGAGGCAGGCGGATAGATGGGATACTCAATCTTTCTTGATAAATAAATCCTACTCTGGGACTGATACCGAATCACGTAGGGCACGCGACACACTAAGATCTGGTTTTTCTGGAAAAAAGAAGTAAATGTGTTTCACCTGAAATTTAATAGGTCATTTTGTGCGTCTTTCGAAATATATTGCCAAATGCGGCATTTCATCCCGTAGAAAATCTGAAGAAATAATCAGGTCAGGATACGTAATAGTCAATGATATAAAGATATTAGAACCATACTTCAGTATAGATCCAGATATCGACATTATAAAAATACACGGAAAACAAATAAACGAAGATAAAAAACTATTATATATTGCACTGAATAAACCTGTTGGTTATTTATCTGATCTAAATGATCCTTCAGGTAGAAAGTTGGCTCGCGATTTAATAGAAATTGATTCAAGTATTTTTCCTGTCGGCAGATTAGATTATAACTCTGAAGGACTCATTGTGTTTACGAATGATGGAGATTTTGCAAATATATTGATGCATCCGAGATTTAGTATCGAAAAAGAATATCTTGTAAAATTTAAAGGCAGATTAGGCAAAGAAGAGATTTTAAAATTAAGAAACGGTGTCATTATTGATAAAAGTTTATGTAAAATAAAGTCCATTAAATTTTATGCCTCATCAATCAATAATAATTGGTACAGGGTTACCATCACTGAGGGTCGTAACAGGATAATAAGAAAGATCGGCGAGAAAATACACCATCGTGTGCTTAAACTGAAGAGGATTCGAATCGGAAATATCAG
>JAKQEK010000273.1 GCA_029558535.1 Bacteroidota bacterium | reverse complement strand
ATTAATATCATTACAATTGAGGTAAATAAAATAATACCCAGCAAACCAATAAAAATTATACTGTCTCTCAATGTGTTAACAGGTATTAAAGCCTCTTTATAGTCAATTTCAGCAAAAATAGTCCATTTTGTATTTCCCCATTCTATAATACCACTTGAACTTAAAACTTTAATTCCTCTGTAGTCTAGTGTTGTTTCAGCAACAAAGTTGTTTTGATCAATATTATTGGGGATAGAGTTTGGAACCTGTATTTTCAAAACAGAATTTTCAACAAATCTTGATTGGCTTCTCATTAACCTGTCTTCACCTGCAAGATACACTTCTCCACTATTCCCAAGACCATTGTAAGGATTGTTTTCCAGCATGATATCGTTTATGCTTTTAGATGGAATTTCAAAACCTATATAAGTGTTGTTTTCTTTGCATATTAGTTTAGCAAATATATAGAAAACAATTTCGCCTTTATCATTGGTAAGTAAATCAGAAATTATAGCTGCGGAATCCGTACTGTAGTCATTTATAATTTCATCTAATTCTGCTATTTCAAAATTAACAAAATGTTTACTTGTTTCTTCTGGGTTTACATAATAAAGAACTTTGTTATTATAAATCAGAAACTTGTTTACATTAGCTTGCTTTAGAAGATAGTCACCAATGATATGATTAAAATCTATTAAGTCTATCGAATTCTGATTTGTACTGTCATTAAATATTAGATTGTCAAAAATACCGATTGCTTTAGATGTGTTTGCCAGTTGATGTAGTTCTAGTATTTTTGTGTTTAAAAAATTATTTATTCGCCTTGTCTTTTCAAATCTAACCGAGGTTAATTGTTCAAATGTTCGCGAAATTATCGCTTTCTTAATTGTAGTGTAAGAAAAAATCCCCACAAACAGCATTGCCGTCATAATTAACAGAGTAATTATACCTGACAGCTTATAAGTTATGGATAGATTGTTTAACTTTTTAAACATTATTTCCGGATATGAAATTTATTATAAAACTACAAATTTTTGTCGGTTTACATTATTTGATTATTAGTGAAATTTATTTTTCTCCCCACCGTTTTATTTCCTGATTGATGTCCAGATGGTCAATTATTCTAAAAATTACAGAATTAATAACATCTTCGATTGTCTCAGGATTCAGATAGAATGAAGGTGATGCAGGAAAAATAGTTCCTCCGGCCAAACAAACCAACTCCATATTTTTTATATGAAGTAAATTTAATGGAGTTTCTCTTATGAGTAGTAATAGTTTTTTCTTTTCTTTTAAAACCACATCAGCTGTTCGACACATTAAATTTTCTGATGTTCCATGAGCAATTCTGCCAAGGGTTCCCATACTGCATGGTATAATTACTAAAGCGTCGGCTGTGGACGATCCTGAAGCAAAGGGGGCGAAAAAATTATCGTTTTCAAAAATTCTTACAGGCAAATTGATGTTAAAGTCCTCCTTATTTTCGTGCAGAAAGACTTTTTTGCCCGTGTCAGAAAAGATTAAATCTATAATAAGATTATTTTTTTGTCTTAGTTTACATAACTGTTCGATAAGACGCTTAGCATATATGGAACCTGACGCACCGGTAATCCCGACAACAATATGATATGGTTTTTTACTCATCAGAATTCATATTTTAGACTAAAACTCATGTTGTGATTGTATTGTCCTCTGTTAAACCAATAAACCTGTCCTCCCGGGAATTCTCTTATCGGGAGCATTATAAAGGTATATGAAAATCTCCAGGAGGCAATCCAGTTATCTGATAAATTATAATCTAATCCGACATGTTGAGCAATTTCATATTTTCTGAATGGTCTCCCTTCCTCAGGAATAATACCTGTTCCATCGTCTTCGGCTCCTTTTATTAGATAGGCATAAGATAGACCGAAATTCAATAAAAAATCATTTGGGAAAGTGTATGAAAACAGTCCGGGAATTCCAATTTTTTTTATGTTATGTGTAGCAAGCACAGGAACTTCGATATAATCAAGATGCATTGCATAAAAATGAATAACATAACCGGCATCATTTTTTTGTACTTCCTTGCTGCCTTTTCTTTTATATTCCAATCCTAAAGATGCCCCCCATTTATCATTAAAAGTATTTCTTACATAAAAACCACCTAAAGGAGATATTTTATGATAGCCTCCATAATTATCTCCATCAACTTGAGAAATTGTTGTACCGGCAATTATACCTCCATAGAATGATTGTCCGCTAACAAGAGGAGTAATTGAAATAATAAAAAAAATATATAAAAGATACTTCCTCATTATTCAGATAAGTGGATCACTTCTGCTTGTAATATTTCGTTAGTATCAAAATCATAAACATAGGCCACAATAACACAATTGTTTACAATCCAGTCATTTCCTGATTTTAGGGAATAATTTTTTGTCAGGATATCACCGCTTTCTGTTTGGTCAGTATTATTCTTAATTATTTCGCCAAAATTGCCGTTAAATCCGCCACGCAATACATGATTGTGCTCGTAATTATTGATATCATTATTTGTCAGAGAGTAGTCTTTTTGCCATTCGAAAATATGATCTTCAACTATAAGTACCATCAGAGCTAGTTTACGATTATTATTCAGATTTGTAATTACTTCAACATCTACTGAAATTAAACTATCCGTAGCATTAAAATCTGAACTTAGATTAATCATGTACTCAGGATAATAAGAAATTATTTTAGCTATTTCTGTTCCCCAGGCAGTATGAGGAGATAGTTTTTCGGCTGACAGGTTATTTACAAGGCCTATTGGTAAAGTCATCTCTCCATAAAAGCCTGCTTCAAAATCTCTTCCACCAAGGAAGTCGCCAATGTTTGTTCTGAAATCATAATGATATGGATTGGCAGTGTCGGTATTTGTCACCCGGGCAAAGGATGTGCAATGTATTGCAATTGGGACTATCGCATCCCCGTAAATGTCAACAAGATTGTTGATGGTTTCGTGAGCTCGAGGGCAATTTCCACATTTGTGTCCAGTAAAATCATAAATGATTATTTTTCTGCCATTCCAAACTACTTTGCCTTCTTTAATAAACGGTTCCTCAATTTTATCACATGCTTGAAATAAAACTGCCAATAAGATAAGTAAGCCTGTAAAATATTTAGTTTTCATAATTATACAATTAAAAAGTTGAAGAAATTGACAAGGATACACCATTCGATGCAGGGACATTTCTACATACACCGCCAATACACATTACTCCTGCTCTTTGCTTTCCGTAAGTTAGCTGTATTCGACTACCTCCATGCACATATCCAAATCCGAAACTAAAATAATGTGGTCGTTTTTCAGGATCCGGATTCCCATAATTCCAATTATCAAAAACAGTAAAAAACCAACTTGGAATAGTAAGTTCAAGTAATCCCAAACCCCAATTACCTTCGTCCTGTTTAGTAAACATTCCTTGAAATTCTGTTTTTAATGCGACAACATCTGTGAATTTATACGTCATGTCTGCAATTGCAATATTTGCAAGCACATTGTCATGACCACCAACGCCCCTAAGGATATTGTAATTATAAAATAAATTTACATAAGAAATGTTTGTATAGATTTTCTTATTCCATTTTCTGGAAATTTCTATATTGAAATCCTGAAAATATAATTCATCACCAATCGAGAAGAATTTTGTATTATACCCCAAGGTACCAGAAGCAGAAATTGGTATGGTGTCATTGATTTGCGTCCTTTCAATTTCGTGTGCCCTCGAATAATTTAAAGATATAGTTGTTCCGTACTTTCCTCCAATCTTGCTTCCCTTTTTAATTTTATACATTATTTCTGCTTTTGCTCCCCATTCTCCGTTTGGCTGGCTGGCATAAGGGTAAAAGGCCGGCAAGGTGTATATATGATTTCTGGTTATTTCAGGCAATAGATTTATATTTAAGTCCGTCAGAGAAGCATTTCTATCGGATCTGAAAGACATGTTATCTACCCATTTTGTTCCTAATACTATTCCTAATCCTTTCTGAGAATATGTAGCATTAATTAAAAATGCTTGTCCTGGTTTATAAATGAAATTATTGTCTGCAGAGGGGTCATTTATTTTATAGGCATATTCTGACAATAAATTAAGTCCCTTAAATTTAATATCAATTCTTCCGGCTCCTGCACCAACATTTGAAGGCAAAACATATATTGGGTTGTCTTCTTTTTGAAATTTGCTAACAAAACTTCCTCCAAGGCTAAATCTTAAACTGCTCTCCGAAAAAGATTGTATTAGTTCGTTAAACTGGATTTCTGTATCAAAACCTCTAATAACTCCCGGGCCCATTTCCCAATAGTATCTTTGTTTGCCGATTAATCCTTTCATATATATGCCGGATACTGGACTATACTTGATTTTGAAACCGTCTAGGGCATTATCAATTCCAAGCATTTTTTCTTCATAAGACCTTAAAACAAGCCCGTTTCCAAATTGTTCGTAAAAATTTCCAACCGAAATCTCCAGATTATCATTTGTAAACATTGCCCATCTGTATGGAATTCCAACCCCATCATTTATTCCTCCCGTGTTTGGATATCCAAGTAAGGAATTCATATATCCTTCATATCTAAATCCTGCAGAGAAGTTCCCTAATGAATAGGTAAAATTTGCCCACGAATTTGCCAGTAACTTTTCTTCAACAGCACTGGCATTTATTTTTTCATCTTCGATATAGTATTGAATATCGCTTTGGAAATTGCCGTTAATCTGTCCGTAATTATTATCCTGTGAATAAACAGAAAAAATTCCCAAGCCAAATAGACTTAGGAAAATAGTGGTAATTTTTTTCATGTCTGAATTCTATTTTATTTTAAAGACTGTCCTTTTGCAACTTTTCTAATTACTTCAAA
>JAKQEK010000269.1 GCA_029558535.1 Bacteroidota bacterium | reverse complement strand
TCTAAGAAAGGAAAATAAATTCTCCATTCTCCATTCTCCATTCTCAATTCCACAGCTCTTTCTTCATTTTGTATTTTGTATTCTTCTTTCCTTCACGCTGTTTAGTTGTTCCACTTCCACCAAACCCGAAACCGGTTCTCTCTCCGGGAAAGTAATCCTGGTAAACGATACAAGTGATCCAGCTCTTGATCCGGTAGATTATTCAGGAATTACTGTCGCATTATATAACTTAGCTTACTTAGACACTACTATTGTTAGAATAAATAATCAATATCCGCAAATAGGGGTGCACATAAATCAGGAAACCGAATTTGATCATAGATACCAACAACCTGTAGCGAAAACTATTACTAATACGGAGGGTTCATTTAAACTAACAGAAATCATAAGTGGAGAATATAATTTAGTTTATTTCAAATCTGGGTGGGGAATTAGATATGTATATAATGTTGTTATAAATAAGGGAGAGAATATTATATCTGATATAAATGCACAAATTACAGATAATCACGAAATTTCTAATATGAATGAAGGATCAAAAGAAAAAATAACTGAACTTGTTTTGTATCCTATGAAAATTTTGTCTTCTACCATCCAAAATGATTATATCTTTCAAGAGGATCATTGTTATTTAATTATTCAAGATACTTCATTTTTATCATCTGTAATTTTGCAAAATTCAGCTTTCGTTTTTGTAAATCTTGGGTGTAGAATAGATTTTTGGAATTCAGTTTCAATGCCTGAATCTGGAAAAAGATGGTGGATAACATCTTCTGAAGGAATCTTCACGAGTGAGTTGAATATTCCTGGTGATGATGATAATGTCTTAAAAATCCGAATAGCAAATTATGACGGTAATATCATAAGAAATGGGAAAATAAGTAATCTTATGGACGGATTGGAGATTAATTCAGATGATACTATTATAACCAAGATGGTGTTTACTAATGGATTTACTGCTATAGTATTAAATGGAAATAGTTTGCATATAAACCAAACCATAATAAAAAGTTTTAAGAGCCGAACCAATGTCTTTTATGGCAATTCTAACATATCTCAGAACATCTTCTATAATAACTATGATAATTTGATTATAGATAGCAGCGACTTTAATGTAAATAATAATTACTTTATATCCAATTGGGTAGGGATAAGACCAATTTATGGTAATACTATTATCAGAAATAATTGTTTTTGGAATAATGTTTATGGTATTTCAATGCTTGCTTCTAATCCTCTAATTGAATATAATGAATTTTTCGAAAGTAAAAGATATTGTATTCAAACCCAGCCAAATTATGTACAAGTTTATTTTGATCATTGTAATCCAGTAATTAATCACAATAATATATATGCAATTAATCAAATAGCTATCAGTATAAAGCCAGATGCCCATGATGGTTATTACGCATCCGGTGGAGTAGGTGTTATAAATGATATTGATGCAACATACAATTATTGGAGAGCTATAGATATAGATAATGTCCTTTATGACGAATTGGATTCAGATATAATTCATTATAAAATATTATTCAATCCCAGAATAAATGCAAAGATATTATCTGCAGGAATTCAATAGAACATATTTATTTAAGAAAGGAAAACAACTTAAGGGAGCATATTATTATGGAAAATTTTATAAGTTTAATTTCAGAAGCTTTAGAGAAGAACTCTGAACAAATTGATAAAAAAGATGAATTTAGGAATTATGAGGAATGGGATTCATTAGCAGTCCTATCTTTGATTGCAATGATTAAGCAAAACTATAATATCACTATTCCTCGTAAAGATTTTGATGAATTAAATACCGTATCTGATCTATTTGAATATATCCAGGCACATAGGTAAAATAATGGGTGCAAAGATAAAACAGGTTGAGTATTATCTTCCGGAAAGAATTCTTACCAATGAAGAACTGGAAAAAGCATATCCCGAATGGAGTGCTACCAAATTAGAGAAAAAAGTTGGTATCAAACAAAGACATATAGCAGGTCCGAATGAAACATCCTTAGATTTAGCTATGAATGCTGCTACAAAAATATTGGAAACAGAAGATAAGAACCTGATTGACTTTGTTTTATTTTGCACGCAAAGCCCTGAGTATCTTTTACCTACTTCAGCTTGCCTTCTTCAAGCAAAATTAGGGCTAAGAACTGAAATTGGAGCTTTAGATTTTAATTTGGGCTGTTCAGGTTATGTCTATG
>JAKQEK010000256.1 GCA_029558535.1 Bacteroidota bacterium | reverse complement strand
AATTTAGCAACCGAAAATGTAATAAGTGGAAAATTCAACGGCCAATTTTCCATGTTTTATGCTTTAATATCACAATAAGTGGAAATTCTTTCCATCTATATGCTCTGATATGGCGGAACATTTTCCACTTATTACACTGTTAAGTACAGGAGATGTGATGAGAAAGATAACTATCTTATGTTTATTTGTATTATTATGCATCGCAGCTTCAGCACAAGCACGAGAAATTAGCCTTTATGATTCTGAAGGAGAGGCAGTTGCGTATATTGATACAAATGATGAAATGAACATCTACTTATGGGACGGTAAACCTGTTGCTTATCTTGATGGCAGCTCAATATATGGCTTCAATGGAAAACATCTTGGTTGGTTCCAAGAAGGTATTATATGGGATCATAAAGGTTACGCTGTTGGTTTTGTCGAAGGTGCAATCAACAAGCTCACAAAACTGGAACGTTTAAAAGGCTTACAGCAACTTGCACCATTAAAAGCTTTGCAGGAGTTAGAGCCGTTGGAACCGCTATTCACAAATCGCTGGTCTAAAGTGCCGTTGGAAATATTTCTATCCATGGGGAGATAAGGACATTTTTTGAAAGTATCTATGGTTTTATTATCAAACCTTACCGTTGGAGTGGAAACCAGTCACAAGAGATATTTTATGGTCGTACAATTGTTAAAGAAAAAGAGAAATAAAGTACTTAACCAGGCGCTACACCGGATCGCAAGCCTCTGGCTTGCTCCCGGTGAGCTTTTCGTTATATGGCTTAACATAAGTGTATCATTTAAAACAGATAATCTTTATTTTTATGAAAAAGAATTTGGAATATGTATCTAATTGAACAAAAATATGCTAAACCATTTTTAAAATGGGCTGGAGGGAAAACACAATTACTTCAAAAATTTTCAGACTATTTTCCCCAAGAATTAAAAAATGGAAAAATTGAAAACTATTACGAGCCTTTTTTAGGAAGTGGTGCAGTATTTTTTTTCATAAAACAGAATTATCCAATTAAAAAAGCTTTTTTAACGGATATTAATGAAGAATTGATTTTAACCTTTAATGTAGTAAAATCAGATGTTACAGAATTAATTGAAGAATTGAAAAGTATAAAAGAAAAATATATTTCTCTAAAACAAAATGAACAAGAATTATTTTTCTACCATATAAGAGATACTTATAATCAAAATAAAACAAATATAGATTTTAATAATTATTCTCCTAAATGGATTTCACGTGCTGCTCAAATGATATTCTTAAATAAAACTTGTTTTAATGGATTATTTAGGTTGAATAGAAAAGGAGAATTCAATGTCCCATTCGGCAGATATAAAAATCCCAAAATATTAAATGAAGAAAATTTATTGCGTTGTTCCGAAGAATTACAAATTGCAGATATATTTCTTACAGATTTTGAAAATATAAAGGATTATATAACAAGTAAGTTTTTTATTTATTTTGATCCACCGTATCGACCTATAAGTAAAACTTCAAGTTTTACTTCTTACAGTAAATTTGATTTTAATGATGAGGATCAGATAAGACTTGCAAATTTATTTAAGGATTTAGGAGTTAATGGTAATAAATTAATGTTAAGTAATTCAGATCCAAAAAATGAGAATCCTTTGGATAATTTTTTTGATGAACAATATAAGTCATTTACAATACGACGTGTGAAAGCTGTAAGAATGATAAATTGTAAGGGAGATAAGAGAGGTGCAATAAATGAATTAATAATTACAAATTATAAATCCTAATTTACTTCAATTCTATTACTGAACCCCATTTTTATGAAAAATCACACTTCAATAAAAACAACTACATCTGGGAATCATATATTAAAAGAAATGATGACTTTTAATAAATTGAAAAAGAAAGTTGAACCTCTTTTTGTTGCGGAAATAAACGGAACATTTATAATAGCAGCTTATCAAGGGGCATTAAGTGAATTCGATGTTTTAATTAAATATCGTCAAAAACACTCCGGTAAGTGGTCACGAATAAGAACTCCTAAACATATTCATTGGGCTGTTGATATTCTTATAAAGATGCACGAAGAACCTGATAAAACGAAAGAATTTTTAAGTTATTTATTGGAAGTATGGGAAAATACTGTTCCATTAAAGGATGAAGATGCAAGAAAAAAAATTCTAGATATAAATTTTCTAATCAAGGAGAATGAAGAATCTTTCAACAAATATAAAGATTTGAGTAAAAAAGGCGAATACAGTATTAAATTTCTTATCTTACTGGCAAAACTTTTAATGATTCAAGAAAAGACCAATCTCGAAACCGCATATATGTTTAGAAACCTGATCAACGCTTTGAAAGAAGGCAAGGACATTTTCAAAATAGTTTCAATTGCGACACACAACAGAAGGTAAAGAAAATTGGAAAGAACTGAAGCAATAAAAAAAATAAATGAATTAGTCGGACAAGACTTAAGACTCCTTGCAAATAAATATGGAATTACAGTTTTTAAAAATGATAAGAAAAATAAAGGTTGGGCTGGTCACGTTGTTGAAAGGTGTTTAGGTTTACCCTTAAACTCTGCACAATCACCAAATTTCGGCTCTTGGGAATTAAAGACAATTTGCTTAAAGCGAAGGAAAAGTGGAGATTTATGTGTAAAGGAGACAATGGCAATAACTATGATTGATCCTTACAACGTAGAGCGAACAGATTTTGAAGAAAGCCACTTATTATCCAAAATGAAAAAACAAGTAATTGTTGCAAGGATTTGGGAAAGTGTATTAGAAGAAACCTCAGAACTTTATGCAGTAACTACTTTTGATCTTGGAGATTCAGAAGTTTATAATCAAGTTAAAGAAGATTATAACTTAGTTCGTAATACAATAATCGGGAAAGGTTTTTCGGCACTATCTGGAAAATTAGGCGTTTACGTCCAACCTAGAACTAAAGGTGCTGGACACGGAAGCACTTCAAGAGCATTCTATGCACGAGTTCCTTTTTTGACAAAATTAGTTTTTTCAAACTTTACTCTAAAAAATGATGAATTTAAAACAGAATAAGCTCCTATTAGAATTCAAACAAGAAATAACCACAGCTTGGTCATTTCCTGAACGAGGCAATTGGGCGACACACAACCCAAAGTATAGAGGTAATTTTGCTCCACAAATTGCAAGAAATCTTATTTTAAATTACACAGCAGAAAATGACCTTATTCTCGATCCAATGGTTGGTTCTGGAACAACATTGATAGAAGCTAAACTTCTAAATAGAAATGCAATAGGTATAGATATAAATCCTGATGCAGTTGATCTTTCAAATAAGGCGTTAGATTTTGAATATGAAACAACTAGTAAGCAACAAGTATTAAAAGGAGATGCACGAAATTTATCTGCATATAACGATAATCATTTTGATTTGATTATAATACACCCGCCTTATTTAAATATTGTTAAATATTCTAAAGAAAAAATAAAAGAAGATTTATCAACAATTAGCTCCCTGCCTAAGTTTTGTGATGAGATAGAAATTATTGCGAAAGAACTTTTTAGAGTTTTAAAACCAAATCATTATTGTGCGATTTTAATTGGTGACACCCGAAAAGCACAACACTATGTTCCTATATCATTCAATGTAATGGAAAGATTTCTTCGTGCTGGCTTTGCACTTAAAGAAGAAATAATTAAAGCACAACATAACTGCATTTATTCAAAACGTTGGGAGATAAAAGCTAAAGAATACAAATTCTATCTTATTATGCACGAACATCTTTTTGTATTTAGAAAACCTAAAGAAGATGAAAACCTTTCTAGAATTTCTTGGTCAATTAAAAAATAAAAATTAACAGCGCCATATAACAAGTTGCTCAAGCCGACCGCTTTTTACGCATTCGGCATTTTACAAATTTTAATCTTTAGTGCTCCGCTTCGGCTAACTTGTTTAACTTAGTTCAATAGTAAAAAGTTTTTCTAAACATAAAATTTAATTAACAAAATTGGCATTGTTGTTTTGGGCGGCGGCTTAGCAACAACGCCGTTGGGGGTGATAGAATGAAAAAAATTTTGATTGCTTTAGTTGTTTTATTGATAATCCCTTCTATTCTGCATGCAGAAGAATCGTATTTCTTAGCTTGCGAAGATGTTAAAATTACTATCAATAATACCAGCGGGGACAT
>JAKQEK010000180.1 GCA_029558535.1 Bacteroidota bacterium | reverse complement strand
ACCGTGTCCCACCACTATTCCCACTTTTGGGACACCCCGTGTCCCATATTCGGGAACGCAAGTGGGACATTACTTAAACAATAAAAACAATAAACATACAAACAATAGTGAGGTGGAAAATTCGTTTGGCGAATTTTCACCCACACAAAAAAACAAAAAGCTAAATCATCAAAAATTTTCAATCCCGAATTTACAGGAAATTAAAAATTACTTCCTCGAGAAAGAAAACACCATTACCGAGGCTGAAAAATTTTACAATTACTTTCAGTCTAACGGTTGGCTTGTAGGAGGAAGAACAAAAATGAAAGACTGGAAAGCAGCTGCACGGAACTGGATGCTCAACGCTAAGCGTTTCGCAAAACCCGAAACCACCTCAAACCTCCACGTCAATGAAAACAAACGCTATGATATACCACTTTAAAACTTTGCACTTTGTCATACTGAGCCTGTCGAAGTATGCGGTTAAAAAATTAAGATTATGAAACAACAAAAACATTACATCATCAAAGACAACCAAATCATCTATGATTTCATGCTGACGATGAAATACCTATCCGATTGCGGACGGCAGAAATTTGGCGACCACTTTCGTATTATGCGGATAAGCAAACTTATTTTAGTAAAGTTGATGAGCTACGCCATTCGTGACGAAGAAAATTGTAAAAGATACAATATCGACCCCGACAAAGGGATTTTACTGGTAGGCACAATTGGTTGCGGAAAAACATCCTTGATGCAGTTGTTCAATTTGCTTACGTATGAACACAGAAAATACATCGTAAAGCCGACCCGAGCAATCGCAGGAGAATATTTACAAAACGGTTATGAAACGATTCTCAAATACGGAAACACAGAAAAAATCTATTGTTTTGACGATTTGGGCATAGAACAGAACATGAAACACTTTGGTAATGAATCCAACGTTATGGCAGAAATACTTTTAAGCAGATATGACTTGTTACGTTACAGAGGAATTATTACCCACGCCACAACCAACCTCAATGCAAACGAGTTAGAGAAATTATACGGCAATCGTGTCCGTTCACGTCTGCGTGAAATGTTTAACCTCATCACGTTTCCCGAAAATGCAGAAGATTTGAGGAAATAATATTTTGCGAGAAAGCTATTTATTTACTTCACTTAGCAAATATTGAACAGATTTATTATTATAATACGTAGATTTTGTTTCATCAATTTTTAATAAAGCTGAAGTATGATTCGCATCAAACCATACATAAGAAATTGTTTCTGTTATGCTTTCAGATTGATACTTAATGAGTTTATCCGTTTGGGTTTGTGTGATTTTAACTCGTAATACATTTTCATATTTTCCATTTGGTAAAATTAGAGTTCCATATCCGTCAGCAACAATTGAAACAGTTCCTTTACCTTTAAAATCCATTCCTTTTACAGAATATTCAGTTTCGTACTCGTTATTGAATTTATCACCAAACTTTATTGGTCTTTTTGCAAATAACATAGGTTTGGGATAGTTCATTGTCATTTCGCTTTCAGTATCAACAAAACCTAATAAATAATTTTCTGTATTTGTTTTATTCATAAAAACCAATCTTCCGTCTGAGTATTTTTCTACCAAATTAGCATCAGGGAATACAGTTTTAAAAGTCGTTTCTTCGGGGGAAATCATTTCTTCTGTAATTTGATTATCTTCTGCACTTAATGAAGAAAAATCCCATATTTGATTTTTCCCAGCCTTTCCTACTGAAACATTTTCAGATATACAGTTTTGAAATACTAAAACAGTTCCTTCACTAAAATTTTCAGCATTGTGTATTTCATTTTGACCAAAAATAAATATTGGAAATAAAATAATTTGCCCAAATAACAATATTTTTTTCATTTTCTTCAATTTAAATCCGCTAATTTTTCTGCTTCTTTTTCTTTGATAGGAAGTGTTTTATCAACTTTTGGTAATGTAAACACCCATGCAAGAATACCGCTTCCCCACCCAAACAAAGGTAATAAAGACCAATGATAGTATTCGCCACCTCCTAAGAAATCCAAACACAACAAAATTGGAATAATGATAAAAAACAAGATGAGATTTTTTTTGAATTTTTTGCGTTCATTTACTTCATTTTGTTTTTCAAGCTTGTAAAAAGCTTCTTGATACCGTTTTAATTCTGTTTTTTCCATAATTAAATATTTAATTTTTATTTCGTGCCAATTAATATAAGATATAGAACAGCATCATTTACACCATCGGCTTTTGCTATTTTATTCGCAGGGTCATCTAAAAAACCACCGATAGGTAACGCTCCATAACCTTCCGATTCAGAAGCAAGAAGTATATTCTGAGCTATGTGTCCAGCTTCTAATAATACAAATCTATATGCTCTTTCTTTATATTTAAATTTGATTCTTTGGAATGTCGCACTTAGCACAATACAAAAAGCACAGTTATTAATCGAATCTAATAATGTAGGCACCATTTTAATTAAATCCTCCTTAATATCTTTTTCTTTAATCTGCTCTAAACTGTGTAAATTAGTATTATACAAGTATATTCCCTGAGGAATATCTTTCACATTGTTAATTAAGCAATACATTTCCACTGGAAATAGTCCTCCTCCAGACGGAGTAGTTCTGAAATTCCACTTTATTGAGTCTATTGTACTTTCAAAACCATAACTGCCAGATTTACGAGTTTCCCAAAATTGTTTCAGAGCAAAAGAATAATCATTTCCTTGTTGCAGAATAAACAAATGATATTCATCAAACTTATTATGTTTTGTTATTTTGTCATATTGGGCAGGAAGAATTATCTTATTACCGCTGTCCATTAATCCATATTTCCCTCCGTCAGAAAAAATAGTCTGGGCTTTTGCTCCCGAAATGAACAATAATACTATACAAACTATTAATAAAATACTCTTTTTCAAAAGACTAAGGTTTCTCAAAATATTCTTTTACTTTTACTTGTGCATAATGCTGTGCCAAATCAACTAAGGTTTTAACCTTACTCATATCAAAATCATACGTACCTATTCCGTAATCGTACAAGGGTATTATATTGTTATGATCGCTCATATCTCTGATTTGTCCACGTTTTGCACCGTAAGAGTAACCTGTAAATGCAATATCTAAAATAGGGCGGGGAATTTCCCACGGTTTAATATTGTTGTGAGCCCCGTAGTATTTATACCATTCTTTAATTAAATCTCCCATTTTCAACACCCTTTACACTTTCCTTTTTTATATATTTTTGTATTATAATCATAATAACCAATATATTTTTTTAATCCTTTTCCTGTCTTATAATATTTAATTTGCAAAATTTTATCATCAAATCGTGTGTCAAAAATGTAGTGATGACCTTTTTTTTCAGGTGGCATTGAAAGAATAATTTTTTCTGTTTCGACATCGAAAAAATCATAATTAAAACCACCATCTACTTTAGTTTTTTTCATTAATAAGGGTATATCCTTAATAGTATAATTTTCGTAACTTACATTTTCATTGCCTAAAAATGACATTTTCATTTTTTCATTTTTTAAGTCCACAATATAAATGTTTTCATAATATTCAAGTTGCTCATTTTTTTTCTTTTTTTCTTCATTTTTATCATAAATAAATAAATATCTGTTCTCATCTTTTGTGTTGAAAATTTCAAATATTGTTTTTTCTTTTACTTTAATAGGTAATTCAAATCTACTATTTGTCAATTGATTATAGATTGTGACTTTATTTGTATTGGTTTCTGCACACAAAAACGTAGAGTAACGGTGAGGGGACCTATCATATACTTTAATTACTTCTGTCTTACATTCACAAGGGATTTTATATGTTGTTTTACAACTGTCAAGATTGAATTGTAAAACCCCATATCTTTGATTTTCTTTAATTCCAATAGTAGTTGCCCATTCATACGCATTGCCAGATATATACCTTGGAATTGTATCGTATTTTATTTCAGTATTATTTATGTAAAAACTGTCTGTACAATCACTTTTGTCTCTAAAAATAAAACCAAATTTATCCCCCTTTTGGACAGGAAAAATAGAAGAATTATTACCACGAAAAAGAATCTGATTGTATATTGGAGGAAAAACTGTGGCTTTGCCTAAGTCGGTGAAATATAATTCTGTAAATGCTATAGACTTGTCTTCTGAGTAAGCCTCTATATAAATAAGCCCATACATCCCATTTTTTTTATATTTCATATATAATTCGGTAACATATTTACGATGAAAATTGAAAAGGGGGTAAAATTCGTCGTACTCAAAATCGCTTAGAACCCAATATGAACTATCTAGCTTCTTAGTATTTACAGAGATAGAATTTCCTTCACGAACATAGGGTTTATGAAAATGAGTTACTTTATAAACGTAGGCATATTTACTGTTATGTTTGACGAGAAAAAAATTTTTTATGTATTGAGGTGTGTATATTACGGAATCATATATGGGTGATAAGATAATCTTACCGTTACCGTCAATTATTCCTTGTTTTCCATTATCCTCAATAACTGACTGTGCAACAGATGAGTTAATAAAAATTAAGCTAAAGATAAAAATAAAACATTTCATTATTAATTCTCAAAATATTCACACACATCATTTTGGGCATTTTCTTGTGCAAATTCTGCTAATAATCGCACCTTATCTAGGTCAAAGTCATACGTGCCAACTCCATAATCATATAAAGCTATTATATATTTATGGTCGGTCATATCCCGAATTTGACCTCTCTTCGCTCCATAAGAATAACCAGTAAATGCAATGTCTAAAATTGGGCGAGATATTTCCCATGGTTTGAGTTTATTGTATATCATATCTTCCTCATAAAAATACTTTTTTTTGTAAATTGTATTTACAAACTACTTTTTTTATACTTTCTGTTTTCTTTGAACCTTTTTTGGGAGGGATTTTAGTGTAGAACTCCATTATTGGAGTATTATGAATTATCTCCCAATCATCAATTGGATATTTTGATATAATCTCATATATCTTTTCTCCCTCATACGTGTAAAATTCGTATTTGTAAATATTACTTTTCTCTATGATTGTTTGTTTTAGAATACAGCCAAAATTCCACCCCCAAATTTTATCTACTACATTGTAGTTTACTCCCTGTTCTTCATTAAATTCATTAAGTAGAATGAATGTATCTCGTTCTAATTGATAGGTTAAAATACTTTTAATTCCTCCTTTCTTCACATATCCATATCTTTCATCATAACTATTATTAAAATTGGAACAATCAACGTAGTAGTTACTATACATACTTTTGTCACTTTTATTTAATTTGATAACAAAAAAAGTTGCGTTTTTTTCTCTGTCGGTACTATATTCAAAATTTGTAGCAACAACGTACTCATACTCTTTTTGTTGGATAATCTCTTTACCATTTATTCTAGGAGTAAAATTGATATTTTTTATCTTGTTATTGAGTTCATTTTCAGAAAGCACACTTCCCCAACCTAAATAAAAGCGATTTATAATAAACTTCAATTGCAACACCGTATTTTCTGTTGTTGTATAAACACAAGCAGGGTATTGGTAGCCACCGTGAACCCAAAATGTCAAATATTTATAATTATCTTCAATCTGTTGTATGTTATCGTATTGATAAGGGAAGATTTCAAGAGGTACAGAGTCTTGTTCCTGTAAAAAAATAACTCCCCACATTCCGTTTTTCTTTACGCAGAAGAAATGTTCTTTCAAACGTATTGGCAAAGTATCGAATTGAGGGGGTATTTCATAATTATATCCCATTCTTAAAATTCCATATTTTCCGTTGTTTTGAGTAACTGTTGGAATTTTATCATTTTTTAATGAAAATATAATTGCATCATCGTATTTTGCAGGGCAAACTGTTACATTCGAGAATGAATAAAGACCTTTCCAATAATCATAATCACTACCGAATAATCCACCCGCCTTGTGTATTCTTTCAACGTCTTTTCGTTTATGTTCATAATTAATAAGTCCATACTTTCCATTCTTTCGATACACCAATGAATACCAACTTCGTGTTTGCTGTAATCGTTTTATGCTGTCTTGTTCAGTCATAAATTGGGGCAACATCCTATCAACAAGACCTTCATTTAATACATATAAAGTATCATACTTTTCACTGAAATGCCACTTTATTGAGTCTATTGTACTTTCAAAACCATAACTGCCAGATTTACGAGTTTCCCAAAATTGTTTCAGAGCAAAAGAATAATCGCTTCCTTGTTGCAGAATAAACAAATGATATTCATCAAACTTATTATGTTTTGTTATTTTGTCATATTGGGCAGGAAGAATTATTTTATTACCGCTGTCCATCAATCCATATTTTCCTCCGTCAGAAAAAATAGTCTGGGCTTTTGCTCCCGAAGTGAACAATAATACTATACAAACTATTAATAAAATACTCTTTTTCACAAGACTAAGGCTTCTCAAAATATTCTTTTACTTTTACTTGTGCATAATGCTGTGCCAAATCAACTAAGGTTTTAACCTTACTCATATCAAAATCATACGTACCTATTCCGTAATCATACAAGGGTATAATATTGTTATGGTCGCTCATATCTCTGATTTGTCCACGTTTTGCACCGTAAGAGTAACCTGTAAATGCAATGTCTAAAATAGGGCGGGGAATTTCCCACGGCTTTAAATTATTGTGTGCTCCGTAATATTTATACCACTCCTTAACGATTTTACGAATGGTTTTCTTTTCCAATCGGATTTCTTTTTTACTTTTTTGGGCTATTTGAAGATTAAATTGGAGTGATATAAAATTATAAATCGGTTGCAAATTAATTTGTTCACCTGTATCAAGGGTTAATTTTTGTCCTGCCACACTAAATGTTTCAGCCAATTCTTCTCGTTCTATCTGTTGCATAACATCGTCAACTTTTACCTTAAATTTGGCTATGCTTTGGTCAAGTGAATTTAAAAAATCGGGAGGAAAATGCCCATCTAATTTAATAGGTAAGACCCCGTCTATTTTCTTAGGGTCGCCTTTTTCTCTAAAAAAATTAAACGGAATATTGTTGAAATAGCCACCGTCAAGCAAAAGACCTTTGAATTGGGCATTATAGAAAAATCTCATTAAATCTCGCTCTATGATATAAACATTATTATCAACTTCGACTTCTATGCCTTGCTCTGGCCACTCGCTTACATTTTCCCTTGTTTCGTTCGGACGAATGCCAACTAATAACTTTTGCATTTCGTCTAAAAACGTATTTATTTCCAATAGATTATTGGTGTCAACGTAAACCTTTGTCCCTTTATCTCTATTCGATAAATATTGTTGAAATCCCTTTTTAAAAGCATATTCATAGAGTTCATAATCACTTTTTTTAAATGATACTTTGTCTCCTACTACTTTTACAAACGGTTTCGGCTCTCCATTTACTGTTACACTAATTCCCTTTGCCCAAACATTCGTTTCTGTACTTATAGGGCGAATATTCTCTTCTTGTATTATTTGAAATGGTTTATCTTTATCTTCACTCGGTGTTCTTGGATATAATAATACATCACTTGCATTATAAACTGGGCGAATAGCAGGAGGTATGGACATAGAGGAAGCAACAGCTTCCAACACTCTTGCATTGGGTGTATATTTGTCTGAAAAATACAATGGAGAATTGGTCGTGAAATTAGAAACCGCAGCTGCATATTCAACTCCTCCCATAATGTTGTAAAACTCCCTAAAAGTTAAATGTTGTAAATGGTTGAGTAATTTTTCAAACTTTACTGAAAAATCGTATTTGCTTCTTTCTCCGATTTTAAATACTGTCTTAGGATTTTTTTTACTTTCAAAATCTTCTCTTGTTAAGTTTAAATTGAAGACTTCTAATGGAATTTGTGCATATTTTTTTTTGTTTTCCTTATCGTTAAAAAAAGCTATTAAACGCTTTTGGAAATAAGTATCTTTAGTTGCTGCAAAAATTAGTAAATCAAAGAAAAATTCACGAACTGCAAAACCCGAGAACATTCCTCTATCAGCAAAAATTGCCATGACAGTATTTGGTGTGATTTTGATGTTTTTAGATTTGATATTAAAAAGGGCAAGTAAGCCACCCGTTATTACAGATGAATAAGCCGCTTTCATAGCAAATGTTATCGCTGCTTGAGTGGCTATTTCTCCTTGTTGCTCCTCTCCAAAAAGAAATTTAATTAGTTTGTTATACCAATTGTTTTCATTTTTTGGCGAGAATATTCTCATAACTTGTTTTAAATTACTCAATACACCATCGATAATTATTTTTGCAATAACATTAAATAATAATTCACGTTTTGCATCTTTACCAATACTTCCCGTAATAGGTGTTTTATCTTTACTAATGTAATAATTGAATTTTGTGTTTTTTAAACCTAATCCTGTCTCTTTTTTAAACCTTAAAGTTGAATGATTTATAGCCTTGTCTATTTTAGCATCTTCTCCTATTGCTAACTGAGATTTTTCATCAATCATTCTGTACTTTCCTGCGTCTGTTTCTGACAAAAAATTAACAAAATCATATGCTAAAACCTCTTTTATCTCTTCTGAATTTAAACCTAACACAAGTGCAAACGTTGTGATTGCTCCTGCGGAAGCTCCTGCAACGCCCTCAATAATGGGTTTTGTTTCTTCACTTCCGCCGTCTTGTTCCACCGTTGTTAAAAAATCCATAATGCCCGCACTCCTGCCAAATAATGGGGCGACACTCTCCTTAGGCGATTTCTTTTTAACCCTTTCCCTTAATTGATTTTCTAATTCACGTATAGCTCCCAAATAGGTAGCTCCCCTCGCACCACCACCCTCCATAACGATATATTTTAACTCGTCAATGGAAAGTTTTTTATTTGTTGTTCCCGTACTCATACCTATTGTTTTTTATTCAATTGGCGGTAACGGAGAAGTATCACAGGTATCGGCAATAATTGCAGGCGAGTATTGTTTTGGAATACTTACATCGGTTGTAGGCAACGCTGTTTGTGGGAAACCTATCGGCTTAACACCGTCACTATTGCCACATTCTAACATAACCAAATCAGTCGGTACTTTGAAAATTCCTAAATCTATTATTTCAACAGGTTCGGGAAGTTCATTTCCGTCTATGTCGTAATAGAATTTGCTCGGTTGGTTGTCTTTCAATTCGGTTAGTAAAGGGTCAAATCCTTCGGGAACAACATCGTAGTTGGCAATCGTATTAAATTGTAAAAAGTTTATTGCCGCTCTTTCCTTTAATTCGTCACGGAATACAGGTATTCTCACGGTTGCATAAGAAGCCTGCATGAAAGCCTCAAAATGTGGGTCGTCATCTGATAAATTCAATAATTCGTTCCAATTGTTTTTATCTGAATAAAAATAGGGGTGGAATTGATAGGTTATATTTGCCCAATCAAACGTTGTTTCAATAAATTTTACTTTTAAAGCATTTTGAGCATCTGAACAACATCTTGAATTGTATTCTTGCCCTACTACAAAGTTGTCTTTTAACCAAAACGGATTACATCTGAACATCTTACGAATAGTTTCCCTTTTAAGCTCGTCTTTTATCAGTTGCATTTTTTTAGACGGATTTATACCTGGATTATTTGGATTAAAAGATGCTTGTTCCTCATTGGCTTTGTTTAATAAATCCTCATACGCAGATACTATCGCATTATATGTTTTTATTTTCCACGCTTTATAAGCATCTTCTTCCAAATGACATTCTATTTCTACGTTTACATAAAAACCTTTTAATTGTGCATAAACCGATACAGGAATTTGTTTTGTTTCGTGATTAAACCACAAATCTTGTCTTGTCCAAAAATACTGTCCGCCATTAGCCCAACCACCATAGGAAGATAAGCCGACAGTGCATAGCAACATAGAGCCACCAACTTGATAATCATAATAATAGGAAGTTGCCCAACCATTTCGGCAATAGTAATCATCGGGAATGTTAATCATCTTCGTAGCAGAAGTAGTTTCTGCACCGTTTATTGAATCAGAAATGATAATTTTTTCTTTAGGCGGTTGTTCAATATCAATCTTGTAAACGATTGCCCATATATGATAATTATCTCGGGTTATATTATCTATCGTCAAAACAGGTAATCCGTCGATGGAAACTTTTCTCGGGTCTTTAGGAACGGAAAGCACAGAGGACGAATCTTGAATTGCTCTTGATAAATAGAAATGAGCAGGATGAACGACATCAATTTCATAAATCAACCGTTTTCCATAGTTTTTAAGTGTTCCCCGAACAAGTTTGCTTAACCAACGATAAACATACGATTTTGTTAAGTCGTTACTGTTATCTATTTCATGAATTACTTTTTCTTCAAATTCTTCAATCGTTGTGGTACTTCTTTCTGTTTTTACTCTTTTGCTAACTCTGTCAACCACACTTTGAAATGTTTCTTTTGCTTCTTTCTGTGCGACAATACTTGAGTTAACTGTTGATGAAGAATTGGAAAATCCTGCATCTACACTTGTCGAAACAGGTCCGAAACTCGCAGATGCAGAAGCATAAACAGAAACTTCGTTTGCTTTGGATTGAATTTGTGAAGAAACATTTTCAATACTGAATTTTTCAGTAGATTGTGAATCAGTTTCTCTAAAAATTTCGTCATCTGTCAAAAAAGATTCGGTTGTTTCTATTCTGTTTAATCTTCTTGTTTCACGAATTTGTTTTTCCCCTTTTTGTGTGTTATTGATGTGTGCAATTTCATCGGGTAAATATCCTACCGTTTCGGTTTCAACAACTCTTAAATCTGCAATTTGATAAGGAAATTTTAAGTCACAGCCATTTTCTTCTGTAATGAGATGATTTCCTTTATTGTTAGGTTTGTAACCATGTTGAAAATCGGTAACATTAATCCAGTTAGTTCCAAATAAAACATATTTATCTTCTTTAATTAATGTCTTTAGTTGGTTTGTAATTTTTTTAGTTTCGTTTTCAATGGATAAAAAAGCTTCTTCGAGTGTAAAATTCGCTTTATCTAAAACATTAAAAATGAAATTATATTTTTCTGTACTTACCGTAGAAACTTTTTCTATTACGGTTACCCCTTGTTCTTCTAATTTTCCGATTAAATTTTTTGCGGTATTTAGAAAAGACATCATTCTAATAGTTACTTCTGGACTGTTTTTAAGCTCATCAGCTATCGTTGATTTTTCATTTATATTAAGTTCTCTATTGAATGTTTTTGTTCTTCTTTGCTCTTTTTCTTGTGCGCTAATAGCTTCTTCAACTGCTACTTTAGCATCGTTTAAACCAATTCTATCTTGCCCCACAAAGGAAAGAATATTTTGATATTCTACATTCATGCGATTAACATGACCTATTGTAGCAAAAGATATAATTGCATTATTTCTTGCATCAATCAGTAATATTTCTGCTTCTGCAAGTTCATTTAATCTTTGTAGAAGTTCTTTCTTTTTGGTTTCATCTTCGGGCTCAGGCTCAGGGTTTTCACCAATATAACCAAGAAATGACGGCGTAATGCTTTCGGGTAATGTTATTTCTATTTCCTTTATTTCGGGCTTGCCTTTACGGTATTCTTTTTTAAAGAATTCAACTAATAATTTAAAAATTTCATTGTTCGTACTTTTTGTTAAAGTTCTTACAACAATATTATTATACAGAATTCCAAGAATGTCTAATGGTTCAACTTCGGCGTATGCCGATACATCTTTAAAAGGTTTTTTAGATTTTACGAAAAAATCGGAATCTATATAATCTTGTAAAACGGTGTTATACTGCTCTAATTTTTCATTTTTAGGAATATCGCTTTCAACAATATCTGTTAAATCAGAAATTAAATCGGTTGCAATTTCAACATACTCTACATCGTCAGAAGAATATTCTGAATTTGGATTTCTTAAAGATGCAAACCGATAAATAGGGGCTTGAGTATTCATAGTGATATAATTAATGTTTATGGTGTAAATGTAATCAAATTTTATTAAGGGGATACTTTTTTCATGATGTTTTTTATCAAATTACTGCAAAACGATATAAATATAACTAACTGATAGTAATCATTTAATAGAAACGGAAAATCGGTCTTCCTCCTTGCCCTCACAGCTTCGGAAAAACATAAAACAAGGGTAATACAAAGCTACGTTACTCTACGCCCTTGTTTTTAGCGTTCCTTAGCCGTTGTCTCAGAATTCGTCAAATCGGCTGTTCACTTGTTTTCCTTGCCTGTTCGTTCTTCGTCGTCAGTCGTGGCTACTCTGCCACCCCACCTGCGTAGCAAGCTCCGTCAGGAAAACCCCAATAAGGTATTTTCGCTAGCTCGTTCCTCATGGCTCAAATAATGTATTAAATGGGGTGTCACCGCCACTTATTGTTTTGCTCGCCTGCTAAATCGCTCGGGCTTCGGGTTTGTCACAGTTTTTTGTAATCCCCTTTGCGTTTTGCAGTTTCGGTAGTCCCTCAACCGCACACGCAACACACATAAGCCGTTTTCATTCCGTTTCTCTGCATTTCAAACCGCTTATTTTTCCCACGCTATAAACAAAAACTCCGCCAAACCCTCGTGCTTTCAGCAGAGGTCGCAGGTTGTCCAATCCTTGTCCATTTCCTGCTTTCCCCCTCGCTCAACTCGCAGTCGGCTCGCTACGTTCCATTCAGCCAATCTCCATTGCTTTCCGCTTGGCATTCATTCCACTTGCTTCCC
>JAKQEK010000176.1 GCA_029558535.1 Bacteroidota bacterium | reverse complement strand
TGTCGTGATCTCTCCTGTCAGTTTCATTGAAATAAAGTCACCTGGCAGCATTATTTTATTTACTCTCGCATATATGTCCGGTTCGTTAGCCTTTACCCATGCCAATTTTGAAGCAGTGAAATTTCCCGGTGAATTCAGCAGGTGCAGCAAGCATTTTTCCCTGCCAATATCTTCAAATGCTTTATCGCCTGTTTCTACGGCCCGGCTATCGCACCATATTATGCTATTGCGCAACACGTTCTGCTCTTTATCTACCATCACCAAACCGTGCATCTGGTAGGCGATTCCAATAGCAGCAATATCTTTTGGATCATACCGGCGTTGTGCATGCAGTTTTAGAATGACCAGTTGCACATGTTCCCACCACATATCGGGTGATTGTTCTGCCCAACCTGGCTGAAGAGTTATAATATCAGACTCGGTTTCCGGGTACTGTGCAGAAGCAATACATTGGAGTGTTGACGCATCTATAACTGATGCCTTAATAGAAGAAGTTCCTATATCTAATCCCAAAAACATCATTATGACAAGATTCAAAAATAAAATTCAATACCAGGATTAAAGATTATCAAAATTCAAGTGCTGGCCAACTGCTATTTTTATAATAAAATATGTTATCTTATCACAATTAATTAAGGAAACATCATTTTTTTGATAAAATAATACCTATTTTTTTGAAAACACTTATACAAAAAGTACTTGTAGAAGAAAACCATTCATTCGCCTGCAGAACCTATAGAACACCAAATTTTGAAACAAATTGGCATAGGCATGAAGAAGTGGAGCTGATCGTTATCACAGAAGGCTATGGCACCGTAATGATTGGCGAATACGTAGGCGAATACAAATCCGGTGATGTTTATTTTATCGCAGCCAATTTACCTCATTGGTTCAAAAAAAATCATCATAAAATAACGGGAAGCGCTGTTGTTTTGCAATTTCGCAAAGAAATTCTCGGCTATGATTTACTTCAAACACCAGAAATGAGAAATATCAATGCTCTCCTTCAAAAAGACGAAGGCATTGCACTTGATAAAAAACTTCAGAGTGAAACTGGCCAATTAATCAAATCCCTGGAATTTTCCGAAAATTTCAATAGGATGCTATTACTGTTTACTATCCTGAATCGGATCAGCACATCAAAAGAATTCCGGGTTTTAACTCAAAATTTCAGTTCTAATAATATTACTATAAACCCCGCAATAGAAAAAATTATTGACTACTCCTTTAAATATTACCTTGAACCTGTAAAGCTCCAGGACATAGCAACACTAACCAAAATGAGCATTCCTACCTTTTGCCGATTTTTTAAGAAAAATATTAAAAAAACCTATTTCGAATTTCTACAGGACCTGAGGATTAATCATGCTTGTAAACTTTTAAAAAATACAGACAAACCAATTCTGGAAATTTGTTATGAGAGCGGATACAATAGCTGGGCACATTTCAGCAAACAGTTCAAGCAAGTAAAAAAAATGACCCCCTCTTCATACAGGAAAAAATTTTCAGAAAATTAAGCAGATAGTATTTACAACTAAAGAAACCACTGATGTTACCGATAAATAATTTCTTTGGAATAACAATGAAAATTATATTTCTTCCTGAAATAAAAATCAGGGCAGCAATCCAGAGAATGGGTGCTGCCCCGATTTGTGGAGGCGACCGGAATCGAACCGGTGTCCAAACATATTCTTCAAAAGCCTTCTACATGTTTATTTTGTTTTATTATGTCGGGAATCAACTGGGAACAAACAACCGATTAATTCCTTAGCTGTATAGTCTTAAGCAATCAGCACAGCCTTTGATTGCAGCAACCTGTTTTGTTTTTAAGTCGGCGGCGGGG
>JAKQEK010000162.1 GCA_029558535.1 Bacteroidota bacterium | reverse complement strand
TGGCTTAAGTTCATAAGAGAAAATAAACGGGCATTGGTATATGCAGGAACACAGACGCAAAAGGCTGTTGATTATATTCTAAATGTGCATCATGCCGAGGTAGTAAAGGAAGCCGAGGTGAGCCATGAATGACAAAACACGCGAGCTTCGTTTACGGAATAACAAAAAGTACCTGAAGGTGTATTATGGCTACGGTCGCTCTAAGTATAAAATACCCGTTGTACGTCTTGCAGGTAACTATTTACAGCGGCTCAACTTCTCTATTGGAGATATGGTGGAGGTATGTATGGAGCCGGGGGTTATTACGATTAGGAAAATAAGCAGGGATAAAAATCCGTAAGAACAAAACCTGGTGAGTTTGGGCTCATCAGGTTTTTTTGTTTATTAACAATACATAAAACTAAATTTCAACAATTTAGTTGCTTTAAACTAAAATTATAAATTTGTTTCATTAAAACAATTTTCGCGACCAAAATCATTCTAAACTATATGAGTAAAAAATATAAAGAGAGATGGAATGAATTACTAATAAATATGAGATTCCGAGAATCTCAAGATGCACCAAATAATGATACTACTGATCATAGAAATCCTTTTGAAAAAGATTATTCACGCTTATTGTTTAGTCCTCCTTTTAGAAGAATGCAGGATAAAACCCAAGTTTTTCCTTTGAATGAAAGCGATTTTGTCAGAACAAGATTAACGCATTCGTTAGAAGTGTCAACTATTGCTAGAGGAATAGGGATGAGTGTTGAGGGCGAATTAATAAAAAAGCACTTTCTAGAAAATGAAAAGCAAGGGCATATTGTTTCCCTATTATCAACTGCCTGCTTAGTCCATGATATTGGAAACCCTCCTTTTGGTCATTTTGGTGAAGCTATCGTACAAAATTACTTTAAGAAATATTTAAAAGATATTACTCCAGATTCTGGTTTTAAAGACAAATATCAACGGAAATGGGAGAAAGTTGAAATTGAAGACTTAATAAATTTTGATGGAAACGTCCAAACATTTAGGATTCTAAAAAAATTACAGTTTTATAAAGATGAACATAGTTATAATTTGACATTACCTACCTTAGCTTGTATAATTAAATACCCTTATTCAAGTTTGGATGGAAATAAAAAGGAACACAAAAATGTTACTCAACATAAGTTTGGTTTCTTTAATTCAGAGAAAAAGGATTTTGAATTTATTTGGAGCAAATTAAAGTTAAGCCCAAATTCTCGACATCCTATCACTTATCTTGTTGAAGCTGCTGATGACATTACTTATTTAGCTTGTGATGTTGAGGATGGTTGTAAAAGAGGAATTATTACCATGGAAACTCTTGAAAAATATATAGAACAATATTTAAAAACTTCAAATTGTACTGAACTAGATAAAAAATTGGTTGCCGACTTTGAAGCAAGTAAAAACGAACAACAGAAGAATTTTAAAGGTCATTTTGATGTTATTATACAAATGTTTAGAGTTAATTCGCAAGGCTATATGATTGATGCTGTAATTAAGAATTTTATTAAAAATCATGAGCAAATTATTGGTGGAAGTTATTGTAAAAACCTTCTTGATGAGAGTGATGCGAAAAACATAAAAGAGCTTTTCCGAGAGCTAGCAAAGTTGATACATAAGAATAAGGAAATTATTCAGATGGAAATATTAGGCGAACGAGTTATAACAGGGTTACTAGAAACATTTGTGAAAGCAATTAACTCTTCTAATAGAACTAAAACCAAGGAGCTTGAAGGGAAAATTTATGAGTTAACCTCAAGTAGCTATCGGCATATTTTTGAAACATATAAATATGTCGGTAATGAAAGCTATGCCAATTGTCAATTTGCTATTGACTCAATAGCTGGGATGACCGATAATTATGCATTATCACTATATCAAAAAATTTTAGGAATTAAAATATGAATTATATAAAGCTTAAACCTTTAAGCAAACACACAGTTGAAGTTGTAAATAAAAAAATTGCTACTTACAAAATAAAAAACTCAAACTTCAAGTTATTCATAGATAAAATTTCTGCGCTTGGTGAAGTATTTATTATTGGAGGATTTATAAGAGATATTTGCCTACATCGCAAGCCCAAGGACATAGATATCATAATTGATACCAGTATTGAAAAACTTAAAAAGGTAATTGAAAATTATGACACTGAAACAAATTCACAAAATGGATTTAAAGTTCATTTTGACAATATATCTGTTGACGTTTGGACATTAGATTCACATTTTGAGAAGTATAACAATCCTAAATTCAAAAAAAATCTTTATTCAATTTCAAAAAGTACCATTCTAAATATTAATTCAGCAGTAATAAACCTATCGAGAAATAAAATATATGATCGGTATTATAACAGTGGAATTCATGGGCAGAAATATATAATAGGATTCAATGCAGGTAAGCCATCAATGTTAAAAAAGCCCTATTTAGAAAAGTATATCCAAAAATCAATTAGATTGGGTACATCTGGAAAGATTAAAATCTCTAATCAAATTTCTGAATTTCTACAAAGTTAGCTTGTTATAATTAAAAAAGTCGCTCATCAATATGATAAGCGACTTTGATATAAACAAACTTAGCCTTTCAGTATTTTTCTCAAAAGTACAATTACTTCGTTGATTTTTTCTTCGTTCTCAATAACTATGGTACAACTGGCAGCACCCCAAAACTTTTGTACTTTTTCCGTTAGGGATCTTATTTCATGGTGCTTAATTACCTTCTTAGTTTCTGCTTCCGGATGTTTTACCACAAGCGAAATACTTTTCTTTGATACATGGAAAAAAGCAACATTCCTGTCGTTCTTTAAGCTGATGTAATATCTCTGCGGATTAAGCTGTGCAGTTGGATTCGTCTTGAGCAACTCGCTCTTTACTTTCTCATACACAGCCTTTATTTCATCCGTGGCTTTATTCAGGTGATCTTCTTCTTTAAACGTAACACCTTCTGCTTTCACTCGCTTTCCGTTTACATGTAGCTGGTGATATGCAGGATTAATCGTGCAATAGGTTGAAGTTTTGTAACTGTACTTTTTGATGATAATATTCTTTACCATCTTCCAAGTATCATAAACTTCGGTTACTTCTTTTAGTTCTTCCATTTCATGG
>JAKQEK010000136.1 GCA_029558535.1 Bacteroidota bacterium | reverse complement strand
ATTCTGTAAAATCCGTACCATTAATATAATAATATGGTGATTTATATACTATTATATCTGTAGAAATATTTTGAGATGCCGACGATGATAATATAATATCTGTAGCAACATTTTGTTCGATTCGTTCTGTTGTTATAATATCAGTAGAAATATTTTTAGACTTTAATTCTGAAACGTGAATATCTGTACTAATATTTTTCTCGATTTGTTCAGTAACTAAAATATCAGTGGCAATATTTTTCGTAACTTGGCCGACAATTAAAATATCTGCACTAATGCATATAGACGGTTGTTTATGAAGTATAATATCAACAGAAATATTTTTGACTGGTTGTGTTTCTGATAATAATATATCAGTAGAAATATTTTGGGACGTTTTAGTAGAAATTAGTATATCTGTAGAAATATTTTTAATTCGTAATTTTTCAATAGCAACAAGACCAATATGGGCCGATCCGATTTTAGAAATTCCTATAGTGGCCACTTAAGACCACCTCTTAAACTTCATCATACTGAAGCGTTATATTTTCAGCAGATTTTGCTCCTTTAGTTGCGGTCGTTCCTACATAAGCTTGAATACAAATAAAGTTTGTATAGTCTCCAGTTCCACTATTTTTTAACATGGGAAGAGTTAATGGAGATCCGCTTGTATAACTAAACAAATCTGTTACGGAAGTAATGACACCGGTATAAACAGTGGTCATAATAGTTCCGGTTACACCGGGGGTTCCAGTTGCTTGAACATAAGTTACTGGGTATTGATCGCCAATATTAACAGTTATTCCCGTTCCAAATCCCGCTCCATCTCCATACAATTGCATATTTGTTATAGAAGTATCTGGTGCGACAGATACATTTATTTTAGATGAAACTACATAAGAATAATTAGTACCAACATCAGGAATTCTCACCGGATATAAAATAGTTGAAGTGTCATCATCATCTGCACTCTTCAATCTTATTCCGGTTTGGGTTGCTCCACTTCCCGGCGCAACTCCAGTATATACAACAAAATTCACCGTGGCGGTCATGTTATTAAATCCTCCTTTTAATATTTATAATGTATTAACATGTAAAAAAATTATATTATTTCTTTCATACATGCTATAACTTTATCAATTGGTTGTTCAAATTCTTTCCATTTATCGATTTTACTTTCTGTTATAGTAATATCGCTCTTGCTTTGTCGCAATTCGTCATTTTTAATTAACCACAAGTGTTTAATATTTAAATCGCTCCTATTATCGAATGCTAAACATAAGAAATAATCTGCTATTTTATTATATCTGGTACAAAATCTCCATACCGAAGACCTATTTTTACGGGGCGTTAAACATCGACTTTTTACGTCAATTTTATAACCATTACTACATATAAAGTCATAACCAGGATTATTGTTTGGCATTCTAGTAACATTCTTAAACACTTTGCTTAATATTTGCTCTGCAATATATATACCTAAATAGTCGCTCGAATATGTTGCTTTGTGCATCGGCATTGTATTTGTGTTTTTATATCTCCAATTATATGTAAGTTCTTTATGATGATTTCTATTTTCTGAATAATATTTTCTAGATTTTTCTAAACAATATTCTTTATTGTTTTCATAATATATATACGATTTTTCCAAAATACATTTTTTACATTCAGAACGTCTTCCAAATTTTCCGTCTTTTTGTCGATAAAAATCATCTAAAGATTTTTCTAGTTTACATCTACTACATACTTTTGTTTTCGGAGTCATACATTATTCTTGTAAATAATACTATAAGTACTTTTCGGTTAGACAATGGGATTTACATCTATATATTTTATAATAATATCTTTATATTTAACATCAGAAATATTTACTTCAGATGTTCCCTTTGCATTTTCAATATATTTTCCATCGAATAAAAATGAAGTTGCCATTATCATTTTGTCAACATTACAATCTACTTTAGCAAGTTCGACATTCTTCAAAAAGTCCGATCCATCATCTTTTATAATACCAATAAAATATTTAGCTGGCAATATTTCAGTTTCTCCACTTTTTAAACTAATTTGTTGCCGTCGTCGCTTTCTAAAAATTATTCTAGTGTTCTCTGGTTTGTTAATGCTCAGAATCACAGGATCT
>JAKQEK010000131.1 GCA_029558535.1 Bacteroidota bacterium | reverse complement strand
TTTTCGATTATTCGTTACTTAACGGTTAATAAACGACTCTGACTTGTAACTGTCAGATTATCAACGTTATATCGTGTCGATATATGTGATTAGATTTTTGAATATTGTCATTTTTCGATTATCCGTTACTTAACGGTTAATAAACGGCTATTATTTGTAATCTCATGAATAATAATGATATGTCAAACTAGAATTTATAAATTGATTTTTGTAATTTGTTATTTTAAATGGTTTGTTGGGTATCAGTTGTATTTGAATTAAATCTGAAAACTTTAAATAATGAAATCTATTCCGTTTTACTTATCTTTGCACATCAAAATATGATAATGAGCAAGATTGAAAAGTTAAAGACGCTTACAAAAGCAGAAGTATATACCGATAATATTCACAAAATTCTTTATTCTACCGACGCTTCGGCATATAAAGAAATGCCTGCTGCTGTTTGTATTCCTCATACATTTGAAGATATTAAGCAAATTATAAAATTTGCCTTCGAAAACGGTTTGACAATTATTCCTCGTGCTGCAGGCACTTCTTTGGCAGGTCAGGTAGTAGGAAGTGGTATTGTTGTTGATATTTCAAAAAATTTCAATAGAATTATAGAACTTAATACCGAGGAAAAATGGGTTAGAGTTGAGCCGGGTGTTGTTTTGGATGAATTGAACAAATATCTTGCAGCATATAATCTTTTCTTCGGGCCCGAAACTTCGACATCGAATCGCTGTATGATTGCCGGAATGGTCGGGAATAATTCTTGTGGTGCTCATTCTCTGATTTATGGCAGTACCCGTGATCATTTGCTAGAAATCACTTGTATTTTGTCTGATGGGAGTGAAGCTGTTTTTGGAGAACTATCTCGTGATGAGTTTGAAGCAAAATGTAAGCTCGAAAATCTGGAAGGGAAAATATACCGCGGATTAAAGGATATCTTAATTGATGAGGCAAACGCAGCAGAAATAGAAAAACAATTTCCTGACAAAAGAATAAAACGCAGAAACACCGGCTATGCATTGGATTTATTGCTTGATACGGAAATATTTTCAAAGTCCGATAAAAAATTTAACTTTTGTAAACTCTTAGCAGGCTCGGAAGGCACATTGGCGTTCACTACTTCGGTAAAATTGAATCTTTTAGAAATGCCCCCAAAAACCAAAGCTCTGATGTGCGTTCACACAAGAACTTTAAATGAAGTGTTTGAAGCAAATCTGGTGGCCTTGAAGCACTCACCTGTATCGGTAGAATTGATGGATAAAAAAGTGCTGGATTTAACAAAAGAGAATATTCAACAAAACCGAAACAGATTTTTTATTGACGGAGATCCTGCTGCTATTCTTATTGTAGAATGGTTTGCAAAAGATATTGAGACAATAAACAATTATGCAAAAAACCTCGAAGAAGAACTGAGATCAAAAAATATGGGCTATTCATATCCTATGGTTTATGGAACTGATATTCCAAAAGTGTGGGAATTGAGAAAAGCAGGTCTGGGTGTTTTGACAAATATGCCCGGTGATGCTAAACCTGTTCCGGTTGTAGAAGATACTGCTGTACTCCCTGAAGATTTACCCAAATATATGGCAGATTTTGAGGCTATGTTATTACGACTTGGACTTGAATGTGTACATTACGCACATATTGCTACTGGCGAGCTGCATTTGAGACCTGTTCTCAATCTGAAGGACCCGTTTGATGTTGAGCTATTTCATACTGTTGCAGAAGAAACTGCGAAAATTGTCAAAAAATACCGAGGTTCTTTAAGCGGCGAACATGGAGACGGCCGCTTGAGAGGAGAGTTTATCCCCCTAATGATGGGTGAGATAATTTATAATCTATTTATTGATATTAAAAATCTTTGGGATCCAAAAGCGGTTTTTAATGCCAATAAAATTGTGAATACTCCCAAAATGAATACGGGATTGAGATATGAACCCGGGCAACAAACAAAAGAAATTGATACTATTTTTGATTTTTCGGCAACAGGTGGTTATATCAGGACTGCTGAAAAATGTAATGGATCAGGAGACTGTCGCAAATCTTCTGTAATTGGTGGTACCTTGTGTCCAAGTTTTCAGGCGACCAAAGATGAGAAAAATTCAACAAGAGCACGTGCAAATATCCTTCGAGAAATTATTTCGAACAGTGATGTGAAAAATTCTTTCAACAATAAAGAAATTTACGAGATATTGGATTTGTGTCTGCTCTGCAAAGCGTGCAAATCTGAATGCCCTTCGGGAGTTGATGTGGCGAAATTAAAAATGGAGTTTCTTCAGCATTATTACGATTTAAACGGAATTCCGTTAAGGTCCAGAGCAGTAGCATACCTTCCTCGTGTACATAAAACATTTTCTTTTATGTCGGGGATGGTGAATTTCTTTTTGAGTTGGAAGCTGTCTTCAAGTATTATAAAACAAATAATACGTTTCTCTCCTGATCGTAAAATTCCATTGATGAATAAGCAGAATTTAAACTCTTATGTAAAAAAACATGATAGTAAATCTGAAGAAACGAGAAAAACAATTTATTTGTTCAATGATGAATTTACAAATTATCTCGAAAGTGACATTGGTATTAAAGCAATTTTGTTATTCGAAAAATTGGGATATTCTGTAAAAATTGCTAAAACTTATGAAAGTGGCAGAACCTGGTTAAGCAAAGGTTTGATAAGGACTGCAAAAAAGATTGCAAATAAAAATATTGAATTATTAAAGGAAATAATTACCTCAGAAACTCCTCTCGTAGGCATTGAACCTTCAGCAATTTTAAGTTTCAGAGATGAATATCCTGATTTGGCAACTACAGAAAATAAAACGGCAGCAAAAGAATTGGCTAATCATTGTTTACTTTTTGATGAATTTATTGCTGCCGAAATTAAAGCAGGAAATATCAGTTCTGATTTGTTTACTGATAAGCCTGAAAAAATAAGGTTTCATGGACATTGTCAGCAAAAATCTCTTATTACGACTAAGTTTACCAAACAAATTCTATCACTACCAGCAAATTATTCAGTAACCGAAATTCCTAGTGGTTGCTGTGGTATGGCAGGCTCTTTCGGGTACGAAAAAGAACATTATAATCTTTCGATGAAAATAGGAGAGATGGTGTTGTTCCCCGAGATTAGAAAGGCGGAGGAGAATACAATTATTTGTGCAGTTGGTACAAGTTGCCGTTGCCAAATAGAGGACGGAACAGGTGTAAAAGCTTTACACCCTATAGAGATTTTGTATAATGCTCTAATAAAATAGGATTATAGAATTTTGATAAAAGTTCTGTCTAATTCTAAATTTGTCAAAGATTTAAAAGAACTTATCATTTTCGAAAATATTTATCCCGGTAGTCTCTTTAAAACAATTTGTTAACATAGTCTTTGCAACATCTTTTACTGCTACAGGTCTATATTTCTTTAATGGTCCAGCAAACAAAAATAATATAGGTTTTATTAAAACAGAAGCAAACTTTTCCCCAAATCTAAGCTCGCTACGTTTACCAAGTAAGAGTGAAGGTCTGTAAATATTTACTGTGGTAATTCCCTCATTTATTATTCCTTGTTCCATTATCCCCTTCATTCGATTATAGAATATTTTAGATTTGCTGTTTGCTCCCATAGCACTTATAACAGATAGCTTTTGAGCCTTATTACTTGCTGCAAGTTGAGCAATTTTTATCGGATAATCAACATCAACTTTTTTAAAGGCTGCCTGAGTTTTTGCCTTTTTTATTGTTGTGCCTAGACAAATGTAAATGTCATTTACATTAAATAAATTTGTATAATTCTCCAGATTTTCAAAATCAATTATTTCTTCTTTTACGTTTGGCAATTCTTCTCCAGTTGGTTTTCTGACTATAGAAATTATTTCGGTATAAAGTCCTGATTTTGAAAGTTGATGTAATAGATTTTTACCTACTAAGCCTGTTGATCCTGCAATTAATGCTTTTCTGTCTGTCATAAAGTGCTATATTTTAATAAAACCGGAAGTCCAAAAACTTTTATCTTCGAAGATAATTCTAATAAAATAACTGCCTTTGTTAAGATTTTTAATATCTATTTGAGACTGATTTTTAAGCTGATTTTGATGAATAATAACCTTTCCTGCATTATCAAATATTTCAACTCTTATTATGTTATCGGCATGATTTAAAAACAAAGTATTAACTGCAGGATTTGGATAAATCTCAATATTTGATTTTACTACCGAAAGATTATTTTCAGAAGAGTTATCTCTCATAATATCAACTATGATTCCTTCAATCACTGTCATTCCGTATGGCATTTCGTCCGGAATAAGGTACCAGCCGTTATAAGTTCCTCCCCAACCGAAGTTAATGTGAAAATAATTATCAGTATTATAGCCGTCAACTACAATATTGTGTCCCATAGTCCACCCTTCGTCAACAATTGCCAAATGTGCCGGTAAAGCATGTTGCATATTCAGTATTAAAGTCGGGAATAATCCCTCATCACTTTCTGTATATAGCAAAGCTGTCGAGCAATTTATTCGCATATATGCATCATAAGCCTGCGAAACCGAAAATGTTCCTGAGCCTTCAGAAGTATATACCTGATGTGCAATTAATCCACATGCAAAAGATAAGGCTGCCATATCTTCATTTGTTATTGCTTCCAAGTTTTGCCAATGCGAATTAAGTGTAGCGAGGTATGTATTGAGAATTGTAAATGAAGGAAATCCAATTGTTTCCCAATCATCGTCAAATCGAAAGTTTCGACCTGCATAATTATGATTGTAGTCATCTTCATCAGTAAAATACAAGTAATTTGACGTTTTGTGATAATTTAAAATCATCGCCATGGCAGTTGCAGGGCAACCCGTATAAGATCTAACTGATGTAACCGGATCAATCGGGCACATAGCATTCCAAGGTGATCCCTGATTCCACGAAGATTCCAACCAGCCACCTGTTGGTGTTGTTCCCTCTTCAGGCCATTGTTCAAATTCACGGTCACGGGTGTAATCATCAGACAATAACTTGTTCCACATGGCTTTTCTTTCCTTTATTACTTCTTCAGGAAGAAAATTTACTGCTTCCAGCCTTGTTTTTAAATCAAATTTAAAAAAACCGGTAATAGAACTCTGGATATCAGAATTGTTTTCAAATGAATATGCAATTACAGGAGGTAAATTATCGTCAGCACTTATTATAAAATATCCTGTGGGAGCAAGCTCTACAAGATAGAAATAAATAATTTCATTTTCTGATATGGGATAAATGTCCTTTATGCTGTAATTTGTGTTTTTGCTTGTTGAAATCAATTTGTGTAAAACTATTCTTTCGGCTGATGCAATATCTATTGGATTTGCAAACATATTGAAGGATAAAATCAATAGCAATAGTGAGAAAAGTATTTTCTTCATATGGAATTATTTTTAACAAAACTACATTTTATTTCAAGAAAATAGTGTTAAAAAAACATTAAACAGAATTATTGATGGAACGGATTTTCATCTGAAAAATCCGGTCTGTATGACTTATAACTATCCATGTTCTGAATCCAACCTTTTGAGCAACCACAGCTGTCGAAACACTTTTTTACCATCTCATATTCACATTCTGTTATTGTTCGATTTAGCAATTTATGGTTTTTAACTGACAAAGTTGGGTAATACTGTGACATTAATGAAATGTGAATATTAGGAGATATTTCGTCAGAAATATATTTTAATATTTCACAACTCTGTTCAGCTAATCCTGGCAAAACCAGATGACGGATGATTAAACCCGATTCAGCAATTCCTTTATCATTAACAATAAGTGTTGAACCTTTTTGACGATACATTTCTTTTATTGAGGCGTTTGCGTATTTAAAATAGTCATTTGCTTGTGAATATTCTTGTGAAATTCCAGAGTCGCTATATTTAAAATCAGGCAAATAGACATCAATAATTCCTTCCAGCAGTTTAATCGTCTCGGGTTTGTCGTATGCATTTGAATTGTACACAAATATCGGATTCCTGCCTTTAGTTTTTATTCCTTTGATAATCGCAAGCATTTGAGGTATATAGTGCGATGGAGAAACAAATCCAACAATGTTTTCAGTTTTATCAAGAACAGAACAAATTTTATTAATCAGTTTATCAAAACTCATTGACCTGGGCAATGAACTATTGTTCTGTGAAATCTCATAATTCTGACAATAGATGCACTGCAGGTTACAATGTGGAAAGAAAATATTACATATCCCTTTTTTACCCGAAATAACAGGCTCTTCACCAAAATGAGCACAGATTGCAGATATTCGAAAGGATGAATCACATTTACAAAATCCTAACTCATTTGCAAGTCTGTTTATCCCACAATTACGTGGACACATAGTGCAATCAGTCAAATATTTGATTTCACTTTCATTATACCCTGTATAAATATCTCTAATAGAGTGATTCAAATTATTCGTTTATTATTTCAAAGTTATTAGTGCAAAGTAATATTAAATTTTTAGATGTATTTTATTACAACACTTAATGTTTGATAATAAATTTACCTTTGCCTGAAGTACCATCTGTTTTTAATATTTCATAGAAATATAAACCGCTTTGTTTGTCGTCATTATCAAGTGTTATTCTATTGCCTGTGATATTTGCGATTTTATTTATTATTCTTCCGGCACAGTCATAAATTATGAGAGTGTATTCTGAATAATCAGGATTTGAAAAATAAAAATTTGTAGTTTCTGATGACGGATTAGGAAAAACAATGATGTCATTTATTGCATTATGTTGCATTGTGTTAACTGTATTTGTGAAATTTATTCTGAATTTAATGGAATAATTTATTGGATCGTATAGTTCATCAGGGATATCAACCTCAATATGCAAAATTGTTTTACCATCAAAATACTCAAGGGCATGTATAACAAGATCGTATGGACCTGAAGATTCAATAACTTCGAAACTTGTGAGGTCGTTGCAATAATCCGGAAGTTCTACAGGATAATAAATTCTTGTTTCCCCGAAATGGAATTTGTCCCAAACAGGCCAAAACCCGTCAGGCTTGTTAAAGACAATGTCAATATCAAGTGTTGTCGGATTGATTGAATCAATACTCGCTTGAGTAATATTAAGATCTTCAGAAAAATTATTCTGATACGGATTAAAAAGAGGATCGCCGAAATAAATTCGATTTGCTTTACCCCCAAGCATGTATTTTGCACCTGAGTAGTCATTTGGATTAAAATTGCCGGATGGTAAAACATCTGATAGATATACCGATTCATTTTCTTCAAATATTCTCAATGCAGGTCTGTTACCCAAAAAACCCATTACAACTCCGTCATTTGACCTTTTGTGAATATCTCCGAGAGGTTCGTGATAGAGGAAAGTATTATAAACGTCTTCGCCCTGGTCATTGGCATTGTTAGCACCGCATGGAGCAAAGTATCCAGTTATTCCGGTTTTTAGTATTGATAGTGCAAAACTAAATGTATCAGACATAGTATAGAATTTTACCAATCCTTGAGTATCCCCAAAAGTTGCTTTTATGTCGCCTTCGATCATCACAGATTTTGTTTCTCCTGAATGGCAGGCTCCATTGTATGCAACAGCAGGATATAGATTCAATGCACCAATGGTAAAACTTGTCAAACCTTCTCTCGCGTATGCAGGATCTTCAATTTTTTCAGGGTCAAATAACCAAACAGGAGGGTCAGGATCTGTATTCCCACCTTCAAATAGCCATAACATATGTGCATCGCCATTATGTCCTATGTCTAGAATTTTGTTGTTCTCCATATATGAAGAGTTAGTTATAAAAAAATCTTCACCAACCCCATTGTCGTTTGTCTCGAGCCAGATTTCCGAAGAGGATGGAGGATTTAGATATGACATATATCCGGAACTACCGGTATATACAAAATTCATAGTGGTTGCAGCATAACCCCCTACATTTAACGGGAAGTCTTCTATATTTTCTGATTCTGCCTGAATAATGGAATTAACAAAATTTAATGCATCATCAGCAGTTGCACCCGTAATAAATCCATACGAAAAATCACTGAAAGGATCATCATCAAGCATTGTACTCATCATCAAAAACTCTCTGATAAAATTGATATGAAGTTCTTCGGGTTTGCAAACTACTGCCACATATCTAGGTTCGATACTAATTAAATCGGGCAGAATAGCGTCAACATTTTCGGGGTCAAAATATATTATTTCGGCATCACGATAATCACTAATAGCATATACAGCATGAAAATAATCGTCTGTAATATTATCTATTGTTGAAAGTACAATATAGGTTGAAGATTGTGCTCTAAGTTGAAATGAAAATATTGTCAGGTAGCATAAGATTATTAATAAGGTCTTTTTCATAATTTAAGGGTTTTTCATGTAACTGTAAAATTAAGTAATATTTTAATAACATTTCTAAATATACTTTTTTATTTTGACGTATTTATTGCTAAAATTATTTTTTGTATCACATTATTTATTTATACTTTTACGAAGAATTTATTGTTATAATATTCAAGTAATCAAAAGGTTTTATTGTCAATTAAAATTTTGGAAAATGAAAAAATTCTTTGGGGTTGTTTTTTGTTTTATGACCTTTGTTGTAATGATTTTAGTTTTTAGTTCATGCAATGATGATAAACCGTTTTTTATTAAAAAAGTCAAAATAAAGGGTAAAATTAATAAGGCAAAGAGTGCTTCGGGTCTTGAGACCCGTTCAACAGATAACCCTTTTACTCTTGCTGATGCAACGAATATACTGATTTTTTATGGCAGAGATTATGAAATAGTTAATATTAAATCAGACGGTACTTTTACGGCTCGGGCTCCATATGGAACAGCAACAGCACTGGCTTTTCTGACCGAAGATAATAAATTCATAGGAAATTTCTTTTCCGGCAGTCTTAATTTCTTACCTCTAGTTTCCAATAGCGGAGATTTGTCCGATATTGATCTGGATGAACTTACTCTGGATGGATATAAGGTTGTGCCAGTAAATGATCCTGTACAAAATCAGATATCATTAAGTGAGAATGAAATAAGTTATATGCAGGAATTGGGTTCATATTACGAGGCTCTTTCACGGAATTTAGATATGGATGGTGATGGAAATCTCGATTTTCTTCAGCATGGGAAAATTGATATAACATTTGGTATTGGTGCACCCGGAGGAAAGTGGGGCTTAAATACTACTCAAACTCCTGAAATTGAACCTTTAGAAGAGTCGGAAATAGGTTTATCAATATTTATAGAAGGACCAGTTGAATGGCTTTCGTCTAATGATAACAGTCTGCCCTCAAATGCCTGGTTAACAGGACCTGCAGACGATCCTCAAGGTGGTTTGAATATCGAGGGTGATGGCTATTCAAATAATAATAATTTTAAAGTAAGTTTTGAAGCATCACATGGAGAAGAAGTGTTGTCATTTCCTACCGGGATATATACATTGCATATTGATAATAAGGAGTTTGAGTTTCATTGTTCATTTATCCGTTCTTCTAATTATAGGGTAATTCCTGTTCCTACATTAATTACAAATGCTCAGAATCAAGTTACTGAGATTAGATTTACATATCAATTTTTAGATGGAACACAGGTTGAACCTCGTATTTTTATGGCCTCCGGAATTGATTTTAATATTTGTGATCATCAAGGCGGTTTTCTTTTGCAAGTATTAACATCGAATTACTCTTCAATTGACAATAATTATGATTATTATAATGTGCAATTGGAAGAGCCTGTTGACTATTCTTCGATAGGAAGTATTGGATTTAAATATATTGATATATTCGGTAATTCAGTTGGAAATGGCTGGCACCCATAGTGAGATGTGGTAATAGATAGATTTAACAAACTTCAAATTTATTTTTGTCTTTTATGCATCTTTAATGAAATTTGTAAATATTTTATAAGATTAAAAAATTGACTGACTTAAAGAAATATTTATTATTGATTCTAACGGCTTTGCTGGTAGTTGTAACTTGTAATATTTATAGATACAGTAAAGTAAATGGTTATTGTATATCATATTCAGACATTGGTAAAACATATTTTGAAAATAATGCAATTGAAAAATTTGATTTATACGAATCAAAACTAGCAGATCTTGATTTATACAAAAATGTAAAATATGACATTAAATTATTAGTAAAAGCCGAATGGATAAAAAGTGTTTTATCAAGTGGATCGTACTTATCGTGTTATTCGTTTTTATCATATACCATCAAATTAAATAATAAAGAGATCTTCAAAGATTTTTTGATGATTTATCCCTTTAATTATTTCTTCTGAGTTTGTTTAGATATTAGTGATGTAAGGCTATAGCCAATTTAATATTATTAATAATCAAACAAATTATTTTATGGATAAGACTAGTTTAATTATGGGGATTGTTTTAGTGCTTATTGTAGCAATTCCGGTTATATTATTAGCAAAAGGAGGAAAAAAACAGAACCCTCCTGAAGAAAATGGAGATAAAAAATAATGTGAATTATTAGGGACGAATAACTCCCATTTTAGAAATTTAATATTTACTCTAGCGTGAGAGGCATGGAGAGTCCAGAACCATACTCACGCTGGAGTATTATTAATAATTTATGTTAATGCTGAATATTCACGATTTTCTCTGGTTCGTGTTTATGCTTAAACAATATTGCGAATAAAATTGCAACAACCATAGCATAGGCTGCAAAAGCAATCCATATATTCGACCAATCTCTATTACCATTTTCAAGAATAAAAAATTTCTCAATTATTACACCGCTTCCATAAGCTCCGATTATTGTTCCCAAGCCATTCGTCATCATCATAAACAAACCTTGTCCGCTTGCTCGCAGAGAAGGGTCACATTGAGTTTCGACAAACAAAGCACCTGAAATATTGAAGAAATCGAAAGCCATTCCATAAACAATCATTGAAAGAATTATCATCCACAATCCGCCTTCGGGATTGCCAAATCCGAATAATGCAAATCTTAAAACCCAGGCAAACATACTAAGTAACATAACCTTTTTAATTCCGAAGCGTTTTAGAAAGAAAGGAATTGTTAAGATGAATAGGGTTTCTGATATTTGTGAAATGGACATAATTATTGTAGAGTATTTCACTACAAATGAGTCTGCATATTGTGGTATTAGTTTAAATTCATCAAGGAAAACATCTCCGTACATATTTGTTAATTGCAAAGAAGCTCCGAGTAGCATCGAAAAGATAAAAAACAAAGCCATTTTGTAATTTGCGAACAACTTGAAAGCATCAAGGCCTAACATCTTTGCAAATGAAGCACCTTTGGAAGATTTGTTTTGAGGAGGACATTTTGGCAATGTAAAAGAATATATTCCTAAAATAAGTGAAGCAGCAGCAGAAAAGTAAAATTGATTTTCTGATGCTTTATTTCCTGTTAGATTTGTTACCCACATGGCTAATATAAAGCCAATTGTTCCCCACACCCTTATTGGCGGAAAATCTTTAATTACATCATAACCTTTTTGTTTTAGAGCATTATACCCTACAGTATTTGTCAGAGCAATGGTTGGCATATAAAATGTCATTGCCAGCAACATTATCCAAAAAAATCCTCCGGGAGTTTGTATTAGTGGAAAACAAAACACTGTAATCCCTCCCAAAATATGTAAAATTGCATATAACTTCTCTGCATTTAACCACTTATCAGCAATTATTCCGGTTAGAGTAGGCATAAATATAGAGGCTATCCCAAGAGTAAGGAATACAGCTCCAAATTCTGAACTGTCCCAACCTTTTGTTCCAAACCAGTAATTTGCAAGTGTTATCAACCACGATCCCCAAATGAAAAACTGGAGAAAATTCATTAAAATCAATCTTATCTTTACGCTCATAGGAAATGTTTTATGTTAAAATATTCTGTCAAAAATAGTATTTTATTTTGTTTATAATTCTGATTGAAAATGAAAATTTTCTTAGGGTTTTATAAAAAGTTATAATATTTTCAAAAACAACTAAATTGACTTTAATTCGTTATAAAAATAATTAACTTTGTATTAAAATAATATGAGTATGAAAAAGATATTTGCGATATTTGTATTTCTGATTTGCTTTGCTGCTATTCAGGCTCAAAATGAAACCGAATCTGTTGTCTTTGATAATGATTCAACTTATGTGGACACATTAAATAAAAATCTTATCGGGTTAAATGTTTATCCTGCTTTTGGAATTTTAGGAGGTGGTCGTTTGCCAAACACAAAAATATTTGTTCAGTATAAACATTATTTCGACCATACTAATTTAAGGACTAGTTTAAATTATATCAGTTTCTACAGAAATAATGATAATGTTGATATTATAAGAACAACAAGAGATACTATTGTTATTGAAGGTGCACCAGTAATTGCTGACAGTATGGTTTTTAGAAAATTTTATTATGATATTTATTCATACGATGCTAGACTGGGACTCGAAGCAGCTTTCCCTAATCGTAATTTCAGGTTTTATGTTGGGGGTGCAATAATTGGAGGATATCATTATACAGGCGAATACTATTATCACTATAAACGAGAATTTACAGGATATCCTATTCAGTATGTAAATCTTACTTACCCTGCAAATGCTGAAACTGTAGGTTATAGAAAAACTCGATTTATTAAGGCCGGTATGGACTTTACCATTGGTGTTGATATAAATATTTCACCAAATTGTGTAATTTCAGTTCAATATGCACCGGAACTGGTTTATTATCATAAAATCAAACAAGAGTTACTTGACCCTGATTTGTTTTACACCAGAGATTTGGAAAGTGAGTTTACTTTTGTACCTGATTATATAGACTTTGTTGTTAATATTAGATTTTAATCAAAGGATTTCAATAATTTCCTGGAGTGATTTGATAATATATTTTGATTGTCCTTCTTGATTTTCATCTCCATTTTTAAACCAAATTGTATCAATGTTAAGTTGTTTGGCTCCTTTTACATCTACTTCAAGATCATCTCCAATTACAATTGAATCTTTGGGCGTTGAGCAGGTTGATTCTAAAACATACTCAAAATATTTTATATGTGGTTTACTAAAACCCACTTCTTCGGATGTGAAAATCTTTTTAAAATATTTTTCTATATCGCAGTTCTTTATTTTCAAATATTGCACTTCCTTAAAGCCGTTTGTTATTAAATATAAATTGTACCTCTCCGACAAATGTTTTAGTATTTCATGTGTATTAGGAAAAAGCTTTGTTTTATATGGACTGTTTGATATATAATCTTTCCCCATTTTAAGTGCAACATTTTCATCATCATATCCAAAGCTAATATTTGTAAGGTAAAATCGTTTCCAACTAAGAATTTCTTTGGTAATTTGATTTGACCTGTATTTACCCCATAGATCATCATTTATATTTCTATACGTTTTATAGAACTTACTAAATTCGCAGTACTTGTTTATATCGTAATTAAAAAAAATCTCATTTAGAGTTTCTTTCGAATTTGTTTCGAAATCCCACAATGTTCGGTCAAGATCAATAAAAACATTTTTATATGTCATATTCAAATTTTGTTCGGCAAAAATAATGGACTTTTAGTTCATAAATTATGACAAAACTCGTAAAATTATTAAATGTTTATAGTTTTGAATTTTTAAAACAATTTTGGATTAATTTTGTTTAATGCAATAAAAAATATGAATACATTTAGAAAAAAGTTGATTTTCAGAATTTCCTTGACCATTTTAGGGGGATTGGGTGGATTTCTATATTGGAAATATGTTGGCTGTGCATCAGGGGCTTGTCCTTTACAGTCTAAATGGTACATTACATCATTGTATGGTCTTGTGATTGGCTATTTGGTGAGTGGATTATTTATTACAGATAAAATTAAAAAGAATAGTGAAAGTGAAATAGATAGTAATAATAAAAATGAATTATAAAATGAAAAAAAATACTTGGATTTTAACACTAGCTTTGGTAGTTGTAATTGCTTTTAGTTGTAATAACCCTGAAAAAGGACAAAATAATAATCAACAAGAAGGTCAGACATCATTAGGTGAAAATAAAACGACCTCATTCGATGAGCAGATAAATGGACAAATACCTGTTTTAGTTGATTTTTATGCCGACTGGTGTCAGCCATGTAAATCACAGTCTCCGATTATTGACGAAATAAAATCGGAAATGGGCGATAAGCTTGTTGTTATTAAAGTAAATGTTGATATTGAAACCGAAATTACAGAAAGATATCAGATTCAAAGTATTCCGACTTTAATGATTTTCAAGGATGGAAAGATGCTTTGGAAAGCTGTTGGTTTACAACAAAAATCAGTTTTATCTGAAGCAATTTTAGCTGCTCAATAAAAAAATAATTATTCCTGATTTTCTTTTTCAGTCAAACTAATCTTAAGTTCTGCTCCTTTTTTTAGGTAAAACCCTTGTTTAATCCGGACAGATTCTCCTGCAACAAAATTAACTTTTACATCAGGCTCAATGACAAATCTTGCATAATCTCCACCGTCAATGAATTTTTTCGGTAATGCGTTAGGTTGTTTAGTCCTATTTATTAATGGTCTATTGTATTTAGGCTCAATTACTATTTGTCCTTTAGCAAAAAAGTCCTGATTATAAACCATATCCCTATTGTAAATATATAGATTTGTTTTCTCGCGTTTCCATTGCTGAGCAACTAGCTGTGCATGTCCCATGCATTTTTGTCCGGCATAGAATTTTGGTACTTCTTTTTGCGATGCCAAGAGTTTCAAATAATCATTCATAATTATATCATAAACTGTAGGAGAATTGAAAGATGTGTCAAAATCAAAGTCTGCCCAGTTAGAGAAGCCTATGGCACAAGTTTCACGTATTGTAACTATTTGTTCAGGAGTATATTTCGCTTCAGTATAGGTCTTTCCGGTACTTCCATCAACACCTATGTTATATTTTCCGCTATCGTATATGTTATTTTTAAATGTATTTTTAAAGCGTATCATATCAGTTTCATCAAAATAATTGCCCTTACCGAATTTAAAGTATTCGTAAGGATACATCATTACAATTGTACCATGATTTATATCTTCGATATATTCCGTAAATGCTTTATAATTAGGAACTTTAATGAATAACGACCTTCCGCATTCTCTATATGATACACTCCATCCTGAATGATACCACCAATATGAATTTTTCTCACTATTATAACGCAATACCTGAGAATCATATCTTTGTTTTGTACACCTGTCATGGAATTTTACCTGTGATTTGTATAGTGAGGCAATAGTATCAGCCATTCTTAGATAATCGTTGTTATTCGTGGTTAACCCTGTGTACAAAAGGCATCTTGCAAAACCTGTCTGCATATTTATAATAAGTTCTCCGCTGGTTTGCAATACACCTTTTTTGTCATTCCAAAAACCTCTGTAAACGAAATAGTCAAGAGTTTCCCTGTTCCTGTCCTCAAGCCATTGTGCATATTCTCCCAATGTGTAGAATTTTTGTTTTGTATAATTACAATTACAAGTATTGGGTTCATAAAAATCAGGATTTATTTCATCAAACTGATAAAGTTCTAATTCAATTAGTTCGGGTTGAAGTATTTTTACTAAGTGTACAAAACGCGAAAACGTTCCTATTATATAACCGTCAACATAAGTTGAACTTGTTGTTTCTGTCCATTTTGGAGTTTTTGTCGATGATTCAGGATTTATATCGTTTCTGTTTTCAATCATGCAAAGTGATTGATGCACGAATTTATATAAATATGCTTTATCTTGTGTTGTCAGAAATAAATCAATATACCCATCTAAAATTTTAGATACTCCGTCTCCAAATGTATTCCAGTCTTTATCTGGATGTATAGTGCATAGTTTATAATTGTTAAAAACTATATACTCTGAATAAAAATCATAATCTTCTTTTATTTTTAGTGTGTCATACTGCTGAGATAGTACAGTACCCGAAATCAAAAGAAAAAAAACAATATTTGTGAGACGAATCTTAATCATTTGAAACAGAACTTAATTTTTTATTTTCTTCTTCAAGTAAACTGACTCTCTCTTCTAGTTTCTCAATATATAAATACATTTCTTCAATATTTCGTAACAATCCGCTGATTGTTTCAGATACAGATATTCCGGAATTTAAAATTTCTTCTTCAGATTTAATATATGGGAGATGTTTTTGAGATTTAATGGCTTTCATTCTTTCTCTGTACGGTTCGGGAGTATAGCTCTCGTCAAAAACAAAATCACACCATTCATTTGCTTCAACGATTAGTTCTTCACTAGCTCTGATACTGCCACAAACATCAATTCTGTATTGAGGATTATTAGTGCCGAATCCTGTAAATCCATCATTTTTAACGGTTATAACCTGATTTTCATTTATTAACACACCAATTTCGCCAGCTTTATTTAATGTCATTTTTAATTCATTACCCATTCTTGATGTATTGTAAATTGTATCCGACTTAACGCTATCTTTTTTTCTAATAGGGTACTCAAACTGTTTTTCTTGGTTAACGGAGATAATATCGGTACCGGCACATAAGCTAACCGTTATAATAATACCTAAGATTGAGATTATTATTTTTTGCATATCATTTAGTTTAAAAATTTATTTTGAACGACAAATATATAATTTATTTTATCATTTAAATCTGTTTATTAGCTGTGTTTTTTTAACTTTGTAAACTCAATATTATCATTAATATGGAATTTGAAAATATTCTGGAAAGCCTTAAAAATAAAATTTTTAAACCTCTTTATTTATTTTATGGAGATGAGTCTTATTTTATTGATGAGTTAATAAACTATATTCAGAAAAATGTTCTTTCAGAATCCGAAAAGGCATTTAATCAGACTATTGTTTACGGCAAGGATACTAATGCTGTGGATATTATCGAAATGGCTCGCCGTTATCCAATGATGGCGAACTTGCAAGTTGTGATTGTTAAAGAAGCTCAAGATTTGAAGGATTTTAAAGTTTTTGAAACTTATGTTGAAAATCCAGTAAAATCTACTATGTTGGTTTTTGGATTTAAACAAACCAAAACGCTTGATAAAAGATTAAAAGTCAATAATTTGATATTGAAAAACGGTGTTGTTTTCGAATCCAAAAAATTGTACGAAAAAGAAATATATCCTTGGATAACGAACAGCTTGAAAAAAGAAAACCTTACCATACATCCTGAGGCTTTAAGATTATTATATGAAAGTATTGGCTCAGACCTTAGCAGATTAGCAAATGAAATTGGTAAGTTGGCTATTACGCAAGCTGCTGGGTCTCAAATTTTAAAGGATGATATTGCAAGAAACATTGGAATAAATAGAGACTTTAATATTTTTGAATTGCAAAAGGCTTTAGGAGAGAAAGATAAACTTAAGGTATATAAAATAATGGATTATTTTGGTAAGGATACTAAGGGAAATCCACTTATTGCAACAGTTGCGAGATTATTTGATTATTTTTCCAAGCTAATTAAAGTTCATACTCTTGAAAGAAAAAGCCGCGATTCCGTTGCTACAGCATTGGGAGTAAAACCTTATTTTGCTGACGAATATCTTAAAGCTGCATCTAATTACCCTTTGGGAAAACTTGTAAACATAGTTAGTTATCTTCGTGAAACAGATATGAAACTTAAGGGTGTTGATGCAAACGATATTGGTGATGCTGACCTTGCAAAAGAACTTATCTATAAAATATTGCATTAATGGAGAATCTCATTTATATCATTATTGGTGTTACTGCAGTTGTTTCATATCTTTCTTGGCAAAACGAATCTCTTTTTCGGAAGTTGTTGCTGTCGCCCTATGCAATGATAAGAAATAAAGAATATTACAGACTGATTACACATGGCTTTTTACATTCGGGATGGACTCATCTAATTGTTAATATGCTTGTTTTTTGGTCTTTTGGAAGAGTCTTATTGTTTTATTTTGTGCAAGTTTGGGGAACCAAAGGAATTCTATTATTCATATTACTTTATTTGTCAGCTATAGTAGTGTCTTCACTATTTAGCGTTGTTAAACATAAAGACGATTACTCTTATTCTGCAGTTGGTGCATCGGGAGCTACTTCGGCAATTGTATTTGCCAGTTTATTTTTTGATCCATGGAATATGATTTATTTCTTCGGTATAATTCCAATTCCCGGAATTGTTTTTGGAGTTATTTATTTGGTTTATTCATATCGTATGGCAAAAAGAGCGACTGATAATATAGGTCATGATGCACATTTCTGGGGTGCTGTCTTTGGCTTCGTTTTTCCTTTGTTGTTTAAACCTCAATTATTTCAGTTTTTTATTCAAAGGCTTATAAATCTATGGTAGGTATAAAAAATAAAGCAGTTTTTCTTGATAGGGATGGAGTAATTAATCTTGAAAGAGGACGATATACTTGTAAGCCGGATGATTTTATTTTAAACGAAGGTATTGCAGAATCTGTTAAAGTTCTTAATGATAGCGGTTTTTTAGTTATAGTAATTTCTAATCAGGGAGGTATAGCAAAATCATTATATGCGATTTCTGATGTACTGGATATACACGAAAAGTTTTGTGATTTATTGAAAGAAACTGATGCAGTGATAGATGATTTCTTTTTTTGTCCCCATCACGATAGTATTAGTAATTGTCTGTGTCGTAAACCAGGGTCTTTGTTATTTGAAAAGGCTATTGCAATTTATAATATTGATTCTTCAAAATCATTTATGATTGGAGATAGCGAAAGAGATGTGCAAGCTGCCGAAAAATTAGGTATTAAAGGGATTTTAATACATGCAAATGAGAATATTTTTAATATTTGCAAAGAAATATCTGAAAAACTATGACAGCAAAATACCTGATGCTTAATGGAGAAATATTGCCTGCTGCAAAACCTTGTCTTACGAATTTGAATAGAGGATTTTTATATGCCGATGTTTTTAGTTTCGAATTAAGAGGTAATTCTTCAAAAGCTTTTTTTGTTGATAGATATTTTGAATATTTGATTGCCACGATGAGTCGTTTGAAAATGGATAGACCGCTATTACTCAAGAAGTCTATATTTGAAACCGATTTAGAATTGCTTTTACAAAAAAATAGAATTTATAAAGGATTTACATCCAGAGTTTCGGTTTTTCGTGATGATTCTCAAACCTTGTTGCCTGACAAAAATTCTGTTTCAATATTAATTACTGTAAATTCGTTTCCCGAGGAGTCATATCAAGTTATAAACAATGGCCTGAAATTGAATATATTGCGAAATTATACACTACCCGATTTCGTTTTTAAATCTGATGTTACCCCGTATTTTAATGAAGAAATGCTTCTGTCATCATACCTTGAAGAATTTGACCTTGATGATGTTTTTATAACTGACGGTAAAGCTAATATCGTTAAAACAATTTTCTCGGGTGTGTTTATTATTAAAGACAACAAACTATTCGTACCCGAAAGAATGCCAAACGATTCGAATAAAATATTTGCTGAAATAGTTATTGATGCTGCCCGATCTTTGAAAATTTTAGTTTTACCAAAATCAATAAAAAAAGAGGATTTGTTATCAGCAGACGAAATATTTTGTGTGGATGTGGTTAATGGTATAAGATGGGTTTTAGGCTATGGAGAAAGAAGGTATTATCATAAGATTTCAACTTCGATAATTAATAAAATTAATGAAATGGTTTAAAGTTTTTATTCGAATTTGTTAAGTGTGTGATATTCAATTAGACCTTCCAAAGGTTTGTTTATAAAAATCAAATCTTTCATTTCATATTTAATAGAGATATCATTAATGAAATCTTTAAAATTTAAGGCAACACTTCCACAAAAACCAAGGGGATATTTATTGAAATTCTTATAAATTTTAATATATTTTTCGAAAAACCTGTCAAAAGAAATTCTTATGAGTTCTTGCAGTTGAGGATGATCAATGTGATTTTTAATGAAAATACAAAATTCTGCTAAATATCTGTTAGGATGGGGATTTTGATAAATTGCCGATAAGATTGAAGAATGAGTAGCACCCGTTTCATCCAATATTTTTCTATTTAATTCAGCATCAAATCTTTTTTCAAGGTACATTTTTGAAAATACTTTACCTATATATGCACCGCTGCCTTCATCGCCTAAAATATATCCAAGTGAGATAGCACTTTGACTTATTGATGTGCCGTTGTATAAACAGGAATTTGTTCCTGTACCAATAATCGCGGCAATCCCTTCCGAATTTTTAAATATTGCTCGTGCTGTCCCCAGCATATCCGAAAAAATTTGAACTTTTGCATTAAAAAAGTAATCTTCAAGTGCAAATCTTAAATGTTCATGATTGTCCAGGGCGCCACATCCTGAGCCATAAAAAAATACTTTTTTAATTAACAATGAATCTACACCCGAAGGAAATTGTTCGCCAATAGCTTGTAATATCCTTTCTTTTGAGACAAAATAAGGATTCAATCCAATAGTTTGAAAACCACTTATTATTTCTCCCTCGGAATTTGTTATTAGCCAGTTTGTTTTGGTTGAACCACTATCGGCAAAAATGTACATAGCTTATGTTTTTTACAAAAGTATGAAAAAATTATTGAATAAGACAGGTTTGCAAAACAAAAAAGCTGTCCTGAATAAGACAGCTTTTAGTGAATAAAATCTTTCAATTACGCTTTATCGAAGCTTCCCAATACATTTTTAATCTTATGGATGTATAGTTTTTTTAGTTCTTCACGTGCAGGACCTAAATATTGACGAGGATCAAATTTTTCAGGACTTGCGTTAAAGAATTTTCTTATAGTTGCCGTCATAGCAAGACGTCCGTCTGAGTCTATATTGATTTTACAAACTGCTGATTTGGTCGCTTGTCTTAACTGGTCTTCAGGTATTCCGATAGTATCTTTTAAATTTCCTCCATTGTCGTTAATTGTTTTAACATATTCTTCAGGTACAGAAGATGATCCATGAAGTACGATTGGGAATCCGGGAATTTGTTTTTCTATTTCAGCGAGAATATCGAAACGTAACGGAGGAGGTACAAGTTTTCCGTTAGCATCTCTTGTACATTGTGCAGGAGTAAACTTATTTGCTCCGTGTGACGTACCTATTGATATTGCTAAAGAATCTACGCCTGTCCTTTTTACAAAATCAATAACTTCTTCAGGTTGGGTGTAAGTGCTGTGTTCTGCAGAAACTTCATCTTCAATACCTGCTAAAACTCCAAGTTCTCCTTCAACGCTTACATCGAATTGATGAGCAAATTCAACTACTTTACGGGTTAATGCAATATTTTCCTCATAAGGTAAATGAGAACCGTCAATCATAACTGACGAAAAGCCCATTTCTACACAGCTTTTGCAAAGTTCAAAGCTATCTCCGTGATCGAGATGCAAACATATTTGTGGATGTGTCCAACCTAGTTCTTTGGCGTACTCGACAGCACCTTGAGCCATATATCTCAACAAAGTCTGATTTGCATATTTGCGTGCACCACTCGATACTTGCAATATTACAGGAGACTTTGTCTCTGCACAAGCAGATACTATGGCTTGCATTTGCTCCATATTGTTAAAATTAAAAGCAGGAATTGCATATCCTCCTATTGTAGCTTTTTTGAACATTTCTCCGGTGTTCACTAATCCAATTTCTTTGTAACTTACTGGCATTTTATCTTAAATTTAAATGTTATAGGTCTTTTTGATAATTTTGCTGCTAAGTTAGGTTCAGTTTTCTTATCAAACAAATTTAACTAGGTTAAAATAATATATTTAATAGCAGTTATTTTCTATTTTCGTGATAAAACTAAATTTGCAAATTGTATTCGTTAGTGTTATTGTAAGTGATTGCACTGTTAATAATTTGTTGATTTTAAATTCTTGACTTTAATAAAAACATTTATAACTTTACAAGTCTAAACCAAAATTTAAAAATCATGCTATTAGATATTAATTCATGGTGGGCATCGATGGAAATTCTTGAAAAAATATTTTGGGGATTTGCTCTGCCATTTTCTGCTATTTTTCTTATTCAACTTATAATGACTCTTATAGGTGCCGGAGTAGATTCTGATGTAGATGCTTCGGGAGATGCTGACTTAGAAGTAGATTCTGACACGGGAATAGGCTTTCAATTTATTACGCTGAAAAATTTCATGGCATTTTTTACCATTTTTGGTTGGACAGGAATTGCTTGTCTGGATGCCGGTTTGAGTGATGGATTAAGCATTTTTCTCGCTATTATTGGCGGTATGCTTATGATGTTAATAATGGCAACTTTGTTTTATTTGATGAGTAAGCTTACCGAAAGCGGAAATGCTAAAATAGAAAATGCCATAGGAAAAACAGCCTCGGTGTATTTAAGAATTCCTGCTGCAAAATCGGGAGTCGGTAAAATTCAGGTTAATGTGCAAGGACTGAAAACACTTGATGCAATGACGGATAATCCTGAAGATATAAAGTCAGGTAGTTTGGTAAAAGTTGTCGCAATTGAGGCTGGTGAAATTTTAATGGTAGAATTGTTATAAATATTAATAACTTAAATTATAAACTATGAATGGAGAATATTTTTTATTTATTATTGTTGCAGTAGTAATATTTGTATTTATACTGATTATTACATTTCTGAGAAGATACAAACGTTGTCCATCTGACAGAATCTTAGTTATTTATGGTAAAGTTGGCAAGAAAAATCTTGAGTCGCGAACAGCAAAATGTATTCACGGTGGAGCGGCTTTTATTTGGCCCGTAATTCAGGATTATGAATTTCTTGACCTTACACCATTTTCAATTGAAATAAATCTGAGAAGTGCTTTGTCTAAACAAAACATTCGTGTGGATGTTCCATCTCGTTTTACTGTTGGTATTAGCACTGAGGACAGTGTAATGACAAATGCAGCAGAACGCTTGTTAGGACTTTCACAACAGGATATCAGTAAATTGGCCGAAGATATTTTATTCGGACAATTGCGTCTTGTTGTTGCAACAATGGATATTGAGGAAATTAACTCAAACCGTGATAAGTTCCTCGAAGCTGTTTCATCAAATGTTGAAGCTGAGTTGAAGAAAATAGGTCTGAAATTAATAAACGTTAACGTTACAGACTTAAATGATGAATCGGGTTATATTATTGCACTTGGAAAAGAAGCTGCTGCAAAAGCTATCAACGATGCCAAGAAATCTGTTGCTGAAAAGAATCGTGACGGGGAAATTGGTCAGGCAGAAGCAGAAAAAGAACAAAGGGTTAAAGTAGCCGGGGCTTTGGCTTATGCTAAAATCGGTGAAGCTGATGCTCAGCGTCAGGAACGTGTAAAAACTTCAGAGGCAGACGCATTGGCTGTGGAAGGAGAAAACCTTGCTAAAATTACCATTGCAAATTCTGATGCTAAACGCCGTGAGCAACAAGCCGAAGCAGAACGTATTGCTATATCTGCAGAAAAAGTAAAACGGGCAAAAGCTCTCGAAGACGCGTATGCTGCAGAAAAAATTGCTGAAGAGATAAGAGCTTTAAGAGACAAAGCTACTCAATACGCTAATGTGGTTGTTCCTACAGAAATTGATAAACAAAAAATTGAAATTGCTGCCGATGCTATTGCTGAACAAACCCGCAGACTTGCTAAAGGTGAGGCAGACGCAATTTTACTCAAAATGCAGGCCGAAGGTAAAGGTATATATGAAATTCTTAGCAAGCAAGCAGAAGGTTTCGATAAGATTGTTAAGGCTGCCGGAGATAATTCCCGTGATGCAGTTATGCTGATGATTGCAGATAAATTGCCGGATATTGTCAAATCTCAGGTCGAAGCTATTAAAAATCTTAAAATTGATAAGATTACCGTTTGGGACAATATGGGCGGAGGTGCTAATGGTGGCAAACCCACAACAGCTAACTTTCTTTCAGGAATGCTGGGGTCAATTCCTCCGTTTAATGAATTATTTAAAATGGCCGGTATTGAATTACCCGATTATCTGAAAGGAAAAGCACCGGTTGATGAAAAAGGAACTGAGCCTCCATTGATTGAAGCTGAAGAGGTAAAACCGAAACCGAAAACAGAAAAATAAAAAAATAAGAGGCTGCCTTTTTAGACAGCCTCTTATTTTATTCCCATTCTATCCAATTATTTGTACTTGAATCTGACCATGAGATATTTCCGCTGTTTTCAAAATACCCGCTTGATAACAATCTGGTAACAACATTGTTATTGTCTTTGAGTATAAAACTGTCATAAATTTCAATTGCAGTTGGCTTTAATATTTCAGCAAATTGCTCTGGCTGCAAAACAAAATTGGCACTTTTAAAATTTTGTGCTACACAAGGATATATCAATCCATGAACTCCTGAATTAAGATAGTTTTCTGATACGGCAATCGTTAAATCATAAAGTCTTAAATCGATTGGTAGATTATATTTCTTCAAGAACCATTCATGTTGCTTCATGTTATAATCTTTAGGTTTTATGTAAAAGTTAGCAAACATGTCTTCAATTTGTTTTACTTCTAAGCTTTTATCTTTAAGATGATAAATAAAAATATCTTTGAATATTTCATCAGTTTGCATGAGTTGCTTGCATCCAATAACTGCAATTTTATTTAATTGCTCAATAGATTTGTAAGTAATTATCGCAATTTTATCTCCTAATTCATATCTTAATTCAAAGGGAATGGCTTTTTTTAATGTGGTTAAATATAGCTTTGGGTCTCCAGCTCTATTGCATCGGTTATTTGAAGCGTATCTTGCTGGTGGTGCCCACATGTCTTTTATGTTTGTAACTTTTTTTTTGACTTTTTCAAGGTTGTAATTTTTCGAATATTCAAACTTACGTCCTCGGTAAACATGCTGAAAATCAAATTTATATGTGTGGAAAATAAACTTTTGCGCGAAAGCAAAATTGACTAGTAATGCTAATTTGGATATGCTATCTTCTCGCATTTTTTTTACAACTTAATTTTATTATACTCCTCCTCACTTAGCCAAAATTCAGGATCAATTATTTTTACTTCGTTATAGGTTAGTTCGTAAAGTTTGTAAATCAATAAGTCTATTTGGCGTTCTATAGGTTCGGTGTTTTCTCCTTCTTTTCTATATTTGATTATCTTATCAACATGATTAATTATTGATTCCATTAATTCCTTACTGCCAATGATAATAGGCAACTCCTTTAAATTGTTTGGATAAACGTCAATAAACCCACCATACACATTTTCATAATAAAAATCTATAAGTTTACTATTAATAATAGCAACAAGATATTTTAATTCTAAAGGAGTTTTATTGCTGTATTGTGAATGGGTTGCAGGCAAGTCTGATTTTTTTATTATCAATAAACATTTTTCTGAAGTATATATTTTACGCTCATCATAAATTGCTAGAATTCTTAATAGCCCCGAACTTCGTCGAACAATTATTTTATTGCTCTCAAATAACTCTATAAATTTGGCAGATCTCATTTTTTCAGGCTCACTATAATCAAGCCACTTTTTAATTGATGGTGTAGAGTATCTACCTTCTTTTGATTTTTTTATATCAGCGCCTTCAATATAAGGCATTAAACCGTTTCTAAATTGATCATATAAAACATCAAATTTACTTTTACCAGACGTAAGAGAACCGTCGTTATTTCTTTTTTCTTTTCCATGAATTTCTGCTCCAGTTGAACAATAAAAGAAAGAATCAAGTTTTTCACCATTGTTCTTTATCTTATTCAAAACTTCAGTTTTAGAATCCAAGTCCTCAGTTCTAAACATCTTTTGATTTGCAATATGATATTTCAGAACGTTTATTTCATGTTTTTTAATAAACATGTCATTAATAAACTCAAAAATTGAGATCGGATAATTTTCCCCGCTTTCATTTTTTATAAGCGGAATACATGATGGAACCGTTGCGCTTTCAAATACTTTATTGTTATGTAAATCAACAATACTTAGTAGTTTAAACTTATTTAAAATAATCCCTCTTAAAGCTTCTGCAAAAGGCTGATTTAGCAAACCAAATGGAACAATAAATATTAATTGACCTTTATTTACCAATAATTTAAGTGCTCTTTCTATAAATGCAACGTATAAATCCCATTTACCAGTTAATGATGAATAATATTTATATTTATTGAAGAAAGTTCTCTCTTCAAACTTCATATTATTTGCACTAATATACGGAGGATTCCCTATTACTAAATCAAAACCGTTTTTAATACCAAACATCCAGGCAGGGGAAAAGAAACTCGATGGTCGGCTATCGTCGAAAGGATTCCAATCGTCAACTTTGTTAAAGAAATCGGTAAGATTGTAGTTTTTTAGTAAGCTGCCGTGACTTATTTGAGATTTTATGTAATCTTTGGTTTGTGTGAACTCGTTTTGCAATTGTTTCTTAATCGCTTTATCTCCTTTGGGGTCGAAATAATCATTTCTTATACGTTCCAATTTTTGAATTTCACCATCTAATCTGTAAAGCGTTGCATTAAGGCTAAGTTTGCCGGCAAAATCATCATATCCACTATCTATCAAACTGTTTGCACAAACAAATTTAAAATCCAAATTTGGCAAGGCTGCAATTCCAAAATTGTTCTTTTTATCTGTAGGTTTAAAATCCGATTCAAGAACAAGGCTTAACCATGCCCTTAGTCTTGCAATTTCTACTGCCATTGGCATAATATCCACGCCAAAAATGTTTTTACTCAGAATTTCTTCTTTAAGGTCATAATTATTGCGATGCCCGTGTCCTACAATTTGGCGAAGTTCCATCAGCCTTAGCATAACACCCATTGGAAAAGCTCCCGAACCACAAGCAGGGTCTAAAACTGTAATTTCGCTCAAAGCTTTTTTTACAACTTCGGTTTCGGCTTTGTCGAAAGGATTATCGGAACAATCTATAGCAAAAAGTCTTTCAATTTTGCTAAGTGTCTTTTCTTTGTCCTTTGCTTCTTTATCATTTGCAACAGAATAAGGCGTGGGTTTAGGTTCTTCAAGTTTGGTAACAGAGAATAAACCATCGTTGAACTGAGATGCCGGTTCGTTAACTGTATCTTCTATTTTTAAAATATCTCTAAAAAGTGCAGTTTCTAAATGAGCTTTAAGGCTTTCGTTAACCATATAATCAACAATTTCGCGCGGAGTGTAAAATGCTCCAAATGCTTTTCGCTGATTTGCCATTTTTTCTGTCTCGGGATTCTGACTGGCAAGTAAATTTTCAAAAATACGACCGAGCATTTCCGGATCAATCGCAACATGTTGGTATTGGCTATTGCCTTCGTCAACTGTAAAATCGAAACTTTCAAGAACTCCAACAAAACTAATTAACCACTGATTTAAATTAAGTTTTTCAAATAAATAGTCTTCGCTATGAACTTCGAATAAGCCCCCATTTAAGTAAGGAATACTTTTATAAAAATCATCCAAATCTGTTGTAATATCTTTGCGTATCGGATCTGAAACTTCAGCATTTAAAGTTTTGAAAAACAGTTTTGTTAATATTGTTGAACTAAAATCATCCTTGTACCTTAAAATTGTATCAGATTCAAGCAACTCCTTTGGAATAATACCCTTTTCTTTTAAGAACCAACAAAAAATGTATCTGCCAATAAGGCGAACAGCAAACTGTTTTAAAACTTCTTCATGTGCCAAAGAATCTTGTGTTTTTGCAATTTCGATGAGATTGTCGAACTGTTCTTTAATTCTTTTGTAGAATTCCTTGTTAACTTCTTTAATATCAAGCGATTTCCATAATGTTTCTACAATTTCCGGTTTTGATTTAGTAGCGATATAAGCCCATTTCTCAAGTATTTTGTTGTACTGGGTAGTTGTAAGCCTGTTTTTAAAGCTAACTAAACGTTTTTGATCGCCATGGTTAAAGATTAGTATCAGTTTATCGTATTGAGGTGTTGTGACAAAATGCAGATAATAAGGCTGTGACGGAATATAGCCTTTTGCAGCAATTTCTTGACTTATGTTCTTAGTAAAAGCCTGATAACTCATTAGTCCAGGATCGTTGTCAACTAATTGACTAACATATTCTTTTTTTATCTTTTTTAGAACTGCAAAACGAATACGGATGTTTTGGCTTTCGGCACTAAGCCTGTATAATTGTGGTTGAACAGTTTGTGGTGCAGGAACAAGAAAATCTTTCAGTTTTTGAGTCTGCGGTGCAACCAACTGCGGTTTTTTGTCACCATTTGGTTCAATTCCCATCCATTCCATAATTGCGAAAGCAAAATTGAAAACATTTTCGCGTTTTGATTCCGATAAACTTGCTAATATTTGGTTAAGGTCAATTATGTTCATACTGTTTAATTATTGAGTTATTCTTGGTTTTAAATTTTAACAGAAAATTTGAATTACTTCACTTAGCGGAATTTTATCAGATTTTTCTTCGGGATCAAATTGTTTTACAAGGCTGATAAATTTCTGTATTAATTCGTCAGAAAAAGCTTCATTGTTTCGATTCCTTCTATTTATTACTCTTACAAGTTTCATTATTTCTTTATTTATATACGCATTTTGAGATGATGTAATCATTAAATTTACATTTTCGATTATGTCAGCTGCGTATCCATATTCAATCATCTTGATTATTAGCTGATTTATACATGCTTGCTGTGAATTGTTAAAGCGGTTTTGGTGATCATCTTCCTGAAATTGATAGTTTCTAATGAAATTGCTTATCATTTCTTCGACACTTGGTTTGTTCATGAAAGGGTCCTTAAATCTTTGATTTTCTTCGCTAGTTGCTTTGATTGAAAGTAAACCCTCTGTTGCAGTTAGCATTTCACCTTGTCCGTCTTTTTTAAAAGCAAAGAAATAGCCAGCTTCCAATTTTTCTTCGCCTTCGGCCACAAGATGTGCTAGGTAATCAAAATCTTCATCTTCTTTTTTCATTTTAATGTTTCCCCATTTTCCTTTAGGCAAATTGCGGATTGACTTTTTGTATTCTTGACTTAAGTTTTCATTTCTGTCAAATTCTCTTAAATCATCCATAAATAAATCTTCGGCAGCAAGCAGTTCGGACGTTTCAAATATTTTTTTGTAAGCTTCCAGTCTTTTCTTTTCATCACGGCTGTACAAATCTTCTGTAAAGTCCTGTGGTATCGGCTCTTCATCGAGTACACTTTGGTCGCTTCCAATTGTGTATCGAATTAAATTTATTTTGTCCTGAAGTTTGCTGACCAATTTTAAATAACTTTCCAGTTGCTCTGTTGGCCTAAAATTATAAATGAAAATTTCCTCATGTTTTGTTCCCAATCGGTTTATTCTACCGTTACGTTGGATCATTCTAACAGGATTCCAGTGTAAATCATAGTTAATTATCATTCCGCTATCCTGTAAATTCTGTCCTTCCGATAATTTATCTGTTGCGACTAAGAAATCAATTTCTCTTTCATCTGTTTTTAAATCATATTTTTTTGCAACAGGAGCAAATCTGCGGGCATAATTCTCAATATCATTTTTACCACCAATAGCAAATTCTATATTTTTACCTTTTACTAAATAGTTAGGTAAGAATTTTGACAAATACTCAAGTGTGTCGGCGAAATATGTGAAAATTAAAATTTTGCTGTCATCATTTTGATTAAGGTGTTTCGCTAAAACTTGAATTTTATCATCTTTGGATATAAGAAGCTCGATTTGTTGTTTTAAAATGCCAAGTATTTTCAGGTCTTTGTTAATATCATCTTTTAATTTATCAATATTGAAAAATCCTGGATCAGCCTCTATCGAATAAAACATGCTATCATTTAATTCGAACATTTCAATGTCAAAATCAAGTTCATCCTCACTGGCACATTGCTCATTATAAATCTCCAAAGCTTTGTTAAGAGTATTTAAATTTTTTACCGAAATGATTTTGTTATATTTTTCTAATTTGGTTTTGAAATCTTTTAATTTAGTTTCATATCCTATTATTGATTTATTTATTGAATATAAGGAAGATTCTAATCTTTTTAGAAAAACAGTTCTGAAAATTCCATATATCCCAATTTGTCTGCTCAACTCTCTGTTTTCGTCAGCATTTAGTTCTAATTCTTCCCTTCTCTTACCGTGATAAGCATATCGGTACATATTATACCTATAACTTGGGAATCCCAGACTTAAAAGTGCAGTATAAATGATTTCTAAAGATGAAGAAATCGGTTTTTCTCTTTTTTGATAATGCTCAGATAAATCCAAAGGGTGAGCAAGGTACTCCATTTCGGCTAAGCTGCTTATTTCGAATTGGCAATTGTTTAATAATTCCGGAAATTCTTCAGCTATTTTAAGTAATTTGGTTTTATATTGATTTGGCACTTCATATTCTAAATTATCTGGTGTCGAAATTGGAAAAATTTGAAGTTTACCATTTATTTCCAATCCATTAGGATATTCTTTCTCAATACCTTGGCGAGTTCGGCGAACAATAAACCTATTTAATAAAGGTGTAAGTTGTTCTTTTAATTGTGAATAATTAACAGTACCATTTTCACGTATCTGACTTTTAATGTCCGTCTGCAATAGCTCGAGCCTTTCTTTTAGAGTGAAATACCTTTGACGATTTCTGTCGTAAAATCTCCCGAGTTTATAAATGTTTCCGCCCGAGCCAAGCATTATTTGATTGGTTAAATCCGATAATTGATTATTTATTGGTGTTGCAGTAAGAAGAAGAGTTCTAGAATTTTTATTAATCTGTTTCCATTTAATAAATGTATCAAATCTTTGACCTCCTGATGATCTTAGATTATGACTTTCATCAAATACGAATAGCCCAACTGGTATTGATTTTAAATTTTCTTTTACATCTTCAATTTTTGCAGTATCTTGTAAACTATAGATTTCAGGAATATGAATCATTCTAAAATCATCAAAAGCTTTCCGCCATTGTGGGATTAGACTAGCAGGTGCGACAACAACAACTCTTTGATTTAAATGGGTTTTGTAAAAATCAATTACTTTTATTGCAGTGTATGTCTTTCCTAGTCCAACTGAATCTGAAAGCATCGCAACGCCTTGTCTTTCAAGTTTTTTAATTAGGCTGTTGGCATTTTGAATCTGAAACTTCAGAAGTTTTGGTACTTCAGGATTTGCTTCTTCATTTTCAATCTTAGCATCTTGCTCATCATCTAATTCCTGACCGTAAACTCTATATAAAGCATGGATAAACATTTCGTATGGACTGAAACAAAGATTGCCGTGTTTGCTGATATTAACCACCTCTTCTTTAAACACTTTTGTCCAATCTTCTGATTCTGCCCATAGTTCTTCGAACCAACTTCTGTGAGATGGGTTTTGATTTAAATTAACTCTTTGGAAATTTACTGTAGAATTGTTGTCTTCAAATTGATTTAATTCAAGATTTCCAAAGAGTCCTTGATATGTGAAGTTTGAGCTTCCAATAATTCCAATGGCATTATCTTCAGTGCTTCCAAAAATATAACATTTTGCATGTAAAAAGTTTTTACGATATACCTTAATTTCCAGTTTATTGTTTTCGTTGGAAATAGATTTTACTAATAAATCAGCAACTTTTTGAAACTCCTCCTTAAGTTCAAGGTCTTCCAGATCTTTCTTTAAGAATTTTTCCGGAAAATCAGGGTCTTGTTTACTTGGATTTTTAACTTGGTAAGATCTTACATTTGGTTCTTCGCCAATTAATAGCCTAAGTTTTGTGTCAGGTTTTGATAAGAAAGACTTTAGTTCATCAAAAATCGAAACCATTCCTGGTAAATCCCAATACCCAGTAGCAACAGATATCTCTTGATAATCATCACTTATGAGAAGCTCCTTAACTAGATTCCCTAATTTGAATTCATTTCCGGAATTATCAATTAACTTTAAACCTTTTTTCATTTTTCAAGATTTTTTTTTACAATATTAATAGCATGGTAAGCTGCAGCAGGTTCTTCAACTATTGTTGACTCAATTTTATCAGCTAGCCAAAGAGAGATTAACTCTTCGCGATCAGCATTTAAATAGTTTGCAATTTTTTCGACTTGTAGTTTCGATGCATTCCTTTCTCCTCTTTCAATTTTACTAATAAGTGCAGTATCTATTTCAATTGCTGCTGCCACTTGCCGTAAAAGTAAACCCTGACTTTCTCTTAATTCTCTGATTCTTCGTCCAAAATATTTCATAATAGTATTTATTTGACTTGTCAAAAATAGTCAAATTTATTAACTTGGGTATAATTTATTAAAATATTTTTTATACTTATTTGAGAAGTTATTAACAATTATGTTTTTTGTTTATGTGTGGTCAGTTAATATTTTGACTATCAGATAGTGGTTGTTTATTTTAAAAAATTAAAAGCTGCTGTTACAAAGCGTATGACACTAACACCATAATGTTAAACTTTGTAAGAAAAACAATATACTTTACTTACTTTAAAATTTATAATTATGAAAAAACATTATTCATTTTATTGACAAGTTTGAGAGAAAAACAAAATTCGAATAGTAAATATCTAGCTTAGTCTAAAAATTTGCGACTTAGAGTTTGTAGTTCGGATTTTGGAGCTTGTTTTCCTTTTCACTCTTCTTCCACCCAGTCGCCAAAATACTCATGAACAACAAAAGTCTTTGGGGAACAAGTATGGTAAACATTTGAATTGTATTGCCAGTCAAGATATTCAGACCCGCCTCCGCTTTGAGTGGTAATTAAAAAGCGGTTCCCTAAATATCCAAAATATCTTGCCTGTGCTGCCGGAGAAGTTTGATCTCCTCCGCTCGGATCAACAGGAATCCATCCATATTTTGGCAAATATACCTCTACCCATCGATGAAAGACATCATCCATAGCAACTAATTGCCCACGCTGAACGATTGAACCTACATAACGTGCAGGTAATCCTGCAGCCCGACACATTGAAATATATACAAATGAATATTCGGAACAGCTACCGTTTCCACGAGCTAAGACAGTAGGGGCAGTATTCCATCCTCCGGTCATTTCATAGTACATTTTTAAAATCAGATAATCATAGATTTTTCGGGCTATCCAATATGGGTTTGTTTCATCTCCTACAGCTTCTTTTAATGCGTTTTGAATAACAGGGTGGTCAAATTCATATTTAGAGTCATTCGCCAGATATTTGTCTTTTATATCTTGTGGTATTTCAGCAAAACTTCCAACTTTATCCGGAGAAATAAAATATCTTACCTCATAGGTTTCGGCATAAAAAGTTTCTATAATTTCGAATTGCTCTCCCGATTTAAGATTTTTTGACTGAAAATGAGCAATATTTTGTCCCCATTTGTCTTTTATAAATTCAGGTTTTATTGAGTATTCCGTTTCTTTTAAGAGCTTTTGGTTAATTCTGTTTTCAGGAACTGCAAAATATACATCTGTTGTTTTAACAGTTCCCGGGCCAAAATTACTAGTCAGGTGAGTGTATTTAATAACCGATTTCTTTGGATTTTTAGCAATATATAATTCTTCATCATTATGCACTAAACAGTATATTTTGCAGTTATTACGATCTGTATTCCATAAGTTTTTTCCATCAAAAGCAAGTCCACATGAATTTTTGTCCGGGGCATCAAGTGTCATTAAAACAGTACCATTTTCAGGATTTACCATATAAATTTCGTTTGTAACACAATCCGAGATCCACAGATATGTACCGTCGAATGTTAAGCCGGAAGGGTTTGAAGCCGGTGCAATAAACTCTTTAATTGTGGTTCCATCTTTTGGGTCAAATTGCACTAATTTATCGAAACGATCATCAATCAGCCATAAATATTTCCCATCCCAGGTCAAATCTTTTGGTACCGGCGCTGGAGATACTAATTGATGCAGTATCGTTCCATCACTAGGATCTATTTTATAAATCATCCCGATATAGTTTTCTGACAAAGGAATACCACCTTTAGCATCAGCATTCCACAAATATTGTCCGTCAAATGCCAGTCCAACAGGCCAATAGGCAGGACTTGAAATCGAATTTGTAACCTTACCGTTATCAGGATTAATACAATAAATCTTATCTGCTTTACGGTCAGACACCCATAAATTTTTACCATCGAATGTTATACCGGTAATATATTGTCCGGGAGCATCGAATGACTTAATAATTTTTCCAGGATAAGCTAATACTGAATAGTAGAAAGCAATAAAAAGCAGACTAGTAATTATTTTTTTCATTATATTTATATTTATTGTAAAAATACAAAAGTTTTATATTTCATGTTAGTAAATCAAATGAATATCTTCAGGTGTAAATTATCTAATAAAATTTTTCGGTGTGTTTTTGTAAAATGGATTGTTCTAATATCTTGATATGCAATATTTTATAATGGCTAATATTTTATATCAAAAAAAATCGTAAAAATATTTGGTGTTTTAAAAGAAAATGATTTAAATTTGCAACCTATTTTGCGAGAATAGCTCAGTTGGTAGAGCACGACCTTGCCAAGGTCGGGGTCGCGAGTTCGAGTCTCGTTTCTCGCTCTTTTTTTTTAAAAGAGTTCTGTTTTATAGAACATCAAACAAAAAGTTCTTTATAAATAGGTTGCCCGGGTGGCGGAATAGTCCCGAAAAACCAAAAATCCGAAAAAACGGATTTTAGAAGTTTTTCGAGGAGACGCCCCCAGGTGTTGTGAAAGTTCTTTATAATAAATAGGTTGCCCGGGTGGCGGAATAGGTAGACGCGCTGGACTTAAAATCCAGTGATCTTTAACGATCGTGCCGGTTCGATCCCGGCCCCGGGTACAAACAGAGTTCTTAATTTGAGAATTCTGTTTTTTTATTTTTGTATTATCTTTGTAACTCTACAATTTTAAAATTAAAAAATATGGAAAATTTAGATCAGGTGTACATGTGGTTAATTGATAACGGTATGAAATTCATCGGAGCAATACTGTTTTTAATTATTGGTTTCTGGATTACAAAATTTATTGTTAAACACTTAGCCAAAATAATGACCAAGCGTAATGTAGATGTAGGTTTGGTTACATTTTTACGTAGTTTTCTTGGTATTGCTCTTAAGGCAATGATTATCGTTTCTGTGATGGGAATGGTTGGGATTGAGATGACCTCTTTTATTGCAATACTTGGTGCAGCAGGTTTGGCAGTAGGTCTGGCTTTTCAGGGTACATTGTCAAATTTTGCCGGAGGAGTAATGATATTAATATTTAAACCATTTAAAGTTGGGGATTATATTGAAGCACAAGGATTTGCCGGTTCTGTTAAGGAAATTCAAATATTTAATACAATTCTAACTACGGTTGATAATAAAATTATTATTATACCTAACGGAGGTTTAGCGAATGGATCAATGACAAACTATACACAACAAGCAACCAGAAGAGTTGATTGGAAATTTGGAGTTGCTTATGGTTCGGATTATAAAAAAGTTAGAGAAATAATTCTTAATATTATAAATTCAGATAAAAGAGTTTTAAAAGATCCTGAAATATTTATTGGACTGGGAGAAATGGCAGATTCATCTGTAAATATCGTTACTAGGGTTTGGACTAAAACTGAAGACTATTGGGGAGTATTTTTTGATGTAAATGAAAAAATTTACGAAGTTTTTAATAAAGAAGGAATTGAAATTCCGTTCCCACAAATGGATGTTCATGTTAAAAACAACTAAATTTTTTGTTATGAAAACAATTTTTATTTTTATTTCTTTTATACTAGTTTCAAGTGTGATACTTGCACAAACTGATTCTACAAAAAATGTATCTAATTGGAAAACAGGAGGAATGGTTTCGCTAAATGCTTCGCAAATATCTTTTACACATTGGGCAGCAGGGGGGCAGAATTCAATTAGCGGAAATTCTTTTGTTAACTTGTTTGCAAATTATAAAAAGAACAAAACAACTTGGGATAATACTCTTGATCTTGGTTATGGAAAAATGATGCAAGGAGTAGGAGAAGAGGCTGTGTTTTATAAAACTGATGATAAAATAGATTTTGCATCTAAATATGGTCAGTATGCGTTTAAGCATTGGTATTATTCAGGTTTGATAAGTTTTAAGTCACAGTTTGATCAGGGTTTTAAAACTGCAGCAGATACTGTTAGAATTTCAAATTTTTTAGCTCCCGCATATCTTAATATATCAATTGGCATGGACTACAAACCAAATGATAAATTTACACTGTTTATTTCTCCTCTTTCCGGAAAAACAACTTTCGTTATGGATACTTTATTATCTTCTCAGGGTGCTTATGGCGTGACAAAAAATGAGCATGTAAGACATGAGTTTGGGGGATTCGTTAAAGTCCAATATAAAGTTGACTTGATGAAGAATATTTCATACACAACGAAGCTAGAGCTCTTCTCGAATTATTTAAACAACCCACAAAATATTGATGTTAACTGGGAAAATCTTATTAATATGAAAATCAATAGTTTTTTTAGCGCAAATTTGCATATTACAATGTTGTATGACGATGATATAAAAATAAAATACGATTCTAATCATGATGGAATTGATGATAGTGAAGGTGCAAAATTGCAGTTAAAACAGTTATTTGGTATAGGTATTACTTATAAATTTCAATAATTGAAGTGATGAAAAGTGGCGTGAATTTCAATTTCACGCCACTTAAAAGAGTTATTTTATAGTAAAACCCGCATCAGATACAAAAATCTCCTTGTCACACATCTCGTCATCGTTTAGTTCTCCACTTATATCTTCAATATCAATTAACCAAGACAAACTTTTATCAATAATTATCTTGGAGTCAGCAGGGATATTTACAGTTATTTTAATGTCCTGAGCCCGCCATTTATTAGCATTTATTTGAAAATATGGGTTAAAATATATATTATTGGTATCACAAATGTATTTGTAATCAATAAGTTTAAGATTTTCTTTTGCTTCATGATTATTTGCCCCTCTGGCATAATATTTTATTTCCATTGACGCTATACTGTCTTTTGTCGGATTAAAATATATATGAGGATAATATTGAATGTTCCCATTTTTTAATAAAAAGAATTTTGAATTTAGAACTAGATGAAGATCATTAAAATTGTCAATATCGTCTTCTGTTAATATATTAAAATCTTTAATCTCAGGATTTATTGTAAAGTGATATGTGTTCAATGAATCAGTTTTAATTATCTCTGTATGGGTTTTTGTTTCAATAGAACGGAAGGATGCTGCTATGTTGATGCTTAACGCAATCGAAAACACAATTGCTATTATCCATAGAACAAAGGTTCCTATGCTTAAGTATTTATTTGACTTTATTTCGAACAATAAACCAACTCCCCAGCTAATTATTGCTATCACTGGAATAATGAAAACTATCATTATGCAAATGCTTAAAAGCCATGCAGTTCCGGAGTTTGTCACATATTCTAATAATCCCGGCAGCCATATCATATTTATAAAATCATTTGAATAAAACATATTCTCCTTTCCAACGCTAAATAATGCAATGGTTAACAGAATTAATACTGCAGCACCTGATAAGATAAATACAATACCTAAAACTTTTCCGAAGATTTGTGCGAAGACAGTTATTACAGTAACGATTGCTTTTCCAATATTGTTGATTACATCTGAGAATCTGCTTTTGTCAATTTTTCTGAAATTCTTTTTTACTTCATCAAATTCTTTTTTAACTGTTTTTTCTATATTGGTTAGGTTAATTTTATCTCCTTTCATTTCTAACTTTTGAGCTGTAGTCTTTGCCTCAGGAACTGCTATCCACAAAATAAGATATGCAATAATGCTAATCTGGCCAATGAAGATAAAAATTAGGAAAATTATTCTCCAGAAAGTTGTGCTGACGCCGGTAAACTCAGCCAAGCCGCTACACACACCTCCAAGAACCCTACTGTCAGGATCTCTGTATAATTTTTTTGATTTTTTATTTTCTTTAGTGTTATTATCTGATTCATTAGTTGATTTTTCACTATTCCCGTCACCGGTAATATCATCTACATTGCCAAGAATTTGTATAATTTCTTCAACATCACGAAGATTGATTACTTGTTTGCCTTCGCTAATTTTTGAACTGAATATTTCAGCGATTCGCGATTCTATATCTCTAACTATTTCGCCTCCTTCTTCAATCTTTGAAAAATGATCCTCTAATTTGCCTAAATATAAATGTAACATATTGTAGGCATCTTCATCTATGACAAACATAAACGAATTCAAATTGATACTTACTGTCTTTTTCATAACTGTAGTTTTATTTAATTTTTAATTTGTTTATAGATTCTACTAAATCAATCCATGATTTGTCAAGATCCTGAAGGACTGATTCGCCTTTTTCGGTTAGGCTATAATACTTTCGAGGTGGTCCCTGTGTGCTTTCTTCCCAACGATAGTTTAATAATTGCATATTTTTTAGTCTTGTAAGCAAAGGATATAAAGTGCCTTCGACAACTATCATTTCTGCTTCTTTCAGCTTTTCAAGTATTTCTGTCGAATAGCAATCACTTTGCTTGAGTATAAGCAAAGTACAGTATTCTAATACTCCTTTACGCATTTGAGCTTTGTTGTTTGTTAAATCCATAATTAATAAATTAGTAATTGACAATGCAAAGATATATAAAAAAATTAGAACTATGCAATACATAGTACTAAATTTTATTAAAATTATGTTAAAATTTTAATTTTTTATTTTGTTATTGCTTATATATTGGATTTTAAAGTGACAGCTCTTTTTTCATAAATATTCCTGTATATCCTTTTTTGCAATTTGCAATGTCTTCCGGAGTCCCCTCTGCCACAATATAACCACCCCTTTCGCCGCCTTCGGGACCTAAATCAATAATCCAGTCAGCAGATTTGATAATATCCATATTATGTTCTATAATTATCATACTGTTACCTCGGTCAATCAGTGAATTTAAAACGTTTAATAATACTTGAATATCTTCGAAATGCAATCCGGTGGTTGGTTCATCTAGTATATAAAGTGTGTTGCCTGTATCACGCTTCATTAATTCTGTTGCGAGTTTTACTCTTTGTGCTTCGCCACCTGAAAGGGTAGTAGAGGATTGACCTAAAGTAATATAACCCAATCCTACTTGCTGTAGTACCGACAGTTTTCTGTAGATTTGAGGAATGTTTTCGAAAAATTCAACAGCAGCATTTATTGTAAGATTTAAAACATCAGAAATAGATTTCCCTTTAAATTTAACATCAAGGGTTTCTCTATTATATCTTTTTCCGTGACAAGTTTCGCAAGGAACATATACGTCTGGTAGAAAATTCATTTCGATTGTTCTTACTCCTGCTCCTTTACATGTCTCGCAACGACCTCCTGCAACATTAAATGAAAATCTTCCTGATTTATAGCCCCTAATTTTAGCTTCAGGTATAGAAGCAAATAATTCTCTTATTTCGGTAAATATTCCTGTGTATGTTACTGGATTAGAACGTGGAGTTTTTCCGATAGGTTCCTGATTTACTTCAATAAATTTGTCAATATTTCCTATGCCTTCAATTTTATCATATTCGAGAGGAAAGCTATTAGAGTTATAAAAATGTTTAGCTAAAATTGGTACAAGTGTTTCGTTGAGCAAACTCGATTTTCCGCTTCCCGAAACGCCTGTTACACATACAAATACCCCAGTAGGAATTTCGACATTAATATTCTTAAGATTGTTTCCTTTAGCTCCAAAAATTTTAATTTTTTTATCGCTAATTTTTCTTCTCTGTTTAGGTATTTCGATTTTTTTCCTTTCAGTGATATACTGTGAGGTAATAGAATCTGAATTCAGCATTGAATCGTATTTTCCTGCGAAAACCAATTTGCCGCCTTTACGACCTGCTCCCGGACCTATATCCACAATGTAATCAGATTGCTGAATCATTTCTTTATCGTGTTCAACAACAATTACAGAATTACCCCTATCGCGAAGCTCTTTTAAAGAATGTATCAGTTTATTATTGTCGCGTTGATGAAGGCCTATGCTAGGCTCATCGAGAATATACAATACATTTACGAGTCTTGAACCAATTTGAGTTGCTAATCTTATTCTTTGTGACTCTCCACCCGACAAACTTTTTGCCGGACGATCAAGAGAAAGGTAATCAAGTCCAACGTCCAGTAGGAAGCCTAATCTGCTTTTTACTTCTTTTACTATTTCTGAGGCTATTTTTTGTTCTCTTTTTCCTGAAATTTCAAGAGCTTGATCTAAAAAATCATGAAGCTGTAGTATATCCATAGCAGCAAGTTCCGCTATGTTTTTGTTACCAAATTTGAAATACAATGATTCCTCTTTCAATCTTGTCCCATTACATTTTGGACATGTAATAAACCTGTTGTAACGAAAAGATGATTTGTTTGAATAAGGGTCTTTTTCTTCTTCATCTTGCCTTGTTTTTATCATATTAACTATGCCGTTATAACTTACGATATAGTTAGAGTTTTCACCCAAGGGAGTATTCTTTAGTCTTAAACTTTCAGGATAACCATACAAAATAGCATCTATCGCCTCTTCATTTAATTCATTTAAAGGTGTTTTTAATGAAAAATTCATTTTTTCGGCTAATGCTTCAAGTATCCAGAATTGTAGAGAATTTTTATATTTTCCGATGTAATTTATACCACCATCGTTAATTGATTTTGAAGTGTCTGTAATAACTTTTGAAATATCTATATCAGCAATTACACCCAATCCGTTACATTTTGGACATGCTCCTTGAGGGGAGTTAAATGAGAAAGAATGTGGAGCAGGCTCTTTGTATGAAATTCCTGTGGTTGGACACATTAAAAAGCGACTGAAGAATCTTGGCTTATTGTTTTCTTTATCAAGGAGCATTATAACACCTTTTCCAATATTCATTGCCAAATCTATAGATTTTTGTAGTCTCTGTTTGTCATCTTCTTTAACGATGAGTTTGTCAACTACCAGCTCTATAAAATGTGTTTTATAACGGTCAAGTTTAAGGTTATATGTTATTTCAGTTATGTCGCCATTAATTCGTGCATGTAAAAAACCCTTTTTTCGGAAATTTTCAAACAATTCTTTATAATGACCTTTTCTTCCGTCAACGACAGGTGCGAGTATGTAAACAGCCTTTGCATCAAATTCTTGACATATAATATTTATAATTTGTTCGTCACTATATCTTACCATTTCTTCGCCTGTGTTACTTGAATATGCAGTTGATGCACGAGCGAATAGTAATCTGAGGTAATCATAAATTTCGGTAATTGTACCAACTGTGGAGCGTGGATTTTTTACAGTGGTCTTTTGTTCTATCGCGATTACAGGACTTAACCCTGAAATTAAATCTACGTCGGGACGTTCCATATTCCCAATAAAATGTCTGGCATAGGCAGAAAAAGTTTCCATGTATCTCCTTTGCCCCTCAGCATATATTGTGTCAAATGCAAGTGAGGATTTTCCACTACCGCTTAGTCCGGTAATTACACATAATTTGTTTTGAGGAATATCAACATCCAGATTTTTTAAATTATGTACTCTTGCACCTCTAACTTGAATTATCCCTTCTTTCGTTCCCATTATTCTTCGATTATTCCTCTGGAATATAACAATCTCTTTCTCCTTTTGCAGGGATTTTTATTTTATATTCTTTTTTACTTGGATTTATTAAACTGCTGCCGATTATCCATGGGTTAAAGTACTTTAACATTTTATAATTTGTTCCATGCTCAAAAGCAAATTGAACAAGATCATTTATACTTGTATCAACAGTAATTTCAACGGTTTTTATTTCACGATACAGATTATCTTCGGGAATGTTAAACCCGTATCGTTCAGGATCTGATAAGATTAGTTTTAAGGCAATAACTCTATAAACATAGCGTGAAGTTTCATCATTTAAATTTAAATCCCAATATGATTTTACTCTTTGGAAATCCATTTCTTTCTTAATGCCACCCATTCCCATATTATACGAAGCTGCTACTAATGTCCAATTTCCGAAGTGTTTATATGCTTTTTTAAAATAATCTATTGCAACAATAATCGATTTATTATGATTGTATCTTTCGTCAACATTTTTATCTATTGTCAAATTGTATTCTAATCCGGTTGCTTTCATAATTTGCCAAAATCCGGTTGCTCCTGCAGGGCTCACTAAGTTTGCAAAACCACTTTCTGCAACACAAATATATTTCATATCATCAGGGATTCCATTTTCTTTTAATATTTTTTCAATCTCCGGAAAAAACCTGTTTGCTCTTTTTAAGTAAAGAATTGTCATTGAATGACGATAAGTGTTTGCAATCATCTCAAGATCGAGAGATTCATAAACATCAAAGTTTTTCAGAGGGACCTGTTCTCCACAAAAATAGACTTCTTCCGGTATATATGGCTGAAATACGGTATAGGGTGTTTGAAATTTATCTAAATCATTTGTGTTTTGTTTGTCTTTATTATTGCTAGTATCAGAAAACATAAAAACATTGGAAAGAATTAAACCAAAACCAATGCCTATTAACAGTAGAAATGGCAGTTTAAAAGTTTTATTAAATTTCATTATTTGATTTTTGTAAATTTTGTATTAAGATATAGAAATGAAAATGTAATTACCGGAAAAATAAAATACAACCATAAATGTGAATAGTTAAAATCTTTGCCTGTATTTATAAGATATAGCGATAAAAATATACCTATAGAATTAAGAATAAAATACAGTATTCCTACCCACCTTACAGATAGACCAAGATAAAATAAATGATGTGTTGTATGATCTTTTCCACCCATAAAAGGTGATTGTTTTCTAAATAACCTGTTGATAGTGACAGTGGTTGTATCAGACAAAGGTATAATATACGCCAATGCAACAATCAAAGCTTGCTTTGTATTAAAACTATATTGTACTTCTTCAATTGGTACAGAGTTCCAGAAAAATGAAATCCCAACCCAGGCAAGAATAGCTCCAAGGAATTGACTCCCACTGTCTCCCATATACATTTTAGATGGACTCCAATTGTAAAACAAGAAACTCAGCAAGGCTCCGGCTACGGATAATAAAACCATTAAGCCGAAATTAGATATTTGAGTATTGTAAAATATACTGAAAATTATTGTTCCTCCTATTATAGATAGTGATGTCAAGCTCGTTATGGCATCCATATTGTCAAGCATATTTATAGAATTCATAATGCCTACAACCCACAATACTGTTATTGAATAATTTATCCAGTCTATAGGGCTAATGTGAATATAAATATCATTAAAAATCAGAATAAATGCACATAAAAACTGAACAATAAACTTGAATGATGGAGGAGTATTTATTATATCATCTGCTAATCCCATAACAAAAGACATTGTAACAATTATCAAAAGACTTAAATATTCTTTGGATAAATAAATTTCTTCTTCCAGTACTAATAGTGATGCAATTATTACAATAAGAAAAACAGCATAAAAACCCAAGCCCCCCAAAATTGGTTTGGATTGTGTGCTAAATCTTATTGCAGATTTATTAGCTTTCTTGATTAAGAATTTAATAGGTCTTTTGATGAAAAAATTATTAAAAAAAATTCCTAATCCCAGCGAAGCAATAAATGTTATTAAAAGAATATAATTCATTTTTTCAGCTTCTTAATTCTATTGATAAGCCTGTTAAAAATCAGGTATTTAGTTTCTACTTCTTCTCCATAATACGAATTATGTATCTTTGTAAGATATCCGTAGCCATATCCGTATGATCGATATCCGTATTGGTATCCATAACCGCTCTTATAACCATAACCGTATCTGCTTGTACTTCTTTCGATTCCGTTCAGTATAATGCCAAGGTTATCAAGTTTTGAATCTTGGGCAAACGAATCCACATTACTTATGAAAGATTTTGGACTAATAGAAGCACGCATTACATAAATTGGGTTATGTGCCAGGCGGTAAGTAACCAAAGCATCTGTAACAATTCCTACAGGAGGAGTGTCAATAATTACTACGTCAAAATCCTTTTTTACTTCATCAACCAAATTCACTAAATTTTTGCCTAGAATCAACTCGGCAGGATTAGGAGGCAAAGGTCCTGAGGTAATAAAATGAAGATTTTCAATTTCGCTGTTATGCAGACATTCCTCATAATTGTGTTTTTTTATTAGGATAGTACTTACTCCTTTTAAATTACTCACAGAAAAACACTTGTCAAGTCGTGGTTTTCTAAGATCGAAATCCATAATAAGTACTCTTTTGCCGGTCATTGCATAAATAGCCGCAATATTTATCCCGACAAATGTCTTTCCTTCACCGGCAATTGTTGAAGAAACTGTTATAACCCTGCATTTGTCTTTAATAGGATAGAAGTCTAAATTATTTCGGATACTTCGAAATGCTTCGGCCATCATTGATTTGGGTCGTTTATGAACAACAACCTGCGAAACACTCATGTCAAGTTTAGCTTCCGGGACGCCTCCAATTACAGGTATATCTGTATATTCGGAGATGTCAACGGTTGATAAAATTTTATTATAAAGTAAATATTTCAATAAAATAAACATTGCAGAAATAACAAATGCGATTATCACAGAAAGCATAAAAACTTTTCTTAATGCAGGATAATCAGGATATGCAGGTACAGACGCTTTTTCGAGTATAAGGTTAACACTTACATATCCGGCTTGCGAAATCATTGTCTCAGCTTTTGTCTGTATAAGTTGAGAATAGAAATCTTCATTAATGGCATATAAACGCATTAATCTTGCATACTCAATCTCGTCATATGAAGAATCAACAAAAACCTGACTCTCAATTTCATTTATGCGTTTTGCATACTCTGTTTTTTCTTCCCCTAATCTAAGGATAGTAGAATTTACAAAATCAACAATTATGTCTTTTTTAGACTGAATTTGTTCATCAATTACTTTTATTTTATGATTATTTGCAGTTACGTCAAATAACAGAATTTCTTTTCTACTTAACAGTTCTTGAAGTGAGTTAATCATTTCGGATAGAAAAGTTTCTGATTGTTGACCTGAAAGCATTGCCAGTATTTCGTATGTTTTTAATTCGGGTTCTGATTTTATTTTTATGGCAATTTTCTCTAAAGTCATTATTTCAAAATCAATATTTAACAATTTTGTTTCGAGTTCAGAAATTTTCGAAGTATATAAATTTGCTTTATTGAATAAAACATTATCATTTGTTGCTTTTATGTTATTTTGCACTCTAAAATCGTGTAAATCTCTTTCAGTTAAATTCAATTGTGCAAACACATTTTCCATTTGTTGGTCAATGTAATTTATTATATTGTTTGCACTTTCTTTCTTTTTTGTTCCGTCAAACTCAATAAATTTCTCCGCTATTGTATTTGTTATATCAGCAGCTTTGCTTGCATTATAGTCGTAGTATGTAATAAGAATTGTCCCTGCAGTTTCATTTAGTACCTGTATGTTTAGATTTGCGCTAATTCTATATAGTACTGTATTCGGGTCATTAATTGTAAAATAATACTGCGATTTGTTGTCTGCATCTAATTCTATTTCCATATCCTTTTTTGTAGGGAAATGTATTAATATCTCCATGCCGAAAACCGATTGCCATTCTTCTGGATTTATCCGATATTCATAAATTTCGCCATTAATCTCGTATGAAAGATGACATTTGTAATCAACAAATTCACAGATAATATTTTGATCAAGAATTACAGGATTGTTTAATCTATATTTTACTTCGAAAGGCGTGCTCCCATATAATTCGGTTGATAAAAACGTTCCTTGTCTGTAATAACTTATTTCTAACGGCAAGGTTGCAACAACAGTTTTTAAAAATTCGTGTGATCTTATCAATTCTATTACCGGAGCCAAGTCAGTCTCCATACCAACATTGTTGATTCCAAGTATCTGATTTGTTTTATTTTCGTTTTTAATCTGTAATATAGAAGTGGCTTTAAATACTGGTAAAGTATATCGATAATAAGCAAATCCTACTCCAACTGAAACAACACCAATAATTATAATTACCCAAAAATTCTTTTTAAATATCGTGAAGAATGTCCTTGGATCAAATTTCTGATTTAAAAAAGGTATTTTATTTTGTTGTTTCATTAGTAATTATTGGTTGAGCTTAAAAAATACACCATAAACAGTTACAAGGGTTGTTACTAAAGTCAGATAAGGACTTATTTCGCGTAAAGCTCTTACAACATATTGAGGTTTGCTATCTATATAAATTATATCATTTGCTTCAAGAAAAATATTAGAGTTTTTTAAGTCTGTCAAATTAGAAATATTCCAATAATAGATTTCAGGATTTTCGGTTAAATTGCCTCTGATTAGTTTAATTCGATATGCTCTGCTTATTTCTGATATTCCACCAACTTCTGCAATTGCTTCAATAAGGGTAAGATTTTCTGTTGGCATTTCAACAATAGTAGCTTTGGTACCACTATCCATAAACACCATTACTTTACGGTTCGTAACTTGCACTAAGACAAATGGGTTTACAAAATATTGACCATATAGTTCTTCGAAATATTCTTCAACTTCGCGAACAGTTTTCCCGCTTACAGGAACTCGCCCTAAAATTGGAACTTTAACCAAGCCGTCAAATTCAACAGAAAATTCATATCCGTTTTGACTACTAGATGTGCTACCTCCGGCGGATATATCTCCTTTGAAAAAAGATTCACCTACATTACTTACTACCCGCAACGAGATTTTATCATAAGGTTTAATTACATATTCCAGTTTAGAAGCTTCAAAATTGTTTACCGGATATTCTGTATCTGTTTGGAACATCTCTGATGGCCTCAGGGTTTTACAGGAATTGAAAAACAATAAAACAATAATTATACTAAATATGCCGGATATTCTAATTTTCATTTTATCTATATTACCATTTGCAAAATTATAAAAATATTCCATTATGCATATAATAGTACATATTATTTATTTGATAGAATAATTACTCTTTTGTGATAAATTATTAAAATCAAAGCAAATTCTAGTTAGCTTAGCAGATCATCATACAGCAATTTCATGTCTTTTACAAGTCTTGTGTAATGGAATTTATCTTTAACAAAATCCCAGCCGTGGTTGGACATGTCATTTCGAAGACCATCGTTTTCAACTAATTCAAATAATTTTGCAGAAAAGTCTTCGATATTGTCATTTTCTGCCAGTAAGGCAGTTTTGTTTTTTAATATAACATTTTCAACCCCTCCAACATTTGTTGTAACAATTGGTGTATTAGCTGCCTGGGATTCAATTATTGAAACCGGTGTACCTTCATTGAAAGAGGTCAGAGCTGTAATCTCCGAACCCGCAAAAACGATATCGGCATCTTGTATCCATGAAGTAAAAATAATATCAGGGTTTGGCACCATTTCATCAGCATAGGAGCAGGTTAAGCCGAGGGAATATGCAAGTTCAATAAGTCCGTTTCTTAATTGACCGTCACCCACAATTACAGCTTTTATTTTTTTTGAGGTTTGCTTTTTTATATTACTTATTGCCTTTATAAACAATGGATGGTTTTTAACAGCAACTAACCTACCAATAATTGAAATTACAATTTCGTCATCGGCAATATTATATTTTTCGCGGAAGTATTGGCGTTTTTGTTGGTAATTTTCCTGAAATCTGTCAAGATCAAAACCCAAGGGTATAACTCTGAATTTGTTTTCGGGGGCTATTTTATGGATATTACATAATTCTTGTTTTTGTAGTTCACTGATTGCAATAATCGCAGAAGTTTTTTTTGCCAAATCTCTCTCAATTTTTTTAAAAATAGCAGTAGAATATTTATTAAAATACGAATGAAAAACATGACCATGAAAAGTATGAACAATAACGGGAACTCCTAAACTTATTGCTGCCTTACGTCCAAGATATCCTGCTTTTGAAGCATGAGTGTGAACGATATCAGGTTTGTAACGCTTAATAATATTTTTGATTTTAAAGTATGCACTTATATCATTAACTCCAATTTCTCTAATCATTTCAGGAATTTGAATAGCATGAATTCCTAATTTCTTAACGATGTAATCAGAACAAGCCTCATGACGATCTTGCATACCGCCAACCAATAAAGTTTCGTATTCGGGACTCATATATTTAGTCAGGTATGCAACATTATATGTTGGTCCCCCAAGATTAAATCTATTTATTATTCTTAATACTTTTGGCATTAAAATCAGTTAAATATAATACTTCTTCCACCAACTCTGAAAAACAATAAGTGCCCAAATTTTGGCGGCGGAATCACTAGGATTCTTCGATTTGATGTTAGTTTTAAGTTGTTCAATAATTGAATAATTAAATATTCCTTGTTCTTTAATGAATTTTTCTGATAATAAATCATTGTTAATCATAGCCCAAAGTTCATTTCTGAACCATTTTAGCAAAGGTACTTCAAATCCATGTTTCGGCAAATTTAATATTTCTTGAGGAATTAAATCAGAGAAACTATCTTTTAAAATCTTTTTTCTTTGTGTTGCTGTAATTTTATAAGATGCAGGTAAACTAAAAACATAATCAACAACAGAATGGTCGAGGAAAGGGGTTCTAACTTCAAGACTGTTTGCCATTGACATCCGGTCAACTTTTGTTAGCATGTCTCCTTCTAAAACCAGATGCATATCTGCATATAGTATTGAGTTTATTTCTGAGAAATCATTATAATCTGTTTTGTATTTTTGTTTTAACAATGAGTATATATTATTGTCAACTGCGATTTTTAACAAATTTTTCGAATATTGTTCAGAACCAATACTCGCCCAAAACCAGTATCTGTCATAAGAATCTAATTTGTAACCTTCCGAAAAGCGATCCAATTGTCTAATTAAATTTGCAGATTTTGAGTTTCTGGATTTGGGTAATACTTTCCAAACAGGATTCATTGCTGAAATTAATTTTTCTCTTGTACCGGAGTATTTTGAATTAAAATGTGCTGCATACTTATTGTATCCTGCAAATAGCTCATCAGCACCATCTCCGCTCAATGCAACTGTTACTTTTTGACGTGTAAGTTTACTCAAAATATTTACAGCTAATGCAGACGAGTCAGCAAAGGGTTCATCAATATAATTTAGTACAGATTCGAGATCATTTAACAAATCATCATTGGAAACTTTGAATTCGGTATGATTTGTATGGTATCTTTTTGCAACAATTTGTGAATATTCTGTTTCATCGAAGTAATCCTCGTCCTTAAACCCAATTGAAAATGTATTCAGGTTTTTTGTGTGCTCGGACGCCAGAGCAGTTATTATTGTTGAGTCAATTCCGCCACTTAGGAAACAACCAAGAGGTACATCAGAAATTAGTCTACGTTTTACCGAACAGTCTAATAAATTTCTTATTGTTGTTTTTGCCGTTTCGTAATCATCATGCTTTTCGTTTGGATTAAACTGATGGATTTTATAATATTTTGATATTGTAAAATTGTTATTATGTATTTCAATATAACTGCCCGGCTCTAATTTGTTTACGTTTTTTATAATACTGCAATTTACCGGTAAATAATTTAACTGAAAATATATTTTAAGCGATTCGTAATCTAGTCGTTTTGGGATATTGTATGCTAAAATAGCTTTCATTTCTGAAGCAAAAATCAGCTTTTCATTATCATTATAATAATACAGAGGATTTATTCCCATTCTGTCTCTAGCCAACAAACATTTTTCTTTGTCAAAATCACAGAAAGCAAAAGCAAAACATCCATTTATTTTTTCAAGAGCTGATTTGCCATATTTTATTAGCAAATACAACAGAACTTCTGTGTCAGATTCAGATCTGAACTGTATGCCGTCATCTATTAACTCATTTTTATATTCTTTATAATTATAAAATTCGCCATTAAATACTATTGCATATTTTCCGGTATTATCAATAAACGGTTGATTTGCAGCATTTGAAGTGTCAATTATAGACAATCTTGTGTGTCCTAAACCAATCTTATTATGAAAAGAGATATTTTCATTGTCAGGTCCGCGTTTAGATAATGTATTTACTGCAGCAGATAGTTTATCACTAAATTTGTCTGCTGTTCCTTCGAAACAATAAATACCGGTTATCCCGCACATAAGTTAGTATAAATAATTATTAGTTGTCGGCCATAAACATTGGGTCCCACGGAGGTAGCATTATTGCTTTTTGTTCAAGTAATTTTAGTGTTTTATCGTCAATAAATTTTTTGTTAATTACAAGTCTGAACATATAATTATCAAACCATTCATCCGTAAATGTTAAATATCCGTTATGACCGTATGATGCTCCCCACGAATTTTCGAATTGCCATTTTACAGGTTTATCACTATCATCTGTATCGCAGGCAATAAGCAGCATGGCATGTGTTGATCCACTGTCAAAAGTTTTTATTCTTTCGGCTTTATTCATTCCGAATTTAGTTCCAAGCAAAGACTCAAAATCATAATTGTTTATATCGAGGCTACCATCATCTTTGTTTAGCTGTTTGCCAACATCACACGAAGCATACATTGATTCATTGTTCTTTATACTTTCCAAAGCAAATATTTTTATTTCATTTGCCGGTAAGTTTAGAAATTTCCAGTTTTCGCCTTCTAAGACATTTCTGTCATATTCTATTTCATAGACTTTGTAATATTCACGACTTGGGTCATTCATCAGCATTACATAGTTGTTTTTGTCATAGTCGGGAATCATAAGTTTAAAAAAATCTAATGGAGTGTATGTTGCATATTCTCCAATATTTTTATCTTTATCTACAAATCTGTATGTAAATTCTGTAGGAGGTTCTCCTAGAAACAAAACTAACAAACGATATATTTCTGAAATCATTTTAAATTTTTCCTGACTAATTTGAATGTCTGTTGCTTTTGAGTTTTTAAGTTCCCGCAGTCTTAATCCGTATTCTCTTAATTTACGGGACAATATTCTGTTAAGCCACGAAGTATTCTCCGAATGATATGTTTCCGGCATTACAGTTTTTGGTACAACGCCATATTTTGCAATAATATTTGCAAATGAATTCCAAACACCGCCGTCTCCAATGGGATTTTTAAACAACCATTCAACAGTCTTATCGGAGAAATCTTTGTTTGCATTCTGAATAGTCGCCTCCAGAAAGAGGTTTGATTTTTCTAGCATATCCCAAAAAAACAAATAGTTTGTTGAGAATTCAAAACCGGAGAGATTTGCCGATTCAATTATCATTGGCCTCAAAGAATTAAGTCCTGTAAACATCCAACACCTTCCCGAACTTTTTTGGTCGGTTATTCCACTAACTTTTACTCGATATTTAAAATTATGATCAGTTTTTCCGCAAACATCCCTATTCAAAGAAACAGATTTTATATCATTATTGGATAAGGCATTTCTAACAGCTATATCATTTTCTGCTTGTTTTTGATATTCTGTTCTAATCTTGTTTATTGTTTGATCGTCCAAAGATTGATTATACAGCAATGTAGAAGATATTAAGATAAAAATCAAAATAAATATTATTCTTTTCATGTGTCAATTTTCTTGCAAAAATAAAAAATCTCTTGACAAGTCATTATTTAATTGTTGTATTAAATCGTTAAAAATTCTCAATTTTGTTTTAATTAAACGATATATATTTGCAAACTTATGAATATTCTGAAAAGAAATATTTTTGCTTTGTACGTAATAAAAACAGCAAAATGGTTTATGCTGTTTATGCCGATAATTGTGCTTTTTTATCAAGAAAACGGATTGAGCTTAAGAGATGTCCTGACTTTACAAGCAGTATATTCAATTGCGGTAATTGCTCTCGAAATACCCAGTGGTTATCTGGCAGATGTTTGGGGTAGAAAAAGCACAATTATACTTGGAGCTGTTCTTGGCACAATAGGTTTTGCAATTTACAGTTTCACATCCGGTTTTTACGAGTTTTTAATAGCAGAATTAGTTTTGGGAGTTGCTCAAAGTTTTATTAGTGGTAGCGATTCTGCTTTGCTATATGATAGTTTAAAAAACGAGAATAAAGAAAACCAGTTTATTAAATACGAGGGTAGGGTATTGGCAATTGGTAATTTCGCAGAAACTATTGCTGCAGTGGTAGGAGGTTTTCTTGCAGAGATAAGCTTGCGAACCCCTTTTTATGGTCAGGCTATTGTTGCTTTTATTGCTATTCCTGCTGCATTCTGGATTTACGAACCATCTTTTAAAAAAGACAATATTAAAGTAGGATTTAAACATATTATTTCTATCGTTAATTTCTCATTGTTTAAGTCAAAAAATTTGTCTTTAAATATTTTGTTATCAGCAGTTATTGGCTGTGCTACATTAACAATGGCATGGTTTCTACAAGCTTATCTTAATGAAATTCAAGGCTTTTCGAAGTACCAAATTGGAATTGCCTGGTCAGTTGTTAATCTAACTGTGGGAATAGCCACCATTTTTGCATATAAAATAGAGAAGATACTTGGAAGTAAAACTACAATCATCGCTATTCTGATAATCATTGGAGGGTCATATGTTCTACTAGGGATAACTGATTTGTTTTTTATATTTTTTGTTATTTGGTTGTTTTATTTTGTTAGAGGAATTGCAACTCCGGTTCTTAAGGACTACATTAATAGATCGTGTACCCCCAATATCAGAGCAACAGTATTGTCGGTAAGGAATTTTGTAATACGAATATTATTTGCGGGTTTTGGACCTTTTGTAGGTTGGTATGCTGACATTTACTCATTGCAAAATGCTTTTTTGCTATCAGGCATAATAATTCTTACTAGTGGATTTATTGTTTTATTATTTTATTTTTCTGTTATTAAAAATAATAAAAACTGACAAATGTCATTAATATGTGGTTTAATAGCTACTTATAAAAATAATAATAAAACTTTATATCAAAAAGCTTTTCATTTATAACAAAATTTATCATCTTTGTAATTCAGTACATTTTTATTTATGCCGGAATCAAAACATAAAGTAATTTCAAAAGAAGATTTCCAGAAAGTATTGAAAGTAAAAGGCTTTCATGGGAGATTACTTTCGTCATGGGGAATGCGCATAATGAAATTTGACAAACTAAATGATTTATATGACAAGGCTTATGATAAGGACAGTACAGTTTTTGTCGAAAACTGTCTGAGATTGATGAATATTAATTTAACGGTTTCGGAATCTGATTTAAATAACATTCCCGAGTCTGGACCTGTTGTGTTTTTATTTAACCATCCATATGGTGGCTTAGATGCATTGGCAATAATGCTGTCTGTATTAAAAAGGCGTCCTGATACAAAATTTTTAGCAAATTTTTTATTAAGTAGGGTAGAACCGGTTGCTCATCATTTGATTTCAGTCAATCCTTTCGAATCGCACAAAGAGGCTTTTTCAAGTCTTGCGGGTTTGAAAGAGATGTATAAAGTCATTGAATCCGGTGGTGCAATTTGCATTTTACCAGCAGGGGAGGTCTCAACAAAATATGGAAAATCAAAAGTTGTTGAGGATAGAGATTGGCATATTAATGTTATGAAGTTTGTTAAAAAAGTTAATGCTCCTGTTGTTTCAGGTTTTGTCTCCGGCCAGAACAGTAAACTTTTTCATATAGTAGGAAAAATTAACCCTTCTCTAAGAACAGTAAGGTTACCGGCAGAGTTATTGAACAAAAAAAACAGAAATATTTTTATTCGATTTAGTGCTCCTTTACAACCAAAGATCATTAATAATATTGAAGATAAAAATACCCTCGCAAAAGTTCTTAAAGCTAGAACATATTGTTTGAATGATCAAGAAAGTACAGGTGCTGAAGTTAAGCCAACTGTTAATTATCAGGATATTGTTAAAGCTTTGGACACTAACTTGATTAAAAGTGAAATTGAAAAAATCAAAAAGACGGATTTGTTATTTACGACTGATAATTATGAGTGCTATTTTTCAGAACATGATAATATTCCTGTAATATTTGATGAACTTACCAGATTGAGAGAAATAGCTTTCAGAGAAATTGGGGAAGGAACAGGCAAGGAAAAGGACTTCGACAAATTTGACAGCTACTATAATCATCTCTTTCTTTGGGATTCAGCAGCTTCTATGTTAGTTGGTTCGTACCGAATAGGTATGGGAGCTGATATAATTAAAGATAAAGGCATTGCAGGTTTTTATCTTAATTCTTTATTTGAATTTAAAGATGATTTTAAATCTTATCTGGGAAAATCTATGGAAATGGGACGTTCTTTCATAGTCCCTGAATATCAACGTAAACCATTGCCGTTATTCCTGTTGTGGAAAGGGATTTATCATGTAACTCAGAAATTTCCGGATTATAAATATCTCATTGGTCCGGCAAGCATTTCAAGTTTGTATTCGGACAATGCTAAAATATTGATAGTAGAATACCTTAAAAGAAATCATAATTGGCCTGAACTATCAACAATGGTAAAATTCAGAAAAGGTTTTAACTATACATCAAATCATCATCACGAAATATTGCTTAGCACTTTTGAGCATGATTTGAATACAATAGACAGGCTTATAAAGGACATTGATTTCAATCATTTCGGAATACCCGTATTAATTAAAAAATATCTATCTTTAGGAGGAAAAATTCTTTGTTTTAATGTAGATCCTGATTTTAATTATACTGTTGACGGACTTGTCGTGCTTGATATAGATGTGGTTTCTCAGGAAGTAATAAATTCTTATAATAAGTAACAGAAATGACTTTAGACCCTGAAATTAAAATTGAAGGTTCTTTAATAAGACATTTTAGTAATCTTGTAAAAATAAACGGTGGAATAAATTTAGCTCAGGGAATACCGGGTTTTAAGCCTCCTGAAAAATTACTTAAATTATTATCTGCCTCAAGTTATTCAGATGTTCATCAATATGCTCCGGGCTCAGGAAATACTTCACTTCTCGAATTCTTATATGACAAGTACAGGGCGTCATCTAGATTGGCCGATATTATAATTACAAATGGAGCAACAGAGGCTATATCGCTAATTTATAATTATCTAATGTATGTTACTGATAATAAGGATTTTAATGTTGCTGCATTTTCTCCTGCGTATGAGTCATATATTCATTTACCACAGATTTTTGGTCATAAGTTTTTTTCAATAGTTATTGATGATAATGATTATTTTGAGGAAAAGTCTTTAGAAAGCTTCTTCGTTGAGAATAAAATCAAGCTATTGTTTATTGCGAGTCCAGGTAATCCTTATGGTAAATCAATATCAAAGTCTAAACTTGATTTTTTAATAAGATTAGCTGAAAAGTACAATGCTTATATCATTTTTGATGCAGTTTATAATGAAATATATTTTAATGAAGAGCAGAATTGCTTTTCAGATAAGTCTGTTTCACCAAATGTTTTTTATGCTAACAGTTTTTCAAAAAAGTTTTCAATTACCGGTTGGCGAGTAGGATATTTTGTAATGCACAAGTCGCATTATACAAAAATGTGTTATACTCATGATTATATAGGACTAAGTGCTCCGGCTCCTTTGCAGTATGCTATTGCAGAATTTGTAAAAAAGGACAATTATTATGAGTATATTAAAGAATTAAGAGAAAAGATAAAGTCGAATTATTACTACGCAGTTGAAAAATTATCCAAAGCTGGCTTTTATTGTCCTAATGCAGACGGAGGCTATTTTGTTTGGTGCCGTTTGCCCGAAGGATTTAATAACAGTTTAAAATTCGGTTTGGATATTTATGAACAAGCCAGAACTGCGATAATTCCCGGGATTCATTTTGGCAATGAATGGTATAATTATATCAGAATTAATGTTGCCAGAACAGATAGTGAGTTTAAGCAGGGTATAGATAATATTATTGAATTTGTAAATAGAAATCGCAAGTTGTAATAATCAAATTCTGTTTTAATTGTGAATTGTAGAAAATGTGGAGCATGTTGTATAGCTCCTTCTATATCAAGTCCGATTCCGGGTTTGCCAAATGGAAAGCCCAAAAATTTCCGATGTCCTCATTTGGATGAGAATAATTTGTGTAGGCTATATAATAATCCTGACAGACCTTTAGTTTGTAGTGACTGCAAACCTGATCACGATTTTTGTGGTAATAACTTTGATGAAGCAATTAAAATATTTAACAGCCTCGAATAGAATAGTATTAAACTATTTTATAAATTTGTCAAAAAATATTAATAACCTAAATTTAAATTTTATGAAAAAGTCAAGTATCATTATTATTTCTTTGATTATTCTCGCAGGAGTTATTTTTACTGCATGTCCGTATTCTTCAACTGTACCTCTTGCAGAACCAAATGTAAATTTAGATAAAGATCTGATGGGTAAGTGGATGGTTGCGGATTCATATTCTGACAATCCGAATTACTTTGTTTTTTCAAATATTGACGGTAAAAAGTTTAAAGCTGAAAAATATGAGTTTAATACAACTGACGAATTTTATGAAGTCAGCGGAACGTATATTTGTCATTTTACAGATATTGGAAGTACAAGATTTGCTAATATGAATCAGGATGGCACATATTATTTTTATAAAATAGTAATTGTGGACAAAAATCAGTTTAAACTGTTTGAAGTTACTGATAATATTGATGAAACATTTACTTCTTCAACTGAATTGTACGGTTTCTTTAATAAATATAAAGATTTAAGTTTCTTTTATAACAAGGATGAAGAAGTTTACAACAGAGTTATAGAATAGTATTCCATATTTCCCATGATTTGTCTGCTTGCTCGTAAAGCATAGTCAAGCCATTTACAGTAATAGCTTTTTGCTCGGAACATTTTTTCAGAAATTCCGTTTGGGCAGGATTATATACCAAATCAATACAAAAGTGATTCTTACTAATGTATTTATAAGGAATATTAGGGAATAAATCAATTTTAGGATACATCCCTACTGGAGTGGCATTAATAATAATATTGTGCTGAGAAATTACTGATTCGGTTAATTTGGAATAAGGTAGATTTTGTAAATTTTGAGGATTTCTTGAGACATTTGTTGTGGCTATGCCTCTTTCTTTTAAAACAAAACTCGCCGTTTTTCCTGATCCTCCACTGCCTAAAATCAAAGCCTTACTTTCTTTTGGGAATTTTAGATTGTCAAAAGTTTTATTTAAACCAAAAACGTCAGTATTAAAACCTTTTGTTTTAATAGAATTTTCTGTTCGGGTAATTTTAATTGTATTTACTGTTCCCAATCTTAAAATTAGGCTATCTACTTCATCTAAATAAGGTATTACCAACTCTTTATAAGGAGTGGTGATATTAAGTCCGATAAGATTTGGATAGCTATTAATAATATTAGAAATTTTAGAAATTTCTGATATGGGAAATAATTTATATTTTGCATCAGAAATACCCATTTTTGCAAACTTCTCCTCAAAATATTTTTGAGAATAAGCATGCCCTAAAGGATAACCGATTAAACCAAATTCTCTCATTAATTGGTAATTTTATTTTTTGACTTTGCAGCATATTTTTCTATCATCCACACACTCAATATTCCTGCAAATATAATAATTATTGAAATAAAAAACTCTAGATTCATTTCGGGTAATAACCATTCGTAACCAACCAATTTGGTTTTGTCGCCGAAAGTTTGAGTAATACTGTTTTTCCATGGCCATAATATCATCACAGATCCTAAAACAAACCCTGTGAGAGCACTTATTGTCTGGTCTTTATATTTCTTAAACAGCCATGATAAGATATACGAAAACCCCATAATTCCTATTCCTGCACCAATAACTATAGGAAATAGTATTGATAAGTCGAGACTGCTAACGGCATCTATCATAACCAATTGATAATTTCCAAGTAATATTAGTACGAATGATCCGCTTAATCCGGGTAATATCATGCTGCATGCTGCAATTATACCGCATATTATCAGGTACCACATACTACTGTTCTCGCTTGCAGGGCTGAGCAACGATATTGCAACAGCTATGGCGGTTCCAATAATTAAACTTATGATAGATGAGAAATTATATTTTTTAACTTCTTTGCCCACAAAATATACTGAAACTAAAACCAAACCAAAGAAAAACGACCAAATATAAACAGGGTAATTCTCAAATAAATATTTGAACAAATTAGCAATACTGATAATAGCTATACCAACTCCAAGAAAAACCCAAATCAGGAAAAAAAGATCAATATGTTTAACTAATTCGGCAAATTTGCCTTTAAACAATAACTTCAATGCAGATAAATTGAATGATTTTATTGCATTTATCAGCCTTTCGAAAATGCCTGTAAGTAATGCAATTGTGCCTCCCGAGACACCGGGGATAACATTTGCGATTCCCATAGCCATCCCTTTTAAAATTAGTATTATGGCTTGTTTCAAATTCATTTTGTAAAATTTTGTGCGAAATTACTTAAATATCATTAGTAATAAAATTAAGTTTTCAACAATGAGTGTTGAGTGAAATGATTGTTATGTGGTTGTGATAAGTTTAAGATTTAATAATTATTTAGGTGGTTCAAGATTCTGAGCTCCTTAAGCTCGAATAGTAGCTTTTAGCATAACCCGTCCCGTCTTTTCGGGAAGTATAGTTAAATTAGGAGATTATCGGGAGGACACAAACAAGTTATGACAAAAGTGAATTCTGAGCCCGGAGGGCTCAATATCAGTAACCCTGACTTTTAAGTCGGGGGTTCACAAACTAAACAATACCTTTTGGCATTCGTATTTGTTAAATTAGGGGATTGTCGGGAAGGCACAAATACAATGACAAAAGTTAAAATTAGATGCCAGCTAAATAATTACAAGATTTAATAAGTATGTAATATGTAAAATCTATATCGTTCCCAAAAAGATATTTTTGAATTATCTGTGAGGACGATTCATTCCAGCGATTGGTTAATAAAAGAATTAGTTTGACAACAAGCAAATAAAATACAATTCGAATAGTTGTAAAATACATATTTGCAGATTTGGTATAATATTATCTGTCTAAGTTCTTAGGGCTAAACACTGCGTTTATTATATAATAAGTATAAAGAATAGGATTTATTATAAATTATAATATAAAGTTTGGTTTAATAATAGATTTTTTATTTATTTGTATTAAGCATTTGTTATTATTATGAAAAGATTTTCGTTTGATAGAATTCGTAATATTGGCGTTAAAGCAAGCCATAACTTCGATGAAGTAAAGGAAATTAGGTTGATGAATGTATTTAATTTTTGTACCGCAATGGTAGGAATTTCATATACGACACTTTTATTACTCATGGGCAATATATATCTTGCTGCTTTTGACTTTGCCATTGCCGTATTTGCTGTTATTGCAATCTTGTTGAATTATTTTAAATTGCATAAATCCTCAACTTTTTTCACCTTTTTATTCTTACCCATTTTACTTATAGCTATTGCTTACGTGTATGGTGGCGCAGGATGTGAATTTTATCTTTTTCCTTTTATTGTAATATTGGCATATTTAAAAAAGCCAATTAAGACTTTAAGTTTTTTTCTAGTTTTATATATAATAAGCTTTTTGATTATTAAGTATCTGGAAATGACAATAGAGGTAGAACCTGATATAGCAATGATTGGACAATACTTTTTATATACTAATATCAGTGCATCAATTATATTGCTTTTCCTATTTATAAGACTTTTTATAATTGAATATGAAGAAAACCGAAAAATACTTGATAGTAAAAACATAGAACTAGAAGAACGAAATAATGAGTTAATTGAAAAAAATAAGAAAATTGAGATTCTTTTAAGTGAGATAAGCCATAGAACTAAAAATAATTTGCAGCTAATTTCTAGTCTTATAAATCTTCAATCAAACGAAATAAGCGACGGTCAAGAAAAATCTATTTTAAATGATGTAAAATCAAGAATTTACACTATAGCACTTGTACATAAAAAACTATACTTAAGCAGTAGATCAAACGAAATTATGATGTCTGATTATATTCAGGAATTAGCGATGAGCATTATTGACTCTATGTCAAGAGAGCAAATAAAGTTCAGTTTAATTGATAATTCGGATAATAAATATATTAATATTGATGATGCGGTCAGTATTGGAATAATTATAAACGAACTTGTTACAAATTCTATCGAGCATGGTTTACAGGGTGTAGGAAATAAAGAGATAAAAATTTTTCTTGAAAGTAAAACTTCTACAGATATTTGTTTAATATATTCAGATTCCGGAAGGGGAATAAATGTCTTAAATGATGTTAGAAAACACGGTTTTGGCTTTTCTTTAGTAGTAAGTATGTTAGAGCAACTTGAAGCCGATTATCAGATTTATGAAGAAAATGGAAATTATATAAAAATTTGTGTAAATCTTAAAGTTAATGAGAAAGATATTATTAATTGAAGATGATGTTATTATTGCGAGAGATATAAAACAAATTTTAGAGAAAAACAATTATGAAGTTTGTGGGATATTAAACGGCAAAGAAGATACTGTGCAAATGATTCTTAAAATAGATCCTGATATTATTATTAGCGATATTTATCTTAAGAACTCTGTTACAGGAATAGAAATCAACAAGCAAGCGCAGAAAAGTAAGTACTTCCCACTAATATTTTTAACAGCATATAGTACAGAAGATATAATTACTTCTTTAGTAGAAGTAAAAAATGACGGTTACATTGTAAAACCCTTTACTGAAGTTCAACTCATTGCAACAATTAAACTTGTTGAAAAGAAATACTTTTCTGCAAAATCAAAAAATCCTCTTACTGATAGGGAGAACGAAATAGCTCATTATATTATGAACGGGCTGGAGAATAAGGAAATAGCCCTCATTTTAAACATAAGCGAACACACAATCAGGACTCATAGAAAGAGTATTTATTCAAAACTTGATGTAAAAAATGTTGCTCAATTATTAGAGCGATTGTCGCGATTGTAGATAGTCGGTAAAATATCCATTTTTATTTCATTAATGTAGTAAAAAATACCTCATTTGAGGTATTGATAGGCATAAATTGTTAAATTATTTTTGGATTGTTATTATTATTAACTACTAAAATTTATATGTCTATGAAAAAGAACTACAAAAAGCAATTATTATTGCGGCGTTTTTCACTGGTTATCACGTTGAGCTTGTTGGTCATATTTGGATATAGTCAAAGTATAACTTTTACAAGCCCTAATTCTTCTACTTCATGGGAGATTGGAAATAATGAGGATATCATTTTTAATGTTACAACTCCTGCAATTAATGAGGTTAATATTCAGCTTTATCAAGGAGGAGTTTACAAAGAAACCATTGCATCTTCTTATTATTGCCAAATGGGTGAAAATATTAAAAACGTTGCAATTTCAGGATTTGGTTTTAATCCGGGAATAAACTATCAAATAGTTATATTTAACTGGTCGGATATGTCAACACCAGTGGCAACAAGTGATAATTTTGAGATAGTAGAAGCTACTCCTAAAATAACAGAAGTTTCACAACCATCTACAGGTTATTATTGGCAGAATGGTACGAATCAATATATTTACTGGAAATCATGGTCAGTAGATAAGGTTGACATTGATTATTCCATTGATAATGGTGATAATTGGATAAATATAACAACTAATCAAACTGTTCAATATGTTGGTACAAATTATTATCTATGGAATATTTCAGGCATTTCAGGAGATAATCCAAATTCTAAAATAAGAGTTTCATCTTCAGCAGATAATTCAATTTATAAAGAAAGTTCTATATTTATGTTATCAGAGTTTCCTCCATATAGGATTATTAATCCTGAAGAAGGCACAAGTTGGGAGCTTGGTACACAACAAACAATAACTATTAACAATGTAAGTAGCGGTTCTCTTTGGTCACCATATTTAAAGCTTTATATTGATAATGTATTTCAAGCATATATATTTTTCAATGGAAATTTATACCCCGGATTAACAAATTTAGAATGGGATATTCCTTTATCTTATCCGGCTTCTGACAACTGCAAACTCTATTTATACGATGATTATGGTAGTTATTATAGTCAGAGTGATGTTTTTGAATTGGCAGAACCTGCTCCTGCAGTATTATCAATTACTAGTCCGGTAAACGAAAGTTTTTGGGCAAATAACCTTACTTATAGCATAGATTTTAATACTTACGGTCTTACTCAAGTGGATATTGAATACACTACCAACGGTATAGAATACACAACAATTGCAAGCAATGTAGATGTTAATAATGGCGATAACACTTATAGTTGGTCAGTTTCAGGTATTATTGGTACAAACTCTAATTCTCGAATAAGAATTTCTGAATCCGGGAATTCAAGCAATAATCTAAGCAGTGAGTTGTTTACTTTAGCAGAACATACGCCAATATATTTTGTTGACCCCAATATTACAAGCAATTGGCAATTGGGATCTACGCAAACAATTAAAATAATGGTTATGCAACCATCGTGGGAGTATTTTAATCTTGCACTTTATATTGATGGTATATTTGTTGAAAATATGCCTAGTTACATGGATTATAACTCAACGGGTTTAAAACAACGAACATGGGAGATTTCGACTGCATATAATGCATCAACAAATTGTGTCCTAAAATTAGTTCAAAACAATTACGAATCAACAGTACATGCTGTAAGCGAAACTTTTGAATTATCAGAACCACCTGCAAGTGTACTGTCAATAGAATCTCCTGCAGAATATTACTATTGGTCTAACAATAACAGTTATGATATCATTTTTAACACTTACGGTTTAACCGAAGTAGATATTGAATACACTCCCAACGGTACAGATTATACAACAATTGTGAACAATGTAGCTGTTGCCAATGGCGAAAATACTTACAATTGGACAGTCTCAGGAATAACAGGGACTAATGAGAACTCGCAAATACGTATTTCTGAATCCGGTAATGCGTCAAACAATTTAAATAGTTCAGAATTTACCTTATCAGACAAACCTCTAGTTGAATTTATTTCGCCAACTTCATCAACTGTATTTTTTATTAACGGATCTAACATGGTTATGATGCAGTGTCAGCTTAAGCTGAACTCAGGCCCATCTTATACTTCTGTTAACATTAAGTTTTATATTGATGGAATGGAGGCAGAAAATGAAAATGTCTGGCTTGACGAAGTTATTAATTATGAGTCATTTTGGATATGGGATGCTTGGCCTTCAACTAATTGTTATTTGCGTATATATCAAGGTACTACTCTAATTACACAGAGCGAAACGTTTGAACTTAAAATCGCTGAGCCGACAGTATATAGTATTACAAATCCGCATTTAGGTAGTATTTGGGCTAATACACAAACAAAAAATATTGTTTTTAGCACATATATGGTTAGTAATGTAAATATCGAGTATTCAATTAATGATGGAAGTTCTTGGAATAATGTTGCTAGTAATTTACCTGTTTCCAATGGTGAAAACTCCTTTATGTGGACAATCTCAGGTGTTACGGGAGATAACCCAAATTCCTTAATCAGAATAACTGATGCTTCGAGTTCTGCAACAACTACAAGTGAGAACTTTACGCTTTTGGAAATCCCACTATGCGAATTTACAAATCCAACAGCATCGAGTACTTGGATTCCCGGAACACAAGAAACAATATCAATTACTAATAATGATATTTCAGATTTTACAAATATAGAAATCGAATTATATAAAGGAAACGATTTTGTTGAAACACTTTTTGCGGGAATTACACTTAATCCAGGAAATAACGATTTAATTTGGGATGTCCCTTCATCCTATTCGAATGCTACGAACTATTCAATTAAAGTTATTCAAAATTCTAATTTTGAACTAGCTGTTAGCGAAAGTTTCTCAATAAGTTACATTAATAATGTATCGGTTTTAGGCAAAGCATTTTTTAAATACCCCAACTTGATTTATTATTCAAACATTCCTATTTTACATAAATTGCCAGAAATGATCTATGTTACGGTTAATAATCTTGGAAGTCAAGCTCAAACAAATTTTGCAGTTAATATCGATTTGTACGAAGGAGAGACATTAGTTGACACTTACACGTCAAACTATACAGGTACTCTATTGGGTGGAGAATCGGTTACATTAGCATACCAGTTTAGTAATATTATGACATTTAATAACTATTCTGCCGGTAACACTTATAAGTACGAGTTCAATGTAGAATTAATCGGTAATGATGAAAACTTATCCGATAATACTGATATTAAAAGTTATAACATAACTAATAATCTTTTTACTAGTCATCAGCTTCCAACTGATCATCAGGCAACTATTGCAGAATATGTTGGCTATGGACATCCGGCTATTGTTAACGAGTTTTATTTAACTGCAACTGACAGGCTTGATTCAATCCAAATACATATAAATGATGTTAGTGGTACTACACAAATAAGACCTGTAGTATATGATTATTATAACTTACTATATACAGGACCGGTAGTTGATATTTCAGGATTAGATATAGGTCAAACCATTACGATTCCTTGTGACTTTACATTTAATGATGCAGGTATTTATTATATTGGTATTAAACATGTTAATGGTATGGTTAAAATTCCTGCCTCTCAACCATTAACTTGTCAATATGCTAGTTCTTCGTTAAATTACAGTTGGCTAACTTTCGATGATTTTGATTGGTATTTATATGAAAACGGCACATTGGCATTGGATATTTATATTGGTGGTAGTGGCATTGTTTCTTCAATGGGGACAAATTTATGTTCAAATAGTGATGTTAGTTTAACAATTGTACCATTTAATGATGCAAGTAGTTATCAATGGTATTTTGAAGGTGAGGAGTTGATCGGAGAAACCGGAGAATCAATTATGCTTGACAATATTACGCTTGAAGATGCAGGAGAGTATTCTTTTACAATTGATGGGGCTGATGGAGCAAGTATCAACTTGTCAGTAAGCGAAACACCTACCATTGCAATGTTGGATGAATTAGATGTGATTGAAGGCATTGACATAACAATCAGTCCGGTGGTTACTGGAGGCTCGGGAACTTACCAGTACGAATGGTCAAATTCTACTACCAATAATACATTAAGCTTGATAACTTCTAATAATGCAAATTATTATTTAACGGTTACTGATAATGTTAGTTCGTGTCAGGCATTCGCTTCTATAGAAATCAATGTCCAAAAAGCTAGAATTTGCATGGTTACAGTAGATACTTCGATGGTTGATAGTAAAAATATTATTGTTTGGGAAAAACCGGAAACAGAAGTTATTGTGAGCTACAATATTTATAAAGAGGTTAGTACAGATGTTTATGAAATGATTGGTTCTTTAGATTTTGATAGTGACACTGAATATATTGACATGTTATCGCAACCATCCGTACATGCAGATAAATACAAAATAACTGCCGTAGATACTGCAGATAACGAAAGTTTATTGAGCCCTTATCACCAAACAATGAACTTAAGTAAAGTTCCTGCCGGTAATGGGGTAGTTCTTTTCTGGAATAAGTATATTGACGAAAGTGGTGAATTTGCACCAACTAATTATCATGTCTATAGAGGATTAGATCCGGATAATCTAACTCTTGAAACATCTCTTTCAGGAGGATTGTCATCATACAATTATAATATATTAAATGCAGTTGAAAATGAATACTATTTGGTTAGTATTCAATTAGCGGGTACTTGTAATCCGATATCAGCAAAATCAGGTGATGTTTATACTCATTCGGTGAGTAATTTTAATAGATTTGATGCAACTGAATTAGAAATGGAAATCATTAATAATATTACCATCTATCCGAATCCCACAAATGGATTAGTTAATATCGAATTGATAGATAATGATTTTACTTACCAATTAATTAATATTTGTTCTATTGACGGAAAAGTTGTCAATACAGTTGATATGCATAATAAGACAAGTATTATTCTTGATATGACAGGATTTGCTAAAGGAGTCTACTTTATTAATTTTTACTCAAACAAAGGAGCAATAGTTAAAAAACTTATAATTGAGTAAAAACAATAACTGATAAATATGAAAAAGAGGCTGTCTAAAAATATGACAGCCTCTTTTTGTTCAAGTTATTTTGCGCACAATATCCTCCGAATAACTAGTAAAAAGACAAAATGCGCCATACACTGCGACTAGAAAGTTTGTCCCCTCATTTTTCACAGCAAAAACAGCAGTTTTAGAACAAATCAGCATTATAATACTCTCTACAAATATATGCTTTTATAAATTTGCAGCAAATGTATAGTTTCGTCTTGCAGTTTGTTTTTAACAAACACTTTATAATCTTCATCTATAAGCTCTCCTATTCCATTTAACAAACTTGTTTTTTTTATGTTTTTTATTGTAGAAATTGAATAATCAACATATTCGGATACATCCATATTTGTTCTTTGCTTGATAATTTCCGGATTAATCTTAATATTATCCTTAAGGAAATAATAAATTTCAAAAACATCTCTGCTGGCAACGGATTTGCGATCAGTAAGTGCACATAACTTATGAGTAAACATATCTTCTACATGCATTACTTTTATTATAATTCCAAGATAGTTTAGATTTTGATATCTGTCATTATACTCTCGATTTGATATTTCCAGTTTCAAATTGCGATTATGTGAACCATAGTTAAGTACATGCAATAAACCATAATATTTTTGAGCCTCATCCTTAATTTGCCCATAAGCAGATAGAATTTTTCGCACTTTTTCAAAAACCACATCTGATTCTTTTTTATCAAGTAAATTAAAATCTAAATCGACCGAAAAACGCGGAAGATTATAAAACAACATGTGAGCTGTCCCTCCTTTAAAACCAAGGACAGAACTCAGAAGGGTGTCAGAATATATGTCTTTAAGTATTCTAACCAAATAATATTTGTGTGCATTAATATCAAACATATTAAAAAACTTTGTAAAATAATTTCTCTAATGCTTTTGACTTATAAATAGCAAGCATTTTTTTTGTCAAATCCATATCTAATGCTGAAATATTATCAAAATATCCCGATTTTTTAAAGTATAAACTATCTAGTACAGCACGCTCTGCAGTAGCAATATTTACTCCATTTTCTTGCCTTATAATTCCGTACGTATTTAATAAAACATCGTACTTTATTTTTCGATACTTCAAATTTGAAAAGTCAAGATTAATTTTTCTACTCAAGTAACTGACCGCAGTAATTTCGCTATTGTACTGAAAAATTATTCCTTCTTTCTGTAACACGTAGTCTAAAGACAAATATGAAGGAGTGTATAGTTTGCAGGCAATTTCTTCGATACTAAAATTATGCTTTGCATAAAAACCTTTTCTAATATTTAGTAATAAGTTGGTTTTGACATAATAATTCAGTTGACTCTTTAGATTTTTCGTCTCTTTGAAATTTCCAATCAAAGCAATTTCATTGATTGAAAACACAGTTTGCTTGCTTTGCAAAAGCGTATATATTAATCGTTCACTCATAATTCGTGCCCCATAAGTAATACATATTATTACTATCAGTTCACAATAATAGTAAATCTATTTTAATTGTGCAAATAAATTAGAATAAAATATTTACAAAAGCTGCCAATTATCGTAAAACTATTTTCATCAACACGTCTCAAATTATAAAAAACGTCATGGCAAATAGCATTCTCAATCATATATACTTCTTATCTTTCAAGTAAAATATACCTCATTTGAGGTATTGACTGGTATTAATATTGCCAATATTTTTATAGCATATTAATGCATTGTTTATTAAATCATACGGAGTTTGCCGAAAATCCGGGAAAGAGTAGGTGAAAAAAAATTTATCTAATTATGAAAAGCAAACAATTATTTCTTAAAACAGCTATTATTACATCAGTTTTTATACTAACTTTGAATACAAGCTGCAAAAAAGATACAGTTGAAAACCCACCTGATAATATTGATACTATAGCTATAAATATTAATGAAACATCCATTAGGCCTTATCAAATTGTAACAGTAGCAATTACTGGCACAGACCTTTTATACGAAGACTATAACGGAATCATTGGCACAGAAGAAATAATTCTAAAAAGAGCTTCAGAGAATGAATTAGTTTTAATGGTTCCAAACTTATCGCCTGGCACTTATTCCTTAAGTCTTACTTTCGACAATTCCAACACTGCCTCTACAAATGTTGTTATATTAGAAAATACAACTATTGACGATTACAACCTTATAATTTCTACTGTAGAATCAGAAATTATCAATACTTTAGATTACGCTCAAGCAATAGCTGCTGAAACAGGTAATTCTCTTGCAAATGAAGAAGTTGATTTACTCACAAATATGATTAACTCTTTTAATGACACGTATTCTCAATTAAATGAAAATGAAAAGCTTGCATACGCACATTTTATTAATGAAAACCCCGATTTGTTCGAACCTGGAGATAAAAACAAAGTGAAATCCGATAATCAAGCAGTAATTAACTACAAAGAATTTTTGTTGAAGAAAGTATTCACTATAGGCACATCTGGAACAGTACTAGGCTTATCAATAACTGCACCCTCTCCAGACATTTTAACAAAAATAATTGCCATTACTGCAGCTATTATTCTTGTTCGGGAGTTAAAAGCAGTCGCATACAAAACTATTGAATTTTACGATATTGCACATATTCCATTTATCTCAAGTTTAGTTGGATCGTCAAAAAATACCGATTTTATTTTTACAAATGATAATGAATATACTTTTGACATTAATGTAAATTTAAGATCCGTTTACAATGCTGATATTGGCACAAATAACTCCACTTTATCTTCTATAATTCTTCACTTAGATACTTTTCAGTATTGGTGGGGTAAAATTGATGGATTTATTCTTACTATCAAGAATGTTTTTGGATTTTCAGGAGGAGGATTGACCGGTCGCCCACAAACTATATCTGATATATCAACTTACAATACTTTACAGAAAATAGGAAATGTGACTAATGCTTCAATTGTGGGTATAAGCAATTCTAATGTGATATTATCAACTAACAATAGCGACAATCAGTTAAACTTGACATTTTCAACAAGTCAATCTACTAATCAGAACTTTGATTTTATATTTGTATATAATGAAAATTCATATACATTAGAAAAGTCTTACTCTGCTATTTTAGTTGCTGAAAATCCAGTAATTCAAAGTATCAGTTTTAGCAATTATCATAATAATCCATGCCCTACACATAACACAAGTACTGTAGCAAAAAATACAGTTTATTTTAAAGATGGAATAATCCCATCATCAGGAAGAATTGAGTTCAAAACAGAATGGGACAACGAAAATAACGGAAGTTTTGAAGGCTCTACGGAATGGCACTCAATTAATATTGCAGCTATAACAAATAATAATGTGTGCTCATTTGATTGCGATTTTTGCTGGGGAGGAGCAACAACGGTATTAAGACAAAATGTAAGATATGTTTCAGATGGAGGTTACACCAGTAACATAGTTAAAAAGATTGTACCAAGACCTTAAAAGCATCCATTATATTAACCATTAGCTAAATATTTAGCCATCTATGTCACCAAAAATACAACTTGAAGAATAAAAACTAAACTTTTAGTTTTTATTCATTTTAATAGCTAAATTATCCTTATATAGGCTATAACTCACTCCAATCATAATCAAAAAAACACCTTCTTAATCACCACTAAAATATTTTACAATTTCCAAATCTTACCACAAAAACCTCTATAATCATTTGTTATCATACCTCACAGCAATTTAGCTTGTTTTTATATCACAAGTAAAACATACCTCATTTAAAGTACTGACTCTCATTATTTTTTTTAATATTTTCTCCTATTTCCAAAAGCAACCAGCGATAACATAACAGGAACCTCACCCAGTATTCCTACAACAGTAACCAAAGCTGCAGGAGAATCATAACCAAAAAGTACAATTGCAACAGCCACCGCAAGCTCAAAGAAGTTACTAGCTCCAATCATTGATGAAGTAGCACAAACTGCATAAGGCAACTTTAATTTCTTGCCTGCAAACCAATTTAAAAAGAATATAAAATAGGCTTGGATAATTTAATGAAATGCTACAACAATTAAAATAATCAAAGGGTCTCTAAATGTAAGTAGAAAGAGAATAACTTGCTATCTGTGATAAAAAAACTCTAAATGTTTGTTATATCATTTTTCGAATTATTTAAATATATTTGCTGATATATCATTTAACTATCAATTTATGAAAAAACTAATTTGTCTTGGATTTAGTTTAATTGTCGTAGCTGCATTGTTTTCAAAACCTTTATCGGAAGAACAGTTAAAAGATTTTGTAAAATTCTTTTATAAAACTAAACTAAATATGGCCGATTTAGGAAGCTCAATAGATGAACACAGAATTTATTCGGGTGAATATCATGCAATTAGTATTTTTTATTTTGAGACCGGAGGATTTGTGGCATTAAGTACAGATGATTGCTTTCCTGCTGTTTTAGCGTACTCGTATAACAGTTTTTACGACCCGGAGTTTATGTCAGAGTCCGAAAAGTTGTGGTTCGAGCATATAGGTGAACAAATGTTAAAAACGAAAGAAAGCTTAAATTACAACAGTTTACCGAAGCATTCATCATGGGAAAGAACTCAAAGTTCAGAATTCATTTCAGGACAAACTAAATCGATACAATTACTAACTACCCGTTGGGGACAAGGTTGTTACTATAATACATTGTGTCCCGAAGATATAAACGGACCTTGTGGTCATTCAGTTACAGGATGTGTTGCAACTGCGATGGCTCAAATTATGAAATATTGGAACTATCCGCAATTTGGAATTGGTAATCATTCATATGACCACTTATTGTATGGGAGTCTTTCAGCAGATTTTGGTGCAACCGAATATCTTTGGGCTCAAATGTCGGACGAACTTACCGAAGAAAATAATGCTGTTGCAACCCTGATGTATCATAGTGGTGTGGCGGTTAATATGAATTATGCAGCAACAAGTTCAGGTGCTGGAGTTAGTAATAATACTTTTGTGGACTACTTTAATTATTCTGCAAATCTGAGTTATGTGCATAAGTCAGGCTTTTCGGACGAAGATTGGAAAAACTTGTTGAGAAATCAAATTGATAACGGATTCCCAATGCTTTATATTGGTTTTTCTGAAATTATACCCGAAGGACATGCATGGGTTTTAGATGGATATGATGTTGATGATTATTTTCATTTTAACTGGGGTTGGGATTCGGATGGTGCTTATTATTTGTTAGATGATAATTTTTTCCCTCTGTCACAGTGTGCTTTAATTAATATATTCCCTAAGCATGAATGTGATATTAAGATTACAGAGATTATTCATCCGATAAATATGACATATACAGAGCCGACACACATTAGTGTTATAATAGATAATTACGGAAATTCCTCGTGCTCAAATTTTCCAATTTCTTATGTAGTAGATGGCGGAGAACCGGTTACTGAAATAGTTAACACGACTGTAAATCCCGGAGAATCTATAGTTTATCAATTTGAACAAACTTACGACTTTTCCCAAACAGCAGGTGAAATATACAGTTTGCAAGTTTATTCTGAATTGGTTTGTGATACATATAGGGTAAATGATACACTTGCCATAAATGTTGTAAATGTACTGTGTGCCGATATTCCCTATCAAATTAGTGGTGGTGGCGATGATATGGGCTGGCTTATTGAGGATAGTAATGATGATGGGGTTACTTGGGGTTTATCTGGTTCGGGATTCTCGCCCGGATATAATTCATCAACAGATAATATGGCTGATGACTGGCTTATGTCGAAATGTATAATTCTGGAGCAAGGTAAGCTTTATAAATTAAGTTTTGATTATCATGGAATTGGTGTTTATTGGTTTCATGATATTGCCGTTTATTTGGGAAATTCTCCGTACTCTGAATTTATGACGGATCAATTGATTAATCTAAATGGTTTAAATAATGCTGAATTTCAAACGGCAGTACATTATTTCACTGTAAATGAGAATGCCTCTTACTATTTTGGATTTCATATTTATAGTCAACCGGAAATGCTTAGTTTCTTGATTGACAATTTCGAGATAATTGAGCTTTCTGAACCTGATGTTATGCTTAGCGAAGTTATAAATCCGGTGTCGTCCTGTATGATGGGTGAGGAGACTATTGCTGTTAAGATTGTTAATCTTAGTTCGCAAATCCTTAGTAATATTACTATGAAATACCAAATTGATGAAAACGAAGTTGTTGTGGAAAACTTTGGAGAAACATTACATCCTGGAGAATCTGAGATTTTTAATTTTTTAACTGTCGCAGATTTAAGTGCGTATGGAGAATATTCGATAAAAATATGGGCAGAATACTCCGGCGATGTTGATCAAGAGAATGATAGCCTTTTTGTAAGCGTTAAAAATAAAACAAATGCTGAATTACCATATTTAATTGGGTTTGAATTATTAGATGAGTATGAAGATTGGATTATCGAAAATGTAAATAATGATAATAGAACATGGCAGTATAAAACTAACGGAGGGCATTCGCAACCTGCTTGTGTGAAGTATGAGTACAATGATTTTGCAGCAGCTGATGATTGGTTGATTTCGAAATGCGTTTGGCTTGAGTCAGGTTTTATTTACAAAATTAGTTTCTGGTACAAAATAGAAGATGGAACTTGGCCTGAAAATTTGAAACTAATGATGGGTAACACCCAAACTCATTCAGAATTGAATGTTTTGTTAGGAGATTATCCCAATCTGACAAATAATACATATCAGCAGGCAGAAGTTTATTTTCCGATATGGTCCGATGATTTCTATTATTTTGGATTTTATTGTTATAGCATTGCTCAAATGTTTAATCTGTATCTTGATGACATCGAAATAGTATTAGATGGTATAAATAAAACTCAGTTGGAACTTGTTGATGATGTGTGCGTTTATCCCAATCCTGTAAGTGATGTTGTAAGCATTTTTGTGGCTGATGATAACAATCACAAGCATAGTTTTAAAATAATTGATGTAAACGGTCGTGTTGTTTTTGAAACTATTCAAATCAGGCAATCTTATGATATCGATTTCAGCAGATTTGAGAAAGGTGTTTATTTTGTGATAATTGATAATGGTAAAAAGACTTTTGCAAAACGAATCGTAAAAATCTAGCAGGGTTAATAGTTTTTCAATATTTTCTCCTATTTGCAAAAGCAACCAGCGATAACATAACAGGAACTTCTACTAGAACACCGACAACTGTTACCAAAGCTGCAGGAGAGTCGTAACCGAATAAAACAATTGCAACAGCAACAGCCAACTCGAAAAAGTTACTAGCACCAATCATTGCAGCAGGAGCACAAGTAGAGTAGGGCAGTTTTAGTTTTTTCCCTCCAATCCAAGTAATAAAAAAGATGAAATAGGTCTGGATAATTAAAGGTACAGCAACTAAAAGTATAATTAATGGATTGTCTGTGATAATTTCCCCCTGAAAAGCAAACAGAAGTACTAAAGTTACCAGCAATGCAACAATAGAAAATGGACGAAGTTTAGGTAATAGATTTTTTTTTAACCACTCTTCGCCTTTAGCCTTAACAACCGAACGATTTGTAATATAACCTGCTAACAGTGGGATTACTACAAAAACAACTACACTAGTCAATAAGGTTTCGTAAGGGATCTTTACATCTGTAATGCCTAGCAGTAACCCAACAATTGGTACAAATGCAATCAATATTATCAGGTCATTAACAGAAACCTGAACAAGTGTGTAATTTGGATCTCCGTCCGATAAATATGACCACACAAAAACCATTGCTGTACATGGAGCAGCTCCTAAAAGAATTGCACCGGCAATATATTCCCCTGCCAGCGATGGGTCAATGAATGCAGAATAAATCTTCGTGAAAAACAACCACGCGAAAAAAGACATAGTAAAAGGTTTTATCAGCCAGTTTATAACTACTGTTAAAATCAAACCTTTTGGCTCTTTGCCGACTCTTTTAAGGCTTGAAAAATCAATTTGCAACATCATAGGGTATATCATTAACCAAATTAGAATCGCAACCGGAATATTTACATTAAATAATTCCATTTCGGTTAGAATCGTGATTCCATTTCCTGCAAAATGCCCTATAATTACACCCAATCCTATACAGGCAGCTACCCACAAGGTTAGGTACTTCTCGAAAAATGCTATTTTCTTCATATTATATAAAATTCTAATAACTGCACTTGTAAGGATGGGTTTTAAACCCATCCTTACAAGGAGCAGTTTTACTTAATACTCTCATAAAGCCTCTCAAACTTCACCTTAATCTCATCTCTAACCCTGCGAAATTCTGACTTGATAAACTCCTCGCTGCCAACTGCATGAGACGGATCGTCGAAACCAATATGCAAACGGTTTTTTACTTTACCGATAAAAGCAGGACAAACCTCATTTGCTCCACCGCAAACAGTTATCACATAATCCCACTCTTCGCCAAGGTATAAATCAACCGAATCAGAAGTGTGATGCGAAATGTTTATTCCAACTTCTTTCATAGCCTCTACGGCTCCGAGATTAAGCTTGCCACTGGCCTCGGTTCCGGCAGAGCGAACAGTCAGACTTTTATCAAATGATTGTAAAAATCCATGCGCCATTTGCGATCGGCAAGAATTGCCGGTACATAAAATTAGTATCTTCATTTTTTATTTTCATTCATTTATGATAGCTGGATAGATTTGTTAACGAATGTTTAATCGCTCATTATCAGTTTATCAATTTCTTTTGCTAGTTCTTCCTTAAACTTTTCCGGTTTATTTACAACATACTGAAAAGCCATTTCGGTTAGATCTACATTTTTTTCTTCGTTTTCGGGATAAACTAATAAAAGAGTGCTGCCATATGCGAAATATTTATTTACGATAGATTTATTTACTGGGTCTTCATAATCGAATTCCTGAAATTTTACTACCCCACTAATAATTTCATCTCTAAAATTATCGGCCATTACCATTTTTGTTTTTTGTCCTATTTCTTTACATGTATGGCATCGCTCTGTTGCATGAAAGTAATACACGATTACCTTTGGTGTTTTTGTCTGAGAAAAACCAATTGATGATAAAACAAGACTAATGACTACAATACTTATTAAGTTCTTCATGAGATTTACGTTAAAATATTTTTCGTAACGGTTATTGAATATAGTTATATGTTATGAAGATTTATTTACAATTTCTTCTATTTTTTCTTTCAAAACTTCAGGATTGTTCACAGCGTTTTGAAAAGCCATGCCTGTAATATCTTCTGCTTTTCCATTAATAATTATAAGTAGCGCTGAACCTGCGATTTCATATTTTTCGGCAATTTTTTCATTTGCTTTATCATCTATGTTTATATCTTTAAACGCGATATCTTTGTTGTCTTTGTAGTTTTCCTCATAAGTTAGTTTTGCTACATCGCCAACAGCAATACAGGTTTTACAACGTCTTTCGCCATGAAAGTAGGTAATGGTAATTTTTTCTTTAAATTCTTCAGTTTCAACTGAGTTGTTGGTTTTGTTTTTACACGAATGTATTCCTAAAACCATTGCTAAAATGCTAATAAATAAAACGATTTTTTTCATAATTTGCTTTTTTAAAATTGATTATTTAAGTTAATACTAAATATCTTACTGTTGGGTATATTTTTCATCATTCCAGCCAAGCCATCCTCAACTACTATGATAGTGCCGGAATAATTCAAATTTGTTAAGATTTCTGTAAGTAACTCAACTCTATTAAATGTAGTGCAATACAACAGAATAGTATGTTTGTTAAGATAATTTAAGATTTCTTTTTGAGCTTCTTCAGAAAAAGCGTCAATGTTTATTGCGTCTATAATATGGTTTTCCGCAAACTTTTCGGCAGATCTACCATCAATAATTACAGAGTTTTGTTTATCAAGTTCTTCTATTGTTTTCTCAAGTTCGATAGAGTTGATGTTGATAATGTTTTGACTGACAATACAAGAAGCGGATATCACAAGTAATAGAGTTGAGATTAGTATTTTCATATTTTATTTATTTAGGTAATCACACAATTTTGACAGCATAAATCGACAGTTTATTTTTTAAAACAATCCTCCATATATCAAACCTGCACTCGTTGCCATTATAATTACAAGTGCTACATAAACTATAGTTTTTTGAGTTCCCATTACACCACGAATTACCAACATATTTGGCAAGGAGAGAGATGGACCTGCGAGTAATAAAGCCAAAGCAGGACCTTTTCCCATTCCGGCACTAATTAGCCCTTGTAAAATTGGAACTTCTGTTAATGTCGCAAAATACATAAATGCACCAATAACCGATGCAAAAAGATTTGCAAAAAAGCTATTCCCACCAACCAAATTCACAATCCATTCATTCGGAATTACACCAGCAATTGTTTTACCATCGTGAGTAGATCCAAGTAGAAAACCTGCAGTTATAACGCCTATGGCCAATAATGGCATTATCTGTTTTGCAAAACCCCATGCTGAAAGTGTCCATTCTTTATTATCTTCATCTTGTTTGTCGAATAATGTAATTATGCTTAAACCTGCTATTGCAACCATAACAGGTACAAGTGGAGCCAATTTGAGACTTTCGATGTAGCCAAAAGATAAAATTGATGCAATTGTTGTTGCTGCAGCTACCATCAAAACCCAATACCACCTAATTTTTAGATTAAAAATGAGAGAAAATCCTAACAGTACACTGAAAAATGCTGTTATTAACCACTTGTTTGCCCAAATGTAATACCAAGTGCTGGAAGTGTCGCCATCACTAGGAGATCCCCAGTTTGCAAAAACTAAAATAAGTACAAGCACAAAGAAATGGAATGCAGTTTGCCACATCGGTCTTTTTTCCGGTGGAGCAGTTATATGCATCTGTTCTTCTTTTTTGGCTTTTTCCTCTTTGCGATAAATCACTGACATTATCAATCCAATTATAACTGAGAATGAAACCGCTCCTATAATTCTCGCAACACCCATTTCAAATCCCAGGATGCGAGCAGTTAAAATAATAGCTAAAATATTAATTGCCGGACCTGAATACAAAAATGCCACAGCGGGACCTAATCCTGCACCGCGTTTGTGAATACTGGAGAATAAGGGTAATATCGTGCATGAACATACTGCCAATATGGTTCCCGAAACTGCTGCTACAGTATAGGAAACCCATTTCTTTGCACTTGCACCAAAGTATTTTAGAACTGAACCCTGACTTACGAAAATTGAAATCACCCCGGCAATAAAAAACGCAGGTAATAAGCATAAAATAACATGCTCACGTGCATACCATTTTACCAAATCAAGAGTCGCATCAACGGCTGTAGTAAATCTTGCACTTTCAACAGGTAGAAAAAATGCTGCCACAAAAACCACAGCTATCCAAAACAGGATTTTTATTTCTTTTTTTGTTTCCATAATTTTAAGTGCCTGGAGTACTTGAAGTGCACTAAAGTGCCTAAAGTACTTTGGGCTTTTTTAATTTTATATATTTATTAATAATCCATTTTAATATAATTCCTGTTAAACTCTAGGCTCTCTAGTGCACTTTAGGCACTTTATAGCACTTCTACAAGTAAAACACCCACATATAGTATAATCCCACAACAATAAAAATGACCGCAACTACTCGTCTGAACCAAATTTCAAAGCTTTTTAGTCGGTTGTAAAATTTACCAACGCTTGACAAACTGAAGGCTAAAATCCACGCAAAAACAATTACCGGTAATCCTGTAGCAAGTGCAAAAACTGCCGGTAAAAAATATCCCCCTGATGCTGTTACCGAAAGGGGTATCAATGCACCAAAATACAAAACCCCACTGTAGGGACAAAATGCTAAAGCGAATACTATTCCCATTAATAAAGCTCCCCATGAACTGCCTTTTTTACTGTTCTCTGCCATTTTATTTGTCAGACGCGAAAACATCGAGAACTTAAGTTTTATGAGGTCGAGCATAAATACTCCAATTAATATTAATAGGGGACCTAAAAAATATTCTCCGTAGCTGTTTATAGCTTTTTGAATTTTATAAACGCTTGACCCCTGTTTTAAAATCACGATAAGAATGATTCCTAAAACAGTGTATGATATAACCCTGCCGAGTGTATAGAGTAACCCGTTTATGAAAACACGTTTGCGATCTTCAAGGTCTTTGCTAATAAATCCTATTGCAGAAATATTTGTCGCAAGAGGACATGGACTAATAGCAGTCATCAATCCTAATAGTAATGCCGTAAATATAGGAAATTGGCTGTTGTCGGCTAGACTGTTTAAGAATTCCATATTATTTCTTTTTTCTAACTAAATCTTTTTGTATTTCTAGAATCAGATTATTCCCTGCAACAACTTTGTCATCAGGCTGTGCAACTAAATATTTTTTAACTAAATCAGACATGTCATAATAAATGTCACTCTTTTTCTTTTTAACTATCAATACGCAGGTTTGAGACTTTGCCTGATATCTATCTACCAGTTCTTTGTTAGCCGGATCTGAAATTTTTACAGTTTTGAAAACGACTTCTCCATTTGGATAGTTTTTTTCAATAAGTGCTTTAACATCTGTTTCCAGAGTATTGCAAGATTTTGCTTGACAACAAGCAAGGTCGGCTTTGAAGTATAAAAATTCTGCTTTTTGAGCCTTGGCATATACGAACATTGTCAGAATTACTGACATAATAATTAGTAGTTTTTTCATTTTTTAAAGGTTTTTATTTATTTCATCTTCAATAATTTGCTTTAATTTTTCAGGATTGGTTTTAGCATATGAAAAAGCATCGTTAGTTAAGTCACTTACTTTTTCTCCGCTTACAACTAGCAGACTACTTACTGCTATTTCGTATTTATCTGCGATGGCCTCCCCATCTTTAGTAGAAAAATTCACTTCAATAAAACTTACATCTTTGTTATCAGCATATTTTGTTTTAACAAGTTCTGATGATACGTCGCCAACTGCAATACAAGTAGGACATCTCTGCTCTCCATGAAAATAATAAACAGTAACTTCAGTTTCATTTAATTCAGAGTTTTGATTCTCAGTTTTAGCTTTACAACCGATTAATACCAGTGTTAAAACAAAAGGTATTAATAAAACTTTTAGATTTTTCATAATTCTAAATTTTTAAATAGCGTTTTTAAATAAATCATTAAATAATATTTTAGCTTTGGCCCAATTTTCTCTGTTAAGGCAATACTTAATAAATGGAGGTTCAGTTTCACCTTGAATCAATCCTGCATATTTCAACTCTTTCAGATGTTGAGATAGGGTTGATCTTCCTACCGGGACTTCATCTACCAGATCTCCACTATAACAACAAGAATTTCTTTCAGATAGCTTTTTTAAAATGTAGAGTCGGGTAGGATGACCCATAACTTTAGCCCATACGGCCATTTGTTTAATATCATCAGATAATTCAATTTTTTTACTCATACTATGCTTCTTTTATTTTCTTTAGTATTTCATCTTTTGACGGTACTGAACCTTTGAGAACCACCTTATCATTTATTAATAAAGCCGGAGTTACCATAATCCCATAATTCATTATTTCTACTATATCTTCAACTTTTATTACTGTTGCGTCAATAGAATTCTCTGATACAACATCTCGTACTAACCTATCTAGTTGCTTACATTTTGGACAGCCCGGCCCTAAAATTTTTATTTCCATAATCTTAAATTTAAAAAGTTAAACATTTCGTTATTTTAATATTTCGCAAAATTACGAAATGATTTTTGATTATGCAAATTTTTTGAAAAAATTTCGGGAATGAAAAAAATGATTAACTTTATCGCATATTTTGTAAAAGAGAAATGAAGTAATAGTATTTAAAGAATCAATTATTTTTTAGAAGTAAGTTTTAATAGTTTATTATATGAAGAAGAGATATTTAATGGTTTTCGTTCTGAATTTTGTACTGTGTGCAGGAGTATTAGCTCAAAACGTTGGAATTGGCACAACAACTCCACATGCTTCGGCACTATTAGATTTGCAATCTACTACTCAAGGTTTATTAATACCTCGTGTAACTTTATTAGCGACTACGAATGGAACTTCGCCTGTAAATACTCCTGCAACGGGTTTATTGGTTTATAATTCGGGAGGTTCAATTGAAAATGGTTTTTACTATTGGGATGGTGGCGAATGGGTTTTGGTTGGCTCCGGAGGTGGTTCTACAGGTTGTTCTACATTGGATGAAGCCTATGATTGTGGAGGTGCAGGTGCTGGTAGAGTAATTACAGCAGATGCAGGTTCTGTAGAAATTGTTTCAACTTCTGTTCTAAAACCTCTCCTAGTTAGAAACTCAGGGGCTAATGTTTTTTGTATTAGCGCTGAGCATAGTAATACAGGTGTTGCTCTTGCAGCAGGATCAACAAATGCTGCAAATACCTACTCGACTATTCAGGCAACGACAAATTCATCTTCCGGTGTTGTTTCTGCTATCTTGGGTAGTTCTACAGGACTGGCATATGGCGTTACAGGTCAAATCGAAGCAGGTGCTACAGGCTCTGCGGGAGTATATGGAAGTAATTTAAGAACAACTGGTGGACATGGTGTATTTGGAATGGGTGTTAATGGTGTTGTAGGTCAGACAAACTATTTGCAAGGATTTGGTGTTTATGGCATCAATACAGCTTCTTTAGGATCAGGTGACGGACCGGGAGTTTATGGCGTTGGGCAAACCGGGGTTTATGGACAAACAACAAATGGACAATACTATGGTATTTATGGCGAAAATATTAGTTCCAGTTTAGTCGATAATAATATTGGTGTTGCAGGTTGGGGTTGGGTTGGTGTGTTTGGACAGGATGATGGGACAGGATTTGGTGTTTATTCGGATGGTGATTTTGGTTGCTCCGGATTAAAATCATTTGTTATTGACCACCCTCTTGATCCTGAAAATAAAATACTTAAACACTTTTGTGCCGAATCCCCTGAAGTATTAAACATTTACAGAGGTAATGTTGTTTTGAATGAAAATGGTGAAGCTGAAGTTAATCTTCCTGAGTATTTTTCTGAAATCAATATAAATTTTTCATATTATTTAACTCCAATTGGAGGTGCCGCTCCTGAATTGCATGTTAAAGAAGAAGTAAATGGCAATTCCTTTGTTATTGGTGGAGGTGTAGAAAATTTGAAAGTATCATGGGTATTATATGCGGAAAGAAATGATAAATATGTTCAGGGAAATCCAAATTCAAAACAAGTTGAAGTTGAAAAAAGAAAAAAAGGAACATATATTCGTCCAGAACTTTTTGAACAAACCGAAAACAAAGGAATGTTTTATAAAGAGAAACACCAAAGTACTAATATTGAAGTAACGGAGCAAAAAACCATGCCTGTTTTGAAATAGGATAAACATTTGTCCAAATTTTAATTAAAATATAAATATCTTTTTTGAGCAATAAAATTATAATGATTATTTTGCGACAAAAATTTATATATGGAAAACGAAATATTAGGAATAGGCTCACGTGTTAATCACAAGGAATATGGATTTGGTGTTGTAATTCAGGTTAAAGCAGCTTCTTATGTCATAACATTTCAAAATCAGGGCATGAGGGAAATTCTTAAATCTTATGATGGACTTGATGTTATTGATATGATTGAACAACCCGATGATTTGGTTAGTTTCGAAACTATAGAACAAACTTTGATAAAAATTTTAAGACAATTTTCCGATTTACAGGAGGTCGTTCCTATTGCTGATAAATGGAGGGGCGGCACTTTAATTCTAAAGCCGTCAAATCCCGAAATGAAACCCTACGAGATGCCAATAGCTACTTTTTTTAATAAAATTATCATGGTCCGCGACCGTTTGAGAGTACTCGAACAAAAAGTTAATGCCAGCAAAATGACCGAAGAGGATAAAATTGCGTGTCAGCAATATATCACTCGTTCCTATGGTAGTTTAACTTCTTTCAATATCTTATTTAAGAATAAATCTGATAATTTTGTAGGTGAATCTTCGAGAGATTAAGCGTTCATGAAATACAAATCTTATATACCACATATAGTAATTTTTGTTTTCGCCTTTATTATTTATGCAAATACTTTAGGTCATAAATATGCTCTAGACGATAAAATGACTTATTGGAAGAATGAATTTGTGCAAAACGGTGTTTCGGGCATAAAAGATATTTTGACTTATGATTCGATGGCCGGAATGTTTGGAAAAGATTCGAAGGAGCTCGAAGGTGGAAGATACAGACCTCTTTCACTTATAACATTTGCTGTAGAAGTTGAATTGTTTGGTAAAGATACTACTGATATGTCTGCAAAAGCTCCATTCAAAGGTAATCCGGGGCTTAGTCATTTTATTAATATTATTTTGTACTGTTTTTCCCTATTAATTTTGTACAAAGTTTTACTTAAACTATTTAAGGATTACAAACCTAAATATTGGTATTTAAGCATTCCGTTTTTAGCGACAATGATTTTTGCTGCCCATCCTTTGCATACCGAAATAGTTGCAAATATCAAGGGACGTGATGAAATTCTGGCTTTTCTGTTTTCGGTGGCAGCTCTGAATTCAATAATCAATTTTGTTGATAAAAATGTTAAAACCGAACTAATAAATGCGTTTATTTTTATTTTTCTCGGCTCAATGTCCAAGGAAATTACAATAACTTTTGTAGCGGTGATTCCATTGTGTATTTATTTTTTTAGAAAGGAAAAGATTTCAAAATACATTGTCAGTGTAATCCCTTTATTTGCAGGGGCATTGCTATATCTGATAATTAGACAGCTGGTAATTGGCGATCAAACTGCAATAGAAGCTACTATGCTGATGAATAATCCATTTCTCGAAGCAACAATTGGACAACGATATGCAACTATTGTTCTTACATTATTAATTTATCTGAAATTATTGATATTCCCTCATCCTTTGACTTGGGATTATTATCCGTATCATATACCGATTGTTGACTGGACAGACTGGCGTGTGATACTTGGCCTGGTGCTATATCTTGGACTTGCAGTTGTTGCAATTAAAGGATTAAGGAAGAAGAGCATATATTCATTTGGTATCTTGATTTATGCTATAACTTTATCAATAACTTCAAATGTGTTTTTCAATATAGGTGCCTTTATGAGTGAAAGGTTTGTTTACGTGTCTTTGCTTGGCATTTGTATAATTATTGCCTATTTGGTATCTGAGAAACTTTATCAAAAACAAGCTAATCTTAAGAAATATCATAAATCTGCAATGGCAATAATGATTGTTTTGCTTCTTGCTTTTTCTGTTAAAACAATCTCGCGTAATCAGGTGTGGGAAAGCAATTTGAGTTTGTTTTCGCACGATATTAAAATTAGTTCCAATTCAGCCAAAGGAAATAGTACGTATGCAAGTGAATTATATAAACTTTCAGAAGATGCCGAAGCAGCAGGAGATACTGCTTTACGCAACAAATACCTGATAGAATCAATTCCATATTTTAATAAGGCTGTAGAAATATATCCTGATTACAGCGAAGCTTTGGTAAGACTTGGAAATATTCATTACAAACTGTATGGCGATTATAAGACGATGTTCGAATACTATATTGAGACATTAAAAGCCAGCCCTTTGAACAAAGATGTATGGACAAATGCACTTGGCGTATTATTATACAATGTAAATGATCCGGAGTATGAAAAATATGTCTGGACTCAATTTATTAAATATTCGCCCGGACAATATCAATCCTATTTACAGTTGGGCAATATTTATTATTTCGCTCAACCTGCCAATGCTGATTCTGCTATTTTCTGGTACGAGAAGGCAAAAACACTAACAACAACTAATTACGAAGTATATTTTTATCTCGGGGTTTCTTATGGAAACAAACAGGATTTTGTCAGGGCAAGAGAGAATTTACTCTTAGCAGCAGCTATTAATGAAGATCCCGAAGTATATCGTTATCTTGGTATATCTTATGGTATGGAAAATAATGATGAAATGGCTTTAAAATATTTTGAAAAAGCTTTAAGTCTGAAACCTGATGATGAACAGTTGAAACAATATGTATTAATTGCAAAGCAAAGGATAAATCTTAAATAGTAGGATAATTCTTTTATTTGCAACCATTTGTTTCTAAATGATGTTTTATTTATAGTTTTGGGAGAAAAGATTTTCACATGAAAGTAAGAATTACAGGTGTAATGGACAAAATTCAGGCTATTTTTTTGATGTTTGTTATTAATAGACAAAATTCAGGCTTTTTATTTTTAATGTTTTTGTGAATGAATTAAAAGTTTGTATAGATTTGCTTATCAAGTAAGCGGAAACAGGCTCTG
>JAKQEK010000126.1 GCA_029558535.1 Bacteroidota bacterium | reverse complement strand
TTTTTTGCTTTTTGATAAGCAAACCTTTGATTTTTACCTATAAACTGGTTATTTGACGGTGGTATAAAAGGTATTATGTAGTCAAACCTCATTTAATCCACCTCTCTTTTATAACTTTGCATCTCTGGAATGTTTTCGTGTGTCCAAATACAACACATAATATTCCAGTAAAAAGCCGACTCGTGATCCTCGTCTATCTCCCCCAATACCCATTTAAAATAATGCCTAGCCGCACTATCTACGTAACATTTACACGGTAAACCTTTTCGCCAGTTATTCTCATCGTATTTCTTAGCCCCATTTTCAAAGTGCTTTGCTATGCGTGCTATTAGTGTATAATCCATCCTGTAATTTATTGCTGACATAGCAGCATATAAATATGTTGTGTCATTTGTTTTTTGATAATTACTTATATTAGTAAGTCTATTATCTTGATTAGCTGTTCCTAAAATGTCAAGCGGTAATAAATCAAATCTGCCCTTTCCCTCAGATATATCCCTCACCGCCCCACTTTCAAATCGTCTACGTTCTCCGCTGTCTTTAATTTTTGTTTCTTCAATCATTTTTTAAAAATCCTCTCTAACGCCTCTAGCGTGCATTTAAACGCTAGATAAAATTTAACGTCACTTTTTATCAACAATCGCCTAAAACTGCCTTAACAATCAAATGTGTGCGTGTATTTGGTTAATATAGCATCTCTTCAAAATGCCCATCGCTTTCATTTTTCTCTTTCAACAGCCATGATATCCTCCTAATCTTATATCATCTGAGCAATATCTGTGATATTTTCAAACGGTATTTTGACATGATAATAACTATCATTATTATACAACGGTTGATTTTTGTAAAATTGATAAATTTCAATGGTTGACTGAGATAGTGCATATACATCATTAAGCAAATCAATACTGCCAATAATTCGTAGCTTAGTAAGGTGATCTTTGCTTGGCTCTTTTACAATTGATGAAGGATTAAAGTCTGCACCTTTAAAATCATATCCATCAGAGAATAACACACTATCATTGGCAAGTGATTTCTTTAATTCAATCAACTGACATTCTTCAATACCCAGAAAGCAAAAGTAAGGACAAAACTTTGGTTTAGCGCGTTGTGATAGTTTACTATATTTCTCAGAAATGCGGATTACAATAGTTTTCAATTCGGACATGGAAGTGTTTTTATCGCACTCTATTAAGAAAAATCTATTATAAGGTGATATGTCGAAACTTGTAAAGAATCTCTTTTTGATTGCTTTTGCAAATTTATCCACACCGTTTTTATGTAGCAGCCACATATCAAATTGATTATCTACTTCTTTTAACGAGTTTATTGCATAATAAAATTTTCTTTTTCCTACTCTCTCATACCCTGTTTTTTTCTTCTCTTTCTCTTCTACATCTAAAATTTCTTTTAACTCAAGTGCTGTTACTTCTTCGTCAAAAAATTTATAGAATTGTATGTGTTCAAATTTGATGCACTTGCAATCTGTAAATTCCA
>JAKQEK010000122.1 GCA_029558535.1 Bacteroidota bacterium | reverse complement strand
ATATCGATGATGAGTTGGTAATCACTTTCATCTACAAAACCGTCTTTATAGATAATACATTTGTCTTTTCCGATAGGATTAAATGTGCAATCTAAGTGCAAAACACCTTGATACGGAACCTTGTCATTTTTCTTAAGGTCTAGATCTATGATACGTTTTTTAGGGAAATATTCTTTAAGAATTTCTATAGCATATTCATTGGTTCTGGCTGTTTTATAATTTCTGTAATCTTCGGAGAAACAAGTTCCCACAAAGAGAAAATCGTCCCAAACAATTACATCTCCACCTTCTATATGAGCGGTTTCTGGCAGATTAATAATTTTGCGCCATTCTACTTTTTCAAAAATCTTGCGATAAGCTTCCTGTTCATCTGCTCTATCTTTGATGACGTTTGAAATAATCATTTTATCTTCAATAACAAAGGCTACATCTCTTGCGAAAACCTGATTGTAATCTTTGATAATATTCGGTCTGAAAACTTCTACATCATATTTTTTGAGCACTTTTTCGAAGGCGGTCATTTCTGCGATGATGTCTTCTTCTTTAGGATAAATGCCATTTTCTATGGAGTAATATGACTTAGCATCATAACTTTCTTCTAAAGTAGGAACTGGGCCAATAGACTTTGGCTGACCTAGAACTACCGATTTTAATCTGCCTGTTTCGTTTTTTATATTGAGCTTCATAAATAATTTCTGCTTATAGCAAATATAAATAAAGGTTTTGAAGTGAGGAAATTTTTACAGAAAATCAAGCGGACTTCTTAATTTATGTTTCTGAACATCTGTTATATGAGTGTAAATTTCCGTAGTCTTTATTGAGTTATGCCCAAGAAGCTCTTTAATAATCCTTATATCAGTTCCATTCTCTAATAGATGTGTGGCGTAAGAATGTCTGAGAGTATGCACAGAAGCCTGAGTATTAATTTTTGCAATTTCTATTGACTTTTTAAGAATCTGCTGAACGCTTCTTGCAGAATATTTTCCGCCAAGTTGCCCTTCAAAAACATATTCTTTCGGTTTGTATTTTTTATAATATTCTCTTAATAGATCTAAAAGTTTGGGTGAAAGCATTACTATTCTATCTTTATTTCCTTTTGATTGTCTAATAACAATACAATCTTGTTCTGATCTTATGTCAGATATTTTTAATTCTAATAATTCACTTAATCTAAGCCCGCAAGAATAAATAGTAGTAATGATGGTTTTATGTTTTAAGTTTTCTGTAATATCAATAATTTTTTTAATTTCATTTTGTGTAAGAAATTTTGGTAATTTATTTTCTTTTCTTTTAGGATAAAGATGAGACAGGTTAACTTCTCTATTAAAAATTTCTTTATAAAATTTTTTTAGTGTTGCTAACATTGCTTTTTGATAAGATTGACCAATATTTTTTTCATTCACTAACCATATAATAAATTTTTCTAACTGATTATCAGTTATATCTTCTGGTTTATACTGATTAGAAATTTTTAAAAAATAAATTAGTTGACTTTTATAATTCTCAATTGTATTTTCTGAGAATCTTTGTACCCTCAGTCTAGTTAAAAATTTTTCTACTAATTTGTAGTCCATATTACAATTATTGCGCAAGTCCAAAATTAATAAAAATAAAAATACTGATTATCAAATATTTATATATTTTTATTGTTTTTTTTACGCAGGTTTATATAATTAAAATATACGCAATGCGTATATTTGGATGTTAGCGGAAACCCTTGAAGAACTCAAGAAAAAATGAGTAAAATAACTTAATCCTATAAAAATGTTTGATTTTCGTTTACAAGTATTTCACAAAGTAGCAAAACGACTTAATTTTACAAAAGCTGCCGAAGAATTATTTATTACGCAGCCAGCAGTTTCAAAACACATACAAGAAATTGAAAGTTTTCTGAAAACTAAACTTTTTGAAAGAAATGGCTCAAAGGTAAAATTAACAAAAGCAGGAATTATATTATTTTCTCATACCGAAAAAATTTTTGAAACCTATCGTAATTTAGAATTTGAAATTAATTCTCTTTCTCAAAATTTCAACGGAAAATTAAGAATTGGTGCGAGTACAACAATTGCTCAATATCTTTTACCTGAAATTTTAGCATCGTTTCATAAAAAATTTGACCAACTTATCGTTTCTTTAGAAGCTAATAATACAGAACAAATTGAAATTGCGCTGCAAAAAAATGAAATTGATTTGGGTATCATAGAAGGAAAATCCAAAAAAGCCTATCTAAAATATACCGAATTTGTCAAAGACGAAATTGTTTTAATTTCAAATAGCACAAATCCTCTCTCAAAAAGACAAAACATTACTATTGATGAGCTAAAAAACATTCCTCTCTTGTTTCGCGAGCAAGGATCAGGAACACTAGAAGTTATTGCACGTCATTTAAAATCTTTGAATGTAAAAATTTCAGATTTAAAAATTGAAATGCAATTAGGCAGCACTGAAAGTATTAAAAACTATATACTTCACAGCAACACTATGGCTTTTATATCATTACATTCCATATACAAAGAACTTAAAGAAAATAAATTTACAATAATAGATGTTCAACATTTGTCTATCGAAAGGAGTTTTTACTTTATCCAACAACAAGGTCAAGTTGAGGCTTTACCCGAATTATTTATGAAATTTGCCAATCATTATAACTTTAAGTAATGATGCATAACTTTTTACAATTTCCAACATATCCTTTATTTCCAGAAATTTGTACCAACAATAATATATAAAGTAAGATGGAAAATCAAAAAGGATTCAAAAATTTATTAGACAAAAGTATAACCACTAGAGAAGTGATTTTTTTATTAGCAGTTGTATTCTGCTTGTCTCCATTAATATCACCACCAATTGCCTTACTTATGGGTTTAATAATTGCGCAATTTATTGGACATCCATATTTACATCTAAATCATAAAGCAACTCATATATTATTACAGGTTTCTGTTGTTGGTTTGGGCTTTGGAATGAATGTTACAAGTGCATTAAAAGCGGGTAAAGAAGGTATTTTATTTACAATAGTTTCTATTATTGGAACATTAGTAATTGGTTTCTTTATGGGTAAGTTTTTAAAGATAGAAAAAAAGACTTCTTATTTAATATCAGCTGGAACAGCCATTTGTGGTGGAAGTGCTATTGCTGCTATTTCTCCTGTAATAAAGGCACAAGAAAAACAGATATCGGTTGCATTAGGAACCATATTTATTCTAAATTCTGCAGCCTTATTTTTATTTCCTTTTATTGGGCATCAGTTAAATTTATCACAATCACAATTTGGAATGTGGTGTGCAATTGCTATTCACGATACCAGTTCAGTTGTAGGTGCAGCAAGTAAATATGGTCCGCAAGCTTTAGAGATTGCTACAACTGTTAAACTAGCACGAGCATTATGGATAATTCCTGTTGCTTTTTTATCAACTTTTATTTTTAAAAATAAAAACAGTAAAATAAAAATTCCTTACTTTATTGGATTATTTGTTCTTGCAATGATTGCAAATACCTATATTCCTTTTGTTCAACAATACAATCATTATTTAACAAATTTTGCAAAAGCAGGATTAACGCTTACCTTGTTTTTAATAGGATGTGGATTGAACAGAAAAACAATATCTTCTGTTGGATTTAAACCATTAATTCAAGGTGTAATTCTATGGATGATTATCTCAACTGCTGCACTTTGGGCTGTAACAACTTTTTAACAAACTAATAAATTCAAAATATGAAAAATAAATTCAAAATTGGAATGTTAATACTATTCTTTAGTATTATTGCTACCAAAACTCAAGCGCAACAAATCTTTGACGGCAACATAAAAAATAATTCTTTAGCAATAAGTCCAACCGAAAATATTGCATTAGCATCAAACAGCGACGTAAATTTCGTAAGTGTTTATAATCTAAAATCTCGTAAATTAATAAAAAAGATACCTGGATTCATTAGTCCAAGAAACATCATTTTTTCGCCTGATGGAATGAAGTTTTACATCACTGACAGCAGCACCGGATTTTTAACTGTACTGGAAACAAAGAACTTTAAAATCATTGAAAAATATGCGGTAGGCTTTGGAGCATTTGGTTCAGCAATTAGCAACAATGGTCAGGAAATTTATATTAATAATGAGGCAACAAATACAGTAACGGTAATTGACCTTTCAAGTAAATCGGTAAAAAAAATAATAACAGGTTTTGCCGAACCAAGACAAGGTATTAAATTAAACGCAACAAATACAAAGATTTACGTGACCAATTTTGCCAGCGACGCTATTTCTGTTGTGGACGCAGCAACTTTAAAAATCGATACAACTATTACTGGTTTTAGCAAAATAAGAGCTATCTCTATTACTAAAGATGGTGAAACATTATTTGCTGCTAATAGTGGTTCCAATTCCATTGCAGTAGTTAATTTAAATACAGGTATAATCGCTAAAACAATTTCTGTAGGCAAAGATCCTTATGGCGCATCGTTATCTTCAGATGAAAACATTTTATTGAGTGGAAATAAAGAAGATAATTCTCTTTCAATAATTGATGTACCAACACTAACTAATATTGGAGTGATAACAGGATTTAATGAACCAAGACAAGCGATTGTTTACTCTAAAAACGGTAAAAATGTATTTGTACTAAACAAAGATTTATCTATTAGTGTAGTTAATCTTTCTGAAAAGAAAATAATATATAGTATTCAGAATTAATAAATTTCCTAAAAAAGGTAAAAGGGCTATCCGCTAACATTAAGCCGAATATACAAAAGCCCACCAAAAATCTTCCAACGTAAGCCACTAAGCCAGCCCGGCTTTTGAATATTCGGTGTTCAGCGAGACCGGATGATGGACTGTGTTTCTCTTAGGTGGATTACTATCTTTT
>JAKQEK010000112.1 GCA_029558535.1 Bacteroidota bacterium | reverse complement strand
CGCCGGGGACTCCCTCCTGGTGTCACGGTTTTTGCCAACACGACAATAACCAACTAACATCATAATCCTGCATCGCACCACGAGTGCAAAAACACGCGCCACCGCGACTCTGCGCCAACGCCACATACCGCCGAACGTTAGCTGCAACCTTGAGTCACAAGATGATGAAATGATCCTTCGCATAAACCATAGATTTCAAAGATTTCCTAAATTTACATGTGAAATAGGTAAAACCCCGTAATCATGAAAAGGCCAAATTCTATAAAACATGAATTTAGTCTATTAATCCTAGGCGTGTTTTCTTCTTTTCTTCCTGCATGTGAGCCTGAAAATGAGCCACCTACAGCAAAACTTGAAGTAAATCCTTTAACTGCAGAAGTTCCTGCAGAAGTAAGGATGAGAGTAACAGGTGAAGACCCTGATGGAGTTGGAGATATAAAACAATATAATTTAATGATTGGAAGTGAGAACATAAAAAGCAATACTCCTATTGATATTACAAGAACATTCACAGATGTTGGAACAATAAAAATTTATGGGCAAGTAACTGATTCTGAAAATCAAATAAATAAAACCTCTGCTAAATCTTTGGAATTACTTGTTGGTCCATACATAGATCAATCTGCAAGTTTAGTAAATGAAAATGAAATAATTTATTCAGCTACAGTTCATAAAAAAACAAATGCAAAACTGGAAATAAAAAAAGACGGAGCATTATTTATGACGATCCCAATACCAGATGTTAATACTTCTGGAGTTGATTTTCAAAAAGTTTTCAAATATAATCCAGATGGAATAACAAAAGGAAATTATGAATTTAAACTTAAATCAGATGATTTAGAAAAAACAAATTCTGTTCAAATTCAAAATTACAAACCTACAACTGATTTAAGTGGAGTTGATGCAGAATTAATGGAAGGAGTTGAAAAAACAGTTACACTTCCAACTCCTTTAGACAAAAACCCAGAAGATAATCCTGTAACAATAAAGAGTGCAAAATCTCTAGATAATAAAACACAAGTAACATTAAGCGGATATAATGTAACAATAAAACCTTTAACATATACAGGAGATTATCAAATTGAAATTGAATTTGGAAGCACAGCAGGAGGATTGGAAAAAGCTGTTCTCGCAGGGAGTATAACTCCAGAACCTTGGACATATTATGTGAATCCATTTGTATCAACAAATCCTAACGGAGCTGCATATGATGCACTGACAACAAAAGCACAGAGAGATGCTTATGTTCAAGAAAAATTATTTGAAGATTGGGCAGATGTGTACCATATTCCCCCAAGTTTCCCTCCAAATCCTACGTGGGATTGCACAGAATACTCTAATCAATTATTGGTTAACTTTCATGGGTTTCCTGGAGCAACAGGATATTCTGGATTTGATTTAGATTCAATTTATTATTATGACGGAACATTGAAAGATAATGGTAAATATGGTTTGCCTGTTTATTGGGTTTATGTTTCTGGGGGAATATCCAATCATGCTATGAATGCTATTTTAACTGGAAATGATATAACTAAATTTCAAGATTGGAATTTCATTGAACCACAAAGAGATTCTATAAATGTTAAACCTGGAAGATTGTATGTTCCAGAAACATGTTATATTGAAATAAGAGCTCCCCAAAAAAATAGGGAAGGCGATCAATTTGGAATTGTACCTATTACAATTTTTAATGTTATAAATAAAATAGCTACATTTGAACAACCTTACACAGACCCAAATTTAAAGATAATAAAAAATAGATAACAACTAATTGAATATTGAATTAGAAAAAGATTTATAAAAGCGAGTTTGCTATATTATAGTAATGGATAGGAAAAGGGGTTTGAAAACAGTGTGCCCTCGATCCAAAATAAGGCTGCAGCTAACAGGTCGGTATATGTCATTGGCTTCTGCACCGCGAGAATCTTCTGGCTAAAGAGGACCATTAAGTGGTCAGCGGTGCGGCCCGCCCCGGCTGCCGCCGGGGACTCCCACTGGTGTCACGGTTTTTGCCAACGCGACAATATTCAAAACAATATCATAAACCTGCATCGCATCACGAGTGCAAAAACACGCGCCACCGCGACTCTGCGCCAACTGCACATACCGCCGAACGTTAGCGGTAAGGTCATAACTATCTCATTATAAAGGAAGAATAACGAATTCAATAAAATCTGATGAAATACTTGACTTGTATAATTAAACTTTAATAACTTTATAGTTATTCT
>JAKQEK010000071.1 GCA_029558535.1 Bacteroidota bacterium | reverse complement strand
TCCGTTTCTTATTCCGTCTTTTTTCGTCCTTTTAGAACCACAGTAATAGCAAATTTTTTATTCATAGCTTTCAAATGCTCAAAGGTATTGTTATTACTAATACTCAACTACTTGTCAGCCTGAAATTTGTCCATTAAGCCAAAATGTTCAAGTTTTCTTAATTCTGCTATTGAAATAGTATCATTTATGTCAATTTTCTCTATTACTAAAAAGAATCCTTGAGTGAATTCATTAACTGATTTTTCGACAGTTGTACAATCGCTAAAATCTTGAGATTCATAATAATTCAGTAATACTATTAAGCTGTTAATCTCATCTAAAATCATATAATTGTCATTGGATATAGTAGGTGATATCATAGAATCAACTGAAGAAATAATATTAATGTTCTCATTACTTTGATCTGAATTTCTCAAATTGTCTTTATGAATAGCACTAACGCCATTATATTCTACTATATTTATTGAGTCTTTATTATTAATTAAAGAGGAATCACAATTGATTGCATCATCAGTATTTGTAATAATTTTATTTTGATTTGGAAATGTAGTTTTGGTTGATTTACCTTTATCGCAACTAACAAACAGTAGAATATCCGCTAAAAAAAAGAAGAACAGAAAAGCATTTTTAACATGATTTTTCATTTTAATACGTTGTTTTCTTACCAATAACCAAAAATTAAACCATAAAAAAAGGCTGCCAAAAAAACAGACAGCCTTCATATTATTAAAAATTTTGAATATTATTCAACTTCTTCTGTTAAATTTTCTTCCATTTCAACATTTTCCCATTCTTCGTCCCAATCTTCATCCATATTAAAATCATCAGCATACATTTTCAAAATTTTGTCCATGTATTCTTCCATTTTTTTCTCCTGAGCTTCTTCAAAAGCTTTGAACTTATCAGGACATTCTTCTTCAAACTTTTCAGCTTGTTTGTCAAAACCATCCATAAATTTGCCAAATTCTTCAATTTCTTTTTTAGCTTTTTCGTCGCCTTCAGCAGCTTTATCAATAGTAGCATAGAAAACATCCATCATTTCATTTGCAGCTTCTAGGAATTTATCACAATCTTTAAATTCTTTGCCTTCGTATTTTTTCTTTAATTCTTCAAGATTTGTAGCTTTTTTATCACCACAAGAAAATACACTTAGCAAAATCAGACCTGAAACAACATACAATAATACTTTTTTCATAATTATTAAATTTAAGTTAAACTAAAATATTTATCGCTAAAATAAAACAAAAATATATAACTGACAAGTATTGTTAATAAATTATTCATATTCATAATAGAAATCGGGGATACTAAAAAGCTTCTCATCCATTTTATTAAGCTCTTCCATAATAACTTCAATAGCTTTATTTAATTGAGCATCATTGCCCATATATTCCTGATAAGGGTCGTTATTAACAATTATGTCAGGACTTACACCAATTCCCTCAATAATCCAACCTGTTTCATCAAAATGTGCAAATTCGGGTTTAAAAAGGCTTGCGCCATCGACAAAAGGAAGGCTACCTCTTATTCCGACTACACCACCCCATGATTTAACACCAATAATAGGACCTAATTTATGTCGTCTAAACTGATATGCGAATAGATCGCCGTCAGAAGCAGAATACTGATCAATTAACAATACTTTTGGGCCGTTCATTAAACCATCGGGTTGCATTTCTGGCTCAGGTACATCGCGTGACATAACTAACATAGAAAGTTCTCTTTGTAGTCTTTCTATTAGTATTGGACTAACATTTCCGCCACTATTACCTCGATTATCAATTATTAAGGCTCTCTTGGTTAACTGTGGGTAATAATATTTAACGAATTCATTTAGCCCAACAGTAGACATATCCGGTATATGAATATAGCCAACTTCGCCGCCTGTAGCAATATCAACCTTTTTTATATTTTCATAGACCCAGTTAAAATATATCAAATCAGATTCATCGGCAATCGGTTTAACCAGAAACTTTTCAGTTTTGTTATTACTGGGTTTGTATGCAACTTCTATTTCAACAATTTTGTCAACCTGATCAATTAATAATGAATAAATGTTTGTGGTTTTGCTAACATCATAGCCATTTATAGAAATTATATACTCTCCCGGAAATACCCTAACTCCCGAACCTGTTAAGGGTGATTTTAAATCATCTTTCCAGTTTTCGCCTCTGTATATCTTGGTGATTTGATAATAGCCAGTTCTTTTATCTCTTTCAAATTCTGCCCCAAGCATACCAATTCTTATCTTTTTAATTTCTTTTCTGTCGCCACCACCGACATAGGCATGCCCAGTGTTTAATTCTCCTATCATTTCACCAATTAAATAATTGAGATCATTTCGGTCTCTCACATAAGGAAGTAACTCAGCATACTTATCATATTGTTTTTTCCAATCAACTCTATGCATGGTAGGATCATAAAAATAATCTCTCATTTGCCTCCAACTCTCATTAAATATTTGTGCCCATTCAGTTTTAAGGTCAACATTTATCTGTAAATTGGATAATTCCAGAGGACTTCCTAATGTTATATAGCCATTATTTAAATCGGTAACATACCATAAATCGTCCTTTTTTAATAAAATTTTTCTTAAATCAGAACTTATTTCATATGTCGAATAACTTCCTATGTCTGTTGCTTTTAATGACCTGAAATCAAAAACACGCAATTTGCCGGCCTCAGAACCATGTTTTTCCATAAAATACAATTTGTCATTAACATAAGTAAGGTTGTAATATTTTCCGGCAGACATTGGTAAAACTTCAATCCGAGATTCTATTTTTTTAATATCAATTTTGAAACTATTTTTTCTTCTAGATGCTGTATCATTGCTATAAACTTCTGTATTTTTTAACGCAAAAGGAGATTTAGTATCTTTAGAAAGAGTTACAAAATATATTCTACTCATATCCTGATAAGCAACATTCCACTCTATATCTGAATAGATAGGATTAAAATCGCGGTTTGATACAAAAAATAAATACTTACCATCGTGACTAAATATTGGATTAAATGAATCATACCATTCTGACGTAATGCAATACTTTTTCTTCTGTTTTACATCATACAGATAAACTTTTGATACTCTGGATTTGTCTTTATCCGCATAAGCAATCCAAGTATTGTCAGGAGACCACTCGAAATAATTAATTTCCCAATAATCAGAAGTATGAACGTTAGTTATTTTCTTCGTATCAATATTGATGAAATTTAATTCTAGTTTTTTGTTATTCCACATAATATTTTTGCTGTCAGACGACCACTTCAGTTTATATAAATAGCCTGAATCAAATTCGGTGAGTTGTATTTCGGATTGTGGCTTGTCGGGGATTTGTATATAAATCTGATATTCACCTGACTTATCAGAAATATAGGCTATATATTTACCATCAGGTGACCATACAGGATTCCTATCATGTGCGCCAGAAGAATTAGTTAAATTTCTGTATATCCCCTGATTAACAGGGATTGAAAACACATCACCTCGTGCAGATAACGTAATCCTTGAGCCATCAGGTGCGATATTAACATTTCTTATATCTTTACTAACATCTTTAAATACTGTTCGACTGGCAGCAAAATCTTCTCTGATTCTAATTGTAAGTTTTATAGTTTTTGATTCTTTAAGGTCATAATAATACAGATATCCACCACTTTCAAATATTATTTTATCCTTGCCGAGAGTTGGAAACTTAATGTCGTATTTTACAAGATTTGTTAATCTTTTTGTTTCTTTTTTTTCTATATCATAGACAAATAAATTCATTACTTTATCGCGATCCGATAGAAAGTATATTTTATCCTTATACCACATTGGAAAAATATCTTGAGAAGGATGATTTGTTATATTTTCCACTTCATTAGTGTTAAAATCATAAATCCAAATATCATCTGCCATACCACCTTTATAATATTTCCAAGTTCTAAATTCTCTAAAAACCCTATTAAAAGCAATCTTTTTCCCATTTGGAGAATAGGAGCACCAACTACCGGAGGCAAAAGGCAATGGTTCACTCAAACCTCCGTCCACTGGAGCAAGAAATAAATGACCTTTAAAATCATTGAAAGACTTTCCTCTTGAACGATAAATAACATGTTTTCCATTTTTTGTCCAGCCCATTACAATATTGTTTGGGCCCATACGATCTGATACGTCATCACGAGGCAAGGTTGCAGTATATGTTATTCTTTTGGGATTTCCACCTGATAAAGGCATTGTATAAACTTCGGTATTTCCGTCATATTGAGCAGTAAAGGCTATCGTTTTACCATCAGGTGAGAAATGCGGAAACATTTCATATCCTTCATGAGATGTCATTCTTGTGGCAACACCTCCGTTTATTGAAACAATATACAAATCGCCGGCATAACAAAAGACTACAGTATCTTCATAAATAGTAGGAAAACGTAAAAGTCTCGTTTCTTCAATAGAAAAAACAAATATTGAAGAAATTATAAATAATATTAAAAAAAATAACTTACGCATCCAGACACATTTATATATCAACTTCAAGCTTATATCCCATACGTCCCACAAGCATCGCATTCTCGTATGAATAATCTAAACCTAAAACTTTTGGAAGATACAAAGAATTTACGACATTATACGACATTTGCTCAGTTTTTAGACGAAATACCTGTCCAACATACAACATGAACTTAAATATATACTTCTCGTTAAAATTCTTCGAAATTCCTGATTCACAAAAACCCGACTGTATATATACAGTTTTTACTCCATTTTTAAAAATTTCGCCACTAGCCGAAGCAAGAAATCCATGAAAAGCCCTATTTGACGAAATCCATTCGTCTGCATCGGTTAATTCTGAATCCTCTGAAGCAGTTCCAAGATTTAAAATAGTTTCATTTATTTGTGGTAATAGTTTATTAATAATTTCGGCTACAGCAAAGAAATTAACTTGCATACACTTGCATGGAAGGGCAGTGCCTGAAAGATTTATTAGATAATCAAATCTGATTTCAGATTCTATAATAGTTTTTATAAATTTCTCTATCGAATATTTATCTGTAAAATCGCACTGTAGAATATTTGCGGTCTTAAAAGAATAAAGTGAAGATGAATTTTTATTAGCGTGTAACCACAGATTTGCTCCCCGTTTTTGCATTTCAGTAGCAACTGCAGTTCCTAAATGGCCTGAAGCGCCAAGAATAAGTGCATTTTTTCCTGCTAATTCTCCACGATGAATATCAAATTTGCCAGATTTGTTTTTAATATTTTTATGAATATAAGAAAAGGCTCCAAAATTACCTCCTACACCTGCAGTAGCACTCAAAATCTTCAATCCATCTGTCAACTTCCCTTGTTCCGATAGAAGCAACAGGCTTAATGGGACTGTTGCACCGGAAACATTTCCAAATTTATTCTGACCTTCTAAGAATAGTTTTGATTTAGAAACCCCAAGGGTTTCAGCAGCAGGAAACAAAATTACATTTCCGGTCTGATGGGGGACTAAATAATCAATTTCATCAACAGTCCAACCACATACTTTAAGACATTTAGTAGCAGAGTCAATAATATTTATTGTCGCGCGATCTTTTATTAGACTGTCATCCATATAAAGATTTCTTTTATTATCCACGCCCACGTATTCCAGCATTCTTAAATCATGTAGATTTAAAACATTTATTATGCCGTATTTCTTATCGTCTACAACCCTTGATAGGACAACAGCTGCTGAAGCATCTCCGAATGTAACAAACGGCACAAACTTAATTCTCTGAGTCAGGAATGATGACATTGTTTCGGTGTGTGCAATAACAATATTCTTTGCTTCGGGATGCGAATTGAAATAGGCAATCGCAGTTTCAAGGTTCATATTAAAGCCTGCACAACCACTTGACAAAGTAAATGCCGGTCTTTGATCGGAAAAAGGCACGAAAAAAGATTTGACTGTTGCTGCAATTCCCGGAGCCTGTTCGTGTGGAGATACAGTACTTACAAACCATGCATCAATTTCTTTAGCTTGTAATTCGGAATCTTTTAAAGCGTTTGTAATAGCTTTAACACACAATTCGAGAGATGATTCGGCATAATATAGTTTCTTTGTTGTAGGAGGGAAGGGTGTAACATGATGTCGCTCAAAAAATCCCATTACTTGTCCTGCAAAATATTCAAACGGAGAAACTTCAGGATTTTCATTAATAAATTCCAAATAAGCTTTGTTGTTTTTTATCTTATTATTGCTAAAACCTCTTAAAAAACCCTTGTCAATTGCATCAGAAATATCAGTATTCGTTATTTTGTATTTTCCACATGAATAACCAAAACCTGAAAATATATAATTAGTGTTTTGCATAGCCTAAATTAAAAATTTAAATAACCATCTTTAATTACCTTTAAATTAGATTCATAACTAATTCGAACATTTGAAATTTTAAGCCTGTAAACAGACTTTAACATCCTTTTTGCAATGTCTTTTACTCGAATTAATTCTTGCTGTCTAATCATATTCATTGATGATAAAATTTGAAATTTCTCAAGCTTGCTCATCATACCTGAATCAATAATACCAGGAAGGTAGTAATTGCAACGTATACCACATTTAAACAAATCAGACGCAAGATTAACGGCATAAGCACGCAAAGCTCTTTTCGAAGCTACATAAGATGCAGATCCGGGAAATTGAGCATCTTCACCAACCGATCCCGTAATCAAAATACACTCGGAAATTATCTCCTTTAATTCATCGCATATTATTTTGATTGACAAATAATTAGATATTATTACTTCTTCCAATTCTTTAATAGTCAATTCGCTTGCTTTATTTAACGAACCTGTAATGGCATGAGTGTTTATCAGGTAGTTAACTGCTTTAAAAGATGATTTGATTTTACTTACAAAGTTTTTAATTTCATTGTCTTTTGAAAAATCTGCCTTAATTAAACTAACTTTTATTCCAAATTCAGTTTCCAAATCATTCTTTAACTTAGTTGCCAGGCAATCGTTTGAGTTATAATGTAAGATTAAATCAGCACCTTTGCTAGCTGCAATATGTGAAATTTCCCTTCCTAATCCACCTGTAGCCCCGGTAATTAGTATAAGTTTATTGTTTAATTCCTTTTTCGTAGTGAATATTGGTTTATCATCGGGGACAACGTAAGAAAATCCTCCAAATTCGCCACCTAAACCTGCCACAGAGGCAATAATTTTATTTCCCGGGGATAATCTGCCGCTTTCTTCAAGTATCGAAAAACAGGCCGGCACAGAAGATCCTGAGAGGTTCCCATAATTAATCTGTATTTCTTTAAAAACTTTGTTGGGTGAAATGTTTAAGTTTTTTGATACTGTATCTACAATGGCATTTCCTGTCTGATGTGGAATAAACCAATCAAGATCAGCAATTGACCAGTTGCATATTTTCAATAGGGCTGTTGCAATCGCTGTCATATTCGGGACAGCACGCATTTTAACCATTCGGGGATTCATATATAAATTCCCCTTTGAGTCTGCACCCAAAAAATCTAGCATTCTTGTGTCTTCTTTATTTATTATAGCAATAACTCCTTGCTTTTCAGAAGTTTTTATTTTGCTAAGAATTACTGCTGCAGATGCGTCTCCAAAAGTAGAAAAGGGCACAAAATCCTTTTGTTTTGGTAACAAAGCTGACATTACTTCTGAATGAGCGACAACAACATGTTTAGCATCTGAGTTGTCTTCCAGAAAAGAAACAGCACGCATTAAATTTATATTAAATCCAACGCATGCAGAAGTTAAAGAAAATACAGGTGACTGATTATCAATATCCGTAAAATAAGCTTTTGCAAATTCTCCGATTCCGGGAGCATATTGATGCGGAGTGGCCGTACCGATAAACCACGCGTTAATATCATTTCCTCCTAATCCACTGTTAGTCAAGGCAATATCGATTGCTTTTACGCACAAATCAAGTGAATTCTCTGCTTCTATAAAATTATGTTCGGCAGGAGGAAAGGGAACTACATTATATCTTTTTTTAAATCCCATTATATGACCAGTCATATAATTAAATGCAGTTTCATTTGGATGTTTAGTTTTAAATTCCTGAAATTCAAGCGATTCGACAATTCTGGATTCGTCAAATCCTTCAAGGTATCCTGATTTAATATATTTTTCAATATCAGAATTTAAAACCTCATAAGCCCCTGTAACAATTCCTATTCCTGTAAATATATAACTGTCAACCATAACTATTTTTTGTTTCTTGAGTCGAAAAATAATTTTATCTTTTCCCTGCCAGATCTTTGCAATACAGAACTAAATTCACGTGATTCCATTAAAAGTGAGTCTTCCAAATTGTTATACATTCCAAAAATTAGTACTTTTTTTATTGCAGCAAGTGATTCGCGACTTCTTAAAGCCAGCTCTTTAGCAAAATTTATGGTTTCAGTATATATTTCTTCTTGAGAGAAGACTTTTTGTATCAATCCTTTTGATTTTGCATCCTCAACAGAAATCTGACTTCCCGTAAACAGATAATAGGCTGCATCACCTGGCGTTAAATATCTTGTAAGAATACTTATACCGCCCGCTCCAGGAATTAAACCAAGCTCAGATTCCGGAAGTTTTAGAGTAGCATTGTTCGTCGAAATTCTTATGTCGCAATGAAGAGCTAACTCAAACCCTCCACCGAAAACCAATCCCTGAAGCATTGCAATAACTGGAATAGGTAGATTTTGTAAAGCTCCAAATGATTTCTGAACCCTCATGCACATCAATAATGATTGTTCATAATTTGCCGAGCCTATTTCTTTTAAGTCACCACCAGCTGAAAAACAATCATCTACACCTCTGATAATTAAAGCATTACATTCATTATCTTCAAGTATTGATTCAATAAATTCATCAAACTCATCAAAGAACAATTGGCTTAATGAGTTGAGTTTTTGAGGATAGTTAAGCTTTAATATCCTAATGCTATCTAACTGTTCAACAGAAATAGTTTTATAGTCCATCACATTTCTTATTTGGCTGTAAAAATACTAATAATACTGATATTTTACAGCGAAATCTAAATTTTTAAAACGCTAAAACATTCTAAAACCTTTATTTTCAACTTCAAACTAAATTGAAAAATAAAAAATAGATTGATTACTCAAATAATGGCTCTATTTCCATTGTTGCCGGCTGCCACCAGTACGGGCCATTAAAAACAAAATATATTCTACCATCTTCTGTTGCTGTAATTGAGAAAGTCTTTTCACGGCAATATATCGGCCCAACTAATAATCCTTCAGAATTTTTAAAATAGTTACTTGCTTTAACCTCAATTTGATCAGATAGGGCAACGCCTTCGTTTATTTGATTGCAATAAACATTGTAAATAGAATCTTTTTCACCTTCAATAAAAAATATTTTGGTGTCGCCGGCAGACATCGTAAATTCAGTTTTTTCGCTTATTAACATGCTTTTTGAATTATTAAAAACAAGATGATCGACATTAAAGTCAAATTTTCCTGTACGATCCGAGTCATAAGCTTCGATTTTTATAAAAATTGTTTCGTCTGTTGATGGTATTATAGTTTGATCTGAACCTGTCATTTGAATTAGTCTGTAATTTGCAAAATAAGCATCTGTTTTGTTTTGATGATATGCTGATACTTTAATAGTAGCATATTCAGGATCAGGTTCGTCACTCTCTTCTTCCATTGTTAATATCGCATCGTACCAAGAAATATTATATATTTCATTTGCTGAAGCCTCAAATTCATACCAGATTGTCTCTCCAGCCACCAAATTATCGGTTTTATCGAGAAGCACTTCTTTGTCATACCCAAAAGAATAAAGCTCGTAAAAGCTTTTTGAATTATTATTATCATTTTCCTGTGATTCCTTTTCGCAACCAAAAAACATAATTGCAGATAATACTAAAATGGCAAATGTTAAAGTCTTCATATAAGAATTATTAGTTATTAATGAACAAATATAATTTACTTATTATAAGTTCAAAAAATGAAACGATTTTTTTTTAATAAAATTGTTTACAACTATTCAAATTTTTTAAAACCTTCGCTTGTGAGTTAAGTTGGATTTAATTTAATTTGTAAAAGAAAAAACAGTAGGAATATGAAGACTTTGATAAAGAATATTAAGGAATTAGTTCAGGTTGACGATAATAGCAGACTGCTGGTAAAAGGTAAGGAGATGGCAAAATTAGGCACTATTAAAGATGCTTATCTTGTTATTAATGATGAAATAATAAAGGATTACGGAAAAATGTCTGATTTATCTGAAAAACTATTATTAAAGTCTTCTAAAAACAAAATTATTGATGCCACCGGCAGAATGGTGTTTCCTTCTTTTTGTGATTCACACACGCATTTGGTTTATGCAGGGAGTCGTGAGATTGAATATAGCAATAAGATTAGGGGGTTGAGTTACGAAGAAATTGCAAAAAGGGGAGGAGGAATACTAAATTCGGCTAAATTGTTACATCAAACCAGCGAAGACGAATTATACATGCAAGCTTTGGCAAGAGCAAATGAAATAATTTCTCAAGGGACCGGAGCTGTTGAAATTAAAAGTGGCTATGGTTTGAATACTGAAGATGAAATAAAGATATTAAGAGTTATTAAAAGGCTTAAGGAAACAACACCTTTATTGATTAAATCAACATTTTTGGGGGCACATGCAGTTCCCCAGGAGTACAAATCAGAACCTGACGAATATGTTGATTTAGTAATAAATGAAATGATCCCTCAGGTTGCTGCAGAAGATTTAGCTGATTACATTGATGTCTTCTGTGATAAAGGGTTCTTTACTGTGGAACAAACTGACAGAATTCTACTGGCAGGAATGAAATATGGAATGAAAGCAAAAATCCATGCAAACGAACTGGCAAAATCAGGAGGAATTCAAGTCGGAGTGAAGTATAACGCACTTTCTGTTGATCATATAGAATATACTGAAGAAGATGAGATTGAAGCATTATTAAAAAGTGACACAATGCCAACAATATTACCGGGAGCAGCTTTTTTTCTGAATATGCCATTCGCTCCAGCCCGAAAAATGATGGAAGCAGGACTTCCGGTTGCAATAGCTTCGGATTATAATCCGGGTTCTTCTCCAACCGGTAATATGAAACTTATGATGTCATTTGCTTGTGTAAACTATAAAATATTACCGGAAGAAGCAATTCATGCTTCGACAATAAACTCTGCTTATGCTATGGGTGTTAGCGATTTGGTTGGCAGCATTTCCAAAGGCAAAATTGCAAATCTATTTATAACTAAAGAAATTCCGAGTTTTAGTTTTTTGCCTTATGCATACGGTTCGAATCTTATAGAAACGGTAATATTAAATGGTAAAGAAATAGTAATTTGACCGAAAAATATTGTAAGTTGACGGAATTATATTTGTAAATTTGAAATAAATTAGTTTTTTTTGAAGAAGATTAAGGATGGTGCTGTAACAAATAGTATAATTGAAACGTTATTTGAGAGTTATAAACGAATTGTTTGAAATAAAACAAAACATGTTTTTATATTGTTATTAACATCTATAGTATTAGGGCTATGAAGAAAATAGTTTTTATGATTTTTTGCGGATTAATTTTTTTAATAGCATCCTCGTGTGCTCATAAAATAAATACTACAGAGCAACTGATGGAAGCTATATCTGAAAAGTATTACGGAAAATGGTTTAAACAAATAAAATTCAGCCAAACAACAAATTTCTATAAGAATAATAATTCTATAGTTAAAACAGAAAGATGGATTGAAGAATATAAGTTTCCTTCGCAATTAATAATAAAAGTCAACCACGAGAACAGCTCTGATGGTCATTTATATAGAAATGATTCCGTTTATATCTTTGAAAACAATGAAATTAAATATCAAAATAAAGCAACTCATGATTTGGTCATTTTAAGCATGGATATATACAATATGAAAAAAGATGAAATCATGCAGCGATTAGGCGAACTTGATTACGATTTAAGCAAATTTCATGAAGATACATATAATAATCGAAAAATTTATATAATTGGAGCTGATAAAGGCGATTACAAATCAAATCAGCTGTGGTTTGACGCTGAAAATCTTTGTTTTATTAAACTTACCAAAAATACTGAAGCAGGATTACAGGAAATTTATTTGAATGATTATATAAGTGTTGACGGGCAAGGATGGATTGAACAAGAAGTAGTTTTTGTAATAAACGGTGAAACTTATATTATTGAGAAATATTACAATATTGAAATACCTCAAGAATCAATGAATGAGATTAATGTAAGCGACTTTCGAAATTTTAATATCAGGTTTAATAATACTTTACAATATTTAATCAATTTTGAATATTTTAATAATCGAAGAGGATTATTGATTTTGGTTTCTGATAATCTGTCTCAATTGTTTTAAATCGTTTAATATCAACAATTTTAGCGATTAATAATCTTAATTTAAACATTTAATCATATGTCGTATAATTTATATTATGTTAAATAGAGTATATAAAGATTATTAGATGTAAATAAAACTCCTTTTAAAACTTAGATTATCTCTCCTGTTAGATTAATGAATTTAATCTTAGGAACAATTAGGTCTTGCTTTTTAATAATTGCTTTACCGCCTATCGATTGTGTTCGTCCTGGAGAAACTCCGCCTGTATTAAAATTTATATTTAGATTGTTCACATTTACAATGTGAATATCTTTATAAAAATATTTTAATATTACGTCATACGTATATCCTTTCGATGCCATAACCTGAGCGCTTTCAATTGAAATACCTGCTCCATGTCCGGAGCCTTTTCCAACAACAGTTATTACACCACTTTTATCAAGAGTCATATCAAAAAAAGCTGATTGCCAACCTAAATCACTCATTACAGCATCAAGCTTAACAGAATCAGTACTGATTTTGAATGCAGACAATCTTGTTGGTTGTTTAACGATAAGATCTTTAACCAACTTGCTTCCTGCAGTTTTCATTCCCTTTTTGACAAGAAATTCCTGCCATTCAATACCCGGCACAAGTAATTTCCATGAATAACTATTACCATAAACAGCAAATGTATCTTTAACTATTTTAAGGTAATTACATTTTTTACCTGTAACGTTATAACCATCAGAAGTAACTCCTCCGCTATTGACATGGTACAATGGCTCGAAAATATTCATATATCTGTCAACCATAACCATATTGGTAGTTTTCTTTGCAGCCTGTATAATGACTCTACTTCCGGCTTTTGCCTTATACAATTGGCAATGAGAACCGTCACAAAAATCAAATCCCTCATTTTTGTGTTTATTAAGCTTATAGACAGTTAATGTTCTGTATAAAACCGACATCGCTTTGTAGTATTCCTCAGAAAAGAGAGTTCCTCCTTTACCTTCAACAACACCGGCAATATATGAATCGAGAGGGACAAAATCAATGATATCAATAAAATAATCATTCCTTTTTATCAATAACCATCCATCGTAGTTTCTTGCAGCTTCAACAGATCCTGTGTAATTAATGAAAAAGGCGGCATCTCCTACTCCAACAAGTTTTAATGAATTTGATGTTGCAAAAGCCTTGGAACGATGACGATAAACAAGATATTCAGATTCCCTGATAATATTAATATTCGCTCCAATTTCAATTGTATCAACCAGTGCATCATTTTCATAAACAAGATAAAAGCCTTTTTGCACAGTTAAAGTAATTCCCTGAGGTTTTCGATCATAAAATAAAGCTACGGAAACTTCTTGAGCAAGAAGCAATCCAGCAAAACTTACAAAAGTTAATAATATTAAAAACCTCTTAGTCATTTAAAACATTATATTTAATACTTTCGGCTATTTTTAAATATATATTCTCTTGATCTAACTTATTATACAAATATAAATAATTATCTTTAATAATACTAAATTTTTCTCCTTCAGGAAGGATTTTTTTTAATTCAGCATATAAATTCTCCGGATTTAGATCATTTTGAATCAATTCGCAGACTGCTGGTTTGTCAAGAATTAAATTTACCAGTGAGATATATTTAACATTTGCTACCATTCTTGCAATTGCAACAGAAACCTTGCCTCCTTTATAACAAACCACTTGTGGAAGCCCAAACAAAGCAGCTTCGAGAGTTGCTGTGCCCGAAGTAATCAATCCGGCTACCGAATGTGATAAGATTTCGTATGTCTGTCCAAAAATCAATTTAATTTCATTATTTGTCAAAAACTGTTCGTAGAAATTTCTATCTATTGCCGGTGCTCCGGTAATAATAAAATTGTAATCAGGGAATTTTTTTGAAACCTCCGCCATTATGGGCAGCATATGTTTAATCTCCTGTTTTCTGCTACCGGCCATTAAAGTAATAATTGGTCTTGAATCCAAATTGTGCTCATTGCGAAAATCTTTGTCTGATTTTTTAGCATAGTTTTTTACAATATCTACCAATGGATGACCAAAATAATCAACATCTACTCCGTATTTCGCATAAAATTCCTTTTCAAATGGAAGAATTACAAACATTTTATCGGTATAGTCTCTAACTTTATACACTCTGGAAGATTTCCATGCCCAGACATTTGGAGAAATGAAATATATTGATTTATATGCTTTTTGTTTTACCCATTTTGCCATTCTCAAATTGAATCCAGGATAATCAACAAAAATAACTGCATCAGGATTATAGTCAGAAATTTGTTGTTTGCACAATTTGAAATTTTTTCTGATAGTAGAAAGATTTTGGATAACTTCTACAAAGCCCATAAAGGCTAACTCCCGGATATGTTTCTTAACTTTAACACCTTGTTTGATTAACAAATCTCCTCCCCACCCCTCAAATTCTGCAGATTCATCTACAGATTTAATTTTTTCGACAAGATGAGAGCCGTGTAAATCGCCCGATGCTTCTCCTGCAATAATGAAATACTTCATTACATAAATTTAAGAACCAAAACGAATAAAGTATATATCAAAACTGAAAGTATCAGACCTTTAATAGAATACCAATAATCAAGTTTTTTAAATACAAAAAACATAATTAAATTTGGTAAAACACAAATACTAAATACCGGCGTAAACGCTTCGGTAGCATATAGTGTATCAAGAAACTCAACGAAACCCAATTCAGGATTTTTTGACAAAAGAAATAAAAAGTAAATTAAGAAACTTATTAATGGTAGTATGATTCCAATTGCTAAACCAATAACAGGTTTATTGTATTTCTTTATCATATTAGGTTTTGCTTCCATTACTTATAACGTTTTTTAAGTTCATTTATAGTTTTATATTCAGTAAAGTCAATTTTAACAGGAACAATCGAAGCATAATTATGGTTTAAAGCCCATTCGTCAGACTCTTCATTATTCGGTTCGAAATTATTAAAATCGCCTGTGAGCCAATAGTAATCACCACCATAAGGATCTATTCTTTTATCAAATTCTTCTTTCCATACGCCGGTAGTTTGTTTGCAAATTTTGAATCCCTTGAAATCAGCTTCGAAAACAATCGGAAAATTAACATTTAAAGCTACTTGTTCGGGCAGTCCATTTTTTAAGACATCTTCAACCACTTTTCTTCCATATTTAATGGCAATAGAAAAATCAGCAGTTTTTTTGTGATCAAGTACAGAAAATCCAATTGAAGGAATTCCATATAAACTTGATTCGATCGCAGCTCCCATTGTTCCGGAATAAATTACACTTATAGCAGAATTTGAACCGTGATTGATACCCGAAACCATCAAATCTGGTTTACGTGAAAGCAATTGATTTAAAGCCAGTTTTACACAATCAACAGGCGTTCCTTTAACCGATACTATTTCCACACCATCACTAGAATGTACTTTTTTTGTCCTCAATGGCTCTAAAAGACTTATTGAATGACTCATTCCGGACTGACCTTGTTCAGGTGCAACAACATAAATATCTCCGAAAGGTTTTACCATTTCAATCAAACTTTTCAATCCACTTGCATCAATACCATCATCGTTTGATATCAAAATTAACTTTTTTCCTTTCACTACTTATCTTTTTTATTTGTCACAAAAATAACATTAGAAACTATGTCTTTAGTACTTATAGTCAGATATTTTTCAACAATTAAGTGAATATATCTCAAAAAACTATTAAAGATTTATTAGCATACCGTCTTCCGCGGCAATAACATCCTGAAATATTTCTTCTGCTTCTTGAATAAAAATATCAGAAAAGTGATATCGTGATGAAAAATGCCCGATTAACAATTTTTTAGCTTCTGTAATATTTGCAATCTCAGCGGCTTGTTTTGCCGTTGAATGATGTGTTTCTTTTGCAAGTTCTACCATATCTTCGGTAAAAGTGGCTTCGTGATACAACAAATTTACATTTTTAAAATATTTATCTAGTTGTTTCAAAGGCAAGGTATCTGTACAAAACGCATAAGAACGGATATCTCCCGGTTTTGTTGTTAATTCCGAGTTTTTAATAATATCTCCAAAATCATCGATTAAGTCCTCTCCTGCTTTAATTTTTAAAATTTCGGTTATGCTTAATTCGTAGCGTTCAATAATATCCTTTCTTATATTCAAAGGTTTCATTTTTTCAATAAACAAAAAGCCATAGGTTGGTTTTGTATGTTTTAAAGGAAAGCTATATACTTCAAGATATTTATTTTCAAATATCAAGTTCTTGCCATTGCCTTTTAAAGGGAAGAAATTGACAGTATATTTTAAATGATCTTTATTAAGAGATAATACTGTTTCGTAAATAATTTTTAATTCTTCGGGTGCATAAATATTTAAATCCTGCTTACGACCCAGCAAATTAAAACTCGATAAAAGACCGAATATTCCATAAAAGTGGTCGCCATGCAGATGAGAAATAAATATATTTTTAAGTTTCCCGAAAGGAATACTGAATTTACGCATCTGCATTTGTGTTCCCTCAGCACAGTCAATTAAATAAGGCGTTTCGTTGTACATAACGACCTGTGCTGTCGGCATTCGAGTTGATGTTGGTAATGCAGAGCTGCTGCCGAGTATTCTGATTTGAAATTGCATTTAACGTTTTTTGAACGCAATATTAAGAAATTTAGACTATTATTCTCAAACTTTCGCTTACAACTTATTCAAATAGAATGAAAATAGTATTATTTCTTCAAACTTTTAAAGAATTCCAGCAGTTCCAGTTTTCTTTCACGACTCAAATCATGCCATCTTATCCACTGTATAGCTCCTTCCAGAGCATAGAGTTGGTTTATGCAGACATTTTCGTCAATAGTCGCAAGTTTAATAAAAGCATTTTCGCTGCCGAAAGTAAATAATTGTTGAGGAGTTTCAATGCCTGCAAATATAAGCTTTTCTGCGAGTGTCTTACCAATGTTTTGAAGATCGTTCAATTTATTGACTTCATTATTCATAAAATTAAAGCAGCGACTTTATAAATTTTCTTAATTATTGGTTTTTAATATTGTAACCCTTGTTTTAATTGATTCTAAATGTTGTTCTTCTGTTGTATTCGGATCTTTCAAATCAAAATAAATCTTACAAGGCAGTTTGTCACACAATCCACAGTCTTTAAGTTTATTTGAATTTACAGAACAGTCATAAATAGGACAAACAGAAACATTACCGCTAAATGCTGTCCAAAATGGTTTTCCTTTTACGGCATGACACCCATCACATTCTTTAGAAAAGAATTTACAGGTATCACACATTAATCCACATGCTGAAATATTCATAAAAATAAAGTTTAGTCTTTAATACATCTTACCGACAAACCGAATTCTTTTCTGCTGTACCCAATTACGGCATTTCTATTTCCTTTATCAATATCTAAGCTCCATGCACCGTATTCTCCATTTTCTGTAGTAGTCCAGAATGAACAAAATTTTGTTTCGTCAGCAAATGCTCCAGTTCCTCTTCTCCATCCCGAATACAAAGCTTTAAACCCGGAATCTCCATCTTCAACTAATTCTACAAATGCTTCATTTTCATTTCCCAAATATTCAAGTAATTTCTTTATTTCTTTATCTGTTGGCACATGCCAGCCTTTTGGAGCCAAACCTCTTTCATCGCTGACCGCGTACCAATTGTATAATCTTCCATATTTTTCGGCATTACTAGATTTATTATTATAAAAACACCATGCAGCCTTTTTATTGGCTTTTGCTTCCTGCCATTCAGCCTCCGTTTTTGCTTCAGGAATTAAGTCTCCATTTGCAAATGTATCTGTATCAAGATTCAATAACATCCACTCCTGTTGTCCTATTTCGACACTCTCAAACTTTTGTTCCTGATTTTCAGTATTATCATCCTCTTTATTCTTATCTCCAGAATTACATGCTGATATAAGCGTTACCAAACCGATAACAAAAACTGATAATATAACTTTTGATTTTTTCATAATTGATTGTTTTAGAATGTTTAATCAATAATATTATTTCTGCTAAAATATTAAAATAAAGTTTAATTACAAAATTGAATTTGTATAAATATAACTTGAACTAAAAATATAAACCTACATTATATTATTATATTAATAGTATTAAATTTGTAGCATATCAAATGATTATAAATTTATGAAACATTTTTTCAGTATAGGATTCAGTATTTTGTTTTTCGGATTATTCAATTTTGCAATCCATTCGTTATCGGCACAAGTAAACTATAATGATTATTTTACAGACAACAGTCTGAGATTGGATTACTATCATACCGGCACTGATGACAGCGAACAGGTCTTATTTAAAGAAATACGCAAAGAAGCATTTTGGGGAGGCAGTAAAAATAATTTGATAGATAAATTTGGATACGGAAGCTATCTGGTTAAAGTTTTTGATAAAACTTCGGGCAAGCTTATTTTTAGTTATGCTTATTGTTCATTGTTTGAAGAATGGCAATTTACCGAAGAAGCGAAGTCAACTAACAAAGGATTTCCTGAATCTATTATTATTCCCTTCCCGAAAAATGAAATTATAATCGAATTATATAAAAGACAATTTGAGGATAACAGTTTTAGTAAAATATTCGATTATGTAGTGCATCCTGACGATGTTTTTATAAATTCGGAACAAACAGTAAAAGCTGAAATAAAAAAAATACATTATTCGGCAGAATCTGACAAAGCCCTTGATTTGGTTTTTATTGGAGATGGTTATACTAAAACAGAGATAAATGAATTTTATTCAGAGGTAAATGCAACAGTTGAATATCTTTTCTCCATCCAACCTTTCAAAGATATGCAAGACAAAATAAATATCTGGGCTGTAGCTGCGATATCTGACGAAACGGGTACTGATATCCCTCAAGATAATATTTGGAAATCAACGGCTCTGAATACTAACTTTAATACTTTTGGCTCTGAAAGGTATCTGACATCATCTGACTATCATGCAATACGTAATTATGCCGGGCTTGCCCCCTGTGATCAGATTTGCATACTAGTAAATACAAATATATATGGTGGTGGTGGAATTTACAATTTCTGGAATATAAGCAGTTCGAAGAATGAATATTCACATGAAGTTTTTGCACACGAATTGGGACATTCATTAGGAGCTTTGGGTGATGAATATTATGACTCCGAAGTTTCAACAGAAGATATTTATAACAAAAACACAGAACCATATCAGGCTAACCTAACAACTTTGGTTGATTTTGACAGTAAATGGAAAGATATGGTTTCGCCCGACACAAAAATACCTACTGAACTTAACTCAAAAAACATTAATATCATAGGTGTATACGAAGGTGGAGGTTATCAGGCTAAAGGGATTTACAGGCCATTTATAAATTGTAAAATGAAAGCATTAGGTTATGATTTTTGTCCTGTTTGTCAAAGAACGCTAACAAATGTAATTAAATATTACAGTGAATAATATTTGATATAGATTACGTTTACAGATTAAGTAAATATCTGTAAAAATATTTTTAGTTATTATTTGCTACAACCATGAATGAAAAAAGCAAATACAAATGGATAAGGATAATTCTGATTTTATTTTTAGGATTTTCTTACTGGATAGTTTTAAAAGAGATAAAACCTTTGAACTGCATTACCAATGCTGATTATTTGGCTTTTCAGGAAATTAGAGACAGTGTTGAGAAGTATTCAGTAAAACCACCAAAACCAATAGATTCTCTGACAATCGAAGAGTTATGGTTGTATTATGTGATAAATCCATGTTATTTACCTTTAATAGCAGATTCTTCTTTGTGGGAACCCGGGACTAAAATTGGTTTTACGTATTTTGATTTATTTAACGATTCACTCCCCCATGGACATTCTTATGAAAATCGCTATTTGGTTGGCGATTTTAATGTAATAGACAACAATGGTAATAACAGACAAGTGGTTGAGGTATATCCAAAACTGCAATATTTAAAAGAATTTGAAGAATTCCCGCAAGACATTATATTAAAAATTGATACTACTCAGTATGGCACTGCTGAATATGATTCGCTTATTTTAGAAATTAAGTTACGATTGCCCGAGTCGTCAATAGTACTGTTAAATTTCATGAAAAAAGTATGGGATTACAAAATGTTACCCATCAAACGAGAATATTCTATCAGTTGGAATACTTTATTTGCAACCGGACAGTCAATTGTAATGTGCGAAGCGTGTAAGGACACTTTGATTATGATTGGGAGATTTGCAACGTCGGCAAAGCGTTTGGATATAGGTATTCGTACAGATTCTGATGGTAATAAAACTGAATACTATATTGAACATTTGCCAATTGGAGCAAAAAGAAGATACTATGCCGGATTAAATATTATTACATCAAAAAGCTGGGAATGGAAAAGAGTTTATGATTCATTGGACCTCAAAAGAGATATTGAGGTTGGAGGTGGGTACCGACATGTAGTAATGTATAGAAATAAGGTCGAATTGCCAAATTTTCTTCTCTTAACACCCTCTGCAGATTATCCTCATGCTATGACCAATAACGGTATTCACGAAGTAGCCTTACAGGATGTTGCAAGAGGAATGCTGGGAACTGCAAATAGTTTGGGATGCCTAAGAGTCTCTGATTTTGCAGCAAAATTTTTAAGATGGTGGGTACCACAAAATTGTAAGTTTTTTATTGCTTACAATGACACTTGTTATCATAGAAGAATTGAGTATGATGGAAGCATTGAAGATTTTCTGCCTTTCAAGACCGAAGATGAAGGCAACCGGTTTAGAAAATGGATAAACACATATAAACCACTATACGCTGAAATACTACAAATCAGCGAAACAGGAAACTATAAAAACGGGTATATTATTGACGGCTATTTTTACTTCAAAGATGAGTACGAAGAGTATTTGCAGAATTCAAAAAATTTGGTTGAAAAATAAATTACAATAATAAATTAATATCAAACTAATATAATTTAAGGCCTTATTGTTTTTAAAAATATATTTTAACTTTGCCGTGATTTTTAAGAATATTTTCATGGTTTTTAGCAGTAGCATTTTTTTATTTTACTTTTTGCCGATTTTTCTGCTGCTATATTATGTAGTAAATACCAAATATAAAAATCTTACAGCTCTTGTTTTCAGCGTATTCTTTTATGCCTGGGGAGCTCCGGAACTTGTTTATCTCGTGCTTGGTTCTTTACTTGCCGATTTTTTTATAGTAAAAGCCCTTAGTAAATCTGATAAGAATAAAAAACTCCTTTTAATCCTTTCTGTAATTCTTAATATAGGAATGCTTGTTTACTTTAAATATGCGAATTTCTTTGTTGGGAATCTGAATGCAATTATCACATCTTTTGGTGGTTCTCCTGCAAAATGGACAGAGATAGCATTGCCTATAGGAATTTCGTTTTTTACATTTCAAAAACTTAGTTACACTGTTGATGTATATCGTGGACAGAGCAAAGCATTAAAGAATTTTACCGATTATGCAATGTATATCTTGCTATTTCCTCAATTAATTGCCGGACCAATAGTAAGATATAACGAAATTGAAAAACAAATAACCGATCGTTCTGAAAACGAAACATGGGATAACAGATTTGCAGGTTTTTTCAGATTTATTATCGGATTGTCAAAAAAACTATTGATTGCAAATGTTCTTGGGGCAAAAGTTGATGAAATATTTACTCTTGAAACAGCAGATATTAGCACATCACAAGCCTGGATTGGTATAATAGCCTACTCATTTCAGATATATTATGATTTTTCAGGGTATTCTGATATGGCTATTGGTATTGGTAAAATGATTGGGTTTAAATTCCCCGAGAACTTTAACAATCCATATATATCAAATAATATAACTGAATTCTGGAAACGCTGGCACATGACATTAAGCCGCTGGATGCGTGATTATTTATATATTCCGCTTGGTGGAAACCGTGTAAATAACAAAGCAAGGTTGTTTTTCAATTTAAGTATTGTTTTTATAATTTCGGGATTTTGGCACGGAGCAGCCTGGAATTTTGTTGTTTGGGGTGCTTTTCATGGTTTTTTTCTTATTCTCGACAGACTCTTCCTTATAAAGTTTACTGAAAAAATCGGCAAGTATCCTTCAATTGTTCTTACATATTTTATAACATTAATTGGTTGGGTAATTTTTAGGGCAGAAACACTCCCCTATGCTTTTGATTATATACATAAAATGTTTTCATTTACAGGATCTGAAAGCTTTGTTTACTTTGATTATAAGTTTTGGACGTTCTTGATTATAGGTTTTATGTTTGCATTTGTTACGATGTTTAAATCGGGATTAAAATTAGAAAAACTTGTTTTTTACTCTGATATTACCAAATCGGGAGTTATTCCTGTTATGTTGATTTCAGTAATATTATTATTCTTCTGTGCATGTACAATATCTTTAGGTGGATTTAATCCTTTTATTTATTTCAGATTCTAATGGAAAAATTGAAAAAGTATTTTTATATTGTATTGGTACTACTACTATTTTTACCGATAGCACAGAGGTTTTTCAAATTCCATATATCAGAACCATTAAACGGATTAGCAGCATTTTCTGATTATCCTACATTTCATCTTAAAGACTGGCATAAAGGAAAATACCAAAAGACAGTAGAAATTTTTGTTAATGATAATTTTGGCTTCAGAAACACATTACTGAGATGGGCAAATTCATTTGACTATTGGGTGTTTAGATACTCTAACACCAAAGATTTGGTAATTGGTAAAGATGGACATTTATTTTTTGATTACAACATTGACAATTATTTGGGAATTACTCAACAAAACAGAAAACATATTGACAGCTTATTTGTCGAAACTGACCAACTTAATAAAAAACTAAAAGAAAGAGGTATTGAGCTTATATTCGTAATTGCACCATCAAATGCTTATTATTACAGCGATAAGTTCCCGCCTCAATATGACAGATATCCTAAAAAGGAAAATGATTATGATTATTACCTAAAAAAATTAAATCAATACAAAATTTCTTATGTTGATTTTAATAAATGGTTTTTAGAAATTAAAGACACAGTAAGCATTGACCTTTTCCCAAAAAATGGAACACATTACACATATTTTTCTGCAGTATGGTTAGCTGACTCATTAGTTGGATATCTTGAAAACAAAAAAAATATTGATATGCCTGAAATTATATATGAAAGCACAAGGATTGATACAATGACAAAAACAGAGCATGATCTTGAAAACATACTTAACTTATCGCATAAACTCGATAATGAAAAACTATATTATTACAAGCTTAAGTTTAATACTGAAAACAAAACAACACCTAAAGTTCTAACTGTCGGTGATTCATTTTACTGGCCGGTATTAAACCAGATGATACCAAAGAATTGTTTTGGAAATGTAGCTTACTGGTTTTATAATGATGCTGTTTTTCCTGAAAGTTTTACAAAGAAAAAAACTACTGATCAGGTTGACCTCGACAGTTTATTCAACGGTCTTGATTTTATAATAATATTTTCGTCTGCAACATTGATGAACAACTACGATTATAATGGTTTTATTGGCGATATGCAGGATTATCTAAACGGCAACTACACAATCCGTAAAGAAGATGAAGAGTTACAATATTGGATAAATGCTATTCATAATAATCCAGATTGGTACAATAAAATAAAACAAAAAGCTGAAAATATGAATATCCCTGTGGATGAACAAATTAAAAATGAAGCTTTGTGGATGATACAACAGGAAAAGAAAAAGAAGCAGAACTAATAATTACAAACAGCCAATTAAGAATTATTATATAATGTACCTGCAGTATTTGTAATTAAGGATAAACCTCAAAAAATTCCGATTGTTTAACACTTTCCGAGATCATTTCCTTTTTAAGTTTTTTAACAAGAAATAATATAAGGACTAAAGTAACAATTGCTGCACAAACATCTGCTACAGGGAATGAGAACCATATTCCGTCCTTTCCCCAAAACAGCGGAAAGATAAAAACACAAGGAATCAAAAACAACAGTTGTCTTGAAACTGCCAGGAAGAATGACGCTTTGGCTTTTCCCAATACCTGAAATAAACCAGAACCAATAATATGAAGACCAATGACAGGAAAAGCAAGTATAAAAATTTTCAAAGCTTTCGAGCCGATGTCAATTAACTGCTTATCTGTTGTAAAGAAACTAATGAATGTTTCAGAAAAAACAGAAAACAACAATAAAGCAAAAATGCACAATCCTGTTGACCATGTAATTGCGGTTTTTAGAACACTTAGCACTCTGTCATATTTTTTTGCTCCATAATTATATCCTGCAATAGGCATAAAACCTTGATTTATTCCGAACAAAGGCATAAAAATAAACATGGATATACGATGAATTATTCCAAAAGCTGCTATTGCTGCGGCTCCACTATAATATAAAAGAGCATTATTTAGTATGATTGCCATTATTGACGATGCTGCCTGTCTTCCGAAAGAAGAAGCTCCAATAGCAAAAGTTTCTTTTGTTATCGATTTGTCAGGTATTGTAAAAATCTGCTTAACATTAAGCTTTAAAACAGATTTTGGATTGTACGAAAAATACCAAAATGCCATGAGAGCAATAATAAACTGACTTATTGATGTTGCAAGTCCTGCTCCCATCATTCCCCATCCGAATCCGAAAATAAAAATAGGGTCTATTATTAAATTAATCACTGAAGAGCTGATCTGACTTATCATTGGAAATTTCGCATTACCTTCAGCTCTGATTTGATTTACAAGGACAAAAACAATATTTATAAAAAAAGAACCCGGTAATGCCCATATTGTATATTGCATGGCGTAAGGAAGAATTTCTTCATTAGCACCAAAAACTTTTAAAAGAAAACTTAGGTTGGTAGCCACCAAAATCATCAATATCATATTAATACATAATATTAACATTACTAAATTATGTAAAGTCAATGTAGCTTTGTCTTTGTTTCTGGCTCCTAATGCTCTTGATATAATAGACGCCCCTCCTAAACCAATCATGTGTCCGAAAGTGCCAATAAGAAGTAAAAGTGGCAAAGCAACAGAAATACCTGCAATACCAAGTTTTCCAACGCTATGCCCTATAAAAATAGTATCGGTAATATTGTAAACAGATATAGACAACATTCCTATGATTGCCGGTGCAGACAAACTCCAAAGCAATTTATTGATTTTCTCCTCTCCTAACCTGTCAGATCTGTTCATATATAGAAAATCAATTCTGTTTATATAGTTTTAATTCTGTAAAGTCAAAATCAGGATTCGGAATATCAATCTTCATTTCGGTAATTTTACCGTATTTGTCTGCAACAAAGCTTACACTACCTTCGGGTAATGAGGGTGCTTTATCAAATTTAACCGAAAAAGTGTCATAATGCCAATGCTCAAGTTTACCCTGATATATTGGAGTATGTTTCATAGTAAGATATAATTTATTTTTTGCAATACTCACTTCAACATCTCCATATACATCAGACGTATAAACACCTGTATATTCCGACAAACCAAATGTTGGCTTAGTATCAGGAATTCTTGCATCTACCCATTCCTGTCGTTCCTCTTCCTCATACTCTTTTACCCATTCTCTGATACTTAAATAATAATCACTCCAGGCTGAATCAATTTTTCCGTCAATTAAATAATCAAGCAGCTGATTTATTGTTGCCATATACACCATTGAAAGACTATTTGTAAGAACCACAAAACCTGCATTTAATTCAGGAATAAGAACTGTCTGCGATATCATTCCGTCATAACCGCCATTATGAGTAACAATAAGATATCCCTTATAATCATATAAGGTCCACCCTAACCCATAAGCTTTAAGATGAGTGGAAGGATTAACATGTTTCGTAAAAGGACTTACCTCCATTGCAGTTTGTGCCGACCACATTTCATCAGATCTTTCGCTGGAAAATATTTTTGTTTTATTAAGCGTACCTTTATTGAGTTGCATTATTAACCATTGTGACATGTCATGTACATTTGAATTAATACTCCCTGCAGGTCCGATATTGTCCCAATTAATATAAGGTATAACCACAGTCTTGCCTTCCGATTCGGTGTGACAGCTTGCCACATTATCAAGCTTTTCGTTAACTGTAATCGAAGTATTAGTGCGTGACATACCAAGAGGTTGAAAAATCCTATATTTCAAAAAATCATCCCAAGTTGTGTCAGTAACGTATTCAATAATTTGTCCTGCTGCAAGAAACATGATATTTGAATAGCCAAAATGCTCTCTAAAACCATATTTTGGTTCTAAATAATGGGCATGTTTTATTACTTCCTCTCTTGAATAATCAGAACCGTACCAGATAAGATCTCCGCTAAATGTTTCCAAACCCGAACGATGGCATAATAAATCACGGATTGTCATATTCTCCGACACATAAGGATCGTAAAGTGTAAACCATGGTATATATTTTCTCACTTTATCATCCCAGGAAATCCTGCCTTCATCAACTAGTATCGCTAAGGCAGCTGATGTAAATGATTTTGTATTTGATGCAATTGCAAAATTGGTATATTCATTCGCTTCAGTTTTCTTACCGTATTCCAATACTCCAAAACCTTTTTCATAAAAAATTTCGCCATCTTTAACAATTGCTACAGCTATTGCAGGACTCTCCCAACTATCATATACTTTTTGCAATTCTATTGTAAGCAATTGTTTGTAATCAGTTTGCAATTGCGAAAAAAGACTCAGTGCAAACAATGATATCACTGATAATAATATAGTTTTCTTCATAATTATTGATTTATTTTCAACTTAAATAATCTGTTTATTTGTTACTAATAACTTTAAATTCTGTTCTTCTGTTCAAAGCACGCCCCTCGTTTGTATCATTTGTTGCAATAGGCATAGAGTAGTCATAGCCCTGATATGAAAGCCTTGATTTTTCAATTCCTTTTCCAACCAAATAGTCAAATACTGATTTTGCTCTGTTTTCGGACAATGTCTTATTATACGCTTTTGTGCCTACATTATCAGTATGTCCTCCTATTTCTATCTTAAGATTTGGATTGGTAATCAAATATTCAACTACTTTATTCAACTCTGCATAAGATTCAGGTAATAGTTCATAACTGTTAAATTCGAAGAAAATATTTTTAAGAACTACCACTACTCCATCAGATAAGGGTTGCAGCGGGATATTCATAACATATGGTTCTTCCGGATTTTCGAGATTCGTTAAAGAAAAATTCTCAGAGTAGAATAAATATCCTTTTTTTTCAACATTGAAAGCATAATCTCTATTTATCGGTAAGCAAACCATATATTCGCCGGTTTGTGCGTCAGACAGAATCTCAACAACTTTCTCTTCTGTTTCAAGGTCAATAAGTTCACATTTTGCCTGTAATTTGTCATTGGTTTTAGAATCATATACATAACCTTTTACATAAGTGACAGTAACCGGTTTAATTTCTTCAGGAATTTCGAAATAATAAATATCCAAATCTTTTTTTCCGGCAGTTGAGGCAAACATTGCAATTTCACCTTTTGCGTTGACAATCAAGCTTCTTTCCTCGCCCTTTGTATTAATAGGATATCCAACATTTACAGGAGTTTGCCATACTCCGTCAACAGATTTTGAAAAGAAGAGATCAAAATCTCCCATTCCCGGATGTCCATTCGAAGCAAAATACAAGGTTTTTCCGTCAGGGTGAATAAATGGGGATAATTCCTCGTATTGAGTATTTATTTTATCACCCAGATTTTTCGCTTCGGATTTTGCTTTTCCTTCTGCATCAATTTCAATCACCCAAATATCTGTTTTGCCGTAACCTCCCGTTCGACCTGAAGAAAAGAAAAGATATTTGCCGTCAGCCGAAAGTGAAGGATTACTATCCCAGGATGCTGAATTAACAGTTGTCAGGTTTTTAGGGTCAGTCCATTTATTATTTTTCAGGAACATAATATACAAGTCGCAACTTCCTTTACCGTCGGGACGATTACAAGCAGTAATTACGCAAGTCTTTCCGTCAGCAGAAACACATTGTGCACCTTCGTTTAATCTGGTATTAACATTACCGGGTAATGGAAAAGAAGACTCATATTGACCTGTTTCACTATTTAAAAGAGCAACAAACAAATCTTCGTGCATGCTGTCAGGCGATCGCGATGGATTATTCATATTAATAGGTATCTGACGAGTGAATACAAGAACTTCTTCGTCAACAGATAATGATGGCCAATATTCATCATAAGTAGTATTGACTCCCGGGCCAAGATTGACAGGATTAAACGCAACCGGATTATTATATGCACTATCGGCAAAATCAATATATTTTTTTAGTCTTCTAAAATCATAATTCCGATATTTTATGGTATCTATTTCGTTGCAGAAATAGTCTATATAAGTTTTAGCAACAGAGTATTCGCCCATTCTATATGCATTGGCAGCAAGTTTGAAACTTAAAGCGGGATCATAGTTTGCATCTATTTCAAATACTTTCGAATAAGCTTTATAAGACTCTTTGGGTTCACCCAGAAAATCATATATTTCGGCTTTAAGCAGCCATGCTTCCAAAAATCCCGGGTCTTTTTCTATGGCTTTATTTACTTCATCAATGGCTGCCTTGTTTTGCCCTCGTTCCATAAACGAAACAGCAGTGTTAAAGCTTTTTATGGCAGATTTTGATGTTGTATAAGCAGATTTTTCCTGTGCTTTGCACGAAAAGGTAAAAAACGAAATCAAAACCAAAAATGTAAGTATTTTTCTCATATTATTTCTTTTTAACTGCAACTTGTACATAACTAAGATCTAAGGAATTTTTAAAAACTTATGTACTTGAACAGAAATATTCCATTTAGTATTGCTTTTCACATACTCTACAACCTTCTTGCCGATTTTATCAAATCTGCTCCATTCGGGTTGCAAGTATAAAACGCAATTATTAGAAATTTTATTGGCACAGTCCTCTGCCCATAAAAAATCATCTTCATCATAAATTATAACTTTAAGCTCATTCGCTAGTTGATAATACTCTGATTTTGGAGGCTTTTGTTTTTTCGGAGACAAACAAATCCAATCCCACATGCCACTAAAATCATGAGCACCGCAGGTTTCTAACATTAATACAAGACCTTTTTGATGAGCTAATTCGCAAAATTTATCGAAGTTGTAAATGAGAGGTTCGCCTCCGGTAACGACAATTGTGTCGGCAGATGTTTGCTTTACTCTGTCAATTATTTCTGATATAAGAACAAATTGATGTATTTCGGGTTTCCAGGTTTCTTTTGAATCGCACCAACGACAGCCAAGATCGCATCCGCCTATTCTGATAAAATATGCAGCTTTTCCTGTATTAAACCCTTCGCCTTGCACAGAATAAAACTCCTCTAACACCGGAATTTTATTTTCATCAAGTTGTTTTGAAAATTCTTGTGTCATTACTTAATGATTTTATCCAGAATAATCCGTGCAGGTTCAACATTCATCATTAAATTCATCATCTTAAGCTTAATGTAATCTTCATGATAAAATCTATAACCTTTATTTTTACCATCAAAACCTCCACTACCGGAATCTTTGATAAGATACCAAACCACATCGCCTTCCATCTTATATCCTACTATGTGTATGCAGTGATCGTCTGTGGTACTGTTATTTGACAATCTCATTTGACGGGCATCTTCATTGATATATTGAGACGGAATATCAAAAGAAGGAATTACAGCTACTTCGACCAACTGATCATATCCGGGTTCTGAAACATCTCCGCATAAACTGACTGTATATCCGTTTTTAACAGCATTGTTTAGTACAATCATGAAATCTTCGAGACTGATATTATAATAATCTTTACTATGCCACCAATTGTCATTTTCTACAAGCTCATGTTTTTCATTATAATTGAATTCCTTGGTTGACATAAAACTAAAATAATGATTTGGGTTTAATTTCATATACTCAGTCATAAAGCTTTGTGGAGTATATTCTTTATCAATATATTCAAATTTATCGGGTGGAGTACCAATGTAATAATCTAAAATGCGTTTAATACTATCAATAACCAGATCTTCTTCCCACATTTGGTTTGCTTTTACATAATTAAGATATGTTTCATACTTTTCAAACATTTCGCTGTGATCATTGTAATTAAGTCTGTTTTTCAGACCATGATAAACGACTTGAGGCATCATACCATGATTTCTCATTATTCTTACTATCGCGTTCGACTCAGAACCTTCGCCCAAATATGTTTCTCCTTTTGTTCTAACAAAATGCTGTGCTCTTTCGACATATTCCCAATAAACGGTAAACATTTCGGACAATTTAGTTTTATTTTTTGTTATTCTGTACGATTCGGCTTCCATAAACGAAGTAGCCGAATAAGCCCAGCAAGTACCACTATTACCTTGAGAAACAGGTTCGGAATGAGGAATTGTTGTGTATTCTGATATTTGTACAGGATATATTTTTTCGCCAAAATCCATCTTAAAAACCGGGACAGGTTTATAATCCGACAAGGAATAATTATCATCACCGAGAATATCTCTCATTATGACTTTATGATAAAAACCTGCAGGATAAGTACGAAATTTTCCTGTATCTTCTGTTTGTGCTGTTATTTCGATAACAAAAACAAGTAAAAATGATAACAATACTAAATTCTTCATAAATTCAATTTTTGTCAAAATTAAGAAAATTCGTTAATCCGACATTATATGATAAGATAAAATGATTATTAAAATCATCGTGATTATTTAGCTGGCATCTGTTTTTCGCTTTTGTAATAGTATTTGTACCCTACCACCACTCCCCTAATTTGACAAATACATATTCCAAAAGCTATGGTTCTAGTTCGTTGAACCCCGACTTGAAAGTCGGGGTTACTGATATTTGAGCCCTCCGGGCTCAGCGTTCTGAACCAACTAAATAAATACTTTCACAGTCAATGTTTTGCTTCGGACTCTTACGGAGTAGGCGTTAGTTAAAACTAGTATGCATTTATTAAGGATTTCGAACTCTGACGCAGGAGAAGTAAGAAATCTGTTATAAATACTAATCATCCAATCTAAATATATTGTTGTTTAGTGCTTTTTGTAATTATTTAGCTGGCATCTGTTTTTCGCTTTTGTAATAGTATTTGTACCCTACCACCACTCCCCTAATATTGACAAATACATATTCCAAAAGCTATGGTTCTAGTTCGTTGAACCCCGACTTGAAAGTCGGGGTTACTGATATTTGAGCCCTTCGGGCTCAGCGTTCTGAACCAACTAAATAATTACGATAATACCTCTATTATTAAATTTTGGGGACACAATGTATCACTATGTACAAAAAAAATTTGTTCAATGTTAGTTTTGTATCTAACCAGATAATATTATTAGTTGTAGTTTTTTTATTACTCAACTGATTTATCTTTTAAATAACGTTTTCTGTCGAGTTCGTTAAGCAAAATTTTTCGCAGACGCATATATTTTGGAGTCACTTCTATCATTTCATCTTCGGCAATATACTCCATTGCTTCCTCCAAAGAGAATTTGATTGGTGGAGGAATATTTACTTTATCATCTGTACCCGAAGCACGAACATTGGTGAGTTTTTTTGTTTTTGTTACATTAATTCCAATATCGTTTTGTCTTGTATTTTCACCAATTATCTGACCTGCATATACTTCTTCTCCCGGATATATAAAGAATTTACCCCTATCCTGAAGTTTGTCAATCGAATAAGGTATTGCCATTCCTGTTTCAATGCTTATCAAAGACCCGTTTCTATGAATTCCCAAATCACCACGCCAAGGTTCAAAAGACTTAAAGCGATGAGCTATAACGGCTTCGCCTTCGGTAGCAGTTAATAAAATATTCCTTATTCCAATCAAACCTCTTGAAGGAATATAAAATTCCATATTAGTTCTGCCATTTTTTGATTCAATAAATAATATTTCTGCTTTACGTTGGGTGACGATTTCAATAACTTTTCCGGCAAACTCTTCCAAAACCTGAATTACCAGATATTCAACCGGTTCACATTTTACTCCGTTAACTTCTTTGATAATTACTTGAGGTTGTCCCAACTGAAGCTCAAAACCCTCACGCCTCATAGTTTCTACTAATATTGATAAGTGTAGAATTCCTCTTCCGAAGACGATAAATTTATCGGCCGAATCGGTTTCCTGAACACGAAGTGCCAAATTCTTTTCTGTTTCTTTAAATAATCGTTCTCTAAGCTGCCTCGAAGTAACATATTTTCCGTCTCTGCCAAAAAATGGTGAATCGTTAGCAGCAAAAAGCATACTCATAGTTGGTTCATCAACTTTTATTGCACTTAAACCTTCAGGTTCGAGAAAATCGCATACAGTATCGCCAATATCAAAAGCTTCAATACCTAAAATAGCACATATTTCTCCTGCAAAAACAGGCTTCTTTGTTTTTTCTTTTGCCAGTCCTTCAAAAAGATACAATTCTTTTACCACAGCTTTTGATATGGAACCGTCTGCTTTTACAATAGAAATTTGATTTCCTGCCTGTATCTGACCTCTGGTAACTTTTCCAATAGCAATTCGTCCTGTATAAGATGAGTAATCAAGACTGGTTATTCGCATCTGTAAATTACCTTCTGGATATATAGCTGGTTTGATAGTGTCAAGAATTACATCAAGCAAATAACTTACATCAGTAGTCGGTTTATCAAATTCGGGTCCCATCCAGGCCTGTTTAGCCGAGCCAAATACAGTCGGAAAATCGAGCTGATCTTCGCTTGCATCAAGACTGAACATAAGATCGAAGACTTTTTCCTGAGCTAATTCAGGATTACAATTTGGCTTATCTACTTTGTTTATTACGACAATAGGTTTAAGACCAAGTTCTATCGCTTTCTGTAATACAAATCTTGTTTGAGGCATTGGTCCTTCAAAAGCATCAACAATAAGCAAAACACCATCTGCCATATTTAATACTCGTTCTACTTCCCCACCAAAATCAGAGTGCCCCGGAGTATCAATAATATTTATTTTTACATCTTTATATCTTACCGAAACATTTTTAGACAATATTGTTATTCCTCTTTCTCTTTCGAGTTCATTACTGTCTAATATTAACTCTCCCATTTTTTGATTATCCCTGAAAAGTTTTACCTGATGCAATATCCTGTCAACAAGTGTGGTTTTTCCATGATCAACATGAGCAATAATCGCAATATTTCTTATATCTTCCATTCTAAAAAAAATCAGGCTGCAAAAGTAAGAAAGATTTGCAGATTAAATCATGATAAAATACTCTAATTTAGGACTTCTTTATATTATTATATGAATTTGCTGAATTTTATAATAAAAAAAGCAAATGGCATGGAGAATGGGGATAATGTCGAAGTGTTTTAACAATTATACCCTATGCCCTCCAAATATAGCTTTAATCATTTTTATACTTATAACGTTTTATTTTTTGTGTAGGTGTTTTTTCGAAAGGGGTTTTCTGAATTGTAATGCCTTTAATAAATGAAAATTTATTGACTTTCGAATTAATATAAACAAGCATATCTCTTTTAATTTCTTCAAGTATTACGTCAAGTTCAACTTTCATATTTTTATACTTGGCTTCAAGTTCTTCCATATTAAGATGTACCATAGCAACCAAACGACCTTTTTCTTCCACAACAAGCGATTCGAGTACAAACTCAAAATTATTTATAACCGATTCTATTTCCTCGGGATAAATATTTTCGCCACTTGATCCAACAATTACGTTTTTGCTTCTACCTTTAATAAATAAGAAACCATCTTTATCTAGAGTCGCCAAGTCGCCTGTTTTAAACCAACCATCCTCAGTAAATACTTCTTTGGTTTTTTCGGGTTCTTTATAATACCCCTGCATTACCATGTCGCCTTTTACACAAACTTCTCCTTCGCCTGTAGCAGGGTTAATATCTATTAATTTTAATTCTATATCTTCAATTGCCGGACCTGTTGAATTCAGTCTTACTGTTTTAGGGTTTACACCTGCAATTAGTGGAGAAGTTTCTGTAAGTCCATAGCCTATTGCATAAGGGAATTTTGCTTCTAAAAGAAATCTTTCAACCGTAGAATCCAACTTTGCTCCTCCTATTCCAAAGAATCGGATATTACCACCGAACGATTTCATTAACTTACGTCCAGCAGCAGCGTTAAGGAATTTTCGTGTTGCCGGAATTTTATACAGTACTTTTGTAATCTTTTTCGAATTAATAGTCGGCATTATTTTATTCCTGTATATTTTCTCAATAATCAACGGAACAGAAAGCATAATACTTGGTTTTACCTGTTCCAAAGCAGGTAATAATATTGCCGGTGTCGGTAATTTTCTAAGGTAATACACAGAAGCCCCGTTTTGCATCGGAAGTAGCAGCCCTAAAGTATTTTCGTATGCATGAGACAGAGGTAAAAAAGACAAAAATTTATCATTTTCAAAAATAGGTTGTAGGATTCCACTCTGTTTTGCATCAAACATAAGGTTTTTATGCGATAACATCACTCCTTTTGAATTACCTGTAGTTCCCGAAGTATAAATTATTACTGCAATATCTGATTCCTTAACTTCATATTCCTGATTTGTAGCAATAGTTGTATCATAATGGTCAATCACAGTACTTTTTATCAGTTCGAAATTATTAATGCGAATAATAGAGTTTAAGTATTCGGTTTGCAGTTCAGCAATTTTTGAAGCTAAAATTTCGGCGACAAACATTACTTTAGACTCACTATGCTCCATGATATTCTGTATTTCGACAGAATTAAAATCAGGTAAAATAGGAACAGCTATAGCTCCCATTGATGTAATTGCGAAATAAGTTATTCCCCAATTTGGCATATTGTTAGACAATATTGCAACCTTATCCCCGGGTTTAATACCACAGTTCTCGAGGTTTGCAATTATATTTTTTATTTTTTGTTTAACTTCAAGATAAGTTAGTGCTGTTTCGTCTGTGAAACCCAGAAACGGATTATTTGGATATTTATCGAAAGATTGCTTAAGATAAGATGGTATAGTTAATTCTGTTTTTAAATTCATCTAAATATATTAAGATGCAAAGTTAACAGAATAAGTGATTGAAATGTTTTATTTAAACTAAAACTATACAAAACATAGATTTTTTATAGTCTTATTACAGATTTATCTCATTATTCGGTAACCAGAGTTACGGTACTTGACCATGTTTCGGTAAAAAAGACGAGGATAGAAAAAATATTCATTTTTTAAGAAAAAAGATTTGGTGGATTCAAAAACCTGCTCTATATTTGCAACCTGAATTTTAGGATTGGTAGTTCAGTTGGTTAGAATACCGGCCTGTCACGCCGGGGGTCGCGGGTTCGAGTCCCGTCCAGTCCGCAAAAAGCTCACAAATTTGTGGGCTTTTTTATTTAATTGTATAAAAGATTAATTGAATCGCGGGATTCGAGTCCTCCCGATTCTCGGGACAGGCTGTCCAGTCCGCAAAAAGCTCACAAATTTGTGGGCTTTTTTATTTAATTGTATAAAAGATTAATTGAATCGCGGGATTCGAGTCCTCCCGATTCTCGGGACAGGCTGTCCAGTCCGCAGAAAAGCTCATAGAAAATCGGGGCATTAAATTTCCCCTATATTATTTTGATTTATCTAAAATAATCACTAAAATTGTGATAATAATAATGCGGATAAACCGCATATATACATCCGGATTGGGTTTATAGAAAAGGAAAAACCGTTTTTTTAATGAATTATGGGCAAGTGTGAAAGAAAAGAATGTAGGTTGATAATTTACTAAAGATTGTTAAGAAAGATATTAGGCTTTATAAAAGATACTCATTTCAGATTGAGTATTTTAGATGACTAAAATTTGATAAATGAAATCCGAAGAAATTAAAAAGTTATTTTTAAAATTTGAAGCAGCCGCTTCCGAATTAGAAAGTGTTGAATGCTGGAGTGCTCGGGAATTACAAAATTTATTAGGATATTTAAAATGGGAAAATTTTGAAAAAGTAATTCAAAAAGCGAAAAATACATGTATAAATGCGGATGAAGAAGTAGATTATCATTTTCCTGACATTAGGAAAACGATACAGATGCCTAAAGGTGCTGAGAAAGAGATAAGTTACATTCTTTTAACGTCCAGAGAATTTGCCGCAAGCAGAAGACATGAAAAAATTTCAACGAAAACTTGATGGTGATGTAAAAAAACTCTTAAAGGTATAAAAAAGAAAAAGTTATTAAGTGGTTCGCGTGTAAGGTTGGTTTCGGCTGACAGAACGCGGTTCACGAAAATCGGCAACAGAACCTAGCTAAAAAACGTTAAGACGAGATTATAAAAAACACACATACAGCAAGATAAATGCATAAATTGAAAAAAATTTTTAGCGACAAATAATTAAATAACAATATTTATATGGCATTATGAGAATTAAAAACCATAACTTGATTTCAGTAGTGATTATCACAATGATAATTTCGAGTTGTAAAACCTATTATATTCCGATGGAAAGCTTCAATGAACAATTTAAAGACATTAATTCTGTTGAGTTAAAAACCGTATATACAAAAGGTCCCATGGGAGATATTGTAACTTATAAAACATATCCTATTGAATATATCAAATGTGTAGATAAAGAAAATAATCCAATTGAATTAAAAAATAGCCCATCAATCGAAGTCCGTATTACTGGTAAAAATAACAAGAAAGTCTATTTTTATTTTGACCAAATGTTCGTACAAGACTCAATTCTAAAAGGAGACGGTTCGAGATTTATTTATTATCCCAAACAAATTCCAATAAAAGATATAAAATTGATTGAGATTCAAGATGGTCATAAAAATTTTAAATATATCGATAAAAAACAATAACAACCTCATATACAGGCTCATAAAACGTTAGGCAAACATTGTAAAAAAGAATTATATTATGAAAAAAATGCTTATTATTTCTTCGATTTTAATAACACTATTTGCGTTTAAAGCTAATAGTCAGGATTATGAAACTATATGTAAAGTTGGTTCATCAAGTTGGAATTATATTCCTTACGGAGGGTGTGATTTTTTTTATACTGATAGCATCACGATACTGAAAGACACAATATACAATGAGCAAAATTATTTTCTTCTATATAGTTTCGGCTATTTTGAAAGTGATACAGCCGGTTATCTGCGCGAAGATACTATTGTTGGCAAATTATGGTACAGAGAAAATTTGTCGACAGCTCCGGAATATTTGATAATGGATTTATCCCTAAATAAAAACGATAGTTTTATGTTACATGAATATAGCTACCCCACAGAAATAACTGTTGACACAGTTTATTATGATGATGAGAACCGTAAACATGTTGGCTTTAGCGACGAAATTATTCGAATCTGCTCATTTACACCGGACTTTGAATTTATTGAGGGAGTTGGCTCAACTGCTTGTCATTTCTATCAGGGCACAAGCTCCGGTCCTTATTTATCTACTTCATTGCTGTGTTGCCATAGAAACAATGAATTGATTTTTTCAAATGAAGAGTTTTATAATAATTGTAATTTACTGTGTGTCAATGCCCATATATCTAATACTGATTCAGAGGTAAATGTTTTCCCAAACCCATCGAATGGATGTTTTGAAATCAAATTTGACAATCCAAATTGTGAATTTTTCATTTTCGAAATTTATTCTTTAACAGGTCAAACTGTTTATTCAGAAAAAACAAATAATGATTTAATAAATATAAAATCCGGTTTGAACGGCAGCGGAATTTATTTTTACACTTTAACTAATAACAAAAACAAAATGATTAACGGTAAAATTCTAATCGAGATTACAAACCACGTTTGGTAACACATACGTAGCGATGAATTAAGAAAACTCTGCAGAATGTCAAATGGTATTATCTGGTTACAGGTTCTAAAAAAAGTATCAAAAACATCATTTCCGATATGCAGATAAACCGTAGTTTTTTGTAACTTTGTAAGCGGTAAATATCGAGTGACAAAATAGAGATAGGCAATTTATGAGTAATACGAAAATATCCATACGTTTTTTTGACGATCGCGAGGTGCGAGCCGTTTGGGACGATGAAAATGCCAAGTGGTGGTTTAGTGTTATTGATATAGTTGCAATTTTAAACGAACAGGACGATTATACAAAAGCAAATAATTATTGGCGTTGGTTCAAACGAAAGCTAAAATCTGAAAACAATCAACTTGTGAGTGCCACTCACGGTTTCAAATTTGTTGCCGCAGACGGCAAAAAACGTTTATCAGATACGCTTGACAGTGAAGGAGTTATTGAATTGGCAAAGAACTTTCCAAACACCAACGCAATGAAGTTTTTGGATTGGTTCTTATACAGCGACAATAGCATTGACGGACAAAGTAAGAAAAAAGCATACACTCTTTTTGAAAGCAATTTGATAGACAAATTTGAAGTTGGCACAGCCAAAGGTTTGCAACAAATACATGCTTATCTTTTTGGCGGATTGTATGATTTTGCAGGACAGATCAGACAAAAAAACATTTCAAAAGGCGGTTTTCAATTTGCTGTATCACACTTTTTAGGTGAGACATTACGTCAGATAGAAGTTATGCCCGAAACAACATTTGACGAAATAATAGACAAATATATTGAAATGAACATTGCTCACCCTTTTATGGAAGGCAATGGCCGAAGCACAAGAATATGGTTAGATTTGATATTAAAAAAACGTCTCCGGAAATGCGTTGATTGGAGCAAAATAAGTAAGAAAGATTATATGAACGCAATGATGCTGAGTCCAATCAGAATTAATGTTCTAAAATCACTTTTGGAAAAAGCGCTCACAACAAAAATAAACGACCGCGAAATGTTTATGAAAGGTATTGATTACTCGTATTACTACGAAGAGAACGAGTAAAAACAAATTATATATTCAAAAATCATTTCTAATTTTACGAGTAGCCTTATCTCCTAGCCCTTAACAATTCGTATTACTTTAACATCAAATTCAGTGTGAAACTTAAGTATATATATACCGGCAGGTAAATAAGATAAGTCGAAGGCTGAAGAATTTGTTTCCATTTTTTCTTTATAAACCAGTCTGTTTCCTAAATCAAAAATTTCGCAATAAAAACCTTCATTCGAGTTTATCGTCACATTTAATATATTGTCGAATGGATTTGGATATACTTCGATATTTGAAACAGAATTTTCAACTATTTCTGAGCTGTTTAGCACTTCAATTTCAAAATCTAAACTTACTGTTAGCAAGCCGTCAGAAACGGATATTGATACCGGATTCATGCCCAGATTTTGTAATTGAGGTATCCCATATAATATCATATCTTCAGTATCAAATGTCAACCAGTCAGGCAAGTTAACCATGTTGAATTCCAAAATATTCCAATAGTTAGTATCTGCTGCTGAAACACTCATTTCGTAGTAATCGTCTGTATAGGCTAAAATTATTGGTACACAGGTGTAATATGGCGCAAAATTATGAATTTCATTTTTAAACCACCAGTACGACTCCGGACTTATTTCAGCATGCTCCTGATTTTCGTATGGATAATAAACAGCATCAAAAGGAGTAATAATATTGTCAGCATTTTGATCTACGTTAAAAAAAGGATCATTAGTATTAAGAATGCATAGCGAACTAATTGTGGGGATAAAACAATGGCTGTCATACAAAGCTACTATATCGCCATAACCCGGGTCGGTATCTGCTATTTCCCAAAAAGTCGGAGTATCGCCTCCGGGAGCATTATCATACGATTGAGTGTTTTTTACATAAACCTGTTCTATAACTTCATCCAAAGGAGCTATAGTATTATATAATCCGTCAAAAATTTTGGTAACAGACTGATCGGGAATAGCCCAAATATCACCACGCAAATCAACCAAAAAATCTGAGTAATAATAGTCAACAACTTTTTCTCCTGCAGCAAATGGTTGAGTAATACCAAACCCGCTGCCATTGGCAACAGCAACAATTCTTGTATTCTGCGGAAATCCTAAAGCTGTAAGGTCATCAACAAGATTATTCCTCAAAGGATTGGGACCTGCTAATGAATCCACAGTAGCAGTATAATGATATAAAAGCATCTGTTTGGCAGCAATTGAGTTCATTTTACCTAAACCGAAAACAGCACCTTCAGAGTCTGCCTCTTCTGCAAAAAATCTTAACCAATTTTGAATACCAAGAGGAATATTTGCTCCTTTATGAGGAGAATCAAAACTAATCCAATTGCGTACATGGTGATGCATATCATTTGACTCCATATATGTAATTGCATATCTTGTAATCAATCCGCCCATACTGGGACCAACAACCACAATTTGAGGATTTTCTTTAAAAGTTCCAGATTGCTGCATAATATATTGAACAGTGTCCAGTAAATTTATAACCAGCATGGCATTTCGCTGAATGTAGTCTGCACCAGCATGGAAGTTAAGAAGAATAAAATCGTCTCCAAATGTCCTTAAGCTGTCAATCATATTCTGCTGATTTGCCAAATCCCACAATCCTTCAATAGGCCTCAGATCATTCGGATCAAATCCGTCAACTATTATAACGGGATTTACCAATGTAGTATTTCCATTGCCGTAAAATATAGCGACATCTCCCGTTACCAGACTGTCTTGATAAGGTATTTGTGACTCAAACAATGGCCAATATTCAGAAGGTGCCGGCATTGACTTAGCCGAACCTTTTTTTGTAATAAAATCAAAACCGGAAACTCTTGGTACATCTTGTGAAAAAGTTGCGGGAACTTGTCCAATTAAAAATAATGCGTAGAAAAGAAAAGTAAAAAATTTATTCATAACTTATTAAAAAACAATAAATATATTTCAAAAAACAAAAGTATATAAAAACTAATAATAAAATTACCTTATCCTTAGCCTTAAATAACCAATCCCTAAAACAAAAATATTAAAAGCAATTAAAAATTACAATATAAAAAATGTCATAATTTCATTATATTGAACCAACTTGGATAATTCTTACAAAAGTTGGATTAATAATTTACATACTTACAGGAATCGTTATTTCAAATCCGGCTTCCAGTTTCGGTATCTCATAACTTTCGAGAATAAAATCGCTTAACCTGTATTGGGCATATATTGACAAAACTCCGTAACCAATTCGTGTTCTGATCCCATAATGTGGTTGAACAAAGTCCTCAAATGATTGTTTTGATTGGATTACTGTAGATTCAGTTTTAATTTTGTAATAATAACCTGCTCCCATTATGTACTGACCGTAGATTCCGGTATCCCAAAATAGACCAAAACCTAACAATCCTGAAGGCAATAGTCTTAGACGCTGATAAATTTCAAAATTAAGACTATGAAAATAGAACTTTTCTTTTGCTTTATAACTTACAAAGCCGTAAACAGTCTGCCAATCAACAAAATTCAATAATCTTATATTTGAGCTGCTCCACTCAATATTACAGCCTAAACTATACCACTTTACAATATTCTGTTTATAACGAAGTCCAAAATTATATGAACCTGATTTAAAATAACTTAAGTCATAATTTACAGGAACAGATGGCAAGAAGTGGCTAAAAGAAAAATAAGGTTGGATTATAAAACCTGCATTTACCCCGAACTTTGAAGGTTTGTCAATTGCCGGAATCTTTGACAACCATGCGTAATGTTCGTTTAGTACAGAAGGACTTTCAATAATATTTTGCGGCTTATTGGAATCATTCGAAATGTATTCTTCAGTAAAGCCATTGCTGCAAACAGACAATATTTTACCTCCATTTAAAGCAGATTTGTTAATGCAGATAGCTTTATTTTCCGTTTGATGATAGTATTCAGTGTGTTCATAATACTCAATCAGTCCGGTAGCATTTCTTATATGATAATAAATTCTCTGTATATTTTCTTGATTAGCTTGTATCGGTGTTATTATAATTACAGTGTCTTCTTCTGTAATTGCAAATGATTTTTCTTTTGCCGGTCTATTCTTATTCATAAAATATTCTGCTTGCGGTACACCATAGCCAATAGCATAATCAAAGTATGGATAACTGTCTCCTGATTTTTCAATTTCAGCTTTCATTTCCATTGCATTTAGCTCAGGCTTGGTTTGCCATGCACAAGCAACAAATCCGGCAACCAAAGGGCTGGAAAAAGAAGTCCCGTAAGCATAAGCAAATCCGTCTTTTTTCGCCACCATAGCATATCCATAAGCCACAACATTTGGTTTTAGTCTTCCATCTGCAGTTGGTCCATAAGAAGAAAAAGAAATATGAAAATCGCTGGTAGGTTCAATACCGCCGACAGACAAAATACTGTCTGCATCAGCCGGAGCGCCAAGAGTTATCCAAGTTTTGTCATCACCTTCGTTTCCCATAGCGTTACAAACCAAAATACCTTTTGATGCTGCCATATTTGCTGCTCTTGTAACCAGACAAGTTTTACCATCCATGTCTTTAGTCCTGTGTCTATCTGCTCCATAGCCTAATGAAGAATTTATTATGTCTGCTCCATTTTTATCTGCCCATTCAACAGCCATCATCCACCAAACCTCTTCTTTTGCAGGTTCTGCTCCAACTTCAGTTCTAGCCAGCAAAAACTCTGAACCTGTTGCCAATCCCATTTTGTTGCCTTCGGTTGCGAATCCTGCAATACAACTTAAAACCATTGTGCCATGACTATTCCAACCGTACACATCTTCCTTTTTCTTCGGAAAATTCCAGGTTTTAATAATTTGATTATTAGTTCTCAAATGTTCAAATGATTTATGAGTATCAACGCCCGGAAATCCCCCATCAAAAACAGCTATTCTCAATCCTTTACCATCAATGCCGGAATTAATAAACCACTCGCCTCCCATCCTCTTCAACTGTGACCTTAAATCATCATCACTAAGTTGGTCATATACAGCAACTTCGTCCTTATTGGATGCCAATTGCATATCATTTTCTATAACCACAATATCTTTTACAAAATCCAATTGTGATACTTTTAAGATATCCTCTTTATTCGCATAAACTGCAACAGCATTAAACCATCTGCTTTCGCCAACTATTTCATCAACTGACTTCTCAATTTCAGTCTTATATGCATCACAAAGCGGATAATCAGTTATATCATATAGCGAAAGTCCGTTTTTAATACGCCTGTCAATTGCTTTTTGATCAAAATAATCATAAGGGTTAAATGTGGTTCCGGCTTTATCATTAAGATATACCCAATAATAATCCTGCGAAAAGCTAACAATTGATATTACCAGCAAAAGAGAAATAGAAAATAGTTTTTTCATCTAGAATGATTTTTAATTATCATTCAAAAATACTAAATAAATCTATTTAATCGCAATCTATTTTTCTTTATGGTTTGACGTATTGCCCTATAAACAATGGAGTATTAAACTTATTTTCTTTTAAAATATAAATAAAAGGACGGTTTGCTATAAAGTTTATAAATAAATCCGTTTCCTGTGGCATTGCCGATGATGTAGCCACCATAACAATGGCTGTTGCTGCTGCGGCTTCAGAACCTTTTTCGTCAATTTCGAAAAACACCTTTTGCAATACTTCACTTATTGCAAGATCGTTTGCATGTGATACGCCTGAGAAATTCGGATTATCAAAAGCATCCTTTACTCCCATTGACTTTAAGACATCTGCCAACTTAAACGATGATTCAATTTTAAATTTTGGGATTTCCATATAAACATCATTAAATCTCAAATTATTGATAATTTCAAAATACTCTGCTCCGCCAGGTATATAAGAACTAATATTTTGCAAATCCGAATTTCTAGGCAATATTATTATCAATGACAATTCAGGTGAAGTATATGGCAATTCTAAAACCTGGTTAGATTTATATTCGGTATATTTAACGCCGGTTGTTCTTTGAATCATGAAATCGGTATTAGTGGAAACCTCTTTTGTTGAATAAAACCTCTTTGATTGTGTTGATGACTTGCTAAAAGGATATTTCCATTTCGATTTAATATAAATGGCATTAACCAAAACCATTTTTGTGCTTTCATCTAGAGTTCCCTCCGGAATTAAATTTTTTATTCTATTCTTGGTCATTTCGCTGACCCATGAGTTAATATGAGATTCCTCGCTTCTAAAGTTATTCTTAAAATCAACGTTTTTAAAAGCACCGTTAAAATAATCTTTTATAATTTGGCGATAGTCATCTTTTATTATATATGTGTTTTCGAGAAAAATTCGATTGGCTAAGTTAAAATCCAAACTTGTATCGTTAGCAAATTCATTAAAATACTTTAAATAATCTGAAAACCCTGACAGAAACCCATGTATATCTTTCTGGAAACCGAAAACGGCAGATATTTCTGAGGCAGTATTCTCTATTGCTCCTCCGTAAAGCATCCCCATTGCAATATTTAATGAAACAGGCGAAAAAGAAATATTTTCATTTTTACTATCCTCACATAACTTGGCAAATATTTTAAAAGAAAAATCTGTAATTGCTCCTGCATCAGAAAAACCTGAGTCGCTAACAATTGAACTATAATTAACTGTTTCTATGACATCCGATTTTTCATTACTATCAACAATAGTATTATCTTTAGATATACCTATTGAAGTCTCTTTTTCCGTTTTACATGAAAAAACGAATATTAGTAACGACACAAACAATAATGAGGCTATAGTTTTCATCTTAGTAAATTTTAAATTTCGACTATGATAATTAAATCAACTAAATTCTGCATTTTTTTTACAGATTTTTCTTAACATTTTTAAAAACGCTAGTAAAAAACAAATAAAAAATTAAATTTGCAATAATTATTTAAGAATATGAAGAAGTACATTCAGGATTTCGAAATTGTTTATAACCTAAGACTTAACAAAGACTATTTTATTTTAAAATTATTTAGTGAAGATGAATTAACGACAATACTGCCGGCACAGTTTGCAGAAGTAAGAATCCCGGATTCATCATCTACATTTTTAAGGCGACCGATAAGCATTCATGATGTAAACTATGAAAAAAACACTATCACTTTACTAATCAGAATTGCCGGAAAAGGAACCGAAAAATTATCAGAATTAAAAGCAGGCGAATTAATAAATCTAATCTTCCCATTAGGCAATTCTTTTTCGCTGCCAATAATGGACAAAGTATTATTAATTGGTGGCGGATGCGGGGTCGCACCAATGTTATATACTGCCAAATACTTTATGCAATTTGGGTTTATGCCTACTTTGCTACTAGGCTACAGAGATAAAGAAAGTATTTTAAGAAAAGAGAAATTCGGAAAATACGGAAATGTATTTTACACTACTGAAGATGGAAGTTTTGGAGAAAAAGGGACTGTTTTAGATCATTCACTATTTAGTAGTGACAGTTTCAATTTTAAAAAAATCTATGCATGTGGGCCTGAGGCAATGTTAAAGAATGTTGCAGCTCGTGCAAAAGCCAAAAATATTGATTGCGAAGTCTCTTTAGAAAACATGATGGCTTGTGGCATAGGAGCTTGTTTATGTTGCGTTCAAAATACAACAACCGGTCATAAATGTGTATGTACAGAAGGTCCGGTATTTAATACTAAAGATCTTATATGGTAAATCTTGAAATAGACTTTAACGGATTAAAGTTAAAGAATCCGGTATTAACAGCCTCAGGAACATTTGGCTATGGTAACGAATTTGCCGATTTTATCAATTTAAATCAATTGGGTGGTTTTATTGTTAAGGGCACAACGTTAAAACACAGAGAAGGCAATCCGTATCCAAGAATGGCCGAAACGCCTTCAGGAATGCTAAATGCAGTGGGTTTACAAAACAAAGGAGTTGATGTATTTTGTAATGACATTTATCCTTCAATCAAAGATTATAAGACTAATATCATTGTTAACGTAAGTGGTTCAACAATAGAAGATTATGTTAAGACTTCTGAAAAGATTAATGAACTCGATAATATTCCAGCTATAGAATTAAATATATCCTGTCCAAATGTAAAAGAAGGTGGAATGGCTTTTGGGACAAGTTGTGATGCAGCATCAGAAGTTATTAAAGCTGTAAGAAAAGTTTACAAAAAGCACCTAATGGTCAAACTTTCTCCAAATGTAACAGACATTGCTTCAATTGCTAAAACGGCAGAAGATAACGGAGCTGATAGTATATCATTAATCAATACTCTTCTCGGAATGGCTATTGATGTAAAAACCAGAAAGCCCAAGCTATCGACAGTTACAGGAGGACTTTCTGGACCAGCAATTAAACCCATAGCTATCAGAATGGTTTGGCAAGTATCCAAAGTTGTAAAAATACCTATATGCGGCTTGGGGGGCATAATGACAACTGAAGATGCATTTGAATTCTTACTGGCCGGTGCATCATGCATTCAAATTGGAACTGCAAATTTTATCGAACCTGACATTACTGTAAAGATAATCCACGGTTTGGAAGTTTTCTGCAAACGAAACGGAATAAAAGATATAAAAGAAATTATTGGCGGTTTAAAATTGTCGTAAATGCCAGTTCTCTTCCGACTAGTAAAGATTTTGTCATAATGTCTAAATATTCTTCTATACAAGAATTCGGTCATACAAAAAAATAAATACTAAATAAATATGTATTTATTATAAATTTATCTAACTTTGGTACATATTATTTGAAACTTTTCAGTTAGACAATTCAAAATAGTATTTATGAATAAAAAGAAATTCTTTTTAAATATCTTACCGGAAATACTAATTTTTATAGCTGCAATAATTGGAGGTTTTTTTTATCTCAACTATTCTTGGAACAAAATAGAAACAAAAAATCTTGTTAGAATACAACGAATTGCCGAATCTATTGAGATAATGTTACCTCATGAATTGATCGACAGCCTTAATGCAACAAAATCAGATCTGAATAAAAAAGAATATTTTGAGCTAAAAAAGCTATTAGGGGCACTTATGACAGTAAATCCTGAATCGAGATTTACATATCTTTATACTCTGCGAGAAGGTAAAATATTCTTTATTGCAGATTCAGAACCCATAGATTCTCCTGATTATTCGCCTGCTGGTCAGGAGTTTGTCGAAGCCGATTCCAGCGTTTATATACCATATTACGAAAACCGTACTATCATCTCAGAGCCTATTACTGACAGATGGGGAACATGGGTAAGCGTAATGGTGCCCGTTTTGGATAAAGAAAATAAAGAAGTTATTGCCGTTTTCGGGATGGATTTTAATGCAGCTTTATGGAAAAAAAATATGTTGTATGAGCTATTTCAATCTTCATTAATTGTTTTGTTGTTTTTAATTCTTCTTGTTTTTCTTCTAATAATAAAGACAAAAAACAAATCTTTAAGAAAAGAATTGCAAGCAAGAAAGAATACTGAATTGGCTTTGCGTAGCAGCGAAAGCAAATACAAACAACTAGCAGAAAAAATGACAGATGTCGTTTGGCTTATGGATTTTAAAGGCAAAAGCTTATTTGTCTCCCCTTCCATCGAATCATTTACAGGCTTTACAGTTGATGAATACATGAATCAAACAATTGATGAAAGATTTACTTTGGAATCGGCTATAGCAGGCAAGAAAATATTGGAAAATGAGGTTAAAAATTTTTTGAACGCTAAAGAGAAAAACAATAAATACACGAGTATTCTTGAAATGGAATATATTTGTAAAGATGGTTCTACCAAATGGGGAGAACTTATAGTAACACCATATTTAGATGAAGCAGGTACACTGATTGGGATTCATGGTGTAACGAGAGATATAACTAGTAGAAAACATACCGAAAACGAACTTATTAAAGCTAAAGAGAAAGCCGAAGAAAGCGATCAACTTAAATCGGCATTTTTGTCCAATATGAGTCACGAAATTCGTACGCCAATGAATGGAATAATAGGCTTTGCGAGTTTATTAAAAAGACCAAACCTAACAGGCGAAAAACAAAAGGAATACATTAGTTTGATAGAAAAGAGCGGAATGAGAATGTTGAATATTATCAACGATATTATTGATATTTCCAAAATTGAATCAGGTCAGATGCAAGTTTATTTTTCAGATACAGATATTAATTCTGTAATGGAAAATCAATATGCATTCTTTTTACCTGAAGCAACACAAAACGGCATTAAGTTGATTTGTAATAACTCTTTAACCCCGGAAGAATCTCATATAAAAACGGATTCAGAAAAATTGTATGCGATACTTACCAATTTAATAAAAAATGCAATAAAGTTTACAAAACAAGGAAGTATTGAATTTGGCTGTCAAAAGAAAGGAAAGTTTGTTGAATTTTATGTAAAAGACACAGGCAAGGGAATTCCACAAGACCAGCTTGAGTTAATATTTGAAAGATTCAGACAAGCAAGTAATTCTCATAGTCGTGGATATGAAGGTGCAGGATTAGGATTATCAATATCTTCAGCTTATGTAACTATGCTCGGAGGCAAAATTTGGGCGGAAAGTACCCCTGATATTGGTACCGTTTTTCACTTCACGATAAGTTATAAAAAAGTTGATTCAAAAACTATAGAAAACATTAAAGAAAACAACTCAGATACAACAAATAAAATTAAAAAAGGACTTAAGATAATGGTTGTTGACGATAGTGATGATGCTATATCTTTGTTAAAAAAGTTTCTTGAGCCTATTAGTAATCAAATACTTACTACCACAAACGGAGATGACGCACTGGAACTATATAAAAAGCATTCTGATGCTGACGTAATTTTTATGGATATGAAATTGCCAGGTATTGACGGATATGAACTTACTAAAAAAATACGAAATCTAAACAAGGATATAATTATTATTGCTCAAACCGCTTATGCCTTAAATGAAGAAAAACAAAAAGCTCTAAATACTGGATGTAATGATTATATTTCAAAACCATATACTGAGGATGATATTTTAAAAATAATGCGTAAATGGTTTGAATAAATAAATTGAGTATATTTACAATAAAATTTTTATGAAATTTTTAATCATAACAATCTGTTTAGGAATAATTATCTTTATTGGATGCAAGAAAGATAACAATAACCTCGATCATGGAGTGTTAATTAAAGGAACACTGACAAATAATAAAACAAAATCAACTAAAAGCGGACTGACTTTAGCCGATGCTGATAAAATTATGGTCATTTACGGCCAAATGTTTGAGGTTGTGGAAATTGATGATGAATCTTTTGCATTATATGCTCCTCCGGGTTCTGCTACAGCTTTAATTTTTGTTACCAAAAAACTTGAATATATCGGACACCTTTCTGTTGGAGGCATGAATATGTTACCATTGGTGAATTTGTCAGACGGAGAAAACACTGTAATTGATTTATCAGAATTAACCCTTGATGGCGATAGAGTTTATCCTTCGAATGACCCGGTTGGTAACGAAATTCTAATTTCGGAAGAATTTATTGAATTACTGCAGGAATTAGGAGCATTTTATGAATCCTTGGCAGAGAATATTGATACTGATTCGGATGGAAAACCTGATTATTTTACCGACTCTCACATGATGATAAACACAATGTTCAGAGTGCATGCCGGGGCTTGTGGAGTAAATGAAACAGAAGCTCAGCTGTACAATGAAATTAATCCGGATTTGCAAGAGACGTTTATTGAATATTTCTTTAATATACGAGGTGGTTATGGAATTATACCTGAACATATAAATGTAGCTTTTAACGGTCCGGAAGGAAATCCCCATACAAATATCAATGTTGGAGACAATTACTCTTATTACCCAAATTGTAAATTTGGTTTTCAATCAACCTTTGATCGTTCAGATGGAGAACCTTTTGAAACAGGTGTTTATAATTTCAGCCTTGATGGAACTACCTTTTATAAACTCCATTACTATAAAATTGATGTTGAAAGATTCCTTGTTTTGGCTCGTCCCAGATTAATAACTGATAACACTGGTAAGGTGACAAATATTATGATTACTTATGAAAGTTCAGATAATCAAAATGTTGAGGCTCCTGCTTTTGTTACATGGCTTAGAGTTGAAATACAAAAAAAGGATAATGGTGAAGATTGTATTGTAATTGGTGAAAATGAAAACGATATCATTTCTGATTATTCCAATGTAATTGTTCCGGAAGAAATAAATATTGATAATGTTGAAATTGTAACTATTTCATACGCTGATATTGTGGGGAATGAATATGCCATTAGATGGAGTCACGTAGAATAAATACCACTGCTCAACCACTCCAGCGCGAGTTACTCGCGTTGGAGTTTGGGAAGAATAATTAAAGTCTAAAAAAACATTTTAATTCAACTCCTCCAGCGCGAGTTACTCGCGCTGGAGGAGTTTGGTTATTCTATTCATTAACCTATCCTATTTTTAATTATCTTTGTTTAAACATTGCTTCATGTCAGAATATTACAAAGCCCATGACGATACCAAAGCTTATTTTATTACAAGTACAGTTGTAAACTGGGAAAAGGTATTTATTGAAGAAAAATATATTAATATACTTATAGACTCAATACGCTTTTGTCAGAATCATAAAGGTATGGAATTGTACGCTTATTGTTTAATGCCGACTCATTTTCACATTATTGCAAGAGGGAATGACATAAGGATTAGTAATATAATGCGTGATATGAAAAAATTTACATCTGTGAAAATCATTAAGGAAATGGAACTATCAGGGGATAAAAATAAAATGCTGACGGTTTTTAGGAATGAAGGATTACGTATTAGAAGAAATTGGAAATACAAGTTTTGGCAAGATGGTTTTCATCCTATTGAAATTAGTACAGAAAAGATTTTTAAACAAAAACTTAATTATATTCATTTAAATCCTGTTGATGCGGGATTTGTATCATATGCAACAGAGTATAAGTTTTCATCTGCAAGAAATTATTCAGGAATGTGTGGAGTTTTAGATATAATCATTGAATAATAAAAATTGTAAAGATATTCTGTAACTCCAACGCGAGTAACTCGCGCTGGAGTTTGGGTATTCATCTGCAAGGAATTATTCAGGAATTGGTGGAATATTAGATATAAACATTGAATAATGAAAAAATTGTAAAGATTCAATTCACCAGCGCGAGTAACTCGCGCTGTAGTTTTGGAATGTAAAGACACCACTCCAACGCGAGTAACTCGCGCTGGAGTCTTGGAGTTTGGCGAGAATAATACACTTTGGAGATTTAGAAAACTTAAATAAATTTGCATTCAAATAAAAGCGATTATATTATAAACTTTAAATGGCTGTTGATGAAAATAATTATTCTAGCAGTTTTTCAACTAATCCTAGTAAAAGCATTTACTCAAACTGAGGTATCAATATACGGAGGCATTCTAGATTTACCCGGACTTGCAGTGGAGCATAAGTTTAATAATAAAATAAGTTTTAGCTTGGGGGGTTCATTTTATTCAAAGAAAAGTTATGGAATAATAACAGAAGACCCGATTTACCACCGTAAGCACAATAGCTTTGCTAATTTAGAATTAAAGAAATATAAAACTAATGCCAAAGAAGTTGATGCGTTTTATTACGGCATTTATGCAAGGTATTGGCTTTTACACAATTTTGTGAAAAATGTTGACGAATTTACCCCTGCACAAATTGAGTATGCAGAAAACAATAACTTAACTATTAGTTTAAAAGAACATAAAATATCTATAGGATTACTTACAGGATATAAACTATATCCCACTGATAAACTTTGCATAAACCTTACCGGCGGATTTGGTTTCTCGCCAAAACAATGGTACATTAGAGAAATTAACGATTATGGTCTTCCACTGCAAGTCGTACTAAAAGGCAGCAATGATTTTATTGGATATTTCAATCACATTAGCGCAATAGGGCGAGTTAGTTTGTGTTATAAATTTTAGATTTCACCAACTCAAACTCTCAAACTCCAGCGCGAGTCATTCGCGTTGGAGTGGTGGTTATGGTTGGGAGGAAGAATAATTAAAGGCTAAACAATATTTTAATTTCTTAAATTACATTGCTTCAAAAAATAATAGTATTTTTACAACATAAATTATATTATGAGAATTGCACTAATTGGTTACGGTAAAATGGGCAAAGCTGTTGAGCAAATTGCCTTAGAGCGTGGGCATACTATTACTGCTGTTATTGATATTAACACAACCGATAAAATTAGCGAAAATCTAAAATCTATTGCAGACATTGCTATAGAATTTACTTCCCCCAATTCAGCTAAACAAAATGTTATCAATTGTTTACAGAACGGCATTTCAGTCGTTAGTGGTACAACAGGATGGGATTTAAATAAAGATGAGTTTAAAAAATTATGCATCAAAAATTCGGCAGCAGTATTTTATGCTTCAAATTTTAGCATTGGAGTTAATGTATTTATGAAGATTAACGAAAAGCTTGCTGAACTTTTGTCGGGATTTAATGATTATGAAGCAAAAATTGAAGAAACTCATCATATTCATAAGCTAGACAAACCAAGCGGTACTGCAATAACTTTAGCAAATGGAATTATTAAGAATAATCCAAAATATGTTAAATGGATGTTAAATCCGTGTAATGAAAAAAATAAAATAGAAATCAACTCGTTTAGAGAAGGTGAAATTTATGGAGATCATAAAATTATATGGGAAAATGACATTGATATAATCAGCATAAGCCATTCAGCAAAGTCGAGAAGAGGACTGGCACAAGGAGCTATTATGGCGGCTGAATTTGTTATTGGCAAAATCGGAGTATTTTCGATGAGTGACTTATTAAAACTATAATTATGGCACAAAAAACAACAAAAACGAAAAATTTAGGATTAAAATCAAAAATCGCTAACAGCAGTATTGTTCAAAAGCTTAAAAACAAATGGATTTGGTTTGCGGTTGTAAGTATCTGTTATATTTTGTGGGTTGTCTGGATGGGCAGCTATTGGTGGCTTATAGGTGAAATAATTATAGTTGACATTTATATCACTAAAAAAGTGAGATGGGCTTTCTGGAAGCCAAAAAAAGATAAAAAATACACTAAAATAGCCCGAAAAACTCTTGAATGGGTTGATGCATTAATATTTGCAGTAATTGCTGCATCATTTATCAGGATTTTCTTCTTCGAGGCATTTACTATTCCGACATCTTCGATGGAAAAGACTTTACTGGTCGGCGACTATTTATTTGTCAGTAAAGTCGCTTACGGTCCAAGAGTTCCAATGACTCCACTCTCCTTTCCGTTTGTTCATCACACACTACCATTAACGAAATCGACTCCTTCGTACCTCTTATGGATACAAAACGAATACGAACGTATGGTTGGCTGGGGAGAAGTGAAACGTGACGATATGGTTGTTTTCAATTATCCAACTGGCGATACTGTCTGCGTTCAAAATCAGGCTCAGGACTACTACGATATAGTCAGAATTGCCTCATATCTGATGCAGGAATATGATTATGCCGTTTTAGTCAGTGTCAAAGGAGATTCGAGCGTAATCGTAAATCCAAAGTCTCCGGAATATTATCGTGAACTTGCTTTTCATCTTTTTAATCCAAATGCTAACCCTGCACATACAAATGAGTTATTACAACTTGCCGTTCAAAAAATGCAGGAATATGATAAAGAATTTTACAAAAGCGGACCAAGAATTAAAACAAAGGCCGATTATGATAAAATGGCCAGACAAATTATTTGGGACGTTTATGAAATTATAATCAGACCTGTTGATAAAAGAGAAAACTACATCAAAAGATGTGTTGCTGTTGGAGGTGACACAATACAGGTTAAAAATGGAGAAGTTTTTGTAAATGGTAAAGCTCAAAAAGATATTCCTACAAAACAATTTAACTATGTTGTTCAAACAGATGGAAGCGATATTCCTGAAAGAGTATTAAAAGAATACGAAATAAACAAATCTGATATAAGATTTACAGATGCTGGCAGTGCATTTATAATTCCTTTGACAAAAGCAAATTTTGACAAATTTTCAAAAATGACTTTTATTAAAAGTATTAAAAAAGATGTGTTAGATTCTATTGCTGACTATAGTGAAAGATTTAGAATTTTCCCCCACAACGATAATTACAAATGGAATGTTGACTGGTTTGGCCCCATGTATGTTCCAGCTGCAGGAGCTACTATTAAACTTGATACTGTAATTCTGCCTTTATATAGTAGAATAATCGGATATTATGAACATAATACTCTTGAAGTTAAAGGAAATAAAATATTCATTAATGGTAAAGAAACAACTGAATACACATTTAAAATGAACTACTATTGGATGATGGGTGATAACAGACATAATTCAGCAGATTCAAGATTCTGGGGATTTGTTCCCGAAGACCACGTTGTTGGAAAAGCATGGCTTATATGGTTATCACGAGATAAAGAATATGGCGGAATCAGATGGAACAGAATAGGAAAAGTAGTACATAATGAAAAATAATATTATGGATAAAAAAAGAGCAATAATAATTACTCTTGCTTGTATTTTTGTATTACTAATCATCGCTTTTTTATCATCATTTGGGTTTTACAAGGCTGAAATATACCCTATTGAAATTAAAAGGTTCATGATTAGAAAAATTAAGAATGATAATATGTACATGAATTTTCTAAAACCTAAAGCTTCTTCAATATTAAATCAAGGAGATTTAGTAATATACAAAAGTCCTGTATTTATTGACCCTGACTTTAAAGAAAAAGAAAATTTATGTTCACGAATAATTGCTCTACCCGGAGATATTATTCATATCAGACAAACAGAAGTTTATGTTAATGATAATTTAGTTGCTGAAAACTATGAAAGATATTTTCTTTTCAGACTTAGTATGCAGGAAGAAACTAATTTCAAAGAACTGCTTGACGACTTTAAAGTTGAAATTACTGATTCATTAAACAACAATAAAGCATGTGAATTTATTGCCACACAATATATTGCTGAGCAGATTGCAGAATTATCAGGCATTGTAAATGTTAGAAAAATTGTTGGTGATATAAACAAAGGAGAATTGGGAATTTTTCCCGGGCAAGGCTATCCGTGGAATAGAGACAATTGGGGTCCTGTAGTTGTTCCACAACAAGGAATAACAGTTATTCTTGACAGAAAAAACATTCTATTATATAAGAAGATTATTGATGTTTATGAAGACAACGATTTGTATATTTTTGGCAATAACATTAAAATCAATAATCAACCGGCAACTCAATATACATTTAAGAAAGATTATTATTTTGTTCTTAATGATAACAGATTCAATAAACCCGACTCTAGGACATTGGGATTTATTCCCGAAAATTATATTATTGGAAAAGTTCTTAACTAATGAAGGCTGTTATTTTTTCATCTTATTTTCCCAGCAATAGATATATAAGTAAATTTATAATAAATGACAAGATCACAATTGATATTTACGAGAATTTTACTAAACAAACATATAGAAATCGCTGTAATATTATGGCAGCCAATGGAATTAGTTCATTAATTGTCCCAATAAAAAAAAACAATCACTGTGTACTCAAAGATGTTGAAATTGATTATTCTGAAAATTGGCAAATGAATCATTATAGAACAATTTTATCAGCATATAAAAATTCGGCATTTTATGATTATTATATACCGGATATCTTGCCTTTATTAACTGAGAAACAAAAATTTCTGGTTGATCTTAATTCAAAAATTCTTGAAATTGTTTTTAAAATATTAAACTTATCTCCCGTTTACGATTATAGCAATAAATATATTGAAGATGATGATATTAAAGATTATAGGAATTTAATACATCCTAAATCGCACAAAAGCTCAGAGGACAAAGAATTCAAACAAGCTGAATATATTCAGGTTTTTTCTGACAGGCATGGATTTGTTGAAGATTTGAGTATTATAGACCTTATTTTTAATATGGGACCTTTAAGTATTAGTACTTTAGAAAAATCAATTCCTTAAGCAAATACTAATTCGCATTAGATTTGTTCTCTTTATAAATTTCTGATAGTATTCTTTTAAGCTGATTTAATATTTTAAGCCAATTTCCGGACTCGGCATCAATTCCCCAACTTCCCGGACAAACCCTTTCGAGTCTTATTAATGAAAACATCACTTTTTTAAGCAAACTAATATTAGCTCTACCCAATAATTCTTCGTTTTCCAAAACTATATTCATGTCTTTTATCCATTTGTTATATCCACAATGCAAATTATAAGATTTTAAAAAAGAAGCCATTTTTTCTTCATCTTCAACAAGTTTCGCATCATTTAGTGCTTTTATAAATGAATAAAATTCAGGGCTATATTCAAAACTATGGTCTTTGTGATATTTAATGTAGTCATCCTCTTTTATATCTTTAAAATAAGGAATATAAGACAAGACAGCACAATATAAGTTTATATCACAATCATACTCATTTGATTCTGAAAGAATATTTTCAATCTGTTTACTAGGCTGTATCATTTAATTGTTTTATGGGATAAAACCGAAAAAAGCAAAATATGTTCAATTATATTTTAGTAACTATCACAAACATATTTTTTAAAGCCTGATGTCATTCGGGATTGGGTTTTCCCATTTTTGTCCTCATATATAAAATAGGCTTCAATATTTGGATCATTTTCGGCGATTTCAACAGATTTCTCAAGCCCACAGACCATAAATGCAGTTGCCCAGGCATCACAATACATACATGATTCGGAAATCACCGAAGCACTTAACAAAGAGTTCTCTGCTGGATAACCGGTTCTAGGATCAACGGAGTGCCCAAATTTTTGATTATTATTTTCAACATACTTTCTATAATTGCCCGAAGTAGCTATTGCTTTCCCTGAAACATTTATTATGATCTGATTTTCCCTGCTATTATAATCACTATTTTCTATGGGTTTATCTATTCCTATTCTCCAGGAATTGCCCTGACTGTTAACACCCAAGCAGTATAATTCCCCCCCTATTTCTACCAAAAAATTCTTAAGCCCTAAGGAGAATAAGTAATCTGAAACATAGTCAACCGATAAGCCCTGAGCAATTGCATTTGAAACAAGCATTGATTCAGGGAAACTTTTTATTATTTTACCATCTTCAAGCTGTACCTTATCCATTCCAACATATTTAAGATAATCCTTAATAATAATTGAATCAGGAATAAAATTTTCGTTATTTTTTAGCCATCCGAAACCCCACAGATTTACAATTGGTGCAACAGTAATATCAAAAGCACCATCACTTTTCTGATATACTTCCAACGATGTTTGAAACATTTTAATAAATAATTCATCCGCAACATTTGACTTATTATAGTTTATCTGCGATATTACCGAAGTTGTATCATAATTCGAAAGAGATTTATTAAATTTTTGTAACAAGCTATCAATCTGTTGAGACAAATCCTCATGCCATTCATAAGTTATATGAAAATATGTTCCCTGAATAGGTCCTTCGTAATAACGATAAACCTTCTTCTTGCTATTACCACAAGAAAACAAGATCAAACAAGTCAGTAAAATTATTGCAACTCTCATATTGCTAATTTTGTGCAAGATACAAAAAATTAACAAAAGGCTTTATTTTTGCTTAAATATTTTAACCTCCGAAATCATCAAATGCAATCATTTCATCCGGAACGCCAAGATTATCAAGCATTTTAAGTACAGCATCATTCATCATTGGCGGACCACACAAATAATATTCAATGTCTTCGGGTTCTTCGATATTTCCCAGATACTCATCATAAATCACTTTGTGAATAAAACCTACATAACCTGTCCATTCATCTTCTTCTTTAGGTTCGGATAAAGCAATATTAAATTTAAAATTAGAGTATTGTCGTTCTATTTCTCTAAATTCTTCTTCATAAAAAATTTCGCGTTTTGATCTTGCTCCATACCAAAAAGAAACTTTGCGTGAAGTTTTTTCTGTATTGAACAAATGAAAAATATGAGAACGCATGGGAGCCATACCTGCCCCACCACCAATAAACAAAATTTCTCTATCTGTATTTTTAATATGAAATTCTCCATACGGGCCGGAAATCATTACCTTATCACCGGGTTTACGAGAAAATATAAATGATGAACACACACCGGGATTTAACTTAGCAAATGAATTGGTTTTTCTGTCCCAGGGAGGTGTAGCAATACGTACATTCAACATTATCACATTTCCTTCAGCCGGATGATTTGCCATAGAATAAGCTCTGAAAGTAGTTTCTTCATTTATCATTTTTAAATTCCATAACTTGAGGGCATCCCAATCCTGACGATATTCTTCTTCAACTTCAATATCTTTTGAATAATCAACAGATATTACCGGCACATCTATTTGGATATATCCTCCCGATAAAAACTCCAGATTTTCGCCATCAGGTAATTTCACTACAAACTCTTTAATAAAAGTTGCAACATTTCTGTTTGAAACTACTTCACACTCCCATTTTTTTACACCCATAACTTCTTGAGGGAGTTCTATTTGCAAATCGTTTCTAACTTTTACCTGACAAGCCAAACGCCAAAAATTTTGTTGCTCTTTTCTTTTAAAAAAACCTGTTTCCGTTGGTAAAATCGTTCCGCCGCCCTCCAATATTCTGCATTTACACATACCACAAGTGCCTCCTCCACCACAAGCAGACGGAACAAAAATTTTATTTTCGCTTAAAGTCTGCAAAAGAGATGATCCCGGTTGAACAACTAAAACTTTTTCGTCGTTAATTGTAATTTTAACCTCTCCTTGAGGAGTAAGCTTTTTCTTGGCGTACAACAACATTATTACCAACAAAACAATTACAATCAGAAAAACTGAAATTGCACTTAAAATTATTATTGTCTGCGCAGATAATATTATCATATAAAACATTTTAAATATCTATACCCATAAATCCCATAAAAGCCAAACCCATCAAACCTGTAATTATAAAAGTTATTCCCAATCCTTTAAGTGGTTTAGGTATATTTGAGTATTTAATTTTTTCTCTGATTGCAGCTATTCCGACTATTGCCAATAGCCAACCTATTCCGGAGCCAAACCCAAAAACTGTGGCTTCTCCAATATTTGCATATTCACGTTCGGACATAAACAATGCTCCTCCAAGTATTGCACAATTTACTGCTATCAAGGGTAAAAATATCCCTAAGGAAGAATATAGTGCTGGTGAAAATTTTTCAATAATCATTTCGACCAATTGAACCATTGATGCAATAACTGCAATAAACAGAATAAAAGTTAAGAAGCTAAGATCAACATCAGCAAAATCTGAAGATATCCAAGCCAAGGCTCCTTCTTTCAATAAATATTTCTCCATCAGAAAATTAATCGGGATTGTTATAGTCAGCACAAAAACTACAGCAATACCAAGGCCAAAAGATGTTTTAACAGTTTTTGAAACAGCAAGGTAAGAGCACATGCCTAGGAAATAGGCAAAAACCATATTGTCAATAAATACGGATTTGATAAATATGTTTAAGATATCTTCCATAATTTCAATCTTCAATCATTTCACGGTTTTTGCTTCTCTGTACCCAAATTATTATTCCCACAACAATTAATGCCATTGGTGGCATTATCATAAGTTGATTGTTAAAATATCCGAAATTATAAAATGACTCCGGAATAATTTTAATATTCCAGATTGTTCCACTTCCAAGCAATTCCCTAAAAAAAGCAACAATTATCAGAATTGACCCGTACCCTATCCCATTTCCAAGTCCATCAAAAAAACTACGCTTAACATTATTTGACATGGCAAAAGCTTCGAGCCTTCCCATTACAATACAATTCGTAATTATCAAACCCACAAAAACGGACAATTGTTTACTTACATCAAATACGTAAGCTTTCAAAAACTGATCAACAACAATTACCAGAGTGGCAATTACCACTAGTTGAACAATAATTCTTATTCTGTTAGGTATAGTATTTCTTAAAGCGGAAATAATAACATTTGACATGGCAATCACAAAAACCACACTTATAGCCATGACAACAGCCGGTTGAAGCTTAACCGTAACAGCCAGAGCGGAACAAATTCCCAATACCTGAATCGTAATAGGATTGTTTTTATTTATAGGATCTGTTATTAATCTCAAATTTTTCTTCGAAAACATAATCTTATTTTTTATTTTTCTCAATATAGCCCAGATATGCTGTCATACAAATTTTAATCATATCTCTCAACCCATTTGATGTAATTGTTCCTCCTGAAACAGCATCAACTGCAAATGGATTATTACCTGCTCCTGACTTTACAACATCAATCGAAATAAACATATTATTTTCATTAAATAATGTTTTATTCTTAAACTGATTTTGGAAATCCTGAGTCGAAATCTCTGCTCCCAACCCGGGAGTTTCAGATTTATGATCGAAATATACTCCGTAAACACTGTTCAAGTCATCATTTAGTGCTATATATCCCCAAATAGGTCCCCACAAACCTTTGCCATATAAAGCAAAAAGATATTTTGTACCATCTTCGGTTGCACAAACATAAACCGGCCACAACTGATTTTCTTCGTCCTTTTTTAATTCTTTTTTCAAATCAATGTTAAATGCATCAATATTAACAACCTTATCGCCATTTAAATTAACTGCAAAACTTTCAATAACATACTTATCATATAATTCAGTAGCATTTTGAGCATTGGATTGGATATTTAATGCGGAAAGAATATTTTTTTTCTTTTCAATTTTAATATTTCTCTTTTGTGCAGGTTGTAATGAAATAGCTACAATAGTTAAAATTGTTGCAACAATAATAACCATGATAATTGAAAACAATATAGTATATGTATTACTGTTTCTATTCATTTTCATAACTATTTAGTCATAACTCTCTTCAAACGTCTTTTAATATTTGACTGTACTACCATATAGTCAATCAAAGGTGCAAAAACATTCATAAACAAAATTGCAAGCATCATACCTTCGGGATATGCAGGATTTAGAACTCTGATTAATATTGCTAATAAACCTATCAAAAAACCATAAATGTACTTTCCTTTGTTAGTTTGAGCTGCTGTTACCGGATCGGTTGCCATAAACACCAAACCGAAAGCAAAACCACCCATAAGTAGATGTTCGAACCAGGGCACTTCCATTGCCGGATTAACAGCAAAAATATTAAATAATAATCCCATTGTAATTCCTCCCAGCAATGTTGACAACATTATCCTCCAACTGCCAACACCTGTAAAAAGCAGTAAAACTGCTCCAAAAAGAATAGCCAATACAGATGTCTCTCCAACAGAACCGGGAATTGTACCTAAAAACATATCCCAATGTGTAATCTTCTCACCCAACCCGTTAACAAAAACTTTTGCACCTTCAGATGCTTGATCCAACAAAGTAGCTCCTGAAAAACCGTCAATAACATTATCGCCTTTCATCATTCCGCTTATCCATACTTTATCGCCCGACATCCATGATGGATATGCAAAAAACAAAAATGCCCGTGCCGTAAGTGCAGGATTTAAAATATTCATTCCTGTTCCACCAAAAACCTCTTTACCGATAATGACAGAAAATGCAGTTGCTAAAGCCAACATCCATAATGGAATATCAGCAGGAACAATTAAAGGTATAAGCATTCCGGTTACAAGAAATCCCTCGTTTACCTCGTGTTTGCGTATTTGAGCAAAACCAAATTCGATTCCTAATCCTACAACATATGTAACAACAATTAAAGGAACAACTTTTTGTGCACCATACCATATCATTGGCCAAAACTCACGAATTTGTCCCGTAGCTATAAAATGCTGTAATCCAGTATTATAAATACCAAAAAGTACTGATGGAACAAGAGCTAAAACTACAATTATCATGAGCCGTTTCATATCCATTGCATCACGAATATGTGCTCCTTTTTTTGTTACTTTATTTGGAACAAATAAAAATGTCTCAAATGCATCAAAAGTAGAATGTAAAAAATAGAGCTTCCCTCCTTTTTCAAAATTTGGTTTTATTTTATCTATTTGTTTTCTTAAAAACTTCATTTTAAAATATTTTAAGACATCTCTTTTCTAATGATATCAAGTCCTTCGCGTAATATAGTCTGAACATCAGTTTTTGATGTGCAAACAAACTCACACAAAGCAAAATCTTCTTCAATAACTTCATAAATCCCAAGATTTTCCATTTTTTCAATATCTCCTGCCATTATAGCCTTAATTAAAAGTTGAGGTAAAATATCTAAAGGACATACTTTCTCATATTCTCCGGTAACAACGTAAGCTCTGTTCCCGCCATGATAATTTGTATTAATCTCAAAACTCTTTGGATGAATTATTTTTGATGCAAAAGCCCTGTTAATGCTAAATTTCTTAAAACCCGGTTGCATCCAGCCAAACATTTCATATTTGTTCCCTTCGGGAATAATACTAATTAAATTATCATAAAACCCAAGACAGGGATTTGCTGATATATTTGTTCCGGTCAACACATTACCTGAAATAACACGATAATTATCACCGTTAACACCTGTTTTGAGGAATTCGGAAATATCAGCTCCTGATTTTAGATTATAATAACATGGATGTTTTACCTCTGGTCCAGCAATCGCTATAAGTCTTTCAGTGTTATATTCCGCATTTAATAAAAGATTGCCAATTATCGGCAAATCAGTTGCATTAACTGTCCATACAATTTCATTCTTATTTATCGGTTTGATTTTATTTATATGTGTACCTGCAAGTCCAGATGGATGAGGCCCATCAAAAAAGCTGACAACATAATCATTTACATTGTCTATTACATCAGCCAATTTTGAATTTTTCTTAAAATTTAGATAAACTTTACCTTTTGTTAAAGTTTTTAATGCTTTGAGTGCAGCATTTATTTCAACAGTTTTATCTTTTAAGACAAATTCAAAATCACAGGACAATGGAGCAGAATCAAAGAATGAAATAAAAATGTCCCTTGAAATATCATTCGGATTTGCAATAATTCCATAAGGTCTTTGTTTAATAAAAGGCCAAACACCTGAAATAGTTAACAATGACTTCAGACTTTCAGGACTATTTACAGATATTATATCTTCAAAATTTATTGCATTATCTTCATTGTCTGATTGGATTATAATCTCTAACAGTTTTCGTTTTTCACCCCTTAAAATATTCGTTATTTGTCCACTTACAGGAGAAGTAAATTTTATCTCAGTATTATATTTATCGCAATAAACCGGCTCCCCTCTTTTTACAGCTTCTCCTTCTTTCTTTAAAAGTTTTGGGATTAAACCTACAAAATCTATTGGACGCATACTGTAATAGTTAACAACAATATCATCACCCATTAAAATTTCTGCTTTCCCGGAAATTTTCACATTAAGACCTTGTTTTATTTTATATTCTTCAGCCATTAAATATAGTAATATAAAAAACTACGATTCAAAAGTAATATTTTGAAGTGAAATAGAAAATAAAAAAAACATTATTAGGTACTTTTCAATAAATAAAAAAAACGACATTTTTATTATGCCGTTTTTTAATTCATTTATATTTTATGTTCCCGGAACAGGTGGTGGTGGTGGAACAGGAGGTGGAGTAGCACCAAAAATGTTAAACAATTCCTGAACCTGACCTGCAGCCATCCAATTAGGCATACCCTGTTTCCAAACCATTGTTTCTTTTGTTAAAGAACCTGCTGCAACCATCTGCCTTAAAACATTTACATCAAATGGTCCTGCCTGCTGTCCATTAACAACAGCAAAGAAAACTACTGCCTGAGGCATTGGTGGTGGACCTTGCTGTTGCTGTTGATTAGGATTCATATTATTTGCCATTTGACCTGCCATAGCGAATCCCATTCCCATTCCCATTCCTCCAGCCATCATACCACCGCCTTCACTAGGATTGTTAGCCATATCGCCAATAGCTTCTGCAGTTTGATATTGAGTAAATTTACCCATGTCGCCAATAATACCCATACTCGAACGTTTATCGAGTGCTTCTTCTACATTAGGTGGTAAACTAATATTTGATACAAGGAACTTGGTCATATTTAAACCATACTGCTTATATTCATCTATTATTACCCCTGCAACTTTTTCTGAAAACTCGTTATAATTTGAAGCCATATCCAAAACCGGGATTTTTGCTTCACCAATTGCATCAGTAAACCTGGTTACAATAATGTTTCTCAATTGATTTGTTACCTGCTCAGTAGTAAAATCTCCATCAGTTCCCACTACATCACGAATAAATGTCGCAGCATCAGACACTCTAAATTCATATACACCAAAAGCTCTGATACGAATTGGACCGAACTCAGGGTCACGAAGCATTACCGGATTTGGAGTTCCCCATTTGTTGTCTAAAAACTTCTTTGTATTAACAAAGTAAACTTCTGCTTTAAAAGGAGAATTGAATCCATGAACCCAACCTTTAAGAGTAGAAAGAATAGGCATGTTCTGTGTTTGCAGTGTGTACATGCCAGGCTGAAAAACATCGGCAATCTGTCCTTCGTTAATAAATACGGCAACCTGCGATTCTCTCACAGTTAACTTTGCTCCCATTTTTATCTCGTTCTGATATCTTTCAAAACGATGTACTATTGTATCATTGGTTGGGTCTAACCATTCAACGATATCAATAAATTCATTCTTTAGTTTGTTTAATAATCCCATAGTCTATTTTTTTAAAAAATTCTCTAATTCAATTAAATGTTTATTTAAGGATATAAAAATACAATTTATTTTATTACTAAACTCAAAATCAGGTGATTTTTTTATTGCTTTTTCTTCTATAACAAGTATTTCTGCAGATAATTTGTCAAAACCTAATACAGCAACTGAACTTTTCATCCTGTGACATATGGTTGCAATTTTGATATAATCATCATTATTAAGAGCCAATTGTAATTCTAATTCATAATTTGGAATCTCGTTTCTTAAAAGTCTGCAAAGTTCAGTAATAAGTTCTTTATCACCAGCAGTGCGATACATTAAACCCTGAATATTTATATTAACATCAGCCAAAATTGATTTTACATTTTGTTAATAAAAAAAGCAGCATATAACTGCTGCTTTTTAGACATATTATCTTCTTAATAAACGTCTATTTATGAACTCTAGAAAAACATCACGATATGAACGTCCGATAGGTACCTTATTCTCTTTAATATTAACATAATTACCATCAATATCATCAATATGATTTACGTTAATAATAAAGGATTTACTTACTCTAAAGAATACATCTTCCGGAAGCTTGTTATGAATAGTTTTAACATTCATAGCAGTCATATATTTTCCATGAGTAGCATGAACGATAACATAATCTTTAAGACCTTCGATAAATAATAATTCATCAAATCTTATTTTCACATATTTTCTTTCCGATTTGATAAAGATGAAATCATCTTCAATAGCTTCAAAAATTGCCGTATTTTTAGATAAATTTATAAATTCTTCAGCTTTTGCTACAGCTTTGATAAAACGATCCAATTTTACGGGTTTTACCAAATAATCAACTACATCAAGTTCATAGGCTTCAACAGCATATTGAGGATAAGCAGTTGTTAAAATTACCATCGGAGCATTGCTAAGGCTTCTAAGAAATTCAAGACCTGATACTCCAGGCATTTCTATATCAAGAAACATAATGTCAACATCATTATTTTGTAAGAATTCATTTGCAGCGGCTGCGTTTTCGAATTCACCTACCAAAGTCAGATTTGACAATTCGCCGATGTTCATTTTCATCCCTTCGCGTGCCAAAGGTTCGTCATCAACTATAATACATTTCATCATTCCAGATTTATTTTTAGTTCAACATTAAAATATTTCTCTTTATCTTCAATTGTTAATTCATACTTTTCAGGATACAATAACTCCAATCTTTTTTTAATATTTTCCAGCCCTATTCCTCCTGATTGAGAATCTTGAGGTTTTGTATCAATCTTTGAATTTTTTACTGCAAAGATAACAAATTTTTCTACAATCCTAATATTAATATGAATAAAATTTTCAACAGATTGTGAACTTATACCGTGTTTAAATGAATTTTCCAGAAATGAAATAAACATAAACGGGTATATCATCAAGCCTTTATATGTTCCACTTACATCTATTTTTATTTCTGCATTCGCAATGCGTATCTTTTGTAATTCAATGTAATTATTTAAATAGTCAACTTCCGATTTTAACAACACTTTATCTTCTGAACATTCATATAATTGGTATCGCAATAAATCGGAAAGTTTTAATACCATGTCTGCTGCTTTTGCCGGTTGAATACGAGTTTGGATATATATATTATTTAATGTATTAAACAAAAAGTGAGGATTCATCTGATTCTTTAAAAAATTAAGTTCACTACTTACTTTTTGTTTTTGTAAATCTATTATTTTAGAAGTGTTCTCAAGATTTAGTTTAAATATTTTCAATCCTATTGCTATAGAAATAAAAACAAAAGACAAAACAAAACTATAAGTTTGTTTATGAAGGTAGTCATGCCAATCACAAGTTTCGGATATGCAAAATAAAAAATTTAAAAAAACAAAATTTATTAAAAAATTTATGACCAAGGCCAAAACAAAAAGTCCATAAAACATCTTAAGCCTTAACTTCTTTACAACAAATCGTGTTACTAATAGATGTAAGCAAAAATAAACAGTAATAAAATCAATTATAAAGACATAAACAAACTTTAACCCAATTTCAAAATCTAGCCCTAAACTAAAATGAAATACAAAAACAGCATAAAACAAATATACAATCCAAAATAAAACATGACGAAAAAGCCTGTATTTCGGTGATAGCAAAAAATCTGTATTTGGTATGTTATTCAATATATTTGGTTTAAAATAACAATACAAATATACAGAATAATTGTTTATTATAAACTAGATTTAATACAATTATTTGTAAAAAGAATTATTTGACTATTCAATTTTTATTTATAATCCTAATAATTCACAATAACTAAAAATTGTTTCTATATCCAAAATGAATTTTTGAATTATTAAAACTGAAATTATTGTCATTTTGTTTACCAATAGCATAAACAATAGTGAATGTTCCAGCAGCGGTATTTAAGTCAAGCCCTATACCTGTGCCAATCGCATAATTGTATGAATCAACGGATGTAAATCTTTTTTCAAAATAAGCTCCATCAACAAAAGCAAATAATGCAGATTCTTCTTCGAAAACATAACTTAATTCTATATTGCTTACAGAGAACGATGAAACAGGTATTGAAAGTTCATCAAATCCTCTTATGGTATTCAATCCTCCTATACGAAACAATTCATTATCAAGTATTATTTTGCTGTAAATTGAAGAAGTAATATTTCTGATTTTTATTGACATGAAACTCCCAATTGGAATAAAATAAGCAACATCAACCTGATTTCTTGTCTGAAACAATACATCGTCGTCATTATTACTATTACCAGAGATATTCTTTGATCCAAATTCGGAAAAGATATCAACTATCCAACCCTTTCTTGGATGAAACAAATTATCAGTACTTAAATATCTATATCCAATACCATAAGAATTAATTGAAAAATCAGAAATATTATTATCATTACTATCTGTACCAAGCAAATAAGAGCTCATTTTACGATAATACATTTTTATTCCGTTTCCGGTATTACTTCCATAAAGTATAGAACCTGTAAAATCTGTGTTAACATAAGAACTGTCCTTCTTTTCAATATCAAAGCTCACTGCGGTACCAAAATCGGATTTGAACAAATATGGCACAGAAACTTTTGTCTTTAAATTTTGACTGTACGATTCATATTTTTGCCATTTAAACAAGAATAACTCACCGATACCGGCACTATTGAGCAGATATAAGTTTATATCGCCGGTAATTAATAATTTCCCAGTTGTTTGATTATTTGGCATTATTCCTAATAATCCACTAAAATTGCTGGCTTTTTTATTCTTAAGATAAAGCAAGATATCTGTTCTGTCTTCGGAAAATGCTAATTGATAAGGTCTTGATTGCTCTAAAAATGGCACAGCTTTAATTTTTCTGTCTATATTTGAAATATCTGAAATAGAAAACACTTGTCCCGACTTAATATCAATCGCTTTACTTACGTAATATCCCTTTATTTTCGGCGTCCCTTTAATGATTATACTATCAATTAAATATTTATTACCTGATTCTAATCCAATTGTAGCTGTAACCATATTTTTATTAAAAAATAACGAATCTAATTTAATAACCGCAAAAGGATAACCATTATCAGCATAGTAATTGATTACCCTTTTCATCTCTCTTGTCAATATAACGCTGTTAAAACCATCTGACTTTTTAGGCAGTTTTGTTTTTACAAATAATTCATCATTAAAATAAAGATTTTCCCACACAAATTTATTACCCCTGTTGTAATATGCTTTTACTCTCGCCGTTTCATATATAATACTGTCGTAACCTGCAAGAACATATCCTTTTAACAAATCTGACGACAAATAAGATTTTAAAACATTGTTTAACTCAATAGTATCTGAATATTTTTTTTGAAACTCTAAAGCAACATCATTAAGGACTGTGTCTTTAACATAAAATTCTAAGCTTTGAGCTTTATAGGAATAGACTAAACCTATTAAGTTTAGAATGATTAACAGATATTTAATAAATCTTGTCATTCATTTGATATAGTCTTAACAGAACCTGAATTTTCATCAAATATTATATTCAATGTTTTGTTTTTAAACAATTTCGAAGGAAGATAATTAATATAACCGCATTGCGGGACCATAATTATTTGCTCAGCATATTGTATATCATCATGAACTATCTTTATCGAAGCATATCCAGGTATTCTATAAAACAAGCCTTTATTTTTATCTTTTTTCGTTAATTCAGTTTGACGATTATAAAATCGAGTAATCTCTGAAGTAACTCCATGATTTATTAATAAACAATATATTGGCTCTGAATCTGAAATTTCATTTTCAACAACACCAAATTCATCTGAAAGATAAAACATAACTATTTTCTCCTCTTTTACATTACCTCCAGGAGTATATTTAAAATTATATTTATTTTCAATTCTTACAGTTTTTCCAATGAACAAGGCAAGATATTCTTCTTCCAATTTTTCTAATTCATTAATCATTGTTTTAACATCAGCCGGAGGGGTTTCTGTTTCAAATTGCCCTGTCATAAGTTTAAATTTGCGTTTCCTTATTTTTATAAGATAATTAGCCGCTTCTTCTGCCTTCTGTTCAAATTCTTTGCTCGTGATAACTTTATTATATACCGGTATCTTTTGAAATATAGAATCAACTTGAATAACTTTATAAGTTGTATCAGTAATATTAATAAAATTTCTCTTGACGGACATATCGGCAAATTGGACATTATCATTTAAATAAGAAGGAATAGTAAGTGATTTATTATCTATTTGACCAAATTCATAAGAATCGGATATTCCAAAAGATTTAATAATATTTGAATAACTATAATTGAGTAAAAATTTATTCTTTTTAAAAAAAACTATATATGTCGCATTTGGATCAGGTTCTGTAATTGTAGTGATTTCAATATTTTTAATTAAACATGTAGTAGAAGCTTCCGGTTTAGTATTTTTCAAAGTAAGGTATTTATCAGCATACTTTTGATAAGGTCCGGGAAAAAAATATTCAGTCTCAACAGTTACATTAATATTAATAGTCACTCTTGGCAACGAATAAATAAACGAATTCTCTTTTATTTGCAATTCGGAATCTGTTACTGGTACGACATTTATTTGCGCTATCAATGAACAAGACACAAACATTAACGATACTAATATATAAATCAGTTTTTTCATAGTTTTTTTTTGCGAAAATAAGAAATAATTATTGATGAATAAAAAATTTCGTTAAAACTTAAAAGCATCTGGCAAACAATCCACTAAATCAGAAGCAATCATTGATATCAGTCCATACTTTTCGGCAGCTAAATCTCCTGCCTTTGAATGTATAAAAACACCTGACAATGCTGCTGCTGCTGGAGTATATGATTGAGCCAGGAATGAAGCAATTATTCCTGTCAGGACATCTCCACTCCCACCTGTAGCCATACCTGGATTTCCACCAATGTTAAAGAAAACTCTTTTATCGGGCAATGAAATAGTAGTATATCCACCTTTAAGTATAATGATTACCCCTGTTTCTGCTGAAAATTGTTGCATAAATTTAACTCTTAGATATGAATTTCCAAATTTACCGAATAATCTTTCAAACTCTTTTGGATGAGGAGTCAAAATGGTTCCGGGTTTCAATATCTTTTTAATATTCTTAACTTCTGACAAAATATTTAAACCATCCGCATCAATAACAAGAGGTAAATTTGTATTTTTAATTAAGTTTAAAAAAGCACTTACAGTTTTCGTATCAGTACCTAAGCCGGGTCCTATTCCAATTGCTGAATATTTTTCGAAATTCTTGATATCTGAAAAAACTGTATCACAAGAATCCACTTCAAGCATTGCTTCAGGTACAGATATTTGCATTATATCTGAAATTTTTTGTGGAACATGCACAGTCAATAGTCCAACTCCACTTCTTAAACAGGCTTTTGATGCTAACACAGCAGCACCTGCCCTACTAAATTGACCTGCAATTATTAGTGCGTGACCAAAAACACCCTTATGATCAAAACGATTCCTTTTCTTTATAACACTTATGATATCATTAGCCTCTGTTATAAAAAATTCAGTTTCTGTTTCATCAATTGCAATTTGGCTTAATCCTATAGGAACAACAACCAGCTTACCATAATATTTATCATTCTCGGCAAATAAAGACGATAAGGGTGGAAATTGAATCGTAAAAGTATAATCCGCATTAATAATTGTACCATCATTATTAGTATTGTCCTCACCAAATAGACCGGATGGAATATCAATTGCTATTACAGTATTTTCAGATTTATTTATTTTTTCTATAATAGCAGCAAATTGACCATTAACAGGTCTTGTAAGTCCACTCCCAAATAAACAATCGATGATAAGTGTATTTTTGGAAATTACTAATTGATCTGCTCGGGATATAATTTTAATCTTATCTGAACATTTTTCTTTTAACCTCTGAAGATTTGTACTACAATCTTTGCTAATATTTTCTGAAAAAGCACAGAAATATGCTTCAAAATCTATTGATTGCTGATACATTAATCTTGCAATTGCCAACCCATCACCACCATTATTTCCACAACCAGCAATAATAACAAATTTATTATCCTTAAAACCTATGTTTGAATAGATACTTAAGAATAATTCCTGTGCTGCACGTTCCATAAGCTCAATTGACTCAACCGGCTCATTATCAATAGTGTATTTATCTATATCTCTAACTTGAGAAGAAGTAAATATTTTTACCATTTTGTTTTTTACACAAAAATATCCTTAAAATTTGATAATTCAGCTTGAATTAAAAAAAGATTTCTATATTTGCGAAGCGATAAATAAATAGTATTAATAATTAAAAATAAAAATTATGTTTAAAAATCACCCGAAAGGATTACTAGCAGCAGCTCTGACTAATATGGGCGAAAGGTTTGGATTTTACATTATGATGGCAATTCTAACATTGTTCATCTCGTCAAAATTTGGTTTATCTGAAACCTCGACAGGATACATATATTCTATTTTTTATGCTTCAATTTATGTATTGGCACTTGTTGGTGGACTAATAGCAGACCGAACAAGAAACTATAAACGCACTATTATGTTGGGCTTAATTCTTATGGCTTTAGGATATGTTATCATTGCAATTCCTACTCCAACTCCAGTACCTAATTTTGCATTATATTTAGGTTTAACCTGCGTTGGTCTTTTTGTAATAGCTTTCGGTAACGGTCTTTTCAAAGGTAATCTTCAGGCAATAGTAGGTCAAATGTATGACAATAAAGAATATAAGGATTTTATTGCAAATAAGTTTGGCGTTGATGAAAATGGCAAACCAAAAAGAGATATGAGAGATGCCGGATATCAGCTATTTTATATGTTTATCAATGTTGGCGGATTCTTTGCTCCTTTTATTGCTATTGCAGTTAGAAACTGGTGGCTTAAATTTAATGGATTTGACTATAATGCTCAATTACCTGAATTGGCTCATAAATTTATAGGTGATCAGGCATCAATGAGTGTTGAAGAATTAAATAACCTGACTACTTATGCTTCTGAGGTTGTCTTAGATAAAACTCCTGTTACAGATTTGTTAGCTTTTAGTAATCAATATCTTGATGTATTTAATAAAGGATTTCAATTTGCTTTCATTGCAACAATATTCGCACTTTGTATTTCTTTTATTATTTATATAGTTAATAAGAAAAAATTTCCTGACCCTGCTGCTAAAAAGACAATATCAGATGTCAATGACAAAAATACCATCTCAAAAGAAGAAGTAAAAATGGCTGCATCTGAAATTAAACAGAGAATATACGCATTATTTGCAGTATTCGGAATTGTAATCTTTTTCTGGTTTTCGTTTCACCAAAATGGTTATTCTCTTACCTATTTTGCAAGAGATTACATTAACTTAGATTTAATCAACATTAATTTAGGTTTTACATCGCTTAAAGGTGCTGAGATTTTTCAAGCTGTTAATCCATTCTTTGTAGTTTTTCTCACTCCTATTATTATGTGGCTGTTTGGAAGTATGCGTAAAAAAGATAAAGAACCTTCAACTCCAAAAAAGATTGCTATAGGTATGGGAATTGCAGCATTAGCTTATGTTTTCCTACTCATTGTTTCTATGGTTCTTCCTGATAAGTCTGCTCTTTCATCAATGACAGCAGGAGATCTTCAAGCTATGAAATTAACACCTTGGGTGATGATTGGTCTGTACTTCATCCTAACTGTTGCCGAGTTATTTATTTCACCTCTTGGATTATCATTTGTTTCAAAGGTTGCTCCACCTCACCTTCAGGGTTTGATGCAAGGAGCTTGGCTCGCAGCTACTGCAATCGGAAATTCAATTTTATTCATTGGAGGACTACTCTATACCTCTGTTCCACTTTGGAGTTGCTGGCTGGTGTTTGCAGTTGTTTGCTCTCTCTCAATGTTAGTAATGCTGTTAATGGTTAAATGGCTCGAAAAAGTTGCTAAATAGTATTTTTAAATAGTTTTATAATTTGTTAAAAAAAAGCCATCATTAGTGATGGCTTTTTTTAATTAATTATTATACATTTGAGGACTTTTATAAGTTTAACTTTAAATAAAATAAGTATGAAACGACTATTATCAATTTTTGCTTTGCTGACAATTATGTCACTATTAGTCACATCGGTTTTTAGCCAAAATGACTGTAGTTCCGCAGATGAAATTTCTGCAATTCCTTTCTCTTCTACAGGCTTAACAACAACAGGGACACTTAACGACTACGATGCAGATGATGCCTGTGGTTCTGCAGCTATGGTTAACGAAGACTATGTTTTCGCCTTTACTCCTGCTGCTGATATGCAGATAAATGTTGCTTTGCTAAATACTGCAATTGTAACAGGGAGTATTATTCCATTTGCAAACGTAGGATTATTTATTACAGATGCTTGCCCTGATGATCCGGGTGCAAACTGTGTTGCTTCTGCTGTCGCAGCATCTAATCCAAGTGTTACAAATGTTGATTTAACTTCAGGCATTACTTATTATATTATTGTAAGTTCAGCAAATACTGCTTTGGGTGATGAAACAAATGTTAATTTTGATATCCAGATAACTAAAAATGCTGATTATGATGTAGCTATTGTATCTATTTTAGTTGATCCATCTTCGTGTGGACTTGAAGAATCTACTCTGGGATGCAGTATTATTAATAATGGTTTGCAGGCTGCAACTGGATTCGAAGTAAGTTATACTCTTAATGGCGGACCTGCTGTTATCGAAACATATACCGAGACCATTAACCCTGGCGAAACAGCTGATTTTGAATTTACAGATGCCGTAAACTTCCCAACTGTTGGTGAATATGAAATTATAGTAACACTAACTTTAACCGGTGATGAAAACACAGAAAACGACGAAATGAGCGTTACCAGAGTTAGACTACCAAAATATGACAGTTTTCCGTTTACCGAAGATTTTGAAGGAGGACATGGTTATTGGTACGCAGGAGGAACAGCTTCTTCATGGGCTTATGGAGATCCCGATGAGGCTACATCAGGACTAATTATAAATACAGCTGCTTCTGGTGACAATTGCTGGGTAACAAATCTCGCCGGAAATACAAATACTAATGAAACTTCATATATTGTAAGTCCGTGTTATGATTTAACATCTCTGTTTTTACCTAAACTTGAAGTAAACGTGTGGGTAAACTTTTCTGCTATGGGAAATAGTGGTAGCATTGTGGCTTCTATAGATGGTGGAACAACCTGGGATATTCCGGTCTATACTTTAGCTGCTACAACAGGTTGGCAAACAATCTCTGCACAAATGCCCGACCTTGTTGGCATGACAGATGTAAGATTTAGAATTAACTATACGGGTGGATTTTTGGTTGCCAATGGTATTGGAATTGATGATTTTACTATTAAAGAATCTGTATTAAACGATGTTGGTATTTCAGCAGTTACTGCACCGGTTAGCAAATGTGGATTAGGCAGTGCTGAAATAATCATAGCAGAAATAACAAATTACGGAGCACAAGCTCAAACTGATATTGTCGTAGATTTTTCAACTGACGGTGGTACTACATGGCTTGCAGTTCCTGAAACAGCTGAAACAACAATTGAATCGGGAGAAAGTTATTCGTATCAATTTACTGCTACCGGTGATTTTAGCACAGTAGGGTTACACAATATTCTTGTTAAAACTTCACACGCCGGTGATGAAGATAATACAAATGATGAATATTCTTATGATTTTACAAACTTTCCACAGTATAGCAGCTTTCCTCATACCGAAGATTTTGAAAGTGGAAACGGCTATTGGTTTTCAGGTGGAACAGCTTCTTCATGGGCTTATGGAAATCCTGATGAAACAATACCTGGACTTGTAATAAATTCAGCTGCATCCGGTGACAATTGCTGGGTAACTAATCTGGCAGGTAACACAAATACTAACGAAACATCTTATATTGTAAGTCCTTGTTACGACTTATCTTCTTTGTATTTGCCAAAAATGGAGGCTAAAATTTGGGTAAACTTTTCAGCATTTGGAAATTCAGGCAGCATAGAGGCATCTGTTGATGGTGGAGCTACTTGGACTATTACGGTTTACACATTCGCAGCAACAACCGGTTGGCAAACCATTTCAGCACAAATGCCTGATCTGGCAACAATGACTGATGTAAGATTTCGTTTAAATTATACTAGTGGATTTTTAGAAGCAAATGGTATAGGTTTCGATGATTTTACAATTAAAGAATCTGTATTGAATGATGTTGGCGTTTCTGACATTCTTTTCCCTGTAAGCAGTTGCGGTATGTCTGCTGATGAAAATGTTAGCATAGTAGTTACAAATTACGGAGTACAACCACAAAGTAATGTACCTGTTGATTATTCTATTGATGGGGGTGTTACATGGCTTACAACTCCTGAAATTATTAGTAGTGCAATACAGCCAGGCGGAACATATATGTTTACTTTCAATGCTACTTGTGATATGACAGTCGCCGGTAATTATCAATTTGTTGCCAAGACAATTCATGTAGGTGATGAAGATGACACTAATGATGAATATGAAGAATTAATTGTTTCACAAAACACTATTGATGCCAATGATTATGAAGAATCCTTTGAAGCCGGACCTGCAGGATGGTTCGCTTATGGAACAAACTCAACAATGGAACTTGCTACACCAGCTTATTCATTAATTAATAGTGCAGGCGATGGAGATTATTCATGGGTAACAAATGCAGATGGATATAACGACATGGCAGAATTATCTTATCTCGAATCTCCCTGTTTTGATTTTACTGGATTTGTTAATCCTAAATTTTCAGCTTTAGTACAATATGAAAACACAATGTTCTTTGCTGACTTTTTCCTCGAATATTCATTAGACGGAACAAGTTGGGACACTGTACAAGCCGGAACAACATCAACAAATTGGTACGGAACAGGCATTATTGCTTTTGGAACCTGGAGTGGTTCATCTGCCGGTTGGATTGAAGTAGCAACTAATATTCCAGAACTTGCAGGACATAGCAGCGTTAAATTACGTTTCGTTTTTAACAATGGTTCTTTTGCTATGAGTAATACAGAAGGAGTTGCGATTGACCTAATCAGTATTTATGATTGTAATACTATGCCAAATGCAGAATTCTCATATACAGTTAATGGCTTAGAAGTAACGTTTATTAACGAATCTGAAAATGCAGATACATACGAATGGAATTTTGGTGATAACGATTTCTGGCCATCAACATCAACAGCTGAGAATCCTGTATTTACTTACACAACTGCCGACTCTTACTATGTATTATTAACTGTAACAAATGAATGTAGCAGTTCTGAATATGGAACATTTATCGATCTAACAACTGATATTGAAGCTTTTGAGGATAATAACTTCAACATATATCCTAACCCTGCATCTGATTTATTATATATTAGTGGAACAAACGCTGATAGATACGAACTGATTAATAATAATGGTCAGATTATTTACTCCAATATCAATACAGACGATGTAATTACAATTGATGTGAAAGATATTGCAGCCGGTAAATATTTTGTAAGAGTTTACAATAATGATAAAACTACTCTAATTCCATTTGTAAAAGAATAAAACTCAAACTAACAATTATAAAAGACCACAAAATGAATTGTGGTCTTTTTTTTTGACACATCATTAACAAATCAATAAGCAATTTTTCTTTCTTAAATATAATAATTATGTTATTTTTACGCTTTCAAAAAAATTAAACAAGAAATTATGACAGAAAAACTATTTAAAAGACTGGATTACGGTTTTGGGTGGTTAGCATTTATCATAGCGACAGTTGTTTATATGATGACTTTGGAACCTACCGTAAGTTTCTGGGATTGTGGTGAGTTTATATCATCATCATACAAGTTGCAGGTTGGGCACCCTCCAGGAGCTCCTTTCTTTATGATAATAGCCAGATTTTTTACAATGTTTGCTTCAGGTCCTGAGCAAGTTGCACTAATGGTTAATGCATTTTCAGGTGTAGTAAGTGCATTTACAATCTTGTTTTTGTATTGGTCAATAGCATATTTTGCAAAAAGAATGATTGCTCCTGATGGAAACTATAATCTTGGAAAAACAATTGCCATAATAGGTGCAAGTATGGTAGGTGCATTAGCATACACTTTTTCTGACACTTTCTGGTTCTCGGCTGTAGAAGGCGAAGTATATGCATTTTCCTCATTTTTTACTGCAATTGTCTTTTGGGCAATTCTAAAATGGAGTGACACTACTGACGATACTAAGGCTGCAAGATGGATATTGCTAATTTCACTTCTTGTAGGTATGTCAATAGGTGTGCATTTATTAAATTTACTTACAATTCCGGCAATCGCATTTGTTATATATTACAAGAAATTCACACCTAATATTAAAGGATTTATAATTACTGTTGCAATTTCTTTGCTCATTGTAGCAATGATAATGTGGGGCATTATTCCCGGGGTAGCTATTATTGCTTCAAAACTTGAGTTATTCTTTGTTAACTACATGGGAATGCCATATAATAGTGGTTTATTTGTGTGGTCAGTCTTATGTTTTGGATTTTTGGGACTAAGTGTTTATATGTCTCATTTTTCAGAGAGTAAAATATTGAACATTATAATTACTTCCATTGCCCTGATACTTATTGGAGCTCCTTTTATGTCGGGTAATATTTTAATGAATTTACTATTTTTGGCTGGATTTGTGTTTGGAGTTGTTATGCTCGTAAAAAAGCAAAAAGTCCTGCTCAACTTAATAATGATTTCATTCACAATGATAATGATAGGTTATTCAAGTTATGCTTTGATTGTAATTAGATCGAATGCAAATCCTCCAATGGACCAAAACAACCCTGACGATGTATTTAATCTTTTATATTACCTAAACAGAGAGCAATACGGCGACAGACCTCTGATGTACGGTCAGTATTTTGATGCAGTACCTGAAAAATACGACAAAACGACTCCTGTATATGTAAAGAGAAACGGAAAATATGAAATAGTCAGCTATAAGCCAAAAACAGTATATAGAAAAGACGATTGTACAATTTTTCCAAGAATGTACAGTCCTGATCCACAACATATAGAGGTATATAAAAATTACGGAGGTTTTAAGGCATCTCAGACAAAACCTAAGTTTACAAATAACATCAAGTTCTTTGTAAATTATCAGTTAAATTGGATGTACTGGCGTTATTTTATGTGGAATTTTGCCGGACGACAGAATGATATTCAAGGAGGTGGAAGCGTAATACACGGCAACTGGATTTCCGGCATAAGCTCTATTGATAACGGAAGATTGGGAGATCAGGAAAAAATGCCGGATTATTTAAAGGCAAATAAAGCAAATAACAGATATTATATGTTACCGTTATTGCTTGGGCTAATTGGTTTGGGTTATCAGCTGTTCAAACACTTGAAAGACTGGTGGATAGTGTGTTTATTATTTATTCTGACAGGCTTGGCAATTGTTGTTTATCTTAATCAAACTCCCCAGCAACCTCGTGAACGAGATTACGCCTATGCCGGCTCATTCTATGCTTTTGCTATTTGGATTGGATTAAGCGTAATTGGTATTTATGAACTTTTACGTAAATTTTCTCCTGCTGTGATAGCATCTGCAGTGGCAACACTTATTTGTATTCCTGTTCCTTATTTGATGGCAAAAGAAAATTGGGACGATCATAACAGAAGTAACAGATTCATAGCAAGGGATTTTGCATATAACTATTTAATATCCTGTGCTCCAAATGCAATATTATTTACTTATGGAGATAATGATACTTTTCCTATTTGGTATGCTCAAGAAGTCGAAGGTGTAAGGCCTGATGTTAAAGTGTGTTGTTTGCCTTATTTTGCATCTGATTGGTATGTTGACCAAATGAAACATGCAAGCTATGACGCTGCACCTATGCCTCTAACACTTGAAAGACCTGACTATGAGCCTTCAGTAAGAGATGTATTGTACTACGTACCACATGAAAGAACTGAAGAAAAAGGATATATCTCTATTGACAGTTTACTCAATTATATAGCTGATGATGAAGCAAGTTCGTTCCCTTATGAAGGTGAATTAACTTTTTCATATCATCGTAACAAAATTTATTTGAAAGTGGATTCTGCAACGGTTATTGCTAATGGAACTGTAAAACCCGAAGATGCTGACAAAATAGAAACAATAATTAAATTCGATCTTAAACGCAGCTATCTGGTAAAAAATGAGATGATGACTCTCGATTTATTGAGAACAAATAATTGGGAACGTCCTATATATTTTACATCAATTGGAAGTTCAAATACTCTCGGGCTTAACGATTATTTCCAGAATGAAGGTTTTTCATACAAACTTGTTCCTATTAAATCGAATTCAAAAGGTCGCATTGATAAAGACATTCTTTATGATAACCTTATGAACAAGTTCAGATGGGGCAATATGAACGATCCGAATATCGTAATAGATCATACCATTAATCGTACTACTAGAATTGTTAGAATACGTGATAATTTCAGAGATTTAGCTGTTCTATTTGCAGCTGAGGGTGACACTGTTAAAGCTAAAGCACTTATAACCAAGTGTGATGAAATAATGCCTATATCCATGTATGTACCCGGATTATTTGACATCGAATATGCAAACGCATATTATGCAGTTGGAGAATTGGAAAAAGGAGATAATTTCTTAAAAGAGATAATTAAAGTTACATGTCAGGAACTCGATTTCTTCTTTAGTCTTGACGAAAGAAAACTGAAATCATGTGATCAGGATCTTCAATATTCTCTTTATACATATCAGAGAGTATTGCAGTTTTCAATGTCAAAACAAAGAACTGAATTATATGAAGCAATAATTGAAAAATTTGGAGTTTATTCTGAAATGTATGATAGAAAAGTTGGTAAATAGATTATAACGCTTAAACTGTAAAAGCTATCCGATTTACGGGTAGCTTTTTTTTTTATTAATTATTTTAGCAATTTGATAATTCAGTAAGTTTTAATAACTTTGACATATAAAAATTCCGAGAATTATGATTTCAGAAAATCTATTCGCAATAAGCCCGGTTGACGGCAGATATTTAAGTAAGACAGAAGTTTTACGTAATTATTTTTCAGAATATGCTTTAATAAAATATAGAGTTGAAGTGGAAATTGAATATTTCATTTCTTTATGTGAAATCCCTCTTCCTCAACTAAAGAATTTTTTCAAACCTGATTTTGGTTTATTACGCGATATATATAATGAGTTTAGTGGAGAAGATGCTCAGAGGATTAAAGAAATTGAAAAAATAACAAATCACGATGTAAAAGCTGTTGAGTACTTTTTGAAAGAAAAATTTGATAAACTGAATTTATCAGCATATAAGGAATTTATACACTTTGGTTTAACTTCCCAAGACATAAACAATACTGCAATACCATTAAGTATTAAAGATTGTATGAATGAAATTTACTCTCCTGCCCTTTTTGAGATTGTTGAAATACTCGACAACCTCAGCAACGAATGGAAAGATATTTCGATGCTTGCCAGAACACATGGACAACCTGCTTCTCCTACCCGTCTCGGAAAAGAAATTCAGGTTTTCTCGGCAAGAATAAAAGAACAAATGACCCAAATGGACCAAATACCATTTAGTTCTAAATTTGGTGGAGCCACGGGAAATTTTAATGCTCATGTTATTAGTTATCCTGATATTGACTGGGATAATTTCGGTTATCATTTTGTAAATAACTATCTTGGCCTTCACAGAAGTTTTCCGACTACTCAAATAGAGCATTATGACAATTTAGCTGCTCTTTTGCAATGTATGGCAAGAATCAACAATATTCTTACTGATTTCTGTAAAGATATTTGGGCTTATATTTCAATGGACTACTTCAAGCAAAAAATTAATAAAAATGAAGTTGGCTCCAGTGCAATGCCACATAAAGTAAACCCTATCGATTTTGAAAATGCGGAAGGGAATCTAGGAATGGCTATGGCAATATCGGGACACTTAGCTAACAAATTGCCTGTCAGTAGATTACAGCGTGACCTTACCGATTCAACTGTACTCCGCAATATTGGATTGCCATTTGCATATACAATTATTGCATTTGAATCAATCAAAAAAGGAATTTCTAAACTTTTACTTAATAAAGAAAAAATCGATGCAGATCTCGACAATAACTGGATGGTTATAGCAGAAGCAATACAAACAATTCTCAGACGCGAAAATTACCCGGATCCTTACGAAACGTTGAAACAATTGACAAGAACAAATAAAAAAATTACTCAGAGTATAATGACACAATTTATTGATTCATTAAACATCTCTGATGAAATTAAAGCTGAACTTAAATCAATAACACCATTTAATTACACCGGATTATAATAAATTTTTAAATTTAGAGTTCTCCTTTTTATGAAAGATTTTTTAAAAATATTAAAATATATTATTCCCTATAAATCATACGCTTTACTAAACGTATTTTTTAATATTTTATCTACGATTTTCAGTTTGTTTTCTTTTGCTTTGGCAATTCCTTTTTTAGGAATATTGTTCAAAACTCAATCTTTAATAACAGAAAAAATACCTTTAGACATTACCAGTATATCAAATATACAATACAATTTTAACTACTGGCTAAGTAAGATAATTATTGATAATGGTGAATTTCAAGCTTTGCTTAGTATAGGAATAATTGTAATCATTGCAACACTTTTTAAAACCGCAACGATGTATCTAGCCAACCATTTTATGGTTCCCATAAGAAATGGTGTTGTAAGGGATATTCGCAACAAGTTATTTGATAAAGCTATCAGTTTACCTATAAGTTATTTTTCAGATGAGAAAAAAGGAAACATTATTTCGAGAATGACTAGTGATGTTCAGGAAATTGAATGGGGAATAATGAGTTCTTTAGAAATGATTTTTCGTGATCCGATTAAAATAATAATGTTTCTAGGGGCTATGGTATTTCTTAGTTGGCAGCTAACTATTTTTGTTTTAATTCTGTTACCGGTTGTAGGACTTTTAATTGGATTAGCCGGAAAGTCATTACGCAAAACCTCAATGATTGGTCAGAAACAAATGGGTAATATAATGACCCAAATTGATGAAATGATTGGCGGATTAAGAATTGTTAAAGCATTTAATGCAGAAAACCACATATCAGGCAGATTTAAAAAGACAAACGAGGAATATACGAGTTTAATGAACAAAATAAATCGTAAAAGATTCCTTGCCAGCCCTCTTAGTGAATTTCTTGCTACGACTGCTGTTGTTGTAATAATGTGGTATGGAGGCACTATGATTTTGGGAGATAACACTCAAATGTCATCTCAGGCTTTAATAGGTTATCTTGTTATTTTCAGTCAGATAATTGCTCCAGCCAAAACTTTATCATCATCTTGGTATAACATAAAGAAAGCTATGGCTTCGGTGGACAGAATAAACGATATTTTAGTAGCACCCAATCCTATTGTTGAAAAACAAGGTGCAGAAAGAATAGATAATTTCTCTGATTCAATCGAATTTAAAAATGTCTGTTTCTCTTATTCTGACCACCCTGTATTAAATGATATAAATATAAAAGTAAAGAAGGGACAGACAGTCGCATTAGTCGGCCAAAGCGGATCGGGAAAGTCAACTTTGGTTGATTTGATACCTCGTTTTTATGATATAAATTCAGGTGAAATAATTATCGATGGAAAAAACGTCAAAGATTTTAAACTTTCTGATATAAGAAACCTGATAGGATATGTTAATCAAACTCCTATCCTCTTTAATGATAGTATATTTAACAACATTGCATTCGGAAAAGCTAATGCCGGAGAAACAGAAGTTATAGAAGCTGCCAGAGTTGCAAATGCTCATGATTTTATTTGTGAAATAGAAAACTCATATAATTCTAATATTGGAGATAGTGGCTGCAAACTGTCGGGAGGACAAAAACAAAGGCTAAGTATTGCTAGAGCAGTTCTCAAAAATCCGCCAATACTTATCCTTGATGAAGCTACTTCGTCACTTGATACTGAATCAGAAAAGCTAGTGCAGGAAGCTCTTGAAAATCTAATGAAAAGCCGGACTTCAATTGTTATTGCACATCGTTTGTCAACAATAAAAAATGCTGATCTTATTTGCGTTATGCACGAAGGTAAAATTGTTGAAACTGGAAGACATGACGAACTACTTAAAAAGAAAGGCGTTTATTACAAACTACATAATTTACAATTAAGCTAAATATAATCAATAAATGAAAAAAGGACTTCTCATATTTTCAATACTGTTAATCAGTTTAATTTCTATCCAATGTAACAATGATAAGAAAAAAGACAGACCTAAAACACACAATGGAGAATTAAAACCAATAAATTACAGCTTTGAAAATCCTCCAAAATTCAGAAAAGACGGAGAATTATGGTTTTTGCAGAATGAAACAAACAAAGAATTATTTAAGATAGATCTTGAAATTGCCAGCACAGACGAGGAACGTGCAAGAGGTCTAATGTTCAGACCTGAAATGGAAGAAAACCAAGGTATGATATTTTTGTTTTATAAGGATGAAATTCAATCATTTTATATGAGAAACACCATCATATCATTAGATATTATTTACGTGAATTCTGATAAAGAAATTGTTGATATTTATAAAAACACCAATATCCTCGATGACACTTCTCTCCCATCCAAAGCTCCTGCAATGTATGTGGTTGAAATTAATGGTGGGTTATGTGATAAATATCAAATAAAGGAAGGTGATTTGATTCAATTCTAATGATTTCCATTAACTACAAATAAAAAAACCGGGCTAGCCGGTTTTTTCATATTAAATCTTTCGCTATTTTTTATAAACAAAAGTCCCGTTTGTCCTGACAATACCAATCATTGGACTATCTGGACTTTCAACATTAAGACTTAATGTTCCGCAAATTGCATCCTTGTCAATGTACTCAACAGTAACTCCACCTTGATTATTACCATTGAACCATACGGTTCCGTATGCTGTAGCCATGGTAACACCTGCCCACATACCTGTTTCATAATCTCTATAACCATAATATCCGGGTTCAAGTTTTTTACCGTGTCTTGCATTAAGCTCAATAATCAAATCAATTTGAGTTTCCTGTCTTGCTCCAACTAGTTCTTTCGGATCATAATTGCAAAACTTCAGTGAAACAGATGAATCGTTTATCCATGTATACTCACTGTGTTTAACTTCAAAATTTGGTGTAGAATAAACCAATGTGTCATTCATAGAATAATAATAATCCTGAATTGTGATTGCAATTGAATTTTCTACTTCACATACAGGCTTTTTTTCGCCATCTTTCTTTTCATCCTTGCCTCCACCACATGAAGCTAAAGCAAATACAACTACTAATCCTAATAATAAAATGTTCTTTTTCATAAGCTAAGTTTTTAATGATTAATAAATTTTAATGCAATTTAAAAAAAATATTTTCATATAACCAAATTTTGATAATTTGTTGTACATTTTTTTTTAAGAAATCTTTTCCCGAATCACCCAACCTACTGATCTGAATTATTTGATTATATAATTTGTCATTAATCATTTAAAATATCATTTGTCACAAATATTTTTGTATGGGCAGTATTCACAGGTTTTAATGTTTTCTGTTGGATTAAAATAACCTTCTTTTTTAATTAAATCACAAAACATTTGTTCCAATAATTTCAGGAAATCAACTTTAACTTGAGAGTTATCAAACCTTTCCAATTCAACATCTCCAATTATCAGATGATAATTATATTCTTCGGATAGCTCATTAATATTTACAGCACCCGGGCAAACCGATATACTTTCATCGTTAGAGATCATCAATGAATAAAGTAATATCTGAGTAATTGTATTCAGTTCTGTCTTACGATCTTTCTCAAACAACATTTCAAGAGATTTTACTTTTTGAATAATTTTACCTGTTTTGTAGTCAAAAACACGGTAAAAACCATTGTGCAAATCAACTCTGTCAATAATACCGGATATTTTTATTTCGTACTGCTCATTTTGCCCTGGCTCAGAAAATTTAAATACATAATTATGAGGCTCTTCAAGACTAATCATTGTTAATGGACAACTTCGCCTGTCATAACTCAATAATGAGTCAACATATTTCAAAACGATGTCCACTATCAGTTTTTGATTATATCTTTCTATTTCAACTTTTGTTTTTAACCCAAAAACTTTTTTTAAAGCCTGTACTTTTGCATTTTCAATATTTGATTTTTTACAAATTCTATCAAAATCGTTGTCATCCAGGACTTTGCCAATATATGGCTCATACAACTCCTTCATTATTTCATGAAAAAGTTTACCAAAAAAAGCACTATCTTCCTGCTCTTCTAACTTTTTTGGTTCTTTTATTTCTTCGACATAGTCTAAATAAAACCTAAAAGGACAGTTTAAATATTCATTAATTGCCTTAGGACTTATTCCTTTCTTGAGTATTTCCAATACTTTTGCATTTATTTTTTCTGTTTTCTTGGCAAATACCTTTTTTGATGGTGAAATATTTATCTGATATCCGTCATTTCTAAATTTAATATTTTGGCCGGATTCATACTTTAGTTGAGAAATAAACCTTGAGGCTTCAGAACCTGCATCCCCGGCCTGAGCACTATAGATAATCTTAACATCTTTGGATCTCTGTAAAAGTCTGTAAAAATAATATGCAAATATGCTATCCTGATACTCTATAGAAGGTAATTCATAAAACCTTCTTAAATTATAAGGAATAAGGCTTTGTGCTGCTGATTTCTTTGGAAATACACCCTCATTAACAGATATCATTATTACTTTGTCAAAATCAAGGCAGCGGGTTTCTAAAAATCCAAGCACTTGCATTCCTTGTAAAGGTTCTCCCTCAAAAGCCACACTCAAACTGCGTACAGAATTAAGTAATAATCTGTAGTATATTTCAGGACGTTTTAAATCTACCTGACCAGAAATTATACTATCATTCAAAATACTTACTCTTGACAATATTTTATTTAAGAACTCTGAATCCACAGCAAAATCATCCTTTACACTTATTAAATCAAGAATATCAGAACATATCTCCATAATCCATTGACTTATTTCAGATATTGAAGTAATCCCTGATTTAAATAAATCTGTAAATAATTTATTTCTTAAGCAAAACTGCGATTCGATATAAATCATTTTTTCGGTGTTGATTTGCTTTTCGAGTTCACAAACATCCTGATTAAACAAATTCTTAATAAAACTATGATTTATAATTGACAGAACATCCTTAAAATAAAAATTGCATACAACATCTTGCTGTCGGCTTCTTCGACGCAGCGATACCAAATGGTAAATAAAACCGTAAGCTGAAGAATTCTTAACCGGAAAGCCCATCGAAACATTATATGGTTCAATATATGGCGGCAAAGAACTAATCAAAGGAATTAACAAACTCTCGTCACCTAAAACGATAGCGGTTTTTTCGGGATTAAAACCCTCTTCTTTTTTCCATTCTCGGAGAATTTCCTCAAGCATTTTTACCTGACTTACCGGAGATGGAGCAGTAATTACTTCTATGTTTTTTTTAATTGGCTTAATATTATTAACTATTCCAATATTTTTGTGTGGTGGAAATTTCTTTATATTCTCTCTTAAAAACCTTCCGGCTTCTTGAAATGAATTATCAAGATAATATTTATCCGCATCCCAAAAAAACCTTACTGTCTTATTGCTCTTTAAGTAGGCAAACAGTTTTTTCTCACATTTATTAAGAGCGTTAAATCCGACAACAATATATTCTGTTTTGTCGAAAATACAATTTTCAATATTTTCGGCAACAGTACGGTAAATAAGACCCGGATAAGCTATATTCTCTTTGAGGATTTCTTCCCTGAATTTCGAATAAATATCAAACATTGCTTGCCATAGCTCCAGAAACTTTTGTTTGTGAATACTTAAGCGAGAATCGTTAATATGTATCCAAAATCTTCTAATAATCTCTATTTCATCTTCCTGATAACCGTCAAATCTATTATCTATTTCCTTAAGATCTCTGATTGTACTGAACAGTTTTGAAGCATCAACAAGATATTTGTCTATATCATCAAAATCGTTAAGAATTATCTCGCCCCAATAATAAAAATCATCGAAACTCTCATTGCTATTTGTATAACGGACAAAAACATTATACAACTTATATATCAATAATAAGTCTTCTGCCTGATGCAAAGATGAATTATTAAGAAAAACGTTCTGAATAGTAGTAATCTTTGGCATCCAGCAAACTTCATCAACCAATTCAATCAAAGATTTTTTTAAGAATAATCCTGTTCGCTGATTGGGCACTATAATTTCTAGGTCTGATAGATTATTACTTTCGTTTAGAATATTTTTAGAAACTTCTTCAATAAAACTTTTCATGCTACAGTCCCGCTATTAGTTTTAAATCTGCCATAACGACTGCTGCAATAGCTTCGACAATTACAGGAGTTCGTAAAACATAACAACTGTCATGTCGTCCTTCAATTTTAAATTCTTCGATTTTGTGAGAATTAAAATTAAATGACTTTTGAGATTTACCAATACTTGAGGCAGGTTTAAAAAAGACTCTGAAATACAATTCGTTTCCGTTAGTAATGCCTCCGTTTATTCCTCCACAGTTATTTGTATGGGTTTTACCGTATATATCAGTATAAACATCATTAAACTCAGATCCTTTCATTGATGAAGATTTTATTCCTTCACCAAATTCTATTGCTTTTGCTCCAGGAATGGAAAAAATCGCATGTGAAATTAAAGATTCTACACTGTCAAAAAAAGGTTCGCCCAAACCAACCGGCAGATTATTCATACGACATTCAATAATCCCTCCAGCAGAATCTTCTTCATTCCTAATTTTATTAACTGAAGCCAATATATCACTTTCCCCACCGACACTTATCAAATTTGCTGAAATATGAACATCAGAAATTACTTTTTTCGCTACGCAACCTGCTGCCACCAAAGCTAAAGTCAGCCTACCCGAAAAATGTCCGGCTCCTGATGGATCATTGTATCCATTGTATTTTTTATAAGCAGTAAAGTCAGCATGTCCGGGACGGAAAAAACCATCAAAATTATAATCCTCGGTTTTAATGTCCTCATTTGTGAACGAAATCAAAATGGGGGCTCCTGTTGTGAATCCCTTATACACTCCGCTTTTTATTGATGCTGTATCGTTTTCGAAACGTGCTGTTGTGCCTTCTGTGCCGGATTTACGTCTCGAAATGTCAGTAATAAAATCTGACTCATGTAAACTAATCCCCGCCGGACAGCCATCAATAATAACTCCTATCTCATAGCCATGAGATTCGCCATAAATGTTTATCCTGAAAATTCTGCCAAATGAGTTCATAGTTAAACGGATTTATTACAAATTTATAAATTATTTAACTGCCTCAATAGAAAATGTAAAGCCTTTATGAATATTATTTAGGCTCTCTTCCCATAAAGCAGGACTAATACTTTGAAAAGGTTGAGTGAAATAAACGTCTGAAAATCCTAAATCTTTGATATAATTTAACAAATCTTCTTTAGAGAAATAATCTGCATTGTGTTGATAAGACTGTTTTTTAGAATGATCAACATAATTTTCTCTGATAAAAGCGTAAAACTGTTCAGCATTTTCTGCTTCGATTGAATTTAACACAGCATCAGCACCACCATTCATTGCACAAATATTATCAACTGCGGCATCTGCGTTGTGATATAAAAATGCATTTCCTGGAGAAAATACAATCCTGTCTTCCTTATCTTTTATACTCTCAAAAACATATTCATGCGATTCATTGAAAAAGGCTCTAACTTTTCCATTGTGTTTTTTAATAAATGCCTCTATCAAATCGTTACTCTCCCTGCATTCGAAGGGGACTTTTGGAGAGATCAAGCCTTTTTTTAACAATTTGTAGCTGTAATCGTAACAATGAACCTTCGAATGAAAAACTCCACCATTTTTTAAAACACGATAAGCTTCTTTGCACAAATTCTTAGTAGCTTCAACAGAAATATGTTCAATCACAAATGAGTTAAAAACAATTTCTGCAGAGTTGTCCTCCAATGGCAACGGCTTTAACGATTCCAAATCGTAATTAATATCAATTCCTGATTTACTATAGTGATCGGTATCAAGGTCTATATATGTCCAAAAATCAAAACTACTTCTTTGATTACCTGCGCCGATATTATAGAATCGCTTTTCCGAAAGACTTGATGCAGTATAATAATTATAAATATAGTCACGCAAGAAATTATCATAAAAGTCCAACCGCTTTGCCTTTAAGGGCGAAAATATTCGGTAAATATTTCTAACAAATTTGGAATTATAAATTAAATAGATTATTGTCGAATTCTTTGCTGTTCTTGCCATATTAAATAATACTGATATTCACAAAAATAAAATAAACTAATTAGATATAAAACTAAAGACTATATTTTAATTACTATCAACGGTAATCTTTTTTAAATCCTCAAAGAAATCGGGATATGATTTTGAAACACAGTGACGATTTTCAAGTCTTGCTCCATTTTCGGATAACATTCCGAAAACTGTCAAAGCCATTGCAATACGGTGGTCATCATGCGAATCAAACTCTGCAAAACTGTATTTACCCTTTCCAATAATCTGAATCAAATCATCTTTAAATCTGATATTTAGATTTGCCTTTTTTAATTCGTTTTGCAAAACCTCTGCCCTTGAGCTCTCTTTGGACTTGAGCCTGGATGCTCCGTAAATATGAGATTCTCCATTAGCAAAAGCTGCCAGTACTGTAATAGCAGGAATTAAATCAGGGCAATTTACAGCATTAAAGTCAAAAGCTTTTATTTCAGATTTTTCAACTATCAGGTTATCGTTTTCCCAATAATAATTCACCCCTGCGAGGTCAAAAACTTTTAAAATATCTTTGTCAGGCTGTAAAGAGCTTTTATTAAGTCCCTTTACTCCTATTTTTCCATTAACAGCTGCAGCTACACAAATATTTGCAATCCCACTCCAATCTCCTTCAATTGTGTAAATACGTTTTGATTTATAAGTTTGATTTCCCGGAATATCAATAATTAAATCTGTTTGATTGTCAGTTCTATAATTAATATTTACACCAAAACTTGCAATTACTTCAATAGTCATCAAAATGTAATTTATACTTACAGGGTTTGATATTATTAGTTTTGAGTCTCCTTTTTCAAGAGGTAATGACATTATAAGACCTGAAATAAACTGTGAAGAACTGCTCCCATCAATTTTATACTCACCACTTTTTAAAAATGCACTCTTAAAATAAACAGGTAACTTTCCATCCATTGACTCATACTCACAGCCCATTTGACGTAAAATTGTAAAATTGTCTGCAACAGTTCTTTTTAATAAAGTCCCGCTTCCAACTACAGTAAAAGGATTATTAAATAAGCAGGCTATCGGAGTAAACAATCTTGCACAAAGGGCTGATTCTCTGCAATTTAATATATATTCTTTATTTAAGTTTCCTATTTTTACTATGCTTTTTCTGATAACTAATTTATCATTGTCAAAAACAACAACTGCCCCCAATTGTGAGATAATTTCGCGTGCTGCTAATACATCATCAGATGTGCCGAAATTTTCAATTACACAACCTGCCTGTGACAGTAAACCTGCTGCCATAATACGTTGTTCATGACTTTTTGATGGCGGGGCTTCAATTATGCCACTAAAAAACTGTTTCTTTGGTTTCGAATCCACAATTGTGTTCTTAATAATTAAGCAAATATAAATATTATTTTTTCAAAGTAAACTATTAGATAATATTCTGATAATCAACTTATTAACAATGTTTATTTAATTTTATTCAATTTAAAGCAATAAATTACAACAAAAAGTCATATATTAGCATAATTAAAATAATTCCAATGAAGAAGAAACTATTTGCTGTCAGTATGATATGTTTTTTGTTGATTATGTTCTCATGTAAAATAAAAAAAACCGATGGTAATGTAAACATACCACAAACTGAAACGGATTTTATATGGAAAACCGGAATAATTACAGAAGAGATTTTTGTTGATAAAGGCGGTCGTCAACATAATGATATAAAAGATTTTTATTTTTTAACTTCAGATAGCGAAGATTTTATAAATGTCCCCAAATGCAGTGGAATAAAAGGGAAAATGAGCGATTATTCGTACTGGTATGTAAAAGCCCGTGTCAAGAATTTTGACGGTTTGTGGGATACTGACGACCCAAATGTACAAAGTCGTGTTGGTCCATATCTGATTTTTGACACAATAGTAAAAATTGATTATCCCGTTAAAATTATTTTCTCTGATGGTAATGCGAATACATATAAAATAACTCAATCTACGATTACATACACTCCTGTTACAAAAGAAGAAAGTTCATCGGGTATATATAGCGGTGGCGAAGCTAAAATAGCCGGTATTTCAATTGAACAGTTTGCCGATATTTTTATTGATGCAGAATCAATGGTTTCAAATAAAAGTATTACAACCGATAAACGACAAAAAGGAACCGGAAATATCAATATTGAATTTAAGAATTCAAAAAAGAATACAAATTTTATCGAATGTCAATCTATAAGCAATTTTCAAAAATCTCTGGACGTTTTACTTAATGAAAATTAATATTGTCAGCTTATAATTATTTTAATCGTATTCTATGAGAAAATTTTTATGTATTATAGTTATTTTGGCGTTAAGCCTAAATGTATTTAGCCAGTTATCAAAAAAGGAAATCAAAGCATTTTGTGATGAATTTGCAGGATATATTTCTGAAGGGAATTTAGAAAATGCTATGCATTATATAGATCAAGAAACTCGTGAACAACAAATAGAGAATATTTTACTTGGCAACACAAGTCAATTTTTCAGTGAATTATTAAGCGGAAATACAAAAAACGGAAAGTTTTTCAGTCCTGATATAAAGCACATTAAAAAGATGAAAACTGTAAAAATTCTATCAATTGATAATGGGTTTTCTGAAGTTTCATTTAAAATAACTTTAACTGATGGATTCTCAATAACAACTACCTTAACATTAAATGTTAACTCTAAAGAAGAAATGGTAATTATACCGGCTGTAGGATAAACTGTTTTTTTGTATAATGTCCAAAGGTATTTATAAATGACAAACTATCTGTGTAAATAGTTTTTTAATGAGTTTGATGAGATTAAATAACTGCGACGACACCACTAATTATTTAAATTATGAAAGATATTATTCTATTTATTACATTAATTCTTATCCTTTTTAGCTGTGATGGGCCATACAAAAATTGTCCAGAACATTATTTCTCTGAAGAATTTAAAGCAAATGTAATTTTCAACCCCGGTTCATATTGGATTTACAGAGATACTATTAATGATCTGATAGACAGTGTTTATTTAGATTTGCAAACCTTTGAATTTATAGAAAGATGTGATTATCATGGCGAACCTACAGAACTTTTATTCCAATCCTATTATTCTTCATTGTTTTACCCAAACGGATGTTCAATATACAGTCATGCAACTGTTCCGGTATTTGAAAAACGCTATATTGGGTTTTATTATGATCCTCCGACAACAATTGAAGGTTATGAATACTTAACAATGGATTCTATTTTTATTAATGGGATATGTTTTTATAATATCACAATGTTTTCAAAAGACAATTATAAATATTACTGGTCAAAAAATATTGGCCTTATAAAGAAAGAATTTCCCTTTCCCGATGACAATGGCACAATATACAAATTTGATTTAATAAATTATCATTTAAACTAATTGCAATAATGGAACAAAAAGACTACATATTACGTGAAATCGAAAAAATCGGACAAATAATTAGTTCTATTCGTCAAAAACTATTTGGAGGGCAAGAAAACACAAGTATTATTGCAGAAAAAGATGATGTTAACGAAATGCTATTGAAAGAAATTAACTTTGATCTTGATAAATTTTTAAAATTAAATTCTGACGATTCTAATGAATACCTTAGCAAATTTGTTGGTTTTAATATTGAAAACATTGAATTTCTTGCTGAGTTAATTTCACAAATTGGATTTAATGATAAATCTGAACAATCTAAAAAATATCTAGAAAAATCATTACAACTTTATGAACTGATAATATTTAAAAGTAAAACGTATTCCTTTGATCGAGAAATGAAGATACAAATTATTAAAAACGCCCTATAACTGCAATTTTTTAAAAAAATTTTGCTCGAACTAAGTTTAGAATCAGATATTAAATTCTTTTAGTTAAACTGTTAATCTATTTTAACTCCTAATCAATTGGTGGTAACCCCTCATAAGAATCACCTTCAATTATTGTAAACTCTTCGGGAACCTCCTCTACCTGTCTGTCAAAAAACATTATCCCGTTCAAGTGATCAATTTCGTGTTGGAATATATGAGCAGTGTACTGATGGTTTATTCTCTCATGAACAAATGTGCCATCCTCTAAATAATACTCTACGTCCACCCATTTTGGACGATATGAATTTCCTGCAATACTCCAAGTGCTCTCACAAGTTCCCGGCACTGATAAACACCCGTCCGAACGAAGAGCTACGGTATCTGAATAAGCTACAATTCTAGGATTGAAATATAATTCCCATGGTCTGTTTACAACTGTTCCTTTGTCATACCTTTGTACCCAAATTATTCTGCGATTAACACCTACTTGCGGAGCAGCTAGTCCTACTCCTGTCCCAACAACAGTTACTTTCATCCTATCTGTGAAATGCTGTAAGTTTTCCTCTCCAACAATTACATTGGTTGATATGGCTCTTAAAACCATAGTATCAGGTTGAATACAGATATTTAAAACATACATTGCTTCTGTAGATTCACCCGATAAGATAAGATCTATTTCGTCTTGTGTTAGTGGTAGTGCAGTTGTTGCAGTATCAATTCTTGTAGAAAATGATTCTCCGCATTCATTATATGCCCAAGCAAATAACTTGTAATTTGTACCGGCTAACAGTTCTTCCTGCATATATGAATGTTCTGTCTCAAGGTCAATAGCACTTGAATAATCATTTACAAAATTGTATTTGTAGCCTGTAGCCCCGTCAACTGCTGTCCATGACCAATTTATTGTATTCTCAGTAACAGACAAATTCTCCTTCACAGGTGCATCAGGCTGAATAACTGTAAGATATGTAAAATCAAAATTATAAGTTTGTGAAACAACCGGGCTATCAGTAAACGATGTACTTTCTGCCTCATTACACACAGTTACAAATCCTGTAAAATTCAATACATCTCCCTGATTGTAAACAAATGGTCCTGATTTCACCGATTTTAATGAAAGCATATTTATTTGTCCGTTAAAAGCTAAAGAAGCTTTGGTTTTAGAACTCCCCGAATATGTCATTTTTATGCTACTCTCCTGTTCACCGCAAGTAAAACTTGCAATATACTGTTTTGCTTCTCCGGGTGTAAAAGTAAAACTACAGGAACCTTTACCTGTAATATATTTTTCGTTTAAGACTAACTTGCCTGTGGAATCAAATACTTTAACAAACACCTCATTATCAGGAACATAAATATCAATTACAGTTTCACCCGAAAAAGGATTTGGATAATTTTGTTTTACCTCAAGTTTATTGCTTTCTGTTAATTTCGGATTACGTATTCCGGAAATCATATCAAAAACAAATCCTGTATGTGAGTTATAAATCATAGTATCACCACCAGCAGTCTGATTTTCAATTAAAATACTGTCTAAAGCCAATTGCGAACCATTTTGCAAAATGCCGAAATCTAGTTCAATCTGTGTCTGGACATAAGCTGGTAAACAAATTAGAACTGTTGCTGTAAGTAAAATAAGTCTTTTCATTTCTCTATATTTTTATAAATATTTACAAATTTACAAATTTACAAATTTACAATTTATACTTATACTTTAATTATAACAATTTGTATTAATTGATAAATATTATAAACAAAAAAGCTGTCTGAAAATAATCAAACAGCTTATAAATATACTTTTAAAATGTTCTTTAGTTTGTCAGAGCGTTTATTTTCGTTGTCATCTCGTTATATTTATCCATCATCATCAACCTGTAATAAATTGTTTTAAGAGTCGATAACACATTCAAGTTAGTAGGTTGCTGAGTTTGAGCTTTTTCAAGAAAAGGTAATGCCTGGCTAAAATAGTCATTTGCAATGATTTTATATTTATCCAATTCCTGAAATTGAGTGATAGGAATATTTTTATCTGCCCAATCCAAAGTATCAACAGCAGTATTATAATAGAAAGCACCCATACTGTAATTTGCATCAAAATTCTCAGGATTTAGTTCAAGAGCCTTTTTATAATCAACCTGTGCTTCCGATTTTCGTTTCATTTCTTCTAGCAAAGTGCCTCTGATTACATAGAACTGTGCATCTTCAGGATTTTTAACTATTGCCATATTGATATATTCAAAAGCTTTTTCATTTTCGCCCTGATTAACATAATAGTTAAAAGTTTCTATGACTAAAGGATAATTTGCATTTGGATATGCTTTAATACCACTTTCAAGAGTTTTAAGCATATTTGCAGTATCGCCAATTTGTCTGTATGCAATAGCTTGATTAAGATAAATACTAACTCTTTCATCATCATCAGCACCAAATTTCATATCAATCAGTAATTTATTCAACTGAACAGCTTCTTCAAACTTTTGGGCTTTCATAGCAGCAAGCGAAGTAAAATAATATAATTGTGTATCTGCTTTGAAAGATAAAGTTGCAATCATTACTGCTTTTTCAAAATTTGTGTATGCTCCTTCGAAATCATTTGCCTGATATTTTGTTACGCCTTGATTTATAAATGCATTTGATAATGCAGGAAATCTGTTTAAAATAATATCATACAAAGCTTCCGTATCTTCATAATTTTTTTCATTAGCTTCATTCAGAATCGTTAGGAATTGCATTAGTCCTAATTCAGTAGTTAAATCTAAATTCCTATGATCCGGATTTTTGAAATTTAACTTAATTGCTTTCATATAAGCTTCATAAGAAATATCAAGACAATCTGTACATAAAGATTTGTATTTTGGTTTTTCAGATATTCCTATTTCCTGATAAATCTGACCTTTAAAATAATAAGTTTTATACCAATCTTTTGTGTCTGCATGGGCTTCAGCTTTGTCAATAGACTTTTTTGCATCATCCAAAAAACCGTCCTTTAAATAACTCCAGGCACTGGTAACTGCATTTTTTTGAGCAAAAACAGAAAAACTCAATGCACACATTAAAAATAATACACTTAACTTTTTCATAATAATACTTTTAAATTATCAATTTTAAAAATTCGACAGCAAATATACAAACACTTTGCCAATTATTCTACTCCTCAATATTATTATTATCTGCATTATTTGCAGTTTCATTGTCTTGATATTCTTCTGGCATATCTGTATTGTCGTCATTTGAGCCGTTACAACCGTTCTTTTCCTCTAGAGCACCATTTTCAATTTTAGCAACAGAGGCTATAGAATCATCATCTTTAAGATTAATTAATCTTACACCTTGAGTAGCCCTACCCATAACACGTAGTGAATCAACTGCAAGTCGCAGAGTAATGCCTGATTTATTTGTAATCATTAAATGATCATTATCTGTAACAGCAGAAATATCAATAAGTTTACCGGTTTTATCCGTAATATTTATTGTTTTGACACCTTTTCCTCCTCTATTAGTAATCCTATAATCTTCAGTTTTAGAACGTTTACCGTAACCATTTTCTGAAACTACCAAAATATCCTGATCAGGTCTTACAGTAATCATACCAATAACAACATCATCGTTTTCAAGCGTCATTCCCTTTACTCCTGTTGCTGTACGCCCGATTGGTCTTACTAAATTATGCGGGAACCTGATAACCTTACCATTGCGTGCTCCAATTATTATATTAACAGGTTCATCTCCGGGTTTTTCTTCAATCAGATTTGCTGTCAACAGACTATCTCCTTCTCGTACATTTATTGCAAATACACCATTCTGACGAGGACGAGAATATTGTTCCAGTTTTGTTTTCTTAAATATTCCATTTTTAGTACACATAATAATGTAAGAATTATTAATGTATTCCGTATCACTCAAAGAAACAACATTCATGAAAGCTTTTACTTCGTCATCAGGTTCAATATTTATAACATTCTGTATTGCTCTTCCTTTCGAAGTTCTAGAACCTTCCGGAATTTCATAAACTTTTAGCCAATAACATTTTCCATTTTTAGTAAAAAGTAGTAAGTAGTTGTGCATAGTTGCAACAAACATATACTCAATAAAATCTTCTTCTCGAGTTGTCGAGCCTTTTGATCCTACACCTCCTCTATTCTGTGCACGGAATTCAGTCAATGCAGTACGTTTGATATATCCCAAATGAGAAATTGTAATTACAACATCTTCGTCTGCATAAAAATCTTCGGGATTTAATTCTTCTGAGGCGTAAACAATTTCTGTTCTGCGTTTATCTGCATATTTTTCTTTAATTTCAATCATTTCGTCTTTAATAATCTGCATACGTAAACTCAGATTATTTAAGATTTCTTTATAATGTGCAATTCTTTCAAGAATTTCAGAATACTCAGCTCTTAGTTTATCCTGTTCCAGTCCTGTTAATTGCCTCAATCTCATTTCTACAATTGCTCTGGACTGAATCTCTGACAAACTAAACCTTTCCATCAACGCTTCTCTTGCTTGATCCGGATTTTCAGAAGCTCTTATAATTTTAATAACTTCGTCAATATTATCACTAGCAATTATAAGTCCTTCAAGTATGTGAGCACGTTCTTCAGCTTTTTTAAGTTCAAATTGTGTACGTCTTACAACTATTTCATGTCTATGTTCAACAAAATACTTAACTAAATCCTTGATATTTAACATCATAGGACGCCCTTTTACCAGAGCTATATTATTAATACTAAATGATGATTGTAAGGCAGTGTATTTGTACAATTTATTTAGAACAACATTAGCTACAGCATCACGCTTAATATCAATAACAATCCTCATTCCGGTACGATCAGACTCATCATTGATATTAGAAATTCCGTCTATTTTCTTTTCATTAATCAAATCGGCTATTTTCATAATTAATTCAGCCTTATTGACCATATATGGAATTTCGGTTACAATAATTCTTTCTCGTCCATTGTCAACTACTTCAATTTCGGCTTTGGATCTGATTACAACTCGACCTCTTCCTGTTTCATAGGCTTCTCTGACACCATCCATACCATAAATAATACCCCCTGTAGGAAAATCCGGAGCTTGAATTATCTGACCTAGTTCAGTAGCAGTTATTTGATCGTTATCTATATATGCAACTATACTATCTATAGTTTGACCTAAATTGTGAGGAGCCATATTTGTTGCCATACCAACGGCAATACCACTTGCGCCATTAATTAACAAATTCGGTAATTTTGTAGGCATTACCGTAGGTTCTTCCAAAGAATCATCAAAATTAAGCTGAAAATCAACAGTTTCTTTGTCAATATCTGCAAGAATTTCGTCAGCTATTTTAGCCATTTTTGCCTCAGTATAACGCATTGCTGCAGGACTATCTCCATCAACAGAACCAAAGTTCCCCTGTCCATCAACTAACATATATCTTAATGACCATTCCTGAGCCATACGAACCATAGCCATGTAAACCGATGAATCACCATGTGGGTGATATTTACCTAAAACCTCACCAACAATTCTTGCAGACTTTTTATATGTTTTATTTGACAATAGTCCCAATTCTGACATTCCGTACAGAATCCTTCTCTGCACAGGCTTTAATCCATCTCGCACATCTGGTAATGCTCTTGATACAATAACAGACATTGAATAATCAATGTATGCTGACTTCATTTCATCCTCGATGTTTATCTCCAGGATTCTTGATCCTCTTCCTTCTTCCGACATAATCCTTTGATTTTAAATTTCTATTTCACTATATTTCAACCTTTTGTGTATTTTTTAAAAAGTTTACTAAAATAGTACTTTTCTTTTGTTAAATTTTTCAAGATTGTGGTTACTTTTCAACAATTTATGTTTATAAAAATTTGTCTGATTTGCATCTTAATCATTGTTTAAGTTAATTTAAGTAACTGCATTTTCCAATGAAAATCATTATTACAAAACTTAAAAAAATCAAAAACTAAGCTTCTCTTATTTACTAATATCGATATTAACAAAATTATTAGTAATTTTGTAAAATAATACATCATTTATTCGTTTGTAATAAATAGTTTTATATTTTTAAAGTTGAATTAGATAATATATATGAAAAGAAAATTTTCTCAGTCATTGCTTGATGTTATTCAATACAGTAAAGAGGAAGCCATTAGGCTTGGCAATGATTATTTAGGACCTGAACATCTGTTTCTTGGTATTTTACGCGAATCGTCTTGCGAAGCTGTGGATATACTAAAAGAATTGGACATAAATATACACGAACTAAAAGAAAAAATAGAAGCTCACGTAAAAAATATTAACAACGAGCTAACTATGGATGATATGGATAAAGTGGTTCCTACAAAGACTACAGAAAGAATTCAGAAATTTATGTATTCGGAAGCCATATCTCTTAACTCTGACGAAATAAATACTGGACATTTACTTCTTGCTATATTAAAAGTTCCAAGCCGCTTTTCACAATTACTGGATGAATTTAGTATTGAATATGATATGGTAAAAATGAGTATGGAAATGAGTGAGTTTACAGGTTCTGCGTCTTCTGATGATGATGATGAAGATGAAAACGAAGATTCCGGTTCCGGACCTTATGGAAGTTCATCGGCAGATCCAGGTGCATCAAGAAGGACAACGAGTAAATCGAAATCGGACACTCCGGTACTTGACAGTTTTGGCGTGGACCTCACAAAAGCTGTTGAAGAAGGCAAACTTGACCCAATTGTTGGTAGAGATACGGAAATTGAACGTATTTCTCAGATATTGTCAAGAAGAAAAAAGAACAATCCTGTGTTGATTGGTGAGCCCGGTGTAGGAAAATCTGCTATTGTCGAAGGTCTTGCTGCAAGAATAATACAAAAAAAAGTATCTCATTTGCTTTTTGATAAAAGAGTAATTACTCTTGACATGGCTTCAATTGTTGCAGGAACAAAATATCGTGGACAATTTGAGGAAAGAATGAAAGCCATAATTGATGAATTAGTAAAAGCAAATGATGTAATATTGTTTATTGACGAAATTCATACTATTGTCGGTGCCGGGGGTACAACAGGCTCACTAGATGCTGCCAACATGTTAAAACCAGCATTAGCAAGAGGCGAAATACAATGTATTGGTGCAACAACTCTTGACGAATACAGACAAAATATTGAAAAAGACGGAGCTTTAGAACGCCGTTTTCAAAAAGTAATGGTTGAAGCAACCAGTCCTGACGAGACATTAATGATTCTTCATAAAATTAAGGAAAAATACGAAGACCATCATAAGGTAACATATACAGACCACGCCTTAGAAGCCTGCGTTAAACTAACCATGCGTTACGTTAGCGACAGGGCATTACCCGACAAGGCAATTGATGCTCTTGATGAAGCCGGCTCCAGAGTTCATATTTCTACTGCTTCTGTGCCAAATAAAATTATTAAGCTTGAAGAAGATCTTCAGAATGCACGAAATATGAAGCTTAAAGCTGTAAAAGATCAGCAGTTCGAAAAAGCTGCTTCTATGCGTGACAAAGAGAGAGAAATTGAAAATGCAATTGAACTTGCTAAAGATCAGTGGATAAAAGAAATTAGTGAAAGACGCGAAACTGTTGATGAAGAAAATGTAGCAGAAGTTGTTGCTATGATGACAGGTGTACCTGTTAGAAGAATTGCTCAGACCGAAGGTAACAGATTATTACAAATGGAGGCAGAACTTGCGGGTAGTGTAATTGGCCAAGAAAATGCAATTAAAAAAGTCGTTCAGGCAATTCAACGTAACCGCGCTGGATTAAAAGACCCTAATAAACCTATTGGGACATTTGTATTTCTTGGTCCTACAGGAGTCGGGAAAACGCAATTGGCAAAGGTTTTGGCTAAATATCTGTTCGACACAGAAGATGCTCTTATTAGAATAGATATGAGCGAATATATGGAGAAATTTTCCGTATCTCGTTTAGTTGGAGCACCTCCCGGATATGTTGGCTATGAAGAAGGCGGCCAACTCACTGAAAAAGTAAGACGTAAACCCTATTCTGTCGTATTATTAGACGAAATAGAAAAAGCTCATCCTGACGTATTTCATATTTTGCTTCAGGTTTTAGACGAAGGAAGACTAACTGATAGCCTTGGTAGAAGAATTGATTTCAGAAATTCTATAGTTATCATGACCTCAAACATTGGGACAAGACAACTGTCTGAATATGGTAAAGGCGTCGGTTTTGATACCACTGCAAGAAAAGCAAGTATTGATGCAAATGCTAAAAGTATTATTGAAGCAGCATTAAAGAAAGCTTTTGCTCCGGAATTTTTAAATCGTATTGACGATGTCGTTCTATTTAATTCGCTTTCAAAAGAAGACATTTTCAAAATAATTGATATAGAGTTGAAAGGTTTATATAATAGAGTTAAAGAACTTGGTTATTATATTAAACTTACTCCGGCTGCTAAAAGTTATATTGCTGAAAGAGGTTTTGACCCAAAATTTGGTGCCAGACCATTAAAAAGAGCACTTCAAAAATATGTTGAAGATGCTATGGCCGAAACTATTATTAAAGCAGAGATATCACAAGGTGATACAATTACTGTCGGGTTTAGTGAAAAAACAGGAATCACTATTAAAATAAGTAAAGACAAAGAATAGTATTTGTTTTTAATAAATGATATTAGGAAGATATTAACAATCGTTAATATCTTTTTTATTTTTCACAGTTATAAATACTTAATTGCCTACCCTATTCGTTTTAAATTTTTTATGTTTGTACTAGTATAAACCCATAATTTATCTATAATGAAAAATACCAAAATTATTTACTGGATCAGTGGTATCGCATTGGCTGCGACTATTTTGATAGTTGTAATCAGCATGTTTAGAGGAGAAAAGAAATTCAAATTATCTAATCCTGAACTTTTTAAAGAATACATTACAGCATACACAGGTGAAGTAATTTCAAAAAATGATGTAATTGCAATACAGTTAACTGATCAATTTTTTAGCTCAATTGATAAGAAAAAAACAAATATTATTGAAGTTTATCCAAAAGTTAAAGGTACTGTAAGCTGGAAAGATAATAATATTGTTGAATTTAAACCTGATAAACCATTGGAATCAGGCAAAACTTACATTGTTACTTTTAATCTTGAAAAATTGAATAGCGATATTGATAAATCTGCACAAGAGTTTGTCTTTAGAGTTCAAACAAAGCATCAGGTTTTAAATGTGCAAATTGACAGAATTACTACTACCGACCGCCAGGATTTCAAGAAACAAGATGTATTTGGAAAGATAATACTTAACGATTCAGAAAACATAGAAGATTTGAAAAAGTGTCTTTCTGCATCAATTAGCGGTGATGATTTAAATATTGAAATAGAAAAAGCTACTGAATTAGAATATATATTTTCAATAAAAAACATAACCAGAGGTAATAAAGATCAGACCTTGAAAATAAAATATGACGGTTCAACTATTAATTCGAAAAGCGTTGGAGAAACTGAATTAAAAGTACCACCACTAGATGAATTTTGCGTATTAGACATTCAGGTTAACCAATTTCCTGAACAATATATAAACATTTTATTTTCCGATCCTGTTAAAGAAGACCAACTACTTGAAGGTCTAATCTCATTATCGGACGTAGAGAATCTCAAATATATTATTATGGATAATAATGTTAAAGTTATTCCTACAGAAAATCTGACAAAAAGTTATAATCTAAAAATTTCAAAATCGGTTGTCAATATTCATAATAAGAAATTAGACGCCGGAGTTACCAATCGTATTAGCTTTGCCATGCGTAAACCGGAACTTAGTCTTAGCGAAACCGGTGTAATTATTCCTACAACTACAGAAGGACAGGTTGTATCTTTTAAAGCTGTTAACATCAAAGCTGTTGACGTCAGAATAATTAAGATTTTTGAAAACAACATCCTCCAGTTTTTGCAGGACAATTCTCTTAGTGGCGGATATAATTTAAATCGTGTAGGTAAAGTTGTTAAAAACAAAACTATTAGTCTGGAACAAACAGATGTTGAAGATTTTGGCGAATGGAATACATTTTATTTGAATTTGAGTGACATTGTTGAAACTGACCCCGGAGCTATTTATCGAATAGAAATCGGATTCCGTAAAGAAAATGCTATATACCCTTGCGGCACAGAAGGAGAAAATAACACAACGGCTCCTGTAAATAATATGATAGAGCTAAACGATGGAAGAATTTGGAGTTGGTTTACAGATTATTCATACACAGGCAATTACGGTTATGAAGGAGATGAAGAATACTATTATGAAGATTATTACTATGATGAGTATTACTACGACGACTATAGCTATGACTATGATTACGAATATGGTTATGACGAATATGATTACTATAGTTACAGAACGAGAAATTATAATTCATATGACGACCCATGCAATAACAACTATTATGGTTACAGACGTTCCATAAAATTTAATCTTTTAGCATCGGATATTGGATTAATTTGTAAAAAGGGAAAAGACGACAAAATATATACTTTTGTAACTAATCTGCTAACAGCAGAGGCTATCAGTTCGGCAAAAGTTGAAGTTTATAATTACCAGCAACAGGTTATAGGAACCTCAAGTACAGATTATGAAGGAAAGGCTGTTATTGAAATTCCGGCTAATGATAAAGCATTTTTTGTAGTAGCAAGCTATAACAATCAAAAGTCTTATCTAAAACTGGAAGAATACGGATCGCTGAACACAAGTGGATTTGATGTTTCTGGTGAGTTCTCTCAAGATGGTACAAAAGCATTTATATATACAGAAAGAGGCGTATGGCGTCCCGGTGATTCAATTTATGTAGGTTTCATTCTAAATGAACTCATGGACCCTATTCCAACAGGGCATCCAATAGTTTTCGAAGTTTATAATCCAAAAAATCAGGAAATTTATCATGAAGTTCAAAAAAAGAATGAAAAAGGATTTCATGTGTTCAAATTTAAGACCGAGAAAAATGATCCAACAGGCTACTATTACGCAAAATTTACAATTGGCGGTAAAGTTTTTACCAAAAGTTTGATGGTTGAAACAATACGGCCAAACAGATTAAACATAGATCTTAGTCTCGACAAAGGATACCTGACAGGAGACGGGACTGTTAATGCTCTGATAAAAGCTACATGGCTTCATGGCGCCGATGCTGTGGACCTCAACGCTGAAGTATCAATAAGTCTGTCAGAAAGATATAGTCCTTTTGATAAATATACAGATTACAACTTTTATAATCAGATGAATTCATTTGATTTTACTACTCAAAGTCTTTTTAATGCTAAAACAGACAATAATGGAGAAATAAAAACACCTGTAAAATTTGATAAAGTTAAAAATGCTCCGGGCGTTTTAAATGCTGCACTTACTACAAAAGTTTTTGAAAAAAGCGGAGAATTCAGTATTGGTGAGACAAACGTGATTTATTACCCCTACAAAGCATTTATCGGTATAAAAATTCGTGAACGGGATAAATATTCATACAGTTTACCTATTAATAAAGAACTTAACCTCGATATCATTGCTGTTGACCCCGATCAAAAACTTGCAAAAGATGAAAGACAACTTGAATTGTCAATTTATATGATTGAATATTCATGGTGGTATGATTATCAATACGACGGAGCTGATTATATTACTGCAAATTATAATAATGCAATCAGTAGAAAGACACTAAGATGTAAAAATGGAAAAATTTCTGACAAACTGACATTTGAAGACAATGGAGATTATTTAATTGTTGTTAAGGATTTTAAAGACGGTCATACAAGCTCAATGAGAGTTTACGCAAGTAATTATGCAAGTTCAGGATCAACAGAATCTGAAGCTATAGATAAGCTAAGTTTGACCTCTGATAAAGAAAATTATAATGTTGGAGATAACGTAAAAATTGACATTCCATGTGGTACTGGCAAAGCACTGGTTAGTATTGAAAATTCATTTACGGTTCTTAAAACATTTTGGGTCGAATCTAACGGAAACAATCTTGAAATAAATTTTGAAGCGACATCCGAGATGGCTCCAAATGTTTACGTAAATGTAAGTTTCATTCAGAAACACTCTCAAACAGGAAATGATTTACCAATACGTATGTATGGAATAATCCCGATTCTTGTTGAAGACCCAGCGACTCATCTGTATCCAATAATTAAGATGCAGGACGAATTACTGGCTGAAAGCAAGGTATTAATACAAATCAGAGAACAAAGCGGAAAACCGATGACGTATACTCTCGCCATGGTAGATGAAGGATTGTTAAATATTACTAAATTTAACACTCCTGATCCATGGGCTTATTTCTACAGCAAAGGATCTTTGGGAGTAAGGACTTGGGATATTTTTGATTTTGTGGTAGGTGCATTTACAATTGATGCAGGTAAAATGTTAAGTATTGGAGGTGGTGATAATGAAATGTCCCCGGAGGAACTGTTACAAGCAACAAGATTTAAACCGATGGTAAAATTTATTGGACCAATAACATTAGCCCCAGGTGCAGTAAACACACATTCAATCCAACTACCACAATATATAGGATCTGTCAGGACTATGGTAATTGCAGCCGAAGGAAACTCATTTGGATCTGCAGAAAAGACCACTCCTGTTAAAAAACCTTTAATGATTTTAGGTTCAGCACCTAGGAAATTAGGCACCAACGAATCATTCAGTTTACCTATTACTGTTTTTGCAATGAAATCAGATGTGAAAAATGTGAGCATAAATGTTAAAACTAACGGATTATTAAGTATTGACGGACAAACCAGCAAAACACTAAATTTCACAAAAGAGGGTGAGAAATATGTATTTTTCAATCTAAAATCCGGCACAAAAACAGGCGTTGCTTCAATTGAAATTACTGCTACAAGCGGATCTCATGTTTCAAAGTATAATATTGAAATGGATATAAGTCATGCTAATGCTAAAATGACAGACGTTATTGACGGTATAAGCAGCAATGATGAGTATAGAGTAGTTTTTGATGCATTTGGAATAGAAGGCACAAACGAAACTTTCCTTGAATTATATTCAATTCCGCCACTAAATCTTGAAGCAAGATTACATTTTCTGACAACTTATCCTCATGGATGTCTGGAACAGTCTGTTTCGGCTGCCTTTCCACAATTATATCTTGAATCGCTAATGGAATTAACCGCTGAACAAAAAGCAGATATTCAGAAAAATGTAAATGCATGTATAAATAAGTTGCAGAGATTTCAAATGCCAAATGGTGGTTTTGCTTACTGGCCGGGCGGTAGGGATGTCTCTGAATGGGCAACAAATTATGCAGGTCACTTTATGATAGAAGCTGAAAAACTTGGTTATACTATTCCCGGAAATGTTAAATCGAATTGGATAAACTATCAGAAGCAAAAAGCCTCTAAATGGACTGATGACGGCAATATGTCTCAGATGACTCAGGCATACAGGCTATATACTCTGGCACTTGCAGGGCAACCTGACAAGAGCGCTATGAACAGACTAAAAGAAGCAAAAATAAGCAATGTAACAACCTGGAGACTAGCTGGAGCTTATACTTTGTGCGGTAAAGAATCAATTGCAAAACAAATGATTAGTAATTTAAGTACTGAAGTTAAGATTTATTTCGAATTATCGGGAACTTATGGTTCAGATATCAGAGATAAAGCAATGATACTCGAAACTCTAACAGAGCTTGGCGAAAAAGAAAAAGCCTTTATGGTTTTAAGAAGTATTTCAGAGTACATGGGAACTACAAAATATGCTTCAACACAAACAACTGCATACGCTCTGATGGCTGCATCCAAGTTTGTTAAGAAATACGGATCATCAGACAAAATTGATTGCAATTACACTCTTAATGGTAAGAATTTCACTGCCAAATCCGGCAAACCTGTTTATAAAACAAAATTAGATGTCCCTGACAAAGAGAAAAATGAATTTATACTTAAAACAACTGATGATAAAATGTTGTTTATCAGGATTATACGTAAAGGAATTCCTTTAGCCGGAAATGAAACTGAAGCATCTTCAAACATAAAAATGACAGTTAATTATACTTATCCTAGTGGTAATCCAATTGATGTTACCAATATCCCACAAGGAACTGATTTTATTGCAACAATCACTTTAACAAATACTTCAGGTTATAAGAGCCTCGATAATGTTGCATTATCTCAAATCTTCCCATCGGGTTGGGAAATAATAAACTCACGGTTGTTTACTGTTGAACTGGGACAGGATTCATATTTTACTTATCAGGATATTAGGGATGACAGAGTACTAACCTATCTGAATATGTATAAAAACTCAGTTTATACTTATAGAGTCATGCTTAATGCTACCTATGAAGGAAAGTATTATCTGCCTGCAACTATATGTGAAACTATGTATGATGACTCAAATTATGCCAGAACAAAAGGAACCTGGGTCAACGTTACCAAATTATAACTAAAAAGAGGCTTCGGCCTCTTTTTTTTTAATTAATAATCTATTAAGTTTTTAAATTATTTAGGTGGTTCAAAATTCTGAGCCCGGCAGGCTCAAATACCAGTAACCCCGACTTTTAAGTCGGGGTTCACAAGCTAAAACAATAGCTTTTGGCATATCTTGTCCCGACTTTTCGGGATGTATTTGTTAAATTAACGGTATCGGGTGGGTACAAATACAATGACAAAAGCGAATATTAAATACCAGCTAAATAATTGCGTTTTTTTTAACCTAAAAAAAAGCCTGAACCCATAAGGATCCAGACTTAAAAACCATCATTATGAAAAACCACTATTTTACTTCTTCGAAGTCAACATCTGTTACTTCGTCGTCTGGTCCTGATTTAGCATCGCTTCCCTCCTGTTTTGCATCACCCGGATTTGCCTGAGCACCTGCATTTTGCTGTGCATTGTACATTTCCTGAGAAGCTGCCTGAAATACAGTATTTAATTCATTCATTGCACTATCAATAGCAGAAATATCCTCACTTTTGTGTGCTTCTTTTAATTTAGCAAGAGCATCTTCTATTGGTTTAAGCTTGTCGGCAGGAATTTTATCACCAAATTCTTTCAGTTGTTTTTCTGTCTGAAAAATAACGGAATCGGCCTGATTGATTTTATCAATTCTTTCTTTTGCAACTTTATCAGATTCGGCATTTGCCTGAGCTTCTTCTTTCATGCGTTTAATATCATCATCAGACAATCCCGAAGAGGCTTCAATACGAATACTTTGTTGTTTTCCGGTTCCTTTATCTTTTGCTGAAACCTGCAAAATTCCATTAGCATCAATGTCAAATGTAACTTCGACTTGAGGAATGCCTCTTGGAGCAGGTGGGATTCCATCTAAATGAAATCTGCCAATTGTTTTGTTATCTCTTGCCAAAGATCTCTCACCCTGCAAAACATGTATTTCAACAGAAGGTTGATTGTCGGCTGCAGTAGTAAAAGTCTCGGTTTTCTTGGTCGGTATAGTAGTATTGGATTCAATAAGTTTAGTCATTACACCACCAAGTGTTTCAATTCCTAGTGATAATGGAGTTACGTCCAATAATAACACGTCTGTAACCTCGCCGGTTAGTACACCGCCCTGAATTGCAGCTCCAACAGCAACTACTTTGTCAGGATTTACACCTTTAGAAGGGGCTTTTCCAAAGAAATCTTCAACTAATTTCTGAATTGCAGGAATACGTGTTGAACCACCAACAAGGAGCACTTCGTCAATATCAGATACTGAATATCCAGAATCTTGCAAAGCTTGTTTACATGGTTTAATAGTTGAGTTAATCAGTTTATCGGACAATTGTTCGAACAATGATCTTGTTAATGTTTTAACAAGATGTTTTGGAATTCCGTCAACAGGCATAATATAAGGAAGATTTATCTCTGTAGTGGTTGAACTGGACAATTCAATTTTAGCCTTTTCAGCAGCTTCTTTAAGTCTCTGCATAGCCATTGGATCTCTTCTCAAATCAATACCTTCGTCCTTTTTAAATTCTTCTGCCAACCAATCTATAATCACCTGATCAAAATCATCACCACCTAAATGTGTATCACCATTTGTTGATTTAACCTCAAAAACACCATCACCTAATTCAAGAATTGAAATATCAAAGGTCCCTCCACCAAGATCAAAAACAGCAACTTTCATGTCTTTGTTTTTCTTGTCCAGACCATATGCCAATGCTGCAGCAGTAGGTTCATTTATTATTCGTTTAACCACAAGACCTGCAATTTCACCGGCTTCTTTTGTAGCCTGACGAGCAGAGTCATCAAAATATGCAGGTACAGTAATAACAGCTTCGGCCACTTCATGTCCCAGATAGTCCTCTGCTGTCTTTTTCATTTTCTGAAGGACCATTGCAGAAATCTCTTGCGGAGTATAATTCCTGTCTCCTATTTTTACTCTTGGGGTATTATTATCTCCCTTTACAACCTCGTAAGGAACACGTTTTATTTCTGTTGAAAGATTATCATACCGCTCTCCCATAAATCTCTTTATCGAAAAAACAGTCTGCTGAGGATTTGTTATTGCCTGACGTTTTGCAGGATCTCCTACTTTTCTTTCACCGTCTTTCAAAAATCCTACAATCGAAGGAGTTGTTCTTCGTCCTTCACTGTTAGGTATAACAACAGGTTCATTCCCTTCCATGACAGCTACACATGAATTCGTTGTTCCCAAATCTATTCCGATTATTTTAGCCATTTTCTTAATTTTATATTATTAATAAATTATTTTCATTTTAAAACTATCAATTTTTGTCAATTGCTATGCCATGTCAAAATCTTCAACATTTTTTACAAAAATGACAGCAATTGTTCTCTATTTAATAATATTATGTCAGGTTTTATGACAAAAAGGCATTTTTTGATTTCTGAATAGGCAGTTTTTCTATGTCAAAATAAGTTGACAATATTTGAGACAGACTAATTAAAGTTGAATTGATTATTTATCTATTCTTATAAATTTACCGTTTTCGAAGGAATATACACCTTCTTGATAATCAGTCTTTATTACACTGCAATAATAATCCGAATTTGAGGACAGTATATCTGTATTATCAATTACTATTTTTCCGTCATCTCGTACTAAGAAATCATAATCATATCCACAAACAACACTTGTATAATTCATACCTAGATAATTTAATACAATTTCTTTCTTATTTGAACTAACCGCTGAAAAAATCTTTTTCTTACTGTCGAGATCCCAAATTTCGTTAATGATATTAAATGTTCTGAACATCTTATTTGTTGCATTACCAAGGAATTCTACTTCAGGATAATTAAAATACCAGGTTATCATCATTTCTTTCTGACCATAATTATTTATCTGGATAGTATTTACTCTGCATGAATCCGTTCCTGTTTCTCCCGGTAAACATAATGTATCACTAACGCCATCTTTTTCAAAGACTACAAATCTATATATAACCGAGTTCTTCTTGGCTTCAAAAACCTCTTTAACAGCGCCATTAACTTCAAAATCGCAAATACGATATTTTTTTAATTCACTTACTTGCCCTGCTGCGTCCAACCATATATATATAAATGTCAAAACTGTTAAAATCTTCTTCTTCATAATTTTATTTTAATTTTATTTAGAGACAAGTAATTTAATTTGGTTCTTACTATTCATAATGTTTCGTGATATCAAATTCCTCAATTTCAATTACTCCAAAATCTTCAGGCGTTCTGATTATCTTTTGTATTAACTTATTGGGGGCATCTAAGTTCGTAGATTCCATCGTCTCAAATTCCTCTTTAATTAAAAACCATTTATTCATTGATGCATTGTATTCAAAAGTTGTGGATCTTCCCCATCTGATATTAAATCCGCCATAATGATTTATTGCAAAAGTTGCTTCGCTTATTACAACATCAACAAATGCATCTTTAAAATTCATATCATATCCATAATAACCAACGATATTAGAACTTTGAAAAGATAACTTATATGACTTATCTTGCTGACCAATAAGCATCATAAAAATTCTCTTCTCCTCAATACCAGCATAAAAAAGACTATCTTCCCGATTATTATTAAGGATTAAAATCACATCATCAATACTGTCATTGTTCAAATTACCACAGGTAAAACCTAAAATCGAATAGTTTTCAGGAATAAAGTCTGAGAATCTTTGCATTTCATTCTCGTTCTGCCCAAATGAAGAAATCACTATTATTAAAAACACTGATAATAAAAACTGAAATCTCTTTTTCATAGTAGTTCACATAAATGTTATAAACGAATTTATTGAGACGCTAAAGCTTAGCAACAAATATGCCATCTTAATTGTGTTGTTTTGTAATTAAATCAAATGTAATAATGAAATATCTGTTATTCTGTTTTTCCTTCCACTACAATAACAATCTCACCTTTAACAGTTTTTGATTTAAAATGATTTAATAAATCCTGTAGTGATCCTCTTACATTTTCTTCATGTAGTTTTGAAATTTCGCGTGAAACAGATGCTTTGCGTTCAGAGCCAAAATACTCAATAAATAATTCTAATGTTTTAATCAAACGAAAAGGAGATTCATAAAAAATCATAGTTCTATCTTCATTAACCAATGACTGCATTTTTTTATTTCTGCCTTTTTTTTGAGGAAGAAAACCTTCAAAACAAAATCTTTCGGAAGGCAGACCTGAAACAGCCAAAGCAGGGACAAAAGCAGTAGCGCCAGGTAAACATTCAACTTCGACACCCTTATCAATACAAGTTTTTACAAGTAAATAACCCGGATCTGATATAGAAGGAGTTCCGGCATCCGAAATTAAAGCTACTGTTTCTCCGGAAAGTATTCTGTCAGCAATATTCTCAACACTTTTATGCTCATTAAATTTGTGATGACTGAACATTTTTGTTGAAATATCAAAATGTTTAAGTAAAAAACCTGATGTCCGAGTGTCTTCAGCAAGAATAAAATCGACCTCCTTTAAAATTCGGATTGCACGAATGGTCATATCCTCTAAATTACCGATTGGTGTTGGCACAAGATAAAGTTTACTCATATTCTTCAACAAATTTAGTAAGTAATCCGAACAATTGATTATATCCTGTGTAAGTGAGGGTTTCGGGTTTATCTTTAGGATTATGATAATAAGTTTTACCTCCCATAGAATAAATAAAAATAGCTTTTACCCCCATTAAATGAAATGGATAATGATCGCTATTTGCAGATTCTCCGCGAGCTTTTATTTCAGTAAAAAATTCATTCTCATTATTGATTTTGTCAAACAGATTCCATATCTCTTTATAATCTTCCGCTGCCCCATTGACAATTGTTATTCCATCATCACCTGTACCAACCATATCAAGATTAACCACTGCTTTTATCTTTGACAACTCAAATAATGGATTCATTACATAATATGAAGACCCTAACAGTCCAGCTTCCTCTCCAAAAAAGAGCATAAAAGCAATTGAATATTCAGGTTTGTTTTTTGAATAATAATCAGCCAAGTCTAAAACAAAAGCTGTTCCACTGGCATTATCTTGTGCTCCGGGTATATAAACGTCCTTACCCATTCTTCCCAAATGGTCGTAATGAGCAGTAAATACAATAAATTCTTCTTTTTCACCTTCTACATAGCCTATTACATTTCTAGCTTCATAATCTTTAACGTATTCCGATTTTAAATTAACTTTTATCGTTTTTGCTTTCTTATCAAACGATTCTCTTTTAATTTTAACAACAGGATAAGTCTCAACCTTTGTACTGACAGACCACATCAGCTCTTCAGGTATAAGTTCGACAATGCAGCCAAACCATCTATTATACCTCATTATATTAATATAAAATTTCTTAATATCTATATTTTGTGTTTGTGCATAATCAATAACAAATGCTTTTTCCTTATAATCAGTCTTAACAAGTTCTGCCAAAAACTTAACAGTATCATTAAGCAATAAGGAATCAGGTAAAAATATTTGATATTTAGATTTTACAGTAGGACTTGCAGCTCCTATTAAAAAATCAGTCCCCGGTATCATTGTTGAGTTATGGAGTTTTAAATTAATTTTGTTCGGAAAAGTATTAACATCATACTTAAATTCTTGAAAATAGGATTCTCCGAAATGTTTCAATCCGGCAATTTCCATTTGTTCTGCAATAAAAACGGCAGCTAAATCACCGCCATAATTTACATAACCTCTACCACCAAATTCAGGTGAGGCAAGAATTTCAATTCTTTCTTTTGTTTTTTCAATATTCTGGGCATTCAAATCAGCAACTGAAAACAAAAGAAAAGTACAAAGAATAAAACAATACAATTTAAACATATCTTCTTTTTACAATATTAAGGAATGACGCAACTGTTGACTGAGATCCATCCCATTTGAATTTATCATTAAGATAATTATGGGCATCCTCAAAAGAAGATAAAGAATTAAGATGAGCTACGGTTTCTTCGAAAGTCTCACCATTTCCGGCGAACAATTCTCTGACGAACAAAAACCGGTCTCCCACTCCTATTGCAGATTTAATATCACTAACCGGTTTCAATCTCCCCGAAATATCTGAAGGATTAGTTTTTTGACCAAGCAATTCGTTAACAGATGTCTTATTTTGACCTAATTTTTCACCTACAGTCTTTACTCCAACCTGATTATTAGAACCAAATAAACTTGTCTGTTCTGCAACAATCTTTTTAACTGTTTGTTGGGAATGTGTTTCCTTTTTTATTTCCTCCTGTTTTGGTTCTTCATTTTTAGGGCTAGTCTCAACAGTCTCAGAATTTTCAGGAATACTTGGTTTTGTATCATCTGAATTATCAATAAAATCCAAATCAATGTTATCTATTTTTTCGGCTTCTGTTATTTCTTCAGACAGTTGAGCGTTTTCAGTTTCAGTAATCTTAAAACTTGCAACCGGTTCGATAACATTATCTTTTCTTGAGATTTCAGAAACTTCAAGATAATAATCTCGCAACATTTGTAACAAAATGTCTCTTTCAATTTTGCTAAACCCTTTGCTTTCAATTTTTTCCAAAAAATCGGAAATATTTTTTAGCTTTTCTTTTAAATCTATAATATTGGTCATGCTAAATAATTTTCTAAATTTGTGATTAATATTTTTTACAAAATTAGAAAAATTTTTTAGAAATGTTTCTCGAACAACCCAGAAAAGGTGAGCCAAAAAAAGGATGGATTGAAGTCATTGCCGGATCAATGTTTTCAGGTAAAACAGAAGAATTGATTAGACGATTACGCAGAGCTGAGTATGCAAAACAAAAAGTGGAAATTTTTAAGCCTGCAATTGACATCAGATACAGTGAAGAAGAAGTAGTATCACACAATGCAACTTCAATAAGATCGACACCTGTTTCGTCATCACAAAATATATTATTACTGACTGGAGATGTTGATGTCGTTGGAATAGATGAAGCTCAGTTTTTTGATGAAGGAATTGTTGATGTTTGCGTTAAGCTTGCTAATCAGGGAATTAGAGTGATAGTTGCGGGGCTTGATATGGATTTTAAAGGACGTCCGTTTGGTCCTATGCCTGATCTATTTGCAATTGCTGAATATATTACAAAAGTACATGCTGTTTGCATGCATTGTGGCGATTTGGCTCAATACTCACATCGTAAATCTGCCAGTGCAGATGTCGTGCTGCTTGGCGAAAAAGATATTTACGAACCATTATGCAGACGTTGTTTCATAGAAGCTAATTCAAATAAAGAATAATGCAGAAATTTGTTCTTAAAAATATTAGCGATTTACTTGAAGGCAAATTTTTTGGAAATGAAGAAAATTCATTTGTAAAAATTACTACAGACAGCAGAAACTTGAGCAGTTTTAACGAAGTCCTTTTTATTGCTATTGAAGGACAACAGCATGACGGACACAAATTTATTTCTGAATTATATAATAAAGGTGTAAGATCATTTATACTAAGTAAAAAAATTGATTTTCAGAAATTTCCCTTTGCCTCTTTTGTGTTGGTTAAAAATACTGTTCAAACATTACAAAAACTGACAGCTTTAAAAAGAGAATCTTATTCTCAACCACTGATTGCCATAACAGGAAGTAATGGAAAAACAATAGTCAAAGAATGGCTTCATTGGATATTAAGTCCATATTTTCAGATTACGCGTTCTCCAAAAAGTTACAATTCGCAAATAGGAGTTCCTCTCTCATTGTGGTTAATTGACGAAAATACTGAAATTGCGATAATAGAAGCAGGTATTTCCAAACCCGGTGAAATGGAATTGCTTGAAAATATAATTAAACCGAATATTGGCATTATTACAAATATAGGATCTGCACATCAGGCAAATTTTAATAGTCAGGAACACAAAGCATTAGAAAAGTTGAAACTCTTCAAAAACTGTGATACTGTAATTTTAAACAAAGAAAATACTCCTGCTTATTCCCAGAAAGACTTGTTAAAAAACAACAAGAAAATTATAAGTTGGTCATTTAATGGCAATTCGGACGTCAATATTTACAAAGTATCAGTAAAAGATGTTTTTTCTGAATTATGTGTAGAATACAAAAACAAATATTTCAAGTTAAGAATTCCATTCACTGACAAAGGTTCTATACAAAATGCCATAAGCTGTTTTTGTGTCATTATTGCTCTCGATATTGAAATTAGTGATAAACTTCTTAATAGATTTACAAATTTACCGGGAGTTAAAATGCGTCTCGAAACAGTTGATGGAATCAATAACAGTATAATAATTAACGATGCATATAATTCAGATATTAATTCGCTTGAAATAGCTTTGGATTATCTGAATCATAAAAAAGGCAATAAAGAAAGTATGTTGGTTATGTCAGATATTTTGCAAAGTGAAAAGCAAGAAGCAGATCTGATAAAATCGGTAGCAAAAATATTAACTGACAAGAAAGTAAATCATTTTATTGGAATAGGTCAAGTTTTAATGAAATATCAAAGCTTGTTTCCTTTGGGTTCTAAATTCTATGAAGATACAGATGACTTTCTTGAAAAATCCGGATTGTCAGTTTTTTATAATAAAGCGGTATTATTAAAAGCAGCCCGTGATTATAAATTTGAAAAAATCTCAAACCTTCTGCAAAAGAAAAACCACTTATCATTGATTGAAACTGATTTGAATTTAATAAGGCATAATTTACTGTATTTTAAATCAATTATTCAACCGGAAACCAAACTGATGGTTATGGTTAAAGCTTTTTCGTATGGAAGCGGATACAGAGAAATTGCAAGTTTTTTACAATATAACAGAGTTGATTTTTTAGCCGTTGCATTCGTTGACGAAGGACGAGAAATAAGACAAGATGGGATTGAAACTCCAATTGTTGTAATGAATCCAAATATTCACGGGATACAAACAATGATTGAATATAATCTGGAACCGGAAATATATTCTGTCAGTCTTTTAAAGGAGATTATTAGAGAATTAAAAAATACTGATATCAGAGAATTTTCCGTTCATCTTAAACTTGACACGGGAATGCACAGGCTTGGACTTGTGAAAGAAGATTTGCCAGAGTTTTTGAAACTGGTTAATGAAACAAAAAAGATAAAAATTGCAAGTATTTTCTCCCACTTGTCTGCAAGTGACAAGCAGGATTTTGATGATTTTACACATCAACAGGCAAAGCAATTTAATGAAATGTACAAACAGATTGTTGCAAGTATAGGTTACAAACCTGACCGTCATTTGCTTAATTCATCAGGGATAGTCCGTTTCCCCGAATATCAATACGAAATTGTCAGACTGGGTATAGGTTTGTATGGTCTAATGTCTGAATTAAATAATAAACTTGTTCCAGTTACACAATTCAAATCTGTTATATCTCAAATTCACCACGTTAAAAGTACAGAAACAGTAAGCTACAATCGTTCTGGCAAATTAAATCGGGATTCTTTAATCGCAACTGTACCTGTCGGTTATGCTGATGGCCTGGACAGAAGACTCGGAAACGGTAACTGGTATTTTATTGTTAATGGTCAAAAAGCTACCGTTTGCGGTGATATATGTATGGATATGTGCATGGTTGATATTACTGATATTTCTGCAAAAGAGTACGATGAAGTTATTGTCTTTGGTCCTCAAAATTCTATTCTCGATATGTCTGATATTCTTAAAACTATTCCATACGAAGTTATTACAGGAATATCTCCTCGTATTAAAAGGATTTATATAGAAGAATAATAGAAGGTGCTATATTTTCTTGCTTTTAAACTGTAATAATTTGTTAAAAATAAAATCGTTTTATAAGTATAATTAATGATATTATCTGCAACAATCATATTTTGATTCCGTACAAGATAATGGTAAATGAGAATGGATAAAAACAAATAATTATGAAAAATATAGATAGGTTGCAATTTCTGCGACATTACAACCACGATGAATTAGTAATTCTGGTTGGAAATAACGAAAAACAAATATCTGTTTTGCACTCTACTTTCATGAAAGACTTCTCGAAAGCTTTAAAAAACATAAGAAATGCGGTTAAGAAAAGTGATAAAGAAGCTTTTATAAAAAATGCCCTTATAATAGAAGAAGCCTCTAAATCAGTCTGTTACGAAATAATGGAAGTTCTCGCTATAGAACTACAAAAAAACAATATAGATGATATGCAGGCAATTACTGATGGCATTGAAGAAATGGAAAACGAACTTGAAATTATTAAAGAAGAAATAAATTGTATTTAAATAATTTTAGATTTCTATTTTCTGGCATATTCTTACTGAACCTTCTGTAATAACAGGTCACGACTGTTCGGGAGTATTTGCAGCTACTCGCTTTATTAAACAATGGCAAAAACATACGCAAAAGCTATTCTTTGACATAAATCAAAATATCTATGAATCTTTAAATACTTATATATTATTTATAATTTTGCAGCAAATTTAATGTAATGCGAAAGATTATTATTATTTACACCGGTGGTACAATAGGCATGATAAAGGACGATAAGGGAGTTCTATTGCCTTTTAATTTTGAAAACCTTTTAAGTTATATCCCACTTCTTAGAAATTTCCCAGCTGAAATAAGTTCATATAGTTTTGAAGAGCCTATTGACTCGGCTGATGCAAATCCTGAATTCTGGGTAAAAATTGCCAAAACTCTGGAAGAACACTACGATAATTTCGATGGATTTGTAATATTACATGGTTCTGACACTATGGCATATACTGCTTCGGCATTAAGCTATATGTTGGAGAATCTTTCTAAACCTGTAATTCTAACAGGTTCACAACTTCCAATCGGATTAATTCGTACAGATGGGCGTGAAAACATCATTGCTGCAATGGAACTTGCCTGTATGACAAACAACGGCAAAGCTCTTATTAATGAAGTTTGTATTTATTTTGAAAACCGACTATTCAGAGGTAATAGAACAACAAAATTTAGTGCCGATAACTTCGATGCATTTATTTCTCCAAACTATCCTGTACTAGCCAAAATAGGCACTGACATAAAGCTTTTCGAAGACCGCCTGTTACAAAACAAACTCGATTTTCTTATAACTCATACTGAATTTTGTACGGACATAGCAATACTAAAATTATTTCCCGGAATAAGTCCTGCTGTTGTTAAATCAATTACCTCAATAAATGGGCTTAAAGGGATTATTTTAGAGACTTTTGGCTCCGGTAATGCTCCTACAGATGAGGAAATTAACTCAATTCTTAAAACCGCAATAAAAAAAGGAATTACTATTATCAATATTAGTCAGTGTACTGTTGGTAAAGTTCAACATGGTAAATATGCAACCAGCCTTAAACTCGAGGAAATTGGTGTAATAAGCGGAAAGGATATGACTACCGAAGCCGCTGTTACAAAAATGATGTTTTTACTTGCTAAAAATTTCTCTTATAAAGAAACCGCAAAGCTTTTAGGATTATCACTTCGTGGAGAAATCTCGTAATTATTAATAATTCAATATTAGATTAAAGCTATTTTTGATGAGGATTATATGCCTCAAAACTATTATCATTAAAGAAAATAACAATTTTTTCAACTTTCCGCTCACTAGTCTGCTTTTCGTATTCTTGTGAAGTGATCGGAGTTTTACCGGTGCTAATATGAATATCAGAGTTATCATGAATATTACTCAAATCAATTTCTTCTTCAGACTCAATCAGACTTTCAGGTTCATGTTTTATTGAAGATTCTAGCTTTGAATTATTTTGAGCTGCACTAAACAAATCAGTACCAATTTTATCATGTGTGGCTTGGCCAGCTTCATTTATTGTAGAATTTAAACCACTTTTATACATGTTTCCTTTGCCTAAAAGCAACCACTCAGAATTTATTCCCCGAAAACGCTCTAGAATTTTAACTAGAAAATCTGTCGAAGGATTATTTCTTCCCGAAAGAATATGAGAAATTCCCGAAGCCTGAACTCCGATTTCCTCAGCAAATTTTGCAGCAGTCATTCCTTCTTCCCGCAAAATTTTAGCAATTCGATCTTTCATATTTTTATTAATTTTTCGATTTACAAATGTAATATATTATTAAATTACATCTGTAATCTTTTATAAACATTTATAACATTACAAATGTAATGTCGATTATTATCAAAATATGGCACTAATTTACGGCATAATACTTGCAATTATACTTTCGATATACTTATAAATTTGCTTAATATCAGTATATTAAACGAGTAATTTTGTAAGTATTATACAAATAAACACAAATAAATCAAAGTATTTAGTCAAATTCTATCACATTTTAGTCAACACTTCATATAAATCATATTATATAATTGGTTTTCAGGTATTTACGTTGTATGAAATATCCATATTTTACACAATTTGGAGATTTATTTATAACAATAATCATTTTATTTTATATAATACTTCATATAAATATCTTATATAATTGATTTACAGTATATTAAATATCTGAAATATTGGTTTTACAAATACTACGTAATGATTACATTTGTAAATACGCAAATATATACATCTGTAATTATTTAAATACATTTTCATTGTAAATTCATTGATTCACATTTGTAATCGCAGTATTAATGTAAATATAATAATTACACATGTAATCAAAAGTTCCATTTAAAAAAAAATAAAAATCGTGTATTTTTAATGATTTTGTTTTATCTGATATTTATATTCCCTAAAAAAAACTCTGCCTCCTACCCTCTTAAAATTAAAAATATGAGCATATTTATTTTGATTTTTTTATTGATTTTGATTTTCTATAAATTGTCTCTTATGAAAAATGCTTTTATGTTTTTTGTATAATCATAAAATTTGCATCAGATGTATTTTGATAAATTTAATAATCAAACTGAAAATTCAATATTTAAAACCAAAGTCCATTTTGTGTTTTAAATGCTTTTTGTCTTTAATATATCGGTCTGAATTAAGCAAACTATTCAAATATTGAATTCTCGCAGGCTTTAAAATTTAAAAATTATACTTATGTGTCTTGCTATCACTAAATAATTTGAGAAACATTTTACTATTGGTAAAAATTAATTAGAGATTTTTTTTGCAAAAAACGAATGTTTTGAAAAAAATCAAACTTTTTTAGAATAAAATTGCACTTTTTATTTTTTTGTGAAGGTTAGAAAGACACTTTAAGCCTCAATTTTACAATATAAGCTTTGATTTAGAGACTAGTTCTTAACTTTTAGGTTAGAAAGTATCTTTACAAATTCCACTTCGAAATTAGGAGTGAAAATATTTTTGCCAAGATTTTTACGAATTTTGTTCTTATCCCAAAATCTAACTTCATCCACTTCGGAATTTGGTTTAAAATCAAATGCTTCATGTTTAGCAATAAATACAAAAACAAGTTCTGCTTCTACTTCAGATTTCCAGATATATTTTGTGATAAAACTAAATTTAACATTGTCCAATCCTAGTTCTTCTTTAGTTTCTCTTTCCAGAGCACTTTCAATTTTTTCAGCGTATGAAATATGCCCTCCTACTGCCGTATCCCATTTACCCGGCTGAATTATTTTACTCATACACCTTTTTTGCAATAAAATATCACCCTTTTCATTAATTATATGTACATGAATAACGGGATGTAGTTTCATTGACCCATTATGTGCTTCACTCCTGCTTATTTGTCCGATTATTTTTCCGTTTTCATCTACCTCAGCAAGCATTTCCTCATTCCTATTCTTACGTCTTAACATCAAATTCCTTGTTAGCTCAAAAACAAAAAATACAGCAAACACAAGATAAAACAAAACACCGCTTATAAATCCCCAAGCCTCTTTGGACATATAAATTGCCGAATAAAAAACCAGGAAAGTATGAGCTGAAAAAATCCAAAAAAGAATCCTGATGCTGCGTAACATTGCTTTTTCCTGCTCCTTATTGATTTTTATCCCTTTGAGATAGTTTTGTGACATTTTCATCATTATGTTTTTAGAAGAAAATGCTGAGATGCCAAGTATTCCCACAAGTATAAGACCTATAATTCCGGGTTTTAATTTAAAAAATATGTCATTCTCCAAAATGATTGATACAACACCCATACATACAATCAATAAAGTATCAAAAAATACGAATTTATCGAATCGCTTTTCTTTAAAATAAACTACTATTAATTGTATTATACCAAAACCAACAGCTATATACAGCCCAATTTCTGTTCCCCATATTTCATCGGCAATGATAAAAACCAGCAAAGGCAATAAACCCGGCAGTAATGTTTTTAGAATTTCTGTAATCTTCATCATTTGCAAAAATATTAGAATTTTAGATTCTGTTTAATTATTGTTAATAATTTATATTGACTGATTATTTTTTTTAGTTAGTTTTACATTCAAATATAAACTTTTCTATCCATGAAGAAATTAAATTCATTTTTAGTAAAAAATCAACATTTACTGATTTTTATTTTTATTGTTCTGTGTGCAACACTAATTAGTACAGATATCTTTGCCCGCATGGGTGGAGCCGGTGGCGGTGGTGGCGGAAGCAGTAGTGGCGGAGGTGATGGAATAGGTGCTTTAATATTCTATCTCATTATGATGTTACCATTCCCGTTAAATATTATTGTTATTGCCATTATTATTATTGGAGCAATAATTTTTGCCAGGAAGAAAAAACAAGGTTCAATCCTGAATAAAATTCCTTCTAATACTGTTCCTACTAAAAAAGATGTGAAAGGACTTGCAGCCTTTAAAATTGCTCATCCCGATTTTAATGAAGAAGAATTCACAGGCAAAGTCAGAAAAGCCTTTACTGATATTCAGGCAGCATGGTCGGAAATGAATATTTCTAAAGTACGCCGTTTTATTTCTGACGGTATGTATCAAAGGGTAAATACTCAATTTAAGATGATGAATATTCTTAAACAGCGTAATTTGCTTGAAAAACTCGAAATTAAGGCTGTTGTTATTGATAAAATTGAATCTGACGGAGTATTTGATGTTATGCATGTTGGTGTATTTGCAAGTATTAAAGACAAATTTGTATCGGAAGCCTATCCAAATTTAAATACAGCATCATTTGAAGAATTTGTTGAATATTGGTCATTTATACGAAAGAATTCTACTGTATCAAAAGATATGTATCATACCTACAATTGTCCGAATTGTGGCGGAGATTTATCCGCGAATATGGGAGATATGAGTAAATGTCCGTATTGTGGTACCATTACAAACAGTGGAGAATACGACTGGGTTCTGGCAGAGATCACTCAGGCAGACGATTATGTAACCACATCTCATTTGCATGACATGAGCAATACTTTAGCAAATAAGATAGAAGATATTTCAGATGCTGATCCTGATTTTGCAGTTCAGATTATTGAAGATAAAGCCAGCAACGGATATCTGCAAATCGAAACTGCCAGAGTGTTGAAAGATCCTAAATTAATGCGAAGATTTGTTACAGATGAATTCTATAATAAGTTCGAAGTTGAAATAGGCTCCTCAAATCACTTTGTTTATAACAGAATATTCTTAAATGATGTTACATTGATTGGTGCATTACAGAAAGATAATAAGAATATACTTGCTCTTGCAGTAAAATCATCATATCAAAGAGTTGTCATAAATAACGGAAAAGCACAATTGCTTGATATGGCTGTTACGAGTAAAAACGAAGTAGTAATGATGTCAAAAGACATTACCTCTGCCCAGAATAAAGGCTCTGTATATGCTCATCAATGTCCATCCTGTGGAGGAACAATTTCTGACACAACAGATTTAAGCTGTCCATACTGTGGAAACCAGATAAACTCGACTAAAAATGAATGGATTATCTCTGATATTATGTCTCAGAACGATTATCTGGAGTACTTTAAAGCAAATGCAAATCTGTTTATTGCAAATGTCAATCCTAAGAAACTTGATGCAATGTACAAAGTCAGAGATTACGCATTTAACAACATACTTATTATGATTGCTGCTGACGGAGTATTTGATGCCGAAGAAATTGATTTTGCAAAGAAAATGGCTAAGAAATGGGGCTATGCACCATCAAAAATCGAAGGTATGCTTGATATGGCAGTGAATAATCAGTTGGTATTAAGAATGCCTGAAGACCGTAAAGATTGTGAAAAGATTTACAAACTAATGGTCAAAACAGCTTCCGTTGACGGAAACATATCTCCGGAAGAACAGGCATTACTGGATAGCGTTAAACAACAGTATTTGAATTAAAATAAATTCTATTCTTACAACGTGCAATTGTAGGGTTAATTCATGTTTGGTGAGCAGTGCCGAACCATGAATTAATCCTACATAATTGCCGTTGTTTTCACGTTTTGGATTTTTGGGATTTGGAATTTTTAATTTATTATTTTATTATCTTTGTATAATAACGAAAAAACTCTTTATCATATGAATACTAAGCGGTTTACTATTGCAACCGATTTGGTATATAAATGCCCTATTAGCCTTGCAACAGTAAAAGCAAGATATATTCTTTATCTTATAAGTGGAGAAAAAGTGCCGGAATGTATTACTATGGGAACAAGAAATGCAAGACAACTTGTTAAAGAAATTTGCAATATATCGCTAATATAAAATTTAATATCTTTGATTAAAAAATGAAAAAATCAATTATTATCATTACTTTTATCTGCCTGATATTAAGCAGTTTAATCTCTACAGCACAATCCTGGCATACTTATTTTGGAGATACACTTCATATTAATAATGATCCTTGTCCTGGGCATTGTCCTTATGTAGATGTTTTATATGTTGACCATGATACTATTTTTATGACTGGAGCATTTTCTCATGCAGGAGAGCTTGGTTTATGGTGTCTCGGCAAATGGAATAATTTTAACTGGTATAACATAGGTATTATTGATTCTTGGGGAAATGGACCGATGTATTGTTCAATTAGATACGAGAATAAGTTATGGGTTGGTGGATCAAATAGCTGGTACCCTAACAATATGACCGATTTATCATTTCTTTCCTGCTGGGATGGCAGCTCTTGGACAGGTCCTTATACAACAAAGCCAAACGGAAATGTTTATGATTTAATTGAGCATAATGATACCTTGTTTGCCTGTGGCGATTTTTATGAAATTGATGGCGTTGGAGGTGGAGCAACAGTTAAGGCATACTATGATGGCACATGGATAAGTATAGGACATGTTGAGGTTGCTCATGGAATGGCTTTTGAAGTTTTTAATAATGAGTTACTACTTGGAACAAGGTACACCGGTATATATAAACGAGTCGGAATGTCAAGCTGGCCTTCATTTCAGGGAAGTCCAATAGGCAGCGTTACTTCGTTGATAGTTGATACAACGAATAATCAATTATATATCGGTGGGGCGTTCCATTACGTTGACAACACTATTTATTCTAAAGGTGTGGCTATGTTTGATAGCTTTAAATGGCATTCTGTTAATAATGGTGTTTATGGTATTAATCCTAAAGCCATGACCATGTATAGGGGTGACTTATATGTGGGAGGTTTATTTGACACAACCGTAAATGGCTTAACTGTCAATCACATAGCCCGTTGGGACGGTTACAACTGGCATAGTTTGGGCAATGGGACAAATGCATCAGTTAATGCACTTGCTGTTTTTCAGGACACTTTAATAGTGGGTGGATGGTTTTACGAAGTTGGCGATTCGCAGCGAGCCCTTGCCATTGCAAAATGGTATATGCCGGATTATGGTTCACACCTTCCTCAAGGTTGCGATTATTTACGCCCCATTGTGTATGCTTACGAGGAATTTGGCACTGCTAAGGATACCTTTTATTTAACCGATGGAGAAGCAGAGGTAAAGTTTTACAACAACAATGCTTATGTAGATAGCTGGGAATGGGACTTTACTTCGACAAGCTCAGTAACCATTCCACCCAGCACAGAGCGTAATCCAGTAGTAACATTTACAGAAGTTGGAGAATATAATGTACAAGTAACTGTTACGCAAGAAGGATGCACAAAAACAGCAAACCGTACAATTTACATTCAGCTCGGCTCAGAAATACAAAACCTCGAAGAACCCGAAATGCAACTATATCCCAACCCAACTAATAACGATTTTACAGTTAAGGTTTTTCTGGCATCATACAAAAATGTGGAATTTAAAATTACGGGCATAAACGGAGAACAAAAAGAAAATATAAAAATTACCGGCGAAACAACAGTTATTTCAACAAAAGGCTGGAAAGCGGGGGTTTATGTTTGTAATTTGTTTGTTGATGGGAAATTGGTGAAGGTGGAAAAGGTGGTGTTTGAGTAGAGTTTTTGTTGCATCCATTGGGCTGCAAAACCACGAGATGTAATCTCGCGGTATTCTATGATTAAAAAAAATGTTTTTAGTAAAAGTTATTAACATCACTAAAATATTTACACTTATTAACATCATTATGCTGCATACATCATTATATCAACATATGGAGAATCTCTTTTTACTACAGCAAATATTCGTGCCAAAAGTTTATTTCTAATGATGTTAATTGTACTCATTTTAGATTTACCTTCACCTGTTCTTTTATGGTAATATAGTTTCATTTCTTGATTGTGCTGTATTGCAGATTTTGCGGCTAAATCAAACAAACTTTTCATTTTTTTATTAGCTAAATTGCTTACTTTAGTTTTACCACGAATGCTAGTTCCTGAGGTATTTGGGAATGGAGCAATACCGCAATAAGATGCAAAACTCCGGCTTGTATTAAACTTTAAAAAGCCCTCTGTTGTTGCAATTACATACAATGCTATTTGTGGTCCAATGCCCTTAATACTTGTTATTAAATCGTATTGTCTTTTCAGTTGTTTATTTTGCAATATCATTTCATCCATTTGATTATCCATTTTATCAATTTGCTTATCCAAGGTTGCAATCAAAGATTCTTGTGATGTAAAAAGAACTGAATTTTCTGACCTTTTTAATACACGTTTCATTTCTTTTAAACTAGCTTTATATCCTGCTCTTTGCTTTACCATCCGATCTCTTAATGATAATAAATGTTTTAAGTTTCGTATCTCATCTGAGGGAAGGGTGGTGGGAGATATTTCATCCCTTAATCTATATGCATAACGTGCTATTTTTCCAGCGTCAATCTTATCATCTTTACCTCTTGCTATACCTAACGACCTTTTAATTTCCAGACCAGGAACCATTAAAAAATTAAACTCTTTCGTAGAAAGGTAAATCGCTAGATTGTGAGAGTAAAGACCTGTATGTTCAAATACAAATAATAAGGTCTCTTTAGTTGCTTTACTTTGCGACAACGCCCATTTGCAAAGAACACCAAACCCTTTGTTTGTGTTTTCAAACTGTTGGTAATCCTTGGTTTGATGAATAGCCACATCAATAGTTAGTTTGCTAACATCAATTCCGATAACATCATAAATTTTCATAACTTTGTGTTTTAATTTAACAATTAAAAAATTGGCAGTTTTGACTAAAACCTTTATTAGGAAAGATCTGAAATTCTATTTGGTCCTTTGCTGCCTTTAATTAAAGAATGGGGACTAATACCGCAAATAGGTCTCTAGCCTTGGAGCGGAGAAAGTTCACCCCATTCTTTTTTATTTATACTTATTAACAATTTAAATGTTTTCAACAAAGAAAAAAAGAAACAAAAAAAGAAATCCTTTAATTATAATCATTATTTCTTTATAAAAAATCTAATTGTTAATTTGTAAATGCAAATCTAAAGGTAGCGGGGATTGGTGAAAGTGGAGAAGGTGGTGTTTGAGTAGGATTTGGTGTCGGTGATTTCGACTCCGCTCAATCACCTTGGTTTCTGCTAGGTGATTGAGCGGAGTCGAAATCACCGATTTAAAAGAAAAAACATTTTTGCCAGGTCACCGAGCAAATCGAGGTGGCAAAAATCATGACAAAACCCGCGGACAACTATACAAAAATTACTTCAGGTTCTAACCTCACTTTAAACAACTCAAATACTTTATTTTGAATATATTCTGAAAATTTCACAATATCATGACCACTGACATTACCGGTTTTGTTGACTATAACCAATGCCTGTTTTTCGTGAACTGCCACACCGTTCTTTTCAAAGCCTTTTAATCCGCATTTGTCAATCATCCAACCTGCTGCCAATTTGTAATTATTATCATTAACAATATAGTAACGTAAATCAGGGAATTCGAGCAGCAGACTGTCGAATTTAACCTTATTGACAACCGGATTTTTAAAAAAACTACCGGCATTTCCTATAATCTTCGGATCAGGAAGTTTGTTATTACGAATTTGTATCACTGCATTCCTCAATTCTAGTGGATTAATGTCGGTTTTTGTTCCAAAAAAATTCTTAATATCTGCATAATCTGTATTTAGAGCGGGGAATTTATTTAGACAAAATTTTACAGACATTATTATAATCCTATTTTTTAATGCTGTCTTAAATATGCTGCAACGATATCCGAATTCACATTCTTTACAACTGAGTGTAACAACACTCTTATCTCTTAAATCATAATATGTTACTGAATCAATAAAATTGCCTGCTTCAGAACCATAAGCCCCGATATTTTGCACTGCAGCAGCTCCGACAGTTCCAGGTATTAAAGATAAGTTTTCAAGTCCGTAATAATTATTATTTATTGTCCAGGCCACAAAATCATCCCAGATAAGCCCTGCCGAAACCCGTACAATTACATTATTATCAAGTTCCTGCTCTACTTCTATCTTTTTTGTTGCAGGATGAAAAATCGTACCCTTAAAATTGTCTGTAAATAAAATATTACTACCCTCACCAAGCACTAAAAATTTATCTTCTAACAGTTTCTCATTACTCTGCAAAAATTGTATAATATCATCGTCTGAATCATACTCAATAAATCTATCTGCAACTACTCGTATTTTAAAAGTATTATTTTCTTTCAGACAATAATTCTCAAAAATTTTCATTTAACATATTTTAGACAAAGTTAAATATTTTTTTTCTGTACTATTGCATTTATGTATCTTTGAAAAATAAATCGTTATAATGACTGACAAAAAAATAATAGTATCCGTTTCAAATGATTTGTGCATTGACCAAAGAGTTCATCGCATCTGCGATACACTTACGGAGGCAGGATATGAAGTTTTACTTGTTGGTCGTAGGCTAAAAAACAGCCCCGAAATATCTGAAAGACAATATAAATTTAAAAGAGTTAAATTACTGTTTAACAATGGATTACTATTTTACCTATGTCTTAATTGTCGTCTGTTTTTTTTATTGATGTTTTCAAAAGCTGATATCTTTCTTTCGAACGACTTGGACACATTATTGGCAAATACATTCGCAGCGCGATTAAAAAGAAAAAAATTAGTCTATGATAGTCATGAACTGTTTACCGAAGTACCTGAATTAGCAGATAAAAAGCTAAAGAAAAAAATCTGGCTTTTTGTTGAAAGAATCTGTATAAAAAAAGCTAATCGTTCATATACTGTTTGTCAGCCGATTGCAGATTATTATAATAGTTTATATGATATCAATATGAAGGTGGTTAGAAATCTACCTGTACAAAAACACATTACAACAGACTTTGATAAACGTGATAATATTCTGGTATATCAGGGAGCAATAAACAAAGATCGTGGAGTTGACATCATGATTAAAGCAGTTGCAGCAATGGAAAATTGCAAATTATATATTGCAGGAAAAGGGAATCTTGAAGATAAGTTAAAGAAAATGACTGAAGAATTAGATATCACTGACCGGATTATATTTAAAGGAGTGCTTGACTTTGATTCTCTTCATCAGCTTACACAAACGGCAAAAATCGGATTTTCGCTGGAACAAGGCAACAGTCTTAATTACAAATATGCCCTTCCAAACAAGATATTTGATTACATTCAAGCCGGAGTTCCTGTTATTTGTTCAGATCTTCCGGAAATGAGAAAAATCGTTGATAACTATTCTATAGGTGTTGCAGCTAATATAAAAGATGCTGACGAACTAAAAGAACTTATTATTGCCTTATTGAACGACAAGGCTAAACTGGAAAATTATAATGCTAATTGTATTAAGGCAGCAGAATTATTGAATTGGGAAAATGAAAAAGATAAACTGCTTGAAGTTTTTGCGGACCTTTAATTTACACCCATAAAAAATTAGTCAAAACTATACTTGGTGTAATTTTTCTATGTTACCTAAATTTACTCAAAATGATTATTAGACTTGCCTACTCTAATTTTAAGATAAGAAATGTTTAATATAACGTAATTATTTAGCTGGTATCTAATATTCGCTTTTGTCATAGTATTTGTACCCTCCAGACACTCCCCAATTTTGACAAATACATATGCCAAAAGCTATTGTTCTAGCTTGTGAACCCCGACTTAAAAGTCAGGGTTACTGATATTTGAGCCCTCCGGGCTCAGATTTTTGAACCAGCTAAATAATTAAATATATTTTAAAATAACTTCGAAATTAGGAAGATTACCATTAAATTTTGTGACCATTTTCTAAATCAGAACCACAACATCCTCCATCCTTTCCGCACAAATGCAATTCGTCATGTTTGGCGCAGGTAATTTTCAGTTTCTGCATATCTTTATTTTTACCGATCGAACCCTCGGGAAATTTCTTTTTCTTCGAAAAAATTATTCCTATTCCCAGTCCTAACACGACCAAAATAAGAATTATTATAACAGGTATAAGTATTTTAAAAATCATATCTTAATTAGTTTACGTCATACTTTTTTCCCAATATTCGTATAGTAAGCCACACAAAGAATATCAACAGCGGAAATATCAACCAAACAGAAACGCCAAATGCAACAGGAAGAGTTCCAAATATAAGACAAATCAGAGCTACAGTTAAAGCATAAGGTAATTGAGTTCTTACATGCTGAATGTGATTACATGATGACGCAAGAGAGCTAAGAATTGTTGTATCAGAAATTGGTGAACAATGATCACCAAAGACCGAGCCGGCAATAACAGTTGACGTAACATGAGAAAAAACGGCTAATGAAGCCTCATGGTCCAAGCCCGATTGCTGACACAACAACCATGTTGCAGGTAATATAAGCGGGTACATTATCGCCATAGTACCCCAAGACGAACCTGTACTAAAAGCAATTAGACCAGATACAATAAATGTTATTAAAGGTAACCAACCTGTGCTTATACTTGTTGTACTGATTACCTGCGTAATAAAATTCGAAGTATGCAAATCAGATATCAGACCTGCCAAAGACCATGCTAGTGTTAAAATAAGAATTGCTGTTAACATTGATTTAAACCCATTGAGCATACTTTCTGCAACTTCTTTCAAAGACATGATTTTTTGAATTGTTGTTAAAACAAAAGCAATTATCAATCCACCTGAAGATGCCCATATGAGAGCTTTATATGAATCTGATTTCCCTATTATTGCAGAAAGTTTTGTCAAAAAACCAATCGAATTGTCATTCCATATCTTTGTATCCCAACCGGTGTAAAAAAGTCCGGCAATTGTTCCAAACACAATAATTCCTACCGGTATTAATGCATTAAAGGCTCTGGCTTTTGTTTTTTCAGAAACTTTGAATTCGTTTAATTCACACTGTATTTTCTGTTCCTGATCCGAAGCTGTCACGCCCTTCTGTCTTGCCCTTAATTCTGCTTTATACATTGAGCCGTAATCTCTACGCATATAAATAAGCATAAAAACAAACACAAGAGTGATAATCGGATAAAACGAATATTTCAAACTCGAAAAGAAAACATTATAAGCACTGACTTCAAGATTAAGGTTTATTAAAGATGACTGTATATAACTTAGTTCAGCACCAATCCATGTTGTAACAAATGCAATTGACGCAACAGGAGCGGCAGTACTGTCAACGACATAAGCCAGTTTTTCACGCGAAATTTTTAACTTATCTGTTACCGGTCTCATCGTATTCCCTACAACCAATGTATTGGCATAATCATCAAAAAAGATAAGGATACCCAATAAAAAAGTTACCAATTGACCTGATCGCTGACTTCTTGCGTATTTCGAAAGAAAATTTATAATCCCCTGCATTCCACCGTTTTTGGTAATTATATGAACAGTGCCTCCAATCAGCATAGAGAAAATAATTATTGACACATGTGTTGATTCAGATAGTGCTGCAACGACATATCTGTCAAATACAGAGAATATTGCTTTAAAAAACGAGTTAAATACTCCTGCTCCGGAATAAATCCAGATAATTAAAGATCCGCTAAAAATTCCTAAAAATAAAGCAGAAAAAACCTCTTTAAAAATAAGTGCACACAATATAGCTATCAGTGGAGGGATTATTGAAAACCATAATGGAATAGGATTTACCGTCTTGATTGTAACAATTTCGTCACATTCAATAATTATATCCGATTTTTCCTTAAATACATATTCAAAACTAGTTGCTCCATTAATAAAAGTAACATCTAACTTTTCACAATTAATTTTAACGATCGAAGTACAATTAATATCAATTATTTGACCGTCACCATCAAGAACAGTAAGACAAACCTCAACCGGGATACCCTCGATAACAGTAAAACCATGGTCAATTTTTACAGATTTAATTTTATTAGCAGTCGCATTAGCACTTGCTGAAAAAATCAGAAGCGTTAAAACAAAAATCGCTATTCGTTTTAATCCTGACATTACGAGTTTATCCAAACTGCTACCTGATCGGGCGTTGGATTTTGCAATCCTAGTTTATTTTTTTTGTTCCACCCGCAAAGAATCTGATGTAATTTGCCGGGATTAGCTTCTTTAAGCATCTTGACTGATGTATATCCTGCTTTAAAAAGTATTTTTGCCCAAACTTCTTCTATGCCTAGTTCCATAAAAACAGACTCGTCAAATGTCTCTGCTTTCTTTTCCGGTCTCATTTGAGGAAAGAAAATCACATCTTGAATTGATGCAGAGTTGGTCATAATCATTGTCAATCTGTCTATTCCGATTCCTAGCCCTGCTGTTGGAGGCATTCCAATTTCTATAGCTTTGAGAAAATCTTCATCAAGCATCATAGCTTCTTCGTCACCACGTTTTGCCAACACAAGCTGTTGTTCGAATCTTTCTCTTTGGTCAATTGGATCGTTTAACTCTGAATAAGCATTACAAATTTCCTTTCCGTTACAAATTGCTTCAAAACGTTCAACCAAACCGTCAACACTTCTGTGTTTTTTTGCCAAAGGAGACATTTCTATCGGGTAATCTGTAATAAAAGTTGGCTGTATCAACTCTTTTTCACAATATGCACCAAATATTTCATCTATTATTTTGCCCTTGCCCATCGAATCATCTATTTCTACTTTCAGATTTCTGGCTTCCTGACGTAATTCGTTTTCAGATAAATTGGAGATGTCAATTCCGGTAAAATTTTGTATTGCTTCATACATTGTATATCTTTTCCAAGGACGTTTGAAATCGATAATTTTTTCGCCTAACTGAACCTTAGTATCCCCGTGCAAATCAATTGAAATACGTTCAACCATCTCCTCAACCAGATTCATCATCCAATTGTAATCCTTATAGGCAACATACAACTCCATCTGTGTAAATTCAGGATTATGAAACCTATCCATTCCTTCATTTCTAAAATCTTTAGCAAACTCATAAACTCCATCAAATCCGCCAACAATTAGTCTTTTAAGGTATAATTCATTAGCAATTCTAAGATAAAGTGTCTGATTTAAAGTATTATGATGAGTTTTGAATGGACGAGCTGCAGCTCCTCCGTATAAGGGTTGTAAAATTGGTGTTTCAACTTCAAGATAGCCTTTTTCATTAAGAAATGAACGCATCGAATTTGTTAATCTTGTTCGATTTATAAATGCACTTTTTACCTGTGGGTTAACAATTAAATCCATAGAACGATTTCTGTATCTTTGCTCAGGATCGCTAAAAGCATCATAAATTACCCCGTCTTTTTCTTTAACAATAGGTAATGGATGTATAGATTTGCTTAAAACAGTAAATTCTTTAACATGAACTGAGATCTCTCCCATTTGAGTTCTGAAAGCATACCCTTTTACTCCAATGATATCACCAATATCCAAAAGCCTTTTAAAAACAGTATTATACATTGTTTTATCTTCTCCGGTACAAATATCATCTCTCCTAAAATAAAGCTGAATTCTGCCTTTATTATCTTGTAATTCGGCAAAAGAAGCATTCCCCATAATTCTTCTGGTCATAATACGTCCTGCCAAACAAACATTTAGCAAATGTTCGGGCATATTATTATCATCAAATCTGTCCAAAATATCTTTGCTGAAAATATTTACAGGATATTCTGCTGCGGGATAAGCATTTATTCCCAAAGTTTGCAATTCCTTTAAAGCTTCTCTTCTGATTATTTCCTGTTCACTTAATCCAATATAATCCATAATATTCAATTTTTTGCAAAGATAATAAAAGACGTTAAACTGTAAAAAAAAGCATTCAGAGACCTAATAAACATTTATGCACAAGTTTTATAGTTTCAAACCAAAACATATATAGCAATTGAACTCTGGTAATAATAATACTTACAGCTTTTTTACAAGAGTTTTTAAATTATTTTTTCTAAAAGCAAAAAAAAAATTGTATTATTGTAAACTAACATAATACTTTTAGAAGGATATGAAAAAACGCTGGATAGTTAAGAAAGATGGGGATTTTGAAAAGGTTGAAAAGCTATCTTCAGATCTAAAAGTTGATTATAAAATTGCCAATCTACTTGTTCAAAGAAATATTGAGACTTATGATGAAGCCCGTGTTTTTTTCAGACCTGAATTAAGTGATCTTCACGACCCGTTTATAATGAAAGATATGGACAAGGCTGTTCATAGACTTAAACAAGCTATCGCTAACGATGAAAATATCTTAATATACGGTGATTATGATGTTGACGGCACAACTGCAATTGCAGTAATTTATAAATATTTAAAAACGAAATATCAGAAACTAAGCTTTTATGTTCCAAATAGATATAATGAAGGTTATGGCGTTTCATTTCAAGGTATTGATTATGCTGTTAAAAACAACTGTAGTCTGATAATTACTGTTGATTGTGGAATCAAAGCATTGGAAAAAACAAAATATGCCAGGGAAAAGAATATTGACTTGATAATTTGTGACCATCACAATCCCGGAGCTGAATTGCCTGAAGCATACGCTGTGTTAGATCCAAAACGTACAGACTGTCCATATCCATATAAGGAGCTATCTGGTTGCGGCGTAGCATATAAATTTATGCAGGCATATTGCCAAAGTATTGGGGATAATCACGCAAATCTGTCACAATTTCTTGACCTGGTTGTTGTCAGCATTGGTTCTGATATTGTTCCGGTTACTGGTGAGAATAGAATACTTGCGTATTATGGTCTTCAAAAACTAAATTCAGATCCTCTGCCCGGGTTGAAAAGCATAATTACAATAACAGGTTTATTAGATAAAGAAATACAAATAAATGACATAGTTTTTAAAATCGGCCCAAGAATCAATGCGGCAGGGAGAATGGAATCGGGAAAACGAGCAGTCGAATTATTGATATCCGAAAATGAAGATTGTGCTGAAATAATTGGTGCTGAAATAAATACTATAAATATAAGTCGCAAAGAACTTGATCATGATATTACGGAACAGGCTCTTAAAATGATTGATTCATCAGAGATATCAAAAAATGCCTATACTACTGTTCTTTATTCTGAAGCATGGCATAAAGGAGTTATCGGTATTGTTGCCTCAAGACTTACTGAAACGTATTATCGTCCTACAGTAGTATTTACTAAATCTGAGGGGATGATTACCGGTTCGGCCAGATCTGTTCCAGGATATAATCTTTATAATGCAATTGAGTCGTGCAGCGATTTGTTGGAGAATTTCGGAGGACATATGTATGCTGCAGGATTATCATTGAAAATGGAAAATCTTGATAGTTTTACCGAAAGATTTGAAGAATATGTAAAATCTACCATTACTGAAGAACAAAGGATTCCTGTTATAAATGCGGATATGGAAATTGAAATTAAAGACATCACTCCAAAATTTTACAGGATTCTAAAACAATTCGCACCTTTTGGTCCGGAAAATATGACTCCTACTTTTGTATCTCGTAAAGTATTCGACAATGGAAGTGTAAAAAAAGTAGGTAAAGAAGGCGATCATATCAAATTAAAAATTGTTCAACAACTCGGAGACAACAGATGTATTGAAGGCATTGGTTTTAATTTTGGAAGCTATCATGAATATATAAAAGATTACAACGCCTTCGACCTTTGTTATCAAATATTTGAAAACAATTTTATGAACCAGTCTTTTTTACAAATTCTGGTCAAAGACATTCAAATTCCAGATTAATATTAATGGCGTACTTTTTTGTATTTATTAAGCACATTTGATTTTTCATGTCTTTCTATTTAGCTCTTATAGAATTACTTATATTCAACAGTGATAAAATTTTGAGCACACACATATAATATTCACTTTTTTTATACGTTTAGGTTTTCAACAACTAATTATTGATAAAATTTATATATTATGACATATATTATCGAATAAATTTAGTTCTTTTACATAGTTTTATTTATTTTTAATAGTTTTATAGCAACCTTTTATTAACAGATTTCGTTTATTAGAGCGTATAATAAAATTTTACTAACCTAAAGAGAATTTTATGAAAAAAAGTATCCTTGTCCCCCACGATTTTACTCAAGTTGGAGATTATGCAATGGAACATGCTTATATGGTAGGCAAGCAAGCTAAAAGTCCTATACATTTAATACACATTGTTTCAAAATCATCGCAAATTGATGCTGCAAAACAGAAGCTAACTGAAATAGCCGAAGAATTTAAAAAAGAAAAAGATGTCGAAATTATTGTAGAAGCCAGAAAAGGTAATTTATTCAAAGAAATTTATAATTATGGGCTAGAGATTGATGCATACCTTGCTGTAATGGGGACACATGGTATAAAAAACATAAAGAAAGCTCTAAAAGTTATTAAAAAATTTGTAAAAATTCCATTTATTTTGGTTCAAAGTCCTGTTATTTTTGGAGAATATGACAGAATACTAGTTCCAATTGATGAAGATAAAACTTCAAGAATTAAAATTCAATGGATAAGATATATTAACACTTTATTTCAAAGTAAGGCATTTATTCTGACATTTAACACTAAAGACGGCTTTAAGATTAAAGCTCTAAACAACAACATAAACTTTGCTCAAAATTGGTTCGAGAAAGAACTTATTGATTATGATATCAAAGTTTTGGATAGTGAACGTAATTTTGCTGATGAAATTTATAATTATGCCAATGAAATTGAGTGCGATTTAATTTTATTAATGACAGATAAGTATAAACGCTATGTTAGGAGTTTAAAAAGAACTGAAAATAAAGAATTGTTTAAAAAAATTCCAATTATGTGTCTTAATAAAAGGACAGATATATACAAAGTCGGTGGATTTAATTAGTATTTCTCGTTAATTTGTCCCGAAGAAATTGATTTTAATTTAATTTTATCAGACATAATTAGATTAATTAGCTTTTCAATAGCGTTTTGAAAATCATAAAAGAAGTTATCTGAATACAAATACATAACTTCATTTGAAATGCTCAAATGAAGTTTTTCTTTTGTTTGCCTTCCAGTATTAAGCGATAATCTTGCAGTTGGAATAAACATATGAGTCATGCAAGCTCTAAGTTGATAATAAAGAAAACCTTTTTTATTGGCATTGGCATATGCCGGAGGATATAATTTATTTATAGCCAGACAATATCTATTTAATGACTGTTGTTTTGCTCTTATAGGCTTATCATCGAGATATGAACCTAATATTTCTGTGGCCTGAGACATCAGCATAAAACCAAAAATAAGTTGGTTATCATCAACCACTTTTTTTACCGATTGAAATACGTGTTCACGCAGAAATTCAACATGTTGTTCCTTTGTAATTATCAGCATTAGAATTTAAATCTTAACTGCAATTTGATATCTGTGCGATTTTTACCGCTAATAGCATCGAGACCTGTCCCCAACTCATCCTTATCATGAAAATAAGTATTGGCTATTCTGAACCACATATCTATATTTTTAAAGGCAGCATATTTTACAACCAATACAAGTCTGGTTCCCTGTCCGTAATATGCAGGAACAGAAAAACCATACAAGACATCCGGTTCGTAAGCGTATATTCTTGTATCGTATGATTTTGTTTCAAAAACAGCAACTCTTGCAGTAAAAGTCAATGGTAATTTATTTGGTTTATATTGAAAATCCTGATATACCATATAGCCCCATTCATTCTGTTCATTTATGTTGTACTGTGAGAGTTCAATTCTACTTTTAAGTTTCCACTCCTCATTAACCGTGTAAGCAACATGATACCTATATTTTGCAGTTTCATAAGATACAAGTGGTCTTATTCCTGTTTCAATATCACTATCGTTCTTCTGTTTCGTTTCATACTTTACTCTGATATACATCTCCAGATTTCGTTGAGGATAGTGCGTAACCTGAACAAGATATTCTCTTCCTGCTGATGGACCACCTACTCCATACCTTAACCAAGGATATTTCCATGAATCAAAATAAGTTTCAACTTTCCAATGCTTTTTAGGATATATTTCAGCTCCAATAAATAATCCTGACTCATTATATGGTTTATTCCCTTCCGAAAAAGGTTGAGCATACAAAGCTTGATAATCAGGGCGGAAATATCTGTGAACAATAGACATTTTAAACTCTGGTACAAAATCAAATACAGCTCCATTTATAGTCGCGTAGCCTAAATTCTGACTCATGGAAGTTTCGCCAAAAATATTGACTTTATGAATAGATAACAGATAGTCTATACCAAAATTCATATTACTATTACCGGTCATATCAAAATATCTATATGGTGCAGAATTGTCGCCTACCGGCTCAGAAAATTTATAATAAACTCCTGTAGCACCAATCCGAAGCTTTGGAGTGTACCAACTTAAATTTGCACCTGAAACAAACTCGTTAATCTTATGCCTCTTCGCGATTTCAGATGGAGTACGATGATAACCTGTTTCAAGAAAAGATGTAATATATTGTTCTTCGGTATCATATTCCAAAGACGAAACGGTGTCAATACTTCCATCAAGCGGTTTGTAAGAAACAAATTCAGTAAAAATCAGATTTTTGTACTGAAGACTTATTGCTTCGCCTCTATAAAATGCCGATTCATTAACTGAACTATATTTATTTATTCCACGAGCTTTTTTGATTACATTCGTTGCCGATGATGTTTTACCATAACTCATTCCCGACCATAATGTCAAACCTTGCCCGAATTGAGCAATATAATCACCTACAATAAGTTTTTTAACTATTCCGATATCATTAATTTGAAAATGTCCTGAATAGAAGTCAAACCCATATTTTTGAGCACCATTAAAAAACTGTTCGCCATCATCTTTTTCTGCAGTTATACCATAATATAGTTTGTCTTTAAAATTATAGCTGTGCCTTAAATACATTTTATCAGGACTTCCCAGATATCTGGATTTGTCAGGATTAATCAATAAAATACTATCAGAAATAGGAATATATCCCGCTTTTTCCTGCAATAATCTTTGATATCGCAACATTGTATTATGTCTGCCATAAGTAAATATCTTATGAAAATCTGTTTTAGTTTTAGTTTCGCTGTCACGAACTATTACAAACGGCAACAAACGTTTTAATGTAATGGGATCAATTCCATCAACAAATTGCAATTCATATATAGTACTATATTTACCAAACTTTTTTCTATAATTTACTAGTGAAAATATTTGGAATTCAGTAAGAAATATCAAATCTGACAATTCTTCTTCAGTAGCAGTATTTAAATCAATTGGGTCGTAATACAATGTTTCAAGCGAGTTAAAAAGTGTAGTATAATCGAGTTCAACATCGCTGGATGAAGCAATTTCTTCTATTATCTCATCCAATGAAGAAATTGTTTCTTCCTGACTGAAAAGTGATGAGACAGAAAAAACAATCAAAAACAAACAAATGGCTACTTTTTTAAAACTCATAATTTATTGATAATTTTGGAGTAGATCCCAGGTATTCGTGATATGAAAATGCTAAGTCAAATCCAAATTTATTTTTATTACTAAATGCATTACTATAACCTAACCCAAACGAATATTCAACAGGAGCTAATGCAACTCCGGTTCTCAAAGCAAATTGCTCGTTCAACAGATACTCTATTCCCGTTTTAAAAACAGGTGTATATCCATTTATAGCCTTACCTGTTTCTATTGACAACAACAGACTTTTACTAAAAAGATATGATAAACCTAATTTTAAGGCAACAGGCATTTTTAAGTCAGAGTCTTCAAAATAAGATAGATTTAAAGGATTAAAAATATATGCTCCGATTGCCAATCTATCATTTGGATTTGACAATATTCCTGCTTCAAAAGTTACAGAATTTAGATTTCCGTAATAATCCGATTGTCTGACAGAAAAATAATTTACCTGTAAACCCATCGAAAAGCTTTTAAACAATTGCTGAGAATAACCCAAAACTACTTTATCTGATTGAAATAAGCTGTATCCAAAATGAGAAAATCCAAAGCCAATATTACCCCCTAACAAAGGAGACGAAAACGCCAATGCTCCATATCCAGTTTCTTTCATCAGGAATCTATTTTCATAATATACTCCAATAGCCTTGTTGTTTAACAATGCATAAGCAGACGGATTATTAAATACAGCCCATGTATCCTGATTTGTAATACCGGCGTTTGCCATACCCGCAGCTCTTGCCCCTGCTACGTAGCTTATCGATTGACTATATCCGGAAAAGCCAAGAACAATTAGAATAATGATATATAAGATTCTTTTCATTTATAATTATTTAAATGACTCTGTAATCAAATTTATACTCTTTTAAATCTTCGTTTGCTGATACAATTTTTTGCTTTAGATTTTCCTTAAAAAGAGCAATTATTGAAGCCAATCTTGGGTCTCCGGTTGCAATCATTTGTGCTGCAAGAATAGCAGCATTTTGAGAGCCATTTATAGCTACAGTTGCGACGGGAATTCCCGGAGGCATTTGTACAATTGCTAAAAGTGAATCCATTCCATCAAGACTGGCACTAATTGGAACTCCAATTACCGGTATTGTTGTCATAGCTGCTATAACCCCACATAAATGAGCAGCCATTCCTGCGCCTGCAATAATAACTTTTATTCCTCGCGGTTCGGCATTTCTAGCAAACTCTTCAACTTCCTGTGGTGTACGGTGAGCAGACAAAGCGTGTATTTCAAACGGTATCCTAAACTCATTTAACTGTATGGCAGCTTTTTCCATAACTTTCCAGTCCGATGTGGAACCCATAATTATACTTATAACAGGTTTCATATTTTTTATGTTTAACAAATTAACATTGTAAAAATACACAAGTAATTTCTATTTTTGTTGGAAATTACAATTTTTATTGATTTTTTTGTTAATAAGTTCATTTTCTAACTGTTGATTTTAACAAATGATTAAAAACGATATTATGGAACAAATTAAAGTTCACGACAAATATTTTGAAATATTTATTTCTCAAGAAGTAATAGAAGAAAGAATATTGAAACTAGCAGAACAAATGAATATTGATCTTGCCGGAAAATCTCCTTTATTCCTTGGCATACTAAATGGATCATTTATGTTTGCAGCTGAGCTTTTTAAAAATTTGAATATTGATTGCAGTATTTCTTTTCTAAAATTAGCGTCATATCAAGGAACCTCAACGTCAGGTAAAATAAAACAACTTATAGGACTAAATGAAGACCTTACAGGTAGAACAGTTGTTATAATTGAAGATATTATTGATACAGGAATAACAATGGAAAATATTGTTAAGCAAATTAATGGTTTTAATCCTGAACAAATTTTAATTTCCAGTCTTCTGCTAAAACCTGAAGCTTATAACAATTGTTATCCGGTTGACTATTGCTGCTTTGAAATTCCAAATGATTTTATAGTTGGATATGGATTGGATTACAACGGTTTTGGAAGGAATTTAAAACATATATATAAAATAGTAAAATGAAATTACGAGAATTAAATTACAAATAACAATTTGCAATAGACAAGATTACCGATACTGATTACTGAATACCGATTACCGAATACCGAATACCGATTACCGATTTAACAAATAATAGAATATTAAACTTTAAGAAAAAACAAAAAATAAATATAAAAACATGTTAAACATAGCATTATTTGGGCCTCCAGGTGCAGGGAAAGGCACACAAGCTAAAAAATTAGCTGAAAAATACAATCTTACCTATATTTCAACAGGAGATATTTTAAGACGCGAAATTGCTGAAAGTACTGAATTAGGATTAGAGGCAAAGGCGATTATAGAACAGGGCGGACTCGTTAGTGATGAGATTATTGTTCAGATTATTGAGAATAGTATAAAGATGAATCCTGACAGTAAGGGTATTTTATTTGATGGATTCCCGCGTACTTATGCTCAGGCCTATATACTTGATGGTTTGCTGATAAAAATGAACACAAAGCTGTCCTGCTTGCTAAGTTTGGAGGTGCCAAAACCCGAACTTATAAACAGAATGATGCTACGCGCAGAAAAAGAAAAACGTGCTGATGACAAAAAAGAGGTTGTTGAAAATCGCTTACGAGAATATGAACTTAAAACAGTTCCTGTTATTGATTTTTACAATCAGCAAGGCAAATATTACCCCATTGATGGCATAGGAACGGTTGAAGAAGTATTTGAAAGATTAACAGAAAGAATTGAAGATATTTTATCACAAACTTTACTCAATGTCGTTTTCTTTGGCCCTCCCGGTGCCGGAAAAGGGACTCAGGCAAAAAGAATTGCAAAGAGATTCAATATGGAATATGTTTCTACCGGTGAAATGATAAGAAAAGAAGTTGCCAATCAAACAGAATTGGGTAAGATTGCGGAGCCATTTCTCGAAACAGGAGATATTGTACCTGATGATATTGCAATTAGGCTTATTGAACGCAAAATAGCTAATCATAACAACACAAAGGGATTTATTTTTAAAGGTTTCCCATCTACTTTGGTTCAAGCATATATATTAAGTGGTTTAATGAAAAAATCTGATACTTCAATTTCCTTGGTAATAGAATTAAAAACTTCTACATTACAAGCAATTAAAAGATTAACTGCCCGCTCAAAAACCAACAAAGCCAGAACGTACGACATGAATATGGATACTATTATACACCGTATGGAGGTTTATGAACAGAGAAGTGGAAAAATAGCTGAATTTTATAAAGTTCAGGATAAAATGGTTTCCTTTAATGGTGACATAGATGAAAATAAACTGCACGAACTAATTGCAAGTACAATCGAGAAAGCATTTAAGGAGATAAGGAAATAACTATAAGACCTACTGTTACAAATCTCGAAAATGACTGCAGACAGATTTCATATATCGTCCCTAACGGGACTTTAGGATTATTAATTGAGGGTTCCGAATTTCGGATTCCGGATTTCGGATTTCGGGTTAACGATATTAAGTTCCTTCAGGACTTTAATGACTTGAATCATTTGGCTTAATAGACAATATAAAAGTTCATTTCTATCCTTTCAACCCGGCAATTTGTTCTTTAAGAATAGTGATTTTAGATTCAGCGTCTGCCTGTTTTTTTCGTTCGTTTTCAATTACTGTCGGAGGGGCATTTTTTACAAATTTTTCATTCGATAATTTTGCCATCACAGACTTCAAAAAACCTTCGGCATATTTCAACTCATCCTGCAGTTTTTTAATTTCTTCCTCCTTGTTAACCATAGTACCAAGCGGAATAAAATACTCGTGAGATTTAACGATAAATCCTGCTGCTAAAACCGGCTTTTCCTCCACGAATTGAATGGTTTCTAAATTGCCAAGCTTTTTAATCACTGAATCAAATCTGTTATCATAATCACCATGTAGAATAATATGAAGGTTTAGTTTTTCTTTCATCGGCAGATTCTTTTCCTGACGAATGGTGCGGATTCCGGCAATTACCTCTGTGCTTGATGCAAAACCTTTGACACAATTTTTATCGCTTTCTTTTGTATCTGGCCATTTAGCTGAAACTATTGATTCAACTTCTGTATCGTTCCTCATAAACTGCCATAACTCTTCGGTTATAAATGGCATAAAGGGTGAAATTAATAAGTTAAGTTTTTTGAAAAACTCCAGACTTTGATTATAGGTAATTTTATCAATAGGTTTTTGATATTCAGGTTTAACGATTTCCAGATACCAGGCTGAAAAATCATCCCAAAACAGTTTATAAACAGTCATCAGCGCCTCAGACAAACGGAAACTATCAAATTGTTGATTTAAAATTCCGATTGTCTCGTTGATTTTTGCATCAAGCCAATCAACAGCAGCTTTTGAATGCTCGGGCTGTGGAATATTCTCATCTACTGACCAATTCCTTACTAACCGGAAAGCATTCCAGATTTTGTTTGCGAAATTACGTCCCTGTTCGCATAAAGTACTCTCATAAACAATTTCTTTATTTCCATCCCTATCTATTCGTGTCTCAAAAACCTCTTTGCCATTTTCAATTTTCACTTTAGGTCGTGAGTCAAACATCAAGTCGTTTCCAGCTGCAGAACATGACAACATGCTAAAACGTACACCATCAGCACCATAATCTAGTATTAGCCCGATTGGATTGGGCGAATTATTTAATGATTTCGACATTTTACGTCTCAGATTATCCCGCACAATACCATGTAAATACACATTGCTGAATGGTTTTTGTTTAGGATATTCGTAACCGGCAATAATCATACGTGCTACCCAGAAAAATAATATTTCCGGAGCAGTAATCAAATCATTTGTCGGATAATAATATTTGAATTGAGGATTATCAGGATGTAAAATTCCATCAAAAACTGAAATAGGCCATAACCATGAACTAAACCAGGTATCAAGAACGTCCTCTTCCTGATGTAAATCGCTTATTTTTAAAGAGTCGTTACCTAATACTTGTCTGGCTTTTTCTAGAGCCTTTTCGATAGTTTCGGCAACAACAAAGTCGTTTGAATCAGGTAAATAATATGCAGGTATCCTGTGTCCCCACCACAGTTGACGACTAATGCACCAGTCCCTTACATTCTCCATCCAGTGACGATATACATTTTTATATTTTGCCGGAATTATGTTTATATCTCCTTTCTCAACTGCTTCAAGAGCAGGTTTTGACAATTCCTCCATTTTCAGGAACCACTGCATAGAAAGTTTTGGTTCAATAACAGAATTGGTCCTTTCAGAACGACCTATCTTATTGTTATAATCTTCAATTTTTTCGATAATTCCGAGTTTTTCGAGTTCTGCAACAGCAGACTTGCGTGCAACGAATCTATCCTGACCAACAAACAAAACAGCCTCATTGCTCAAAGTTCCATCATCTGTAAAAATATCAATAGATTGCAGGTTGTGACGAATACCGATTTCATAGTCATTAATATCATGAGCAGGAGTAATTTTCAAACAGCCTGTTCCGAATTCCATATCAACATAGTCGTCAAAAATCACCGGAACAACACGATTTACCATTGGAACAATTACTTTCTTACCTTTTAAATGCTTAAATCTTTTATCATTTGGATTAACACATACGGCAGTATCACCAAGAATTGTTTCAGGACGTGTTGTAGCAATTGTTACAAAATTATTTTCATTCTCTATTTGATATTTTACATAATAAAGTTTGCTGTTTTCCTCTGTATAAATAACTTCTTCATCCGAGACAGCTGTTTTTGCCTCGGGGTCCCAGTTTACCATTCTTACGCCACGATAAATAAGACCTTTTTCGTACAAATCAACGAAAACACGTATAACAGAATCCGACCTTATTTCGTCCATTGTAAAACAGGTTCTATCCCAGTCGCATGAAGCACCAAGTTTTTTTAATTGTTCCAGAATTATACCCCCATGTTTTTCTTTCCACTGCCAGGCATGTTTTAAGAACTCTTCACGGGTTATGGAATTCTTGTCAATTCCTTCAGTCTTTAATTTAGCCACAACCTTAGCCTCGGTAGCTATAGAAGCATGGTCCGTTCCCGGAACCCAAACAGCATTTTTCCCAAGCATGCGTGCACGACGGACTAACACATCCTGAATAGTATTGTTCAACATGTGTCCCATATGCAAAACTCCGGTTACATTAGGTGGAGGAATTACATTTACATAAGGCTCACGCGAATCAGGTTCTGAATGGAATAGTTTTTTCTCTAACCAGTACTTATACCATTTTTCTTCAATTTTTGCCGCTTCATACTTTGCAGGAATGTCCATATAGTTAAATTTAAATAAGATGGCAAAATTAATGATTTTAAGGAATTAAACAAAACTGATATTGCTAAACCATTTTAAAATTAGACAGTCCGAAATTCTAATATCTATAAGATGGAATGTAGAGAAATAATTGTAACAGAATTACCTCAACAGAGTAACATTTCCCTGATGGTTATATTCTTCACCATTAAGGCATCTGGCTTTTATCCAATAGACAAAGACATCAGTTGCTAGCTTTTCGCCCTTGTATGTCCCATCCCAACCTAAAGCATTAAGATCTGTTGTTTCATAAAGTATTGCTCCCCACCGATCAAAAACTGCAAAATAAACTTCAGTAACCATATTAAATGGGAAATACGGTTTAAAATAGTCATTATTACCATCCGAATTGGGAGTAAAAGCGTTTGGAACAAAAAGATAAGGATCTCCACAAATAACTTCTTTAACTTTTATACGGATAGTGTCGGTGTTAACACAACCGTTTTCGTCTCTGAACAGGACTTCAAATAGTGTAGTTTCCTTCGGAGTTGCAGCAGGATTTGCAATATTTGAATTATTCAAAACAGATTCATTATCCCATGAATAAGACCCATTTACAGATGACTGTGCCAGTAATGATACTTGTTCGCCTTCAAAAATTTCACTAACATTTGAACTAACTGCCAAATCGGGTATATAATCTTCGTTAACAATCGTAAAATCCTGAGTAATTTCACAATTGTTTGCATCAAGCATCAATAAATTGTAATCTCCATCACACAAATTAAACGCATTTGGGTTTGAAGTTTCATTTGACCAAACATAAGTATATGGAGGCGTTCCTCCTGAAACATAAGTTTGAATTTGTCCGTTGCAAACTCCTGTACACAGCATATTATGAATTGTAGTATCCATAACTAATAAAGTAGGCTGTGAAATGTTAATCTCTGCTAAATTTTGACAATTGTTCGCATCAGTTACCGTCACAAAATAATCACCAGCAGCTACTCCGACTTGATTTTGCTGATTTGACCCATTTGACCATTCAAATGAATATGGTATTGTTCCTCCACTGGCTATTAAGTTAATATTTCCTGTTTCGCCAAAACATTTAATCGGACTACTAATAGCCAGGTTCGACACTAAAGGTGTCGGTTCTGTAATATAAAGATACTGATGTGACACACAATTTTCAGCATCAACTACAGTTACTGTATATGGACCCGGGCATAAATCAGTAACAAACTGACCAGATGATCCATTTGACCAATTAAATGAATACGGAGGGACACCAAGTGTTGCACTAACGGTAATTGAACCGTCACAATCACCAAAACACTTTACCATATTATAACCGGTTATAGCAGAAGTCATATCAGAAGGAGAAATCATAAATACAGAATCTATTTTCTGACATCCATTGGCATCAGTTACTGATACAATATTATACCCTGTCAAACATTGATTATTAATTTGTTGATTGCCTCCAAAGTTCCATTGATAAGTATATGAAGGCGTCCCACCAACAGGACTTATTGTTGCTGAGCCATAACCTATTCCGTCACACTGAGGATGAACTACATTTGTAAAACTTGTCATAAGTTCGGGAGGGTCAACTAATGTTACAACAGACTCAGCAGTACAGTTATTTCCATCAGTAACAGTAACATTGTATGAGCCGGCACATAATTCATAAATTGAATGATTTTCTTCCCCCGTATTCCAAACGTAAGTATAAGGAGGTATGCCGTTTGCGATTGCAGTAGCAGAGCCAATGCAGTAACCAAAGCAAGGATTTGGTGTAATGTCGGGTTGGCTGAAAATTATTATATCTACATCAACATGCACTTGATTTGTTGTCGTACATCCAATTTGACTTGTTATTGTCACATAATAGGTTTGGTCATTTGCAGGACCAACGATAGGTGAGTTTGTTGTTGCTCCACTAATTATCTGAGCAGTTGGCTGCCAACTATATGTTAGATTATCACCGGTATTAAGGTTATTGATAGTTAAATTGGTAGTTTCACCTACACAAATTATCTGTGCGGGAACTATGTTATAATTAAATGCATGAACTAAAACTTGGACTGTTTCAACTAAATAAGTGTTACAAACATTTTCTTTTGCCCGCACATAATAAACTGTACTAGCTGAAGGAGAAGCATTAAAATTTTGATTATTTGACAGAATGCTCGAAAATGAAGGGCTTGAAGCCCACGCCCATTCGTCCACAGTACCGGAGGAAGTAGCAAATAAATTTGCTGTTCCACCAGGACATACAGTAGTGTCAGAATAAGCAAATAAATCTATATCGGGCTCATAAACTATAACAGTTTGCCAAACGCTGTCCACACATACACCTGTAGCAACAAGCATATAATCTGTAGTTTGGTTAGGTGAAGCAACAGGATTCTGAATATGGTTATTATTCAGATTTGATCCTACTACCCAACTAAAAGTTGTTCCTACAGGGTAAGTTCCAACTGGACCAATAACAGTATTTTGCCCGGGACAAATCTGAATAGGCTCTAAATTGCTCTGACCCGGTTCAATTACAGTAAACTGACGCTGAATAGTATCATAATAGTTACAACTCAATGGATCTCCAACAACAAGTGTTACAGTATATGTTCCTCCTACAGTATATGTATGAGTGGGATTAAAAGCACTTGAATGAGGTGAGCCATCACCAAAATCCCAAACAAATGTTGACCCCTGGGAAGTGTTGTTAAAATTCACTGTATATGGAGCACAACCTGCGGGTACTGGGTTAAAATTTGCTTCTGCAAGGTTTTCAATAATCCTTATTTTGAAAACCGCATTATTACAATTTGTAGCATTATTGGTAGTTGACCAAACGCCCGGATCGGGCGAAGTTGGAAACTCCTGACAACCACCGCAACTTGCACATACAGATTGTATTATATGACCCTTTTTATCAAAGCGACTTGTTCCTCCATCAACGTGATCATGTCCGGAATAGCCACAGCTACCATAGTGTACCTCGCCAAAAAAACTTGCATATTCGAGTTCACTGGCATCTTCGCTTAAAACAAGAACATAAAAATCCTGCCCGTCAGTTTGAGATTGAATTGCATCAGGAGTTACAGTCATACCTTTAGTACCATATTGATCTGTCCAAGTATAATAATTTCCCTGAGCATTATAATATGAATAAGTCCATTCTCTTCCCCAGCCCGATAAATATACCCTGTCACAAACATCCACAGCAAAAGCAGTGATTGAAATATTTGGACGGCCATTTCCGTTACCAAATTGTGTTGACCAAACCAGTTCATTCAGATTAGGATTAAACTTGGCAATAAATTGTCCACTGTTTGGTACAGAATATCCTGCATTATTAATTAATGTTGAACCACTTGCTTTTGTTTGTCCACAGATAAAAATATTATCAAATCTGTCTGTTCTCACAAAATATGCATTGTCATAAACATTAGAGCCAAAGTAGGTTGATGCAATAAGGTTATCCCCATTCATATCAAGTTTAGAAACAAATGCATCTGTACTGCCACCATTATGAGAAGTATTGTAAGAGCCAACCGTAATCGGGAAATTATGAGAAACCGTTCCTCCTGCAACTAAAACCTCTTCAGTATTTGATAAACTAAGACTAAAAATAGCATCATCTTGGCTACCACCCAAATAAGAACTCCAAAGCATTAATGTCAAGTTTGGATTAAGTTTAAAAACTATTCCATCTTGTCCACCGCCACTACTAGTTTGGTATCCCGGATTTATACCTGCTGGAAAATCTGTTGAAAATGTATTCGTTCCTACATATATCATATTTTTGTTATCAACAATGACTTCGCCTCTTGCTCCATCGCCATAATTAAAATAAAGAGAATCGTTACCATGCATCTCGACATAGTTAATATTAGACACCGGATCAGGTATTGTATAATAGAGTTTAAAATTCAGCCCGTCATTTCCGGAGCCACCTACATAAGTCGAACCCAACAATTGAGTTCCATTAGAACTTAATTTTGACACAAAAATATCAATCCCTTGATGAAAACCAATTACATTATCATAAACAAGACTATCTCCTCCTGCAAAATTTGTTTGGTAGGCACCTGCAGTAACAGGAAAATCAGGAGAACCCGTAGTTCCCATGATTATTAACTCGTTAAATTCATTTACTACCAAACTATGTGGCATTTCTTGACCTCCACTTCCTCCAAGATAGGTTGCAAACAGTTTTTGAGTACCGTCTTCGTTATATTTAATAATTCCGACATCGCAACCATCCTGATAATAGGTACTACCATATATTGGAGCTGTTCCTCCCGCAAAATTAATTTGATATGCACCAACATTTGTCGGGTATCCCACAGCAAACACAATCCCTCCTGAATACACATTATCATCATAGTCCCAGGTTGCTGTAAACCCCCAATTATCACCTGTAGAACCTGTGTAGGTTGAAAAAATTAGTGAAGGGTCAATAATCAAATCTTTAGTTTTATCATAATTTACAGGAATTTCAAAACTCAGGCGATTTTTTTTCAGAACATAACTACACTCTATTTCCACCGTATCTGAATTAAAAATCTGATAAGCATAAGGTTTTTTCTCAACCAAATCAATTACAGAAGTCTTTATAAGCAAATTACCATTTTCAAGGAAGAGTCCGTCAGTACCAACATATTCAAGATCAATATTACGATAATCTGCTCCAGGATGAACCACAAAATCATATTTAATACCGTTTGCATCTGAACGATAAATTAAATCTACTGCAGGATATAATTCAGCGTAAGTAACCTGTCTGTATTTTTTAACATTAGATGCCCATTTTGACTGATCATTACCAATGAAATAATTTAAATAATCCGAAGTCGCATAATCGGCGTAAATAATAGGATTTTTATTTGCTCCCTTAAAATTCACTCTATATGCATGTGCTGCCTTTACGAGTTCTCTTCCCGAGCCTTCACTACCGTGATGAGCTGTAGAATAATTCATTCCGTCAGGATCAACAAAATTAAAAGTCAGGCAATTATTTTCAAAAAATATTGCACCATCGTTTACATTTAATCTGTATTTAATGTTATTTAACCACTGACCTTTATTCTCAATATACTCATATTGAGCATGCAGTGCATGAGTATAACACAACACACATAACACTAAACCAATAAAAGAGATATTTTTCTTTTTCATTTCTTAATATTAAGGCTTAAATATTTGACTATAAAGATACTAAATTTTTATTTATAAGACAACTATAAATTAAAAATCGTTGTAAGAATCAGACTAAAAACACTTAATATTTTGCTAGCATCTATTATTCGCTTTTGTTATTGTATTTGCGACCTACCTATTCCCGTTAATTTGACAAATACTTCCCGAAAAGTCGGGACAAGTTATTACAAAAGCTATTGTTTTAGTTTGTGAACCAGCTAAATAATTACAAAACACCTAAATATTAGAATTTCTATTTTTTCTGTAATATAAATACCATACTACAGCAATAACAACAGCAAGTATTATTCCAAGCCAGTAGGCAATATTTCCGCTGATTCCGAGACCTCCTGTTTTTACAGGAGCAATAATCAAATAAGTAAAACAAATTACTGTCAGAATAAATGCGGGTATTGACATAATTAAATGGTTCTTTTTATTCAGAGCAAAATACATTGCAATTGTCCATAATGTAATTGCGGCTAAAATCTGATTTGAAATTCCAACAAATTTCCAGACTGTTCCAAATTGTTCATTAAGCAGAAAAGTTAAAAGAAAACCAACAATAAAAATCGGGACAGCAATAATCAATCTACTTTTAATACTTTTTTGATTATATTTGATAGAGTCTGCTATTGTAAGGCGAGCACTTCTAAAAGCAGTATCTCCTGTAGTTACAGGACAGACTACAACTCCAATTATTGCTATGGCTGCCCCCACCTTTCCTAACCACGAATTACAAATTTCATTAACTATCCAGGCAGGATCTTGAGTAGGTGTATTTAATGTATAATTTAAACCGTGAACATCACCAAAATAATTCATTGCTGCTGTTGCCCAAATAATTGTAACAATTCCTTCGGCTACCATTGCTCCGTAAAAGGCCGGCCTAGCATGTTTCTCGTTTTTAAGACATCTTGCCATTAAAGGTGATTGTGTTGCATGAAAGCCGGAAATAGCACCACATGATATTACAATAAACATCATAGGGTATAGCAAGTTTGATTGTGGATTTCTATGAAAATTTTTAAAATCATGTATATTTAATTCATGAATATTAATTGAGCCGTTTGAATACTTAAAAATCATAACAATAGCTACCATAATAGCCATTAGAAGTAATACCGCACCAAAAAAAGGATATACTTTACCAATGATTTTATTTATTGGAAATAAAGTTGCAATAAAATAGTATCCAAAAATTATATATAGCCATATTTGCAAACCGCCACCGGTTAAAACTGACAATAACTTAGCCGGACCACTAACAAAAGCGACTCCTACAAAGATCAACAAAATCAGTGTAAAGAATCTTAAAAAATTTCTTGTCCCATTTCCAAGATATTTTCCGACAAGTTCGGGCAAACTGGCTCCATTGTTTCTGATTGAAAGCATTCCTGAAAAATAGTCATGTCCTGCTCCCATAAAAATGCAGCCTAACACTATCCAAATATAAGCCATTGGTCCATAGGCTGCTCCCAATATTGCTCCAAAGATAGGCCCCAGTCCGGCAATATTCAAAAACTGTATAATAAATATTTTCCATAAAGGCATTGGAGTATAATCAACACCATCATTAACAGCAACTGCAGGGGTAATTCTCGTACTATCTGCACCAAAATATGAAGCAGCAAATTTTCCGTATAAAAAATATCCTGCAACAAGAATAATAATTGAAACGGTAAATGTTATCATTTTTCAATAATATTTAAAACACCGGTTTTAATAATAAGATCTGCATCTCCATAGGCAACAAAATCCGGAGTGCACAGGGATTCTGAATTATAAGTCAGTTCCTTACCTGTATTAATATCAATCATATAACCTCCTGCTGCTTTTAACACTGCATGTCCTGCTGCAATATCCCACTCATTGATTGGACCAAATCTTGGATAAAAATCTGCTTCCCCTTCAGCCACAAGACAAAATTTTAAAGAACTTCCTACATTTACAAATTTAGCTCCTTCAACTTTATTATTTATCTCATTCAGATATGCTTTTGTTGCTTCGTTTAAATGCGATTTACTTGCAACAATACGAAGGATGTCCGACTTTAAACAAGTCATTTTAATTGGTTGCATGTCTGTATTAATAATAATCTTTTCTGCACCATCTATGCAATTTCCGTAATAGAGAATATTTAACGCAGGAGCAAAAACCACACCTTCAACCGTTGTGTTATTTTCAATCAAAGCTATATTTACAGTAAATTCATCTTCATTTTTAACAAATTGCTTGGTTCCGTCTAAAGGATCTATTATCCAGAATTTATCCCAGTTTTTTCTTTTGTCATAGTCAACAAACTCAGATTCTTCGCTTAAAACAGGCAAATTAGTACATTTAAGACCATCAATTATAATTTGATTAGCCAACAAATCGGCTTCTGTTACAGGCGAATTATCAAGTTTATATTTTGTCAATGGATTTTTGCGATAATATTTTAAAATTTCGTTACCGGCTTTTATTGCAAGAGGAATTAGTATATTTCGATAAGACATCATTACGAATTTTTTATAACATTATAAGCAGATGCCTGAGCCAATGGTGTTACTACAATATCATTAATACATACATGAGAAGGTCTTGAAACAATGTAAAGGACTACATCTGCAATATCCTCAGCATGTAAAGGGACAAGACCTTTGTAAACATTTTCAGCTCTAGCTTTATCTCCATGGAATCGCACTTCCGAAAATTCAGTATCTACTAATCCCGGAGCTACCTGCGAAACTTTTATACCTTTTGGAAGCAAATCTATTCTCATAGCTTTTGTTAGAGCATCAACAGCATGTTTTGTTGCACAATAAACATTTCCGTTAGGATATACTTCTTTACCTGCAATTGAACCAATATTTATAATATGTCCCGATTTTTGGTCAACCATTAACGGCGCGACTTTTCTTGTTAGATAAAGCAATCCTTTAATGTTAGTATCTATCATTTTCTCCCAATCATCAATTTGTGCTTCATTAATAGGGTCAAGTCCCGAAGCTAATCCCGCATTATTGACAAGAATATCTATTTTTTTAAAGTTCTCAGGCAGAGAATCAATTGCTTTACAAACCTCGGAATTGTTGCGAATATCAAAATTTAAAACCTCCACATTTGCATTTGTATCCGATTCAATAGTGTTCTTTATTTCCAACAATCTCTCTTTTCTGCGACCAGTAATAATAAGATTGTAATTATTTTGTGCAAGAAGAAATGCTGTTGCCTTACCTATTCCTGCTGTCGCTCCTGAAATCAATACAGTTTTTTTCATTTTCGACAAAAATTAAAGTGTAAAATTAATTATTAAAACACTAACATTAATAAAAAAGGGAGAAATTTTCCCCCTTAAATATTCTTTAATATTGACTGAATTATTTAGTAATAAATCTTTTAGCAGCAACATATTCCTGAGGACTTACAAAAACTTTTTTATCAGGCATGATAGTATAACCTTTACCTTCAGGATTATATTTTTCAAAAAGATCTACTATTTTATTTGCAAATTCTGAGATATTAAGGTCTTCTAATAAATCAAGTTCACGGACATTTATCAAATCAGTTTCTTTATAATTATAACATGTACTACTTTGCAAGGTATTTAGTGTAACCTGACCATATTCATTAAAAAATCTGCTTGTATTTTTAAGCATAAGTTTAAAATGCATAGTATGATTAACATTCAAATAATGAGAATTCACAAAACCGATATTATTCTCTTTACAAAGTTTTTCAAATTTCTGAATCCAAAACCAATATCTGGGATTATCCTGATGAATAAAAGGAAATATATTGCAACTTAAATTATAATCACAATGCCCGAAAGCTACATTTTTAAACTTCGGGTGCTTAACTTTCATTATTTCTTCAAGATTTGTATAAGCATCATTACTTTCGATAATAGGAATTACTTCATCAAATCTAATATTTTCATTATCAGCTAAAAATGATTTTAAAACATCTGCAGAATTACAAATTGACAGGAAAACGCACTTGAACTTAAAATCGCCTAATTCTTTCAGTGCTTCAATATCATCCATGTATCTGTTATTCCCATACTCGTTAATTCTGAATCCAATCCACGATTTTAATATCTTCGGTTTATACTTTGTCAACAAACTAACCACTCTTTCACGGTAATCAGCTTTATATTTATTTGTATCATTCTTTTTAAAGTCAATAATACTATCTTCGAAATCGAAACATGAAACAGTATTTTGCTCGGCTAATTGTCTATGAAAATCAACAAATGAATCTTCTTTAAACTTTACAAATTGATAAGATGTAATCATAATTCAACGGTATTAATGGTTTTTTTATTTACTTAAAATGATAGCAAAATGTTTGATTTAATAATTAAACAGCAAATCTTCTGAATATATAAAATTATCATAGTATTAAATAATCTCTAAATCACAAATTTAATAAGATATTTTATTTTTATCAATAATTTGGATTTTTTTTATTTAAAAATATAATTATCGAAAAAATAAAACGCAGAGAACACTGAGATACGCTGAGATTATGAGAACAAAAACTTCACTATTTTACAGTTGCCAGAGTATTTAACAACAAAGCAAGTCGTGTCATAGGTCCTACTCCACCTGGAACCGGTGTAATGTACGAACATTTTGGTGATACATTCTCAAAGTCAACATCACCGGTTAGTTTAAATCCACTTTTTGTCTGATTAGATGGCATTCTTGTAGTTCCGACATCAATAACAACTGCCCCGTCCTTTACCATATCAGCGGTAACAAAATGAGGCTTTCCCATAGCAGAAATAAGGATATCGGCAGAAGCACAAATTTGTTTTAAATCCTTTGAACCACTATGCAAAACCGTAACTGTAGAATTCATTTCTTTTTGTGACATAAGTACACTCAACGGACGACCTACAATATTGCTACGACCTATAATAACACAATTTTTACCGGATGTTTCAATATTATATCTTTTTAATAGAATTGTTATTCCCAAAGGCGTTGCCGAAACAAAAGAAGGTAAACCAATCATCATTTTTCCGACATTAACCGGATGAAAACCATCAACATCTTTATCTGGGTTAATTCTTTCAATGACTTGTTGCTCATCAATATGTTTTGGTAATGGCAACTGAACTATAAAGCCGTCAATCAATGGATTGCTGTTAAGTTTATCAATTGCTTTAAAAAGTTCTTTTTCTGAAATATCATCTTCAAAACGAATAAGAGAAGACTCGAATCCTACTTCCTGACAATCTTTCATTTTAAAGCTAACATAAGACTCACTTCCGCCATCATGCCCCACAAGTATTGCAGCAAGATGAAGAGCACGACCTCTTTCTTCTTTTATTTTCTTTGCTTTAACAGCAATTTCTTCTTTTATTTCTTTAGCTACTTTATTTCCGTCAATTAATATCATAACAAATTTCAAATTTCAAATAATTCCGAATCTATTATTTATAAAATAATAATCATTTCTTCTCACCATTTATCTCATTCCTCTCATCATTCTTTTCTGATTTTTGTTCGAGGACATTATTTTCATCATTTTTTTAGTTTCCTCAAACTGTTTCAGTATTCGGTTTACTTCCGGTACGCTTGTCCCACTACCATCAGCAATGCGTTTTCTTCTACTTCCGTTAATTATTGCAGGATTAGATCGTTCTTCCTTTGTCATGGAACGTATTATTGCTTCAATACCTTTAAAAGCATCGTCGTCAATATCCATATCTTTAATCGCCTTACCCAGACCCGGAATCATTCCTGCCAATTCCTTTATATTTCCCATCTTCTTGATTTGCTGAATTTGAGACAGAAAATCATCAAAGTTAAACTGATCTTTAGCAATTTTCTTTTGAAGTTTGCGGGATTCTTCTTCATCAAATTGTTCCTGAGCTCTTTCTACCAAAGTTACGACATCACCCATTCCCAAAATTCTGTCTGCCATACGTTCAGGATGAAATACATCCACAGCATCCATTTTTTCTCCAGTACCAACAAATTTAATCGGTTTATCGACAACAGAACGAATAGATAAAGCAGCACCGCCACGAGTATCACCATCAAGTTTTGTAAGAATAACTCCGTCAAAATCCAATCTATCGTTAAACTCTTTAGCGGTATTAACGGCATCCTGACCGGTCATCGAATCAACAACAAAAAGAATTTCCTGTGGGTTAACAGCTTTTTTAATGTTCTCAATTTCGTCCATCATTTCTTTGTCAACTGCCAAACGACCTGCTGTATCAATAATAACAAGATCGTGACCGTATAATTTTGCGTGTTTGATGGAATTTTGAGCAATTTTGACAGGATTTTTATTATCGTCTTCTGAATAAACCGGAACACCGATTTGCTCTCCCAACACTTTAATCTGTTCGATAGCAGCAGGACGATAAATATCACAAGCAACGAGTAAAGGATTTTTGCCTTTTTTGGATTTTAGCATATTTGCAAGTTTACCGCTAAAGGTTGTTTTACCAGAACCTTGCAATCCCGACATAAGAATAATTGCAGGACTTCCTTTTGTGTTAATGTCAACAGCCTTCCCTCCCATCAATTTCGCCAACTCATCATGGACTATTTTGACCATTAATTGGTTTGGCTTCAAAGACTTTATTACCTCCTGACCTACTGCCTGATCCTTGACATTATCACAAAATGTTTTGGCAGTTTTAAAATTAACGTCTGCGTCCAGCAGTGCACGTCTTACATCTTTTAAAGTTTCCGCAATATTTATTTCGGTAATTTTACCCTGACCTTTAAGAATTTTAAAAGATCTCTCAAGTCTTTCCGATAAATTTTCAAACATAATGTATCATTTTTTATACCGGCACAAAAATAACAATTTTGTATTAATTTGTTATAAAAAGTATTTTCAGTATTTTTGAATAAATTTAAAAAACTAAACTATGAAAAATTTATCTCTATTAATTTCGACACTATTTTTGATAATAGCAATATTATCTTGTTCGGGAAACAGTTCTGACAGTTCAAAGACAAACACAGATCAAGACATTGATGAAACAGTCGGCACAGAAAATATAAATAAGAATCGTCTGCTTCCCGAAAATGTAAATTCGGACAGTCCCATTCCGGTTGCAAAATTGCACGAAGCGTTTTACGAGTGGACCGGAACGGAAGTAATGATAGCCGGATATGCAAAAATGTATATGAGCAGCGAAACATTTAAAAATGAAATCTATCTACGCGAATCAACTGATGTATATGATGCATTATTTAATTGTAAATTTGAAAAAGAACTTAACAAAGAAATAAAAGCTGAAGACATTTTAATTATAAAAGGTACGATAAAAGAGAATTCATATTGGGGAATAGTGCTTGAAGACTGCGAATTAGTTGAGCTGAACGGGAAATACAAAAAAGATATTGTACCGGTTCCCGGACAAAAGCAAAAAGAAGCAATTTGGGTAAGTGATATATATAAGGCCTACAATGCATGGATGGATAAAGAAGTTACAGTAATTGGTCATTATAACAGTACTACAACATCTACAACTTCATACGGGACTACTCATAGAATAGATTTAGATGATCCTGAAACCGGAGTGAAGATGGTTGGTTGTACAATGTTATCCGAACCAGATTCGGACAAACTGGCTGCAAACCGCGATAATGTTAAAATTCGTGGCAAAATAACCCGTGATTTATGGGGAACTGTGCAGTTGGAAGATTGCGTGATTGTGGAGTAAAGAAAATACAATTTTAAGTTATTACTTTTTTAAACAGTAGGTCAGATTCCTGAATCCGACCTACTGTTTAAAAAACATGTTAAATATCATATTTTCAAAAATCTTTGCTTTAAATTTTTTAAATCGGATAAAAAATCACAATTTTGCTAACAAATATAAATGTAAAATTAAAAATAACTAGTTATGTCAAACACTGTAAAAAGGACTTCTCAGGAGTTCATTGATCTCGAAGCAAAGTACGGAGCACACAATTATCATCCACTACCTGTTGTAATAGACAGAGGCGAAGGACCATTGGTATGGGATGTTGAAGGAAAACAGTATTATGATTTCCTCAGTGCTTATTCTGCTGTTAATCAAGGACATTGCCATCCAAAAATTGTCAATGCTCTTATTGAACAGGCAAAAAAATTAACTCTTACCTCAAGAGCATTTTATAATTCAACTTTGGGTGATTACGAAAAATACATTACTGAATATTTCGGTTATGACAAAGTATTGCCAATGAATACAGGTGCCGAAGGAGACGAAACCGCATTAAAACTGGCTCGTCGCTGGGGTGTTGTAACAAAAGGCATTCCTAATGACGATGTAAAAATTATCTGCTGTGAAGGGAATTTCCACGGACGTACAATAACAATTATTACTATGTCTAACGATCCTGATTCGTACGCAAATTACGGACCTCTCACACCGGGTTTTATTCGCATTCCATATAATGATACCGAAGCTCTTGCGAAAGTTCTTGATGAACATGGTAAAACTACTGCTGCGTTTCTTGTTGAACCTATACAGGGAGAAGCCGGAGTTTTTGTTCCGGATGAAGGTTATTTGAAAAAATGTTATGATTTATGTAAAAAGCATAATGTATTATTTATTGCTGACGAGGTTCAGACAGGTATTGCACGTACCGGCAAATTGTTGGCTTGTGACCACGAAGGTGTTCGTCCCGACATCCTAATTTTAGGAAAAGCACTTTCAGGCGGAGTTATTCCTGTATCATGTTGTCTTGCTGATGATGATATTATGCTGACTATTAAACCGGGTGAACATGGTTCAACTTTCGGGGGATTTCCATTGGCTGGAAAAGTAGCAACTGCTGCTTTAGAAGTCGTAAAAGAAGAAAAACTTGCTGAAAGAGCAGAATATTTAGGTAAAATTTTCCGCGAAGAAATGGCAAAATTACACTCTCCAATGATTGAGCTAATTCGTGGTAAAGGTCTTCTTAATGCTGTTGTTATCAAAAACAAACCCGGAAAAACTGCCTGGGATGTTTGTATGGAAATGAAAGAATGTGGAGTTTTGGCAAAACCAACTCATGGCAATATTATCAGATTCGCTCCTCCACTAGTTATTACAGAAGCTCAATTACGCGATGCTATTGAACTAATTAAAAAAGCTTTTAAAAAGTTTGAATAAACAATAATTTAAGTGATAAAAACTGTCGTAATGTTATAATTATGACAGTTTTTTTTGTGCATTTTTATTTATTTTGCATAAAAATTTTACTGTGTCGGAAAGAGAAACTGTAAATAGATATGTAATCGGTGATATTCATGGGTGCAATCGCACTTTCGGAAAATTGCTGAAGAAAATAAATATAAGCAAAAGTGATGAAATATATATTCTCGGCGACATGATTAACCGAGGGAGCAACAGTAGCGGAGTATTAAATAGAATTATTAAATTAAAAAAACAAGGTTTTAAAATATTTCCTCTTAAGGGTAATCACGAACAAATGTTATTAACAGTAATAAATAATGAACCTGAAAGATTATTTAATTTCTTAAGATTCTACAAATCTTCGGATTTATTGTCTATGAAAGGAAAGATAAAAAAGAAATATATTAAACTATTAGAAACTCTCCCGACATATTTTGAATTAGACAATTTTATCTTAGTACATGCAGCTCTTGACCTAAGTAATGATAATATCTTTGAAAATCAGGAATTTATGCTTTCGAGCCGTTATCAACGTGGAAACATTTCACAATTAGAAGGAAAAATTCTGATACACGGACATACTGTTTCAGATTTTGAAACAATAAAAGAAAGAATAAATGAAAGATCTCAGATAATATGCATCGATAATGGTTGTATATACGGAGATAGCAGAAAGGGGTTCGGCAGGTTGGTGTGTCTCAATATAGACAAAATGGAAATTATTAGTAAAAGGAATTGCGAAAATGCTTGAACCCAATAAAGATATATTAAATCGTATTAAGGCTGGAGAAGGGCAAAATCTTGACTTTAAACACAGTATATCTGATACAAAAAAAATTGCAAGATCATTGGTTGCATTTGCAAACACCGAGGGAGGGAGTTTATTAATCGGAGTTAGAGATAATGGCAGTATTGCAGGAATAAATTCCGAAGAAGAATATTATATGATCGAAACAGCCGCAATCTTGCACTGTCGTCCAGAGGTAAAATTTGATTTTGCAAATCATACAGTCAATGGAAAAAGTGTTTTGGAGATAATTGTACCAAAAAGTACCGAATTACCACATTCTGCTCCCGACCACGATGGTAAACACAAGTATTTTGTAAGAGTTAAAGATCAAAATATAGTAGCCCCCAAAACCCTGGTTACAGTATGGAAAAGACAGAAAAGTGTGATAAAAGGAGTTAAAATAAAATTTAACGATGCTGCCGAAATTCTTTTAAAAGAAATTAAAGAAAATGGCTCTGTATCAAAATCGCAGTTTGTCAGAATTGCCGGAATTAGAAGTGCTGAGGCTGATAAATTGCTGATAAATTTAATGTTAATGAAAATAATTGATGTTGACATTTATCCAAACTCTGTTAGATACATTTTCAACACTGAATTTGACTATAATGAATTTTGAGTTTGCAAATGTTTTATTCAAGTACAATTAGTCTATGAAATTAAAAGTAATAATAAATGAAATACACTTATGAATATCCCCGAGCACTCAACACCGTTGATGCTATAATAGTTGACGAGCAAACCCGGTCAAAAATTGTGCTTATTAAACGAGCGAACGAACCATACAAAAATTGCTGGGCTTTACCGGGAGGATTTATTGAGATGGATGAAACATTAGAGCAATCTGTTGTTCGTGAGACAAAAGAAGAAACCTCACTGACAGAGATTAAATTCCATCAATTTAAAGCTTTTGGCAATCCGGGTCGCGACCCCAGAGATAGAAATATTGTAGTGGTTTTCTATGGTTATTGTAATAATCCGGAAAATATTGCAGCAGGAGATGATGCAAAAGAAATAGGTTGGTTTTCGCTGAACAATCTACCTGAATTGGCATTTGATCATAAACAAATAGTTTCTGAGTTTGTTAGAGAAAAACTATGCCAATAATTAAACGTGATTCATAGCTTCAACAGGGTCGAGTTTAGCGGCTTCCGGCTTGTCCTTTCGAATTTTAGCACAGCCTTAAGTGCTTGAATATCTGCAATATACAAATTAAAACATATGTTTTGCTGCACTAAGGCAATTCTTGAAAAATATTTCAAGTAAATAATAGCTGGTCAATAGCTAACAAAATTCGATTTATTTTTTTATATCAAACTTTTTTTCTTAACAAAAAAAGTTACAAAAAAGTCAAGGCAACCTTTAGCTCACGAGCTTGCGAGTAAACCGATGCTGCCCAACGCACCTCGATACGAAACAAAAGAATTGTACGTCGACCTTGACCTAA
>JAKQEK010000067.1 GCA_029558535.1 Bacteroidota bacterium | reverse complement strand
TCCGTTTCTTATTCCGTCTTTTTTCGTCCTTTTAGAACCACAGTAATAGCAAATTTTTTATTCATAGCTTTCAAATGCTCAAAGGTATTGTTATTACTAATACTCAACTACTTGTCAGCCTGAAATTTGTCCATTAAGCCACAAAATAGTATTCAATGCTCCGCGGGATGGCCGGGCAAAACGGCGGGCAGCTCAAGCGGTGAGAGCGAAACAATTAGAATTGTGTCGAGCCGACATGTAAAGTGCCGATGATAAATTTGTTTAGTATAATCGAGCAATTTAAATTGCGAAGATTAGACTATTACAAATTTACAATCGGTGTCGTTCTCTAAAACAAATATTTGGGTACTGGCCAAAGGAGTATGGCATTTGTTTTAGGTCAAGGTCGACGTACAATTCTTTTGTTTCGTTTCGAGGTGCGTTGGGCAGCATCGGTTTGCCTTGACTTTTTTGTAACTTTTTTTGTTAAGAAAAAAAGTTTGATATAAATAAATAAAGCGAATTTTGTTAGCTGTTGGCCAGCAATTATTTACTTGAAATATTTTTCTAGAACTGCCTTAGTGCAGCAAAAATATATGTTTTAATTTGTATATTGCAGATATTCAATTACTTAAGGTTGTGCTAAAATTCGAAGGGACAAGTCGGGAGATGGGGACAGGAATTGTATAAAGGTCGTCCGGGAGATGAATGGGACGGTAAATCCAATGGCAGAAATGTCCCACCAGGAACTTATCTTTATGTGATTGAATTGTATAACGGAACAAAACCTTATACCGGAACAGTTACAGTTTTTTATTAAATATTAATAATATTGTAAAAAAAAATCCCATGAAATTTGGTTTTTTTTTTTGTTTATTTTTTTTTAGTATGCAAACAGCGGAAATGGTTTCATCATTTCGTTTACTTCTCCACGAACTTTAATAATAGTTGACTCGTCACTAAAGTTTGCAATTACTCTGTCAATCAGGTTTACTATAGGAGCCATGTGTTCTTCTTTTAAACCTCTTGTAGTGATAGCAGGTGTACCAACTCTTAATCCTGATGTCTGGAAAGGTGAACGATGATCAAAAGGAACCATATTTTTATTTACTGTAATATCGGCAGCAACAAGAGCGTTCTCAACTTGTTTTCCTGTAATATCAGGATATTTAGTTCTTAAGTCAATTAGCATTGAGTGGTTGTCGGTACCGTTGCTAATAATTTTGTAACCCATATCCATAAATGCCTTAGCCATAACTGCAGCATTCTTTTTTACCTGAGTCTGATAAACTTTAAATTCAGGACTTAAAGCTTCTCCGAAAGCTACAGCTTTAGATGCAATAACATGCTCAAGAGGGCCACCTTGAATACCAGGAAATACAGCCGAGTTAATTACTTCAGACATCATCTTAACAACACCTTTTGGAGTTGTGATTCCCCATGGATTCTCGAAATCTTTACCAATAAGAATAATACCACCGCGAGGACCTCTTAAGGTTTTGTGAGTTGTGGAAGTTACAATATGAGCATATTTAACAGGATTTTTAAGCAAGCCTGCGGCAATTAGACCGGCAGGATGAGCCATGTCAACCATAAATATTGCACCAATTTTATCTGCTATAGTTCTCATTCTTTCGTAATCCCATTCACGACTGTATGCAGAAGCACCTGCTACAAGTAATTTTGGCTTGTGTTCAAGTGCTGTCTTTTCCATTGCATCATAATCAACCATTCCAGTAGCTTCTGAAACCTGATAAGATATGGCTTTATATAATATTCCAGACATATTAACAGGAGAACCGTGCGAGAGATGACCACCATGAGCAAGATCCAATCCCATAAAAGTATCACCGGGTTTAAGACAACTGAAAAATACTGCCATATTTGCCTGAGCACCAGAATGAGGCTGTACATTTGCATACTCAGCATCATATAATTCTTTTATTCTATCAATTGCTATTTGTTCGGTCATATCAACAAACTGACAACCACCATAATATCTTTTGCCGGGGTAACCTTCAGCATATTTATTTGTCATTACTGAACCCATGGCTTCCAAAACCTGTGGACTTACAAAATTTTCCGAAGCTATAAGTTCAATACCATGCATTTGCCTTTCTCTTTCTTTCTGAATAATTTCAAATACTTGTTCGTCGCGTTTCATAATTTTTGAATTTTTTGTAAAAATACAATTTTTATCCTAAATGAAAAAACAACATTCGATATATTGTTGAGCATGTTTTATGAATAAGTAAGTTAATATTTTAGCAAGAATGAAAGTTGAGGCATTTAAATTTTCTTAATTTTGTAAAAAACAATAAATATGCATTATCTAAATTTTGAAATACTTGAATCATTTAGTATCGAAGCGCTTAAAAAAGCAGGAGTGTCTGAATCGGATGCTACAATAATTGCGGATGTTTTAATTGAAGCAGATAAACTTGGTATTGACTCACATGGAATAAACAGACTAAAACCAATTTATCTTGACAGAATAAAAGACCGTATTTTAAATCCGATTACTAAAGTAGATATTATTCGCGAAAGCCCGACAACTGCAGTCCTTGATGCAAATAATGGGATGGGTCATGTAGTTTCGAAACAGGCAATGCAAATGTGTATTGACAAGGCAAAAACTTATGGGATGGGAATGGTTGCTGTTCGAAATAGTTCTCATTATGGGATTGCAGGTTACTATGGTTTGATGGCAGCAAAAGAGAATATGATTGGTATTACAGGTACTAATGCACGACCTTCTATTGCACCTACTTTTGGAGTAGAAAATATGCTTGGAACAAATCCACTGACATTTGTGATGCCTACTGACGAAGATTTTCCTTTCTTCTTGGATTGTGCTACTTCGGTTAGCCAACGTGGAAAGTTCGAGTTTTATGCAAAAAATGGAAAAGATTTGCCAAAAGGTTGGGTAATTGATAAAGATGGAAACTCAAAAACTGATGCTGTTCAGGTTTTACAGGATCTTGTAAATGGGGATGCGGCGTTAACACCACTAGGTGGAATTGGTGAGGAAACTGCCGGTTATAAGGGATACGGCTATGCTACTGTTGTTGAAATTCTCTCAGCAGCATTGCAAGGAGGTGGATTTATGAAAGCATTGCTGGGTTTTGAGAACGGTAAAAAAGTTCCTTATCGATTAGGCCATTTTTTTATTGCAATAAACATAGATTGTTTTATAGATCCTGCTGATTTTAAGAAAACTACAGGGGATATACTCAGAGAATTAAGAAGTTCTAAAAAAATGCCTGGGCACGATAGAATTTTTACTGCAGGTGAAAAAGAGTATATTACATATCAAGAAAGAGAGAAATCGGGTGTTCCAATTAATGATGCACTTTGGAATGAGATGAAAGATATTACTTTAGAATATAAACTTGAGAAATTTTATAATTTATTCGAAATAATTAAATAAGTTTGTAGTTGTTATTAATTGTGTCACAGGATGAGAATTATTGAAAACTGGTTAAGGACTTCTGACGGTAAAACTATATTTTATAATGAATTTTTACCTGACGATAACAAAGTTAATTTTGTAGTTCAGGTTTTCCATGGTATGGCAGAACATTCGGAGAGATATAGTGATTTTGCCGAATTTCTTGTGAACAAAGGTGCTGCAGTTTATATTTCTGATCATCGCGGACATGGTCGTAATTGTCTAAAACCAGGTCAATATGGCGTTTGGCCTGAAAGAGATTCATGGTTTAGAATAATTGATGATTTAAAGATTTTAAATGATATTTCGGAGAAAACATTTCCTAATGTTCCAAATTTTATATTAGGTCATAGCATGGGTTCTTTTTTAGCAAGAACTTTCATTACAAAGTATTGCGGACTTAAAGGAGTAATTCTTACCGGTACTGGCACAAATCCTAGCTATTTGCTGAAATTTGGATATTATATAGCTTGGCTACAATGTAAATTAAGAGGTGTTTCGCGACCGGCTAAGATGCTTGACAAAATGTCTTTCGGGAGCTTTAATAAGGCTTTTGATAGTCCATATCAGTGGTTAACAAGAGATCAGGATATTGTCGATAAATATATTAAAGACCCTTATTGCGGTGGAGTATTTTCTTGTTCTTTTTATAGAAGTTTCTTTTCAGGTTTGATTTATAACAATAAAATCATTAATGCTAAAAAGATTTCAAGAGATCTTGCTTTATTGTTCTTATCTGGAATAGAGGATCCGGTTGGCAATTATAGTGTTGGTGTTAAAAAGGCCGTAGAGTTTTATAAAAGAGCAGGACTTCGAAAAATAGATTGTAAGATTTATTCTGGTGCCCGTCACGAAATTCTTAACGAGACAAATAGATCCGAAGTTTATCTAGATATTTACAATTGGATTCTTAAACAAATAAATGATGAGTAAATCTTATATTCTTGCTTTAGATCAAGGTACAACAAGTTCCAGAGCAATATTATTTGATAAAGAGTTTAATCTTAAAAGCATAGAACAAACTGAAACAAGCCAGATTTTTCCTCAACCTGGTTGGGTGGAGCAGGATGCAACTGAAATACGCGAAACTCAACTATTTGTTGCCAGAAAGTTGATTGCCAAAGCAGGAATAAATTCAGGTGAAATTGCAGGAATTGGTATTACTAACCAAAGAGAAACTACTATATTATGGGATAAGAAAACTGGTCAGCCTGTTTATAATGCAATTATATGGCAAGATAAACGTACTGCTGACTTTTGTAGTGAACTTAAAAGTACAACGATTGGAAAATATATAAGCGAAGCAACAGGATTGGTTGTGGATTCTTATTTTTCTGCGACCAAAATCCACTGGATATTAAATAATGTAGCGGGAGCAAAAGAAAAAGCTATTAAAGGTGAATTGTTGTTTGGCACTGTAGATACTTGGTTGGTTTGGAATCTTACAGGAGGCAAACTACATATAACAGATTATTCGAATGCTTCGCGTACAATGCTCTTTAATATACGTGACTTGTGTTGGGATAAAAAAATATTAGATTATTTTGATATTCCTGAACAAATTTTGCCTGAAGTTATGGAATCTTCTATGATTTATGGCGAAACGGATAAAGGGATTTTAGGTACCGATAAAATTCCTTTGGCTGGTATTGCAGGAGATCAGCAAGCTGCTTTGTTTGGACAAACTTGTTTCAATCCGGGTTCGGTCAAAAATACTTATGGGACAGGTTGTTTTATGCTTATGAATACCGGTGAGATGCCTGTTAAAAGCAATTCTGGTCTTGTTACAACTATAGCTTGGAAAATAGACGGCAGAGCAAATTATGCTCTTGAAGGCAGTGTTTTTATTGCCGGTGCAGCTGTCCAGTGGTTAAGAGATAAATTAAAAATTATTGAAACAGCAGCCGAAACAGAGACAATAGCATTACAAGTTTCCGATTCGGGAGGTGTTTATTTTATTCCTGCATTTGCAGGATTAGGTGCTCCATATTGGGATATGAGTGCTAGAGGTTTTATTACAGGTATTACGGGTGGAACAACTTACAAACATATAGTCAGAGCAACTCTTGAGTCGATGGCTTATCAGACAAAGGACGTGCTTAATGCAATGGAAAACGATAGTGGAATTAAAATTAAAAATCTGAATGTAGATGGAGGTGCGTCTGCCAATAACTTTCTGCTGCAATTCCAAGCTGATATTCTAGGATTAGAAGTCTCACGTCCTCAAATTACCGAATCCACAGCACTTGGAGCTGCATTTCTAGCTGCTTTAGCAACAAAATTTTGCACAATCTCTCAAATTAAAGAACTTCGAAAAGTGCAGAAGTCATTCTCTCCTAATATGAAAGTTTCTGAAAGAAAAAAACTTTATGATGGGTGGATTAACGCAATAAAAAAAGCATAGTTCCAGCTTTATTACAATAAATATATATTTACAAATTCAGAGTTACATTGTAGTTCCTGACAATTGTTGATAATAAACATATAAATTATATCGTTGTTATAAAATCTTGGTTTAATCCCATCTTTAATTACTCTTAAGTCAATTTTATCAACTATAAAATAGATTTTATCTGAATCTTTTAGCTTTTCTAAATCCGATATAATTCTTTCTTCTTGTCCAATGTATTCATTTGCAATTAGCCAGTCAAGGCTCATCGGATTTTGAGTTTTCATTACAGGATAGAAAATTGCATTATGAGGAAATACAATAATGTTATTTTTCGCATCAGGTAAACTATCAAAGATGTCTTTTAAATCGCTGTAATATGCTATCAATGTGGGATTTGTAAGAATCTCGCCGAATTCATCACTGGAATAACTTAATCCCTTTACGAGTTTATCTGAAGGATTGTCACGATAATTAAACTTTTGTTGGCTATAAAAACCTGAAATTGCAATAACTAATGATAGGCTTAATATTAACCATTGATTTGAAGCAATATTTGAAAATTTTGATGTGTTTGTCAGAACTATATCTAAACATACTGTAAATAAACCGATAAACAAAATACCAGTTGCAAATACAGGCGTATTATCTCCAAGTGATATTGCCGAAACCCAAGAGATAAATAATATTATTAATATAATTTTCCTTAATAATTTACTCTCAGGTATTAATACATAATGAAAGAATCCCATGAATAATAGCATGAAAAATAATTCGAAAGGCAGACTATAAATATCTTGTTCTTGCGCAAAAAAATACTTAAATATTAAAGCGAATGAAAATACGATATAAATAATCGAAAAAACAGCATGGAAACCTTTTTTGATAAATAATTCTTTTAATCCGGAAGTCTTTTTTAAGTGTAAAAGAACTGTTACAAATAAACATACTAGATTTAAAGGAGTTGTAAGACTTAATACAAATCTTTTAACAAATTGAACAATTGCAGTTTCAAAGAACTCTGTTCTTCCTGTCATTTGTTGCAAAAAATCAGCCATTGCTGAATTTACCAACAAGAAAATGAAATATGCAATAAATGGTAATGCTCCTAAAATAAATATGTAAAGTGACTTCCAAAAACTTTTACGATACTGATAGACTATATATATAAAGCCAGCAATGCAAATAAGAGCAAATGTCTGCCGCGAAAGCGCTGAAAAACACAATAAAATCAATCCAATTACATTGTATAAAGGTTTTTTATCTTTCAGTATAAACGGAATTGATATTACAGACCAGAATATTGCATCTATTGTTGTCCATGAATAAAGATTATAATTCAAAACTGTTAAAAAGAAAGAAGAAATTAAAAGCGATAAGAAAATCGGGATTTTAATTTTTTTGAATTTATCTGACAAAAATTTAAAACATAATAATGATATCACTACAGCAATACTTAAGAATTGAAATAATACAAACCATCTTGCATTAACCACTATATTGCCTGGTATTAGGAAATTTATTGAGTGTAAAAGCCCACTGCCAACAGGTCTTATTGATATAAAATCTTTATGTGCGATTTCTCCGTTTATTATTCTCCATGATTGTGCAAGAATTACTCCTTCGTCAGTTGGATTTAGTCCTTCTTTCTCGATGTAATTCAATTTAAAGAAAACAATGCTAATAATTGTGGCAAATAAGATGATAGTTATAGTTTTCCACAAAACAGACTTATTCATGACGATAATTTTTTGCGAAAATAAATAAAAAATCGGGTATATTTGCCTATATGAAAGAATTGCTTCAATACAGAACAGAAGAGGAAGTGAAAATTGCAAATGCAGTTTTTGAAAATATAAGAATCAGCCTAGAACAGGCAGTGTATCTATATGAACATTCTGATTCTATTTTTTGTGCTTGGCTTGCAAATAATGTTAAAGAAGGGAAATTCGGTAAAAAAGTATTTTACAATAAAAACATACATATTGAAGTCAGTAATATCTGTATAAATAAATGCAAGTTTTGCTCTTTTTATCGTAAAAAAGGGGATGAGGGAGCTTGGGAAATGGATATTTGCGAGATTATGGATATTTTGGCTGAAAAGAATATTGACGAAATTACTGAAATTCATATTACAGGAGGTTTACATCCTGAAAAAAAACTTTCATTTTATATTGAATTATTCAAAGAAATTAAAGCAAAATACCCAAAAATCCACCTTAAAGCCTTTACTGCTGTCGAAATTGAATATTTTGCAAAATCTGACAAGCTGAGTTTCGAAGAAATATTGAAAATTCTGAAAACATCTGGGTTAAATTCTCTTGCTGGTGGTGGTGCTGAAATTCTTGATGACAAGATAAGAGAGAAACTTTGTCCAAAGAAAACAAAATCACAAGTTTGGCTTGACATACATAATATTGCCCATAGTTTGGGGATTAGGACTAATTCTACAATGTTATATGGACACATCGAAAACTATAGCGATAGGGTGTTTCACATGCAACAACTTAGAGAGCTTCAAGATAAGACTGGAGGATTTAATTGTTTTATTCCTCTTAAATATAAATCATTTGGAAATTCATTAGAGATTACTACTGAAATTAGTCTTTCAGAAGAGTTGAAGAATTATGCTATTGCGAGGTTGTTTTTGGATAATATTCCTCACATAAAAGCTTATTGGCCGATGTGTGGAAAAGAGACTGCAATTCTTGCATTGTCTTTTGGAGCAGATGATTTTGATGGAACAATTGGTAATTCTACAAAAATTTATTCTATGGCGGGTAGTGTAAGTAAGCCTGAGCTGAGTGAAGATCAAATTAAAGAATTGCTGTCCGAAGCAGGATTTAAGGCTGTTGAAAGGAATTCGGATTATGAAATTTTGTAAAGTTTAAATTATTGAGCATAAGTAATATATAGAAATGAAAAACACGTTAATATTTATTGTATCTTTAGTAATTATGATTTTAGTTACAGCATGTCACCAAGAAAAGGTTTTGTTTTACCCCGAAAAACTTTCTGCAGATTATAAATTTGTTTTCAATAACAAATTTGAAGAAATGTTTATAAACGTGGGGGAAAATGTTCGGATCAATGCTTTGTTATTTCGTTGCGATTCTTCAAAAGGTTTGGTGTTTTATCTACATGGAAATGCTGGTTCGTTAAAATCTTGGGGAGAATTGGCTGATGTTTATCTTCAAAATAATTATGATTTTTTTGTGCTTGATTATCGTGGATTTGGAAAAAGTAACGGAGAAATTGAAAATGAAACTCAGATTTATAATGACATTGAAATAGTATATGATTCTATTTCAAAATTGTATTCTGAAGAAAAGATTGTTATAATAGGATATTCAATAGGGACATGTCCAGCTGCCAGACTAGCTTCTGTTAATAAGCCAAAACTTCTAATTCTACAAGCACCATATTATAGTATGCCCGATTTAGCCAGACATTATTTTTGGGTAGTACCTTCTTTTGTCGTTAAGTACAAGTTAAGAACTTATGAGCATATTCAGAAAGTTAAATGTCCAGTAGTAATATTTCATGGAGATAAGGACGATGTGATTTACTATAAATCATCAGTTAAATTGCAGAAATACTTCAAACCAGTCGATAGATTGATAAAACTTGAGGGGCAAAATCACAATGGGATTAATTATAATGAAACATTTCAATTAGAGCTCAAGAAACTATTGAAGTGATGTATTTATTTAGGTGGGTGTTTAATTAAATACTTTTTTGGAGTTATTAATCGATAAAAGGCATGGGGCCCGGAGCAAGGAGCATGGGATAAAAGTTATAAATAGACTTTATGGATTTTTAAATCAAGAAAAATAATCTTTATTTACAGTAATGATAGCTCTATGCACCTTGCACCATGCCTTTTTGGAATACTCCCTATTATTATTCTACCAGCTAAATAATTACGAAATGATTAGTATTTAAAATTTAGGTTAATTTTATTTGCTCAACAATCCCGACAAGGTCTTTTTCATACTCGTCTATAATTTTATTCCACTCAAAATTTTCGTGGTATTTATTCAAATGTTCTTGTGGAATAGTGTAATTTAACAAGAACTTATTCTTGTAAAAGTCAAGTACTTTATCTGCTATATCACTTGGATTTTTCTTAAGGATGAAATCGCCATTTAAACCTGGGATTATCAGACTTTCGTTATTACTGACTTTTGTTGCAATAACATATTGTCCACATGCGAGAGCTTCCAATGTGGCAATACTCATTCCTTCGTTCAGGGAGGGTAATACAACCAGTGACGCAGAATGGTATTCATTCAACATCTCGGATTTTGTCAGCCATGATTTAAAAATAACTGTATCTTTTAGATTGTTATTGTAAACAAATTTCTCCATTTTGTTTTTGAGTTTACCATCACCAAGTATATGTACTTCAAAATCCGAGATTTTTGATTTCAATATTCTCATGGCATTTAAAAAACTAAGCGGGTCTTTTTGTTTTACAAGTCTTCCGATGAAAAGAATAGTGAATTTTTTTAATCGCTGGCTGTAATCCGGGCTGAAAAGTTTGCTGTTCCAGCCATTATAAATGACTTTATTCTTTGAATTAAAACTTCTGCCAAGGAAAGAATCAATGTTTTTCTTCATATCTTCAGATTGAACATAATTTCGCTCAGATTGCAAACAAATAGTATGTATCCAGTGATATGTGAAAGCATGATACCACATCATTTCTTCTGGCATGAACCATGGTATATCATGCCCATGAGACATAAGCACGTATGGAATTTTATATTTCAGTTTAATGCTGTATGCAACTTCACCTCCAGGAAGAGAAAAGTTGGCAAAGCATAAATCATATTTTTCGGTTAGAAGATGTTTATTAAGAAATTTCTTAGCTGCAAACATCCAAGACAGCATTTCTACCGGATTTGACTGAAATAGTTTTTTTCTTTTGGATTTTAGTCTTATAATTCTTAGATTTCCTGAAGTAATTTCTTCAGGTTCTCCTTCGTACCATGTTGTAATGACGCTTATCTGATGCCTTCTTGATGCGAGTCCTTCGGCAATGTTCTGAGTTATTACACCAGCACCACCACCAAGTGGGGGATATTCATAATTTAGTATCAGTAGTCGCATTTAAAAATAAATTTGTTCAAAATTAGAAAAAAAACGACTGAAACTTAATTTTATGAGTTATTGATTTTAAGAAGTTTTTGGAGTAATGGACAAAAATAATGGTTTTTTAGAGACCTTATCTTGTAATGGACATTTTTAATGGTATTTATTTTCATCAAAACAAAGATTGTGTTTTGTTTTTTCTTTTATTTGTCATGTCTGCATAAACGGAAGTAGGCTCTGCTGGGGAGCAACCTATCAGGGATAATGTAGATGTTCGACGAAAATGTCATTCAATGGATTGTGTGTATTCATGATCCATTGACATTTTTTGAGAACTTTATACCTTCAAAAACCCATCGATTAACTTCTTTTTCCGTTTTAAAGACAATCCATTATGGTTCCTTAGTTTATTTTTTAGATCAGCAAAATGCCCATCAATTGCATTAGTAGTGTTCGGAA
>JAKQEK010000066.1 GCA_029558535.1 Bacteroidota bacterium | reverse complement strand
TCCGTTTCTTATTCCGTCTTTTTTCGTCCTTTTAGAACCACAGTAATAGCAAATTTTTTATTCATAGCTTTCAAATGCTCAAAGGTATTGTTATTACTAATACTCAACTACTTGTCAGCCTGAAATTTGTCCATTAAGCCTGTTTATTCAATAAAAACTGTTGGAGACGGAAATTCCGGAACAAGTTTGATAAACGCAGAATCTCAAGAAAGTTATGTTTTAAATGTGTCGAAAAGCGTTAAATCAGAGTTTACCTACAATATTGGAGACACAATTAAAATAACTGCAAAAAAAACGAACTATCACTCTAATACAATTGTTATAAAGCCGGAGAATGATGAAAATTACAAAATTTATATCAGTTGTCCATGTTCGGGAATACTAACAGTAACTGATTATGACGGAAATATTTACAACACAGTTCAAATTGGCAATCAATGCTGGATGAAAGAAAATATGAATACAACACATTATGCAGACGGAACTGCAATTCCTGATGGTACCGGCATAAAAAAACAACGAGGAGGACCTATGAATCCTAATGCGAAGTATTATTTTAATTATGATGATAATATTGCTAATTCTGTGATATGCGGTAAATTATATACTTGGGCTGCTGCAATAGACGGATACGAATCTAATAATGACGAATTATTATACGGCGTTAGGAAAGGAATTTGCCCTAATGGCTGGCATGTGCCAAGTGATGAAGAATGGCTCGAATTAGAAATGTACGTTGATGACTCAATTACAATAGGAACTCCTTTCACATACGGTTTTAGAGGTTTTGATGCAGGTATAAAACTAAAATCTACTCTAGCATGGTCAGATTCTGTAAATACAGATATGTTTGGATTCTGTGCTATACCTAGTGGTAGAAAAGAATTTACATTTTTGACTGATTCATATTATTTCACCGGTTTTGCAGGAATGACTGCTTTTTGGACAGCATCGGCAGGTGGTAGTGGGAATGGTATTACGAGAATATTACGATATGATTCTAATCAAATTGCTCGTGCAAGTCAAATGGCATCTTATGGTCAATCTGTCAGGTGTATAAAGGATTAAATGAGTGATTATACATGAATCTTGTTGCGATAATAAGAATTATGAAAGGAGTATTATTTATATTGTTTATTTGTCTTTGGCAATTCTCATTTTCTCAGGATGTAATAATTTATGTGCAAGCTAAGCATGAAACCACTCCTTTAGAACTTGACACAATTATTATTGAGAATCTTAACAATGGCTCAACAGCAAATCTATATGATCTACCGATTGGGCATACTAACTATGAAATTAATTTAAGTCAGGGAGCCCTAATTAGTTCTGTTTTAATCAATTCAGCTGCTAATCAATCTGAATTCAAGATAGGTACAAATGACATCGGTTTTTGTTCATTTAATATTATTTCAGATAAAGCAAATAGTATCAAAGTAGAATTGTTTGATATTAAAGGACGGTTACTGTTCCAAAAAAATTCTACAATAAATACAGGGTCAAATACATTCGATTTTTACAATGGTTATACAGGATTGTGTGTTTTAAAACTTACATCTGAAAACGATATTTATTCTATAAAAATCGTAGGAGATGGAGATTCCGGAACAAGTTTGATTAATAGAGAATCTCAAGAAAGTGATATTTTAAGCTCTTCGAAAAGCATTAAATCAGAGTTTACTTATAATCTTGGAGACACTATTAAAATAACTGCAAAAAAGCAAAATTATCACTCGAATACAATAGTTATAGGGCCTGAAAATAATGAAAATTACAAAATTTATCTTGCTTGTCCCTGTGCAGGAACACCTACCGTAACGGATTATGACGGAAATATTTATAACACTGTTCAAATTGGAAACCAATGCTGGATGAAAGAAAATATGAATACAACACATTATTCTGATGGAACTGAAATTTTGGATGGAACTGGCGTCCCTGATGGTGCAGGTCAGGCAACTCAATATCAGTATTATTTTAACTATGCAGATAACCTTGAAAATGCTACAAAATATGGCAAACTATATACATGGGCTGCAACAATAAACGGATATGTGACAGATAATTATGAGTTAGAATACGGCGTTCGCAAAGGTATTTGCCCAGATGATTGGCATGTCCCAAGTGATGAAGAATGGCTCGAATTAGAAATGTTTGTTGATGATTCAATAACATTACCTGATATCAGCGGTCAAAGAGGTTTTGATGTAGGGACTAAACTTAAATCTTGTATATTTTGGCAAGATTCAATTTCAAATACAAATATGTATGGTTTTAGTATAATTCCTAGTGGAAAGAAAACATATTCATATCTAAGTTATACTTATGATTTTTCAGAATTGAATACTTATTCTGCATTTTGGACTTCAACGGCTAATGGTGGAGGTGGCTTCTTTAGATCTTTTAGATTAAATTCTACCAAATCTTCAAGAGGCTCTACAAACCCTTCTCATGGTTACTCTGTCAGGTGTATAAAAGATTAAATGAGTGTAGGATTTATTACTTTTGTAATAATATATATCTGCTTGATAATGACCTGAATATAAACTGCATATATTTTATCAAATTTGTGCAGTTTAGTGCATAATTTTTATTAAATTTATGCAGTTATACTAGTCCTGACTTGTCCCCTTTAGTGCGACAGATTTAGTTTTTCAATAATTTTAGTGAACTCGGGAGGTATTTTAGTCCTAATTTTAATCTCTTTATTGGTTAAAGTGTTTAGCAACCTTGCATAAGTTACCTTTTTTGATTCGGTTATAAATTTTTTGATAGATGCATTAGTTTGAAGTTCAATGTGTTTTGATAATACCAAAGCCATGAAGCAAATTAGGATATGCAATTTTACAGGTTCTTCCTTAAAATGGAATATGGGTCTTGTCTGTAAATCGTTTTTGGATATTCTAAAAGCTTGTTCAATCCTATATAGTTCATGATAACGATCCATTATGGTTTGGTTGTTTACCACATGCTCTTCCAGATTTGTACAATAACCTTTGATCCCCAATAGCTTCCGGGTTTTATCAATAAGCTTTTGATTGAGCTCAAGTTTTTGTCCATTTGATTTGGTAAATTTCATTTTTTTATTTTTCGATGGGTTGTCTAGTATGTACTTCGCTTTTTCAATTTGCTTTTCCATTTCGTATTTATCCTTTCGGTATCGGGTTGAAGAGTAACTACAAATCAGAAATCCGTTATCTGTTTTAATCCTGATGCTTTTATCATCTTCACGAGGGACATTTTTATCAATTTGCTCAATAAGTTCATTAGATAAATTTCCCAACCTCGCACCCACAATGTAATTGATGTTGTTTTCTGTCAGTTGTTTAATGTTTTCAGCACTTATCATTGCAGCATCAGCCACTATTGTAAATTCTTTTACTGCATGTTTGTTGATGAAGTCATTGACTACAGGGATAATTGTGTGCCCTTCGAAAGTATTGCCCGAAAACACCTCGTAAGCAATTGGGAATCCTTCTTTTGTAACCATCAACGCTACTAAAATTTGTGGCTGCTGTGATTTATTGTCTTTGGAGAAACCGTTTTTACGCAATTCATCCTCTGCGAAAGTTTCAAAATATAAGGTCGTTACATCATAAAACAACAGATCAAAATTGAAAGAGTAGTTTTGTTTTGCAAAATCTACCACAATCGATTCTATTTCAGTTTTTAAATCAAGCCATTTTGGAGCTGACTTATAATAACTCTGCCTACGGTGTGTGATTCCAAAAGAGGTGCCTAAAAGCTCTATCGAACGAAGTTTTGAGGACGGTTCCAACATTCTAATAACCACCAAATCTAAGAGCAATCGCTTTTTTATCCTGGTTATACCCATATTGTCCATTAACTGCCAAACAAGCTCATAAAAAAACGTATAGTAAACTCCTAAAAATTCACTTTTATCAAGATAAAGTAAATTGTTGTATTTCGCTTCCCCAAACAAAGAAAGCGCAGGTGAACAATTCTCTATAAAATCACGTGCTACAAGCTTTAGTTTATTTATTTCTTCCCCGGTTTTACCAGAACCGATATGCTTGTACACAATCCGTTTTCGGTTTCTATAATAAACAACTTGAACAGCTTGAGATTTGGATGCTGTTTGTACCACCCTGATATGTAACATAAAATCGCTTTAGTGCGACAAATTTAATTTTTTTTATAGCTAATTAACTGATTTACAGCAACAATTTTTTATACTTACAGAGGGGGGGGGACAAGTCAGGAAAGATTAAATGAGTGTAGGATTTATTACTTTTGTAATAATATATATCTGCTTGATAATGACCTGAATACAAACTGCATATATTTTATCAAATTTGTGCAGTTTAGTGCATAATTTTTATTAAATTTATGCAGTTATACTAGTTTTTAATCAAGAAATTTCCAAAAATTTTCAGTATTTACTACATTAAATTCATAAGAAGAATAGTTGTTTTTAAAATCCATAGGAATTTTCACTTTTCGGTCAGGATTGTATTTACACTCATAAAGTTTAAATTCTCCACCAAATTCCTCAATATAGTCAATTTCTTTCTTTTGATAGTTTCTCCAAAAATATGTATTTTTAATTTTACCAGAATTGAAGTTATTTTTACGCATCTCCGAAATAAAGAAGTTCTCCCAAAGATGCCCAACATCATTCCTATATTCAAGAGTATTAAAATTCCTGATAATAGAATTTCTTATTCCATTATCGTAGAAATAGTATTTTTTGTTTTTTCCAATCTCATTTCTAGGATTATTGCTTAAAGGAGACAAACTAAATATTATAAAACTATTCTCAAGCAATTCAATATATCGTTTTACAGTATTTATATGAACGTCCAGTTTATTTGATAATTCGTTTAATGAAACTTCACCTCCAATTTGAAAAGCTAATAGTTTTAACAAATTATGCAAAATCTCAGGCTTTTTTAATCTCTCGAACTGTAAAACATCTTTATAGAGATAATTCGAAGCGATATTATCTAATTCTTCAATAGCAAAATCTTCTGGTTTGTTATAAACATCAGGATATGTACCGAATCTTAATAGATTTTCAAGTTTTGCACTCGCTGAAACAATATCTTCATTTTGTACTAATTCACTAAAAGAGAATGCTGTCATAGTAAAAAAACGTGATCGTCCGGTCAAAGGCTCTCCTGAATCCTGTTGCAAACTTAAAGCAGATGAACCTGTTGCGATTATCTTTATCTCAGGATAAGTATCGTGAATTATTTTTAAAACATTTCCTATATTCGGTACGCTTTGAGCCTCATCAAAAACTACATGTTTATATGATCCGATAAATGAAAAGAGTTTCTCCGAATTTGTTGTTTGCAATAGTTCACGATTCTGAAGCAGCTCACAATTTATATATCTTGATTCAGGCAACTCATCAATAATACTTTTTACCAGTGTTGTTTTTCCGACTCTTCTTGCACCAAGCAGAACAACAACTTTATTTATCTTAAATGCAGACTCTATTCTATCTTTAATTTTTCGTAAAAACATAATTGTATTTTTTACAAAAATAATCAATCTTATTATAAACTGCAAATATTTTATCAAATTTGTGCAGTTTAGTGCATATTTTTTATTAAATTTATGCAGTTATACTAATTTTAAATCAAAAATTTTTCGTAATTATTTAGGTGGAATCTATTATTCACTTTTGTCATAGTATTTGTGCCCTCCAGCCGCCTCTAATTTAACAAATACCTATGCCAAAAGCTATTGTTCTAGCTTGAGAACCCCGACTTAAAAGTCAGGGTTATTGATGTTTGAGCCCTACGGGCTCAGGATTTTGAACCAGCTAAATAATTACAATTTTTCAAAAATTTTCAGTATTTACTACATTGAATTCATAAACAACTAAATTGATTGATGTAAATAATTTTTTCTAATTACAGAAATTACTGTACTTTTATCGTTAATTTGCAAGGTAAGAATAATGTCTATTATTGAAAAATATAGCTACCAGCTCAATGAATTTGGGAAAAGTATAGAAAGTGCTTCAAAAATCATTATTGTACCACATTATAATCCTGATGGAGATGCAATTGGCTCTGCATTAGGACTTTACATAGTATTAAAAAACTACGGTAAAGATGTTGGAATAGTCAGTCCTACATTATATCCTGATTTTCTTAAATGGTTGCCCGATAACAATAAGATTAGGGTATTAGGCAAAAAGACACAATCTGATCCTACTATATTTGATGGAGCTGATTTACTGATAGGTGTTGATTTTAACGCATTGAACCGTATTAACAATATTAAAGACAGATTCAAGGCTTCGGGAGCAAAAAAAATACTTATAGACCATCATCCTGACCCTGAAGATTTTACAGATATTCTTTTTTCAGATACATCTTACAGCTCAACTGCCGAAATCGTTTACGAAATAATTGAAGCAACTTTTCTTAATAAATACTTCGATCTAAACTCGGCAACCTGTCTTTACGCAGGAATTATGACTGACACAGGCTCTTTAAGCTATGCATCATCAAACCCTAATACTTATCGTGTTGTTGCCGAACTATTGAAAAAAGGTGTTGATAAAGACAGAGTTTTTGATAAAGTTTACAATAGCTTTTCAATTGACCGAATGAGATTTATGGGACATATCATGCTTAACAGAATGGTTGTATTTCCCGATTTAAAGACAGCTTACATATACATTACTGCAAAAGACAGAAAAGACTTTAATGAAAAGTTCGGAGATACTGAAAACTTTGTAAATATTCCACTAAGTATAAAAGGAATTATATTTTCAGCAATTTTCATTGAAAGAGATAATTTTGTCAAGATTAGTTTCAGATCTAAGGGCAGTTTTGATGTCAACAAATTCAGTTCAGCACATTTTCTTGGCGGCGGACATATTAATGCAGCAGGTGGAGAAAGTCATAGTTCATTACAAGAAACGACAAATAAATTCGTTAATATATTACAAACATATTCAGAAGAATTGAAGAATTATGAATATTAAACTTTTATTGAATAAAATAATAGCACTTCCTGTGTTGTTTGCAGGACTTGTTATTTTATTATTTTCCTGTAATAATGATTCTATACCAGAAGACCAAAAATTACTTCCATATTCAGTGGTAAAAAAAATACACCGGGAGGAACTATTGAACTGGAATAAAAATCTTGTAGAAATTGATTACACTGTTATTCAAAAATACATAGAACGGCGTAAATGGAAAATGGAAGTGAGTGAGAGTGGTTTATATTATCAAATATATTACAAAACCGACAACGAAGAAGCTGCTGACGGTTTGGTTGCAGTATTTAGTTATTCTACATCATTACTTGACGGAACAGTTCTATATACATCTGAAGAATTTGGTAACAGAGAGTTACATTTAGGTCATAATCAGGATGAATCGGGGCTAAATGAAGGATTGATGCTGATGAAAAAAGGCGAAAAAGCAAGGTTTATATTACCGCCACATTTGGCGTTTGGTGTTCCGGGTGACGGTTATAGAGTACCATATTATTCGATACTTGTATATGAAATTGAACTTTTGGACTTATATGCTCCCGAACGTGTCAGTGATGAATTAATTGAAGGATGGAACTAATAAAGAAACATGTTATCTTAATTTTAATTTTATGCAAAAAAAAACTATTACAATATTAGTCATAATTACCATTCTATCGGCTTGTAAAAATAATAGTGAAGTCAAATATGAGAGACACTCCAGTGGCTTGGAATATAAAATTATCAAGAAGGGATCTTCAGGTATTAAAGTAAAACAAGGCGATGTTTTGGAATTAATTCTGAGCTATCAGACAGAAGATGGTAAAGTGCTATTTAATTCAGCCGAATCTGATCGGAAATATATGAGGAAAGTGCCTAAACCAACCCACAGCGGAGGAAGTTTCGAAGATGGTTTATTGCTTTTAAGTTTAGGCGATTCGGCAGTATTCAGGATAAACGGAGACAGTTTTTTAAGATATTCAATGCTTTATTCAAAAATACCTAAAGAAATAGGTCCCGATGATTATATCATTGTAAATATAAAGGTTTTAGATGTAATAGATCGTGAAGAATATGACGAGATATTGTCTGACAGATATCATCAAAGCGAAGAAATCGAAATGGAAATTCTTGCAAATTATTTGAAAAATGCAAATATTACCACCAAACCTACAGAATCAGGATTATACTATATTGAAAAAGAAAAAGGCACTGGAGCTCAGGCAGAACCCGGCAAAAGAGTAAGTGTACATTATACACTGACATTAATTGACGGACAGTTTATAGAAACTAGCCTCGATAAATCTCCATTTACTTTCACACTTGGTCAGAAAAAAGTAATTCCTGCATGGGAAGAAGGGATTTGTTATATGAAAGAAGGCGGTAAGGCTACAATTATTTCGCCATCAAAACTTGCATACGGAAAAGAAAAAATTGAAAATATTTTACCTTATTCTACGTTAATATTTGAAGTAGAATTAATTAAAGTTTATTAAAATATGAAATATTTAATATCTATTTTGCTTGTTATAATTCCGATATTTTTCATATCCTCATGTAGCAATCCAAAACCTGACAAAAAATCAGATACTCAAAAAGACACAACGGCATTGACATATAATGAAGACAGTGCTTCGGAAGAAATTGCTGTAATTATTTTTAACCAGGACGGTCAACCTGAGTATATAAAAGCTAATCCGGAAGACATTTTTAGAAAAACAAACTCAGGTCTAGAATACAGATTTGTTGGTTCAGGTAAGGGAAAAAAATATCCAAAAGTCGGAGATGTTCTCTATATAGATATGACATACAAAACAGAAAAAGACTCAGTTCTGTTCCGCAGTAGGGAAATTGATAAGAATTTTAAAATGAGATTGGAAGTTCCGTCTCATCCGGGTGGTTGTATCGAACAAGCATTTATGATGATGAAAGAGGGAGATAGTGCGGTATTTAAAATTGATGCTGTAAACTTTCTAACATACACTCAAGGCAAAGTAAATATTCCACATTATATTAAAAAAGGAGACAAACTGATTTTTAATATTAAAATGATGAAAATCGTTGATGGCAGCGAGTATGTAAAAGAAAACGCTGATATGTACGCTTTTTATATCAATCAGGAAAACAGTCTTATTGACAGATATTTATTAAGCTTTGACTATCAATGTGTTACAAAAGAATCGGGATTGAGAATAATGACTATAAAAAAAGGATCTGGTAAAAAAGCTCTAAAAGGAAATGCTGTTACTATTCATTATACAGCAGGGTTTATAGACGGATCTGTATTTGATTCTACGATTGAAAGGAACCAGCCGTTCAGATTTGTTTTAGGAAAAGAAGAAGTTATCGAAGGGCTTGACGAAGGTGTTTCGAATATGAACATAGGTGATCATTGTATTTTTATTATTCCATTCCGTCTGGCTTATGGAGATGAAAAAAGCGGAATAATACCACCATACAGTACTTTAGTTTTTGAAGTTGAATTAATTGATGCCAAATAATAACGAAATATTGCTCTTTTTTGGTTCTTTTAATCCGATACATATCGGACATTTAGCTATTGCGAATTACCTGACAGAATTTTGCGGATTTAACGAATTATGGTTTGTAATTACACCACATAATCCCGTTAAGAAATCAAACACACTGCTTAAAGATCGCGACAGACAGCACTTAGTAACGTTGGCAATTAACGATTATCCGAAATTCAGAGTATCAGATATAGAGTTTTATCTTCCAAAGCCAAATTATACGATTAATACCCTAACATATCTAAGTGAGAAATATCCGAAAAATAAATTCAGTCTTTTAATCGGTGGCGACAATCTGGAAAGTTTTCACAAATGGAAAAATTATCAAAGAATTCTGGAAAATTACAAAATATATGTTTATAAACGCCCAGGGGCTAGTGTACGTGAATTTGATAATGCAGACATAAAAGTTTTGGATGCTCCACAAATGGATATTTCGTCAAGTTTTATACGTGAAGCTATAAAAGAGAATAAAGATATTCGTTTCTTTTTACCCAAAAACGTTTATGATTATATCATTAAAATGGGATGGTGGAAATAAAATGCTCTTAATGTACTTTCGTAATAAATAATATAATTTTATAGAAATAAACACAATTTCAATCAGATACGGCAAATAAAAAAATTTGAGCGAGATTTAAAGCTAAAATATATGGATATTATTAAGATTGAAAGTTATCATAATGGACAGGAAATTGAGATTAATAAATTGATTAAAAAGGTATATGATGAATTCGTTGCGATTGATTATACAGACGAGGGAAATAAGTTCTTTTATGATTGGATAGAACCATCTAAGATTGCAGAAAGACAAAAAAAGCAAAATAATATATTAGTCGCTATAGCGAATTCAAAGTTGGTCGGTATGATTGAGATTAGAGAAAACAAATACATTTCATTGCTTTTTGTTGACAAAGAATACCAAGGGCAAGGTATTGCAAAAAAGCTTTTTTATAAATCTTTGAAAACTTGCATCAAAAGGGATGCAACACTTGAAAAGTTTTATGTTCATGCTTCACCATTTTCTATACCGATTTATATAAAATTGGGATTTGTTGAGACAGATATAATGCAAGAACAATTTGGGATTAAATATTTACCAATGGAAATGAAGATATATAAATAAAACCGATTGTAAATTTGTAATAGTCCAACCGCAGCCACTTTTTCAGTGGCAAGCTCAGCAAAGCTAATTTTCGCCACACTCAATTTGACTAAACATATTTATCATCGGCATTTAACCTGCGTTTTATGAAATAAATTATAGAATTAAAAAAATTCATGGACTTTTTATTATTTATATTTGGTATAATCTGCCATGTATGACATATATTAATTACTGATCCTTGCCTTTCAATCTTAGAATACCGAATTTACCGGACTTTGCATTATTTATTAATATCCAAAGGAATCGTTCTTATCAAAGGCTGTTTGTACATCTCCGGAAAATCGGGAATTTTATTGCCGTTAAGGTCAGGAAAACTTTGAAGATATTTTACCATCGCCATCCATTCTTTTCCTTCCTGAATACCATCTTTTTTCAAGTCGAAATCAATCCATGTTGTCTTGTTATCCTTAACGGGTGTTCCATCAGCATGCTTTGGCTGCACTTTAACAAGACCTAAAGTCATCCCCTTAATCTCACCGACAAATTCAAGCATATATGAATTTGCAGTTAGACTGTAAAGTGTTTTATTCTTTTTAGAGAAATCAACTTCCTTACCTCCTATTTCCAATTTTTGAATCTTTCGTAACAGACCTTTGGTTTCATCATAATAGACCTGTACCCCACTATAAAAACAATAATACGAGGGTTTCATTTTTGGTGCCACAAGTAAAATTTCTATAATATTTTTAATTTCTCTCGGAGTAAGATAAACTTGTGCCAAAGGATATCCCGGCAACTTGTCATCGCCTTCGCCCAGACTAACAACTCTAAAGACATCCGTAACAGTCTGCACACCTTTGTTTCCTACTCTGATTTTATCTCTGATCATACCGGCAGCAATAAGAGTTATGTCTGTTTTTACAGGACTGAAATTATTTACATAATACCAAATTGCATCTGCCACCAGAGGGCCAAGATTACTGGAATCAAGATCTGCCTGTTCATCGCAGAATAGTTCATAGTCTGTTTCGGCCAGAGCTCTATAGTAACCTAATCCCATTGGTTTAAGGATAGTGTCATCAATCATTCTGATACGACCTGCAATATTCTGATGAATTTGACAGTCACCATAAATTTTATCATCAACAGGAATAAGTTGATATTTTGCTGATGATATTTCACCGTTTGTAATATTCAATTCAAACCTCCCGATATTCTTTCCCTGAGCACCTGTCTGCACAATAGCTGTACTGCCAACCCAAATCGGGTCAAAAATTTCGGTATGCGTGTGTCCACTTACAATTACATCAATACCTTTAACCTTTTTTGCCAATTCAACATCTTCACCTGTCCAATTACCATCTTTATCTACTGACACTCCACAATGCGATAAACAAATTACTAAATCAACCTTTTCTTCATTAATTAAAATTTTAACGATTTTTTTCGCAGTTTTGATTCTATCAGTAAATTTCAAAGGTGCTGCATTTGGAGCTACTTGTTTTGCATCATCACCAATCAATCCAAAAATTCCTATTTTAAAACCTGCTTTTTCAACAATATGATAAGGTCTTATAACGCCAATATTATACAAATCTTTAAACCAATCATCTCCCTCCGATTTATCGTCAAATTCAACATTTGCCAAAGTCAATGCAGGAATATTTCCGCTACTGTTAATTATACTTGTATTAATTATTTTAGTAAGTTTTTCTGAACCGAAATCAAATTCATGATTTCCTAAAGCTACAACGTCATATCCCATTTTTCCCATGAGAGTAAGCTCAAATCCGAAATCTTCTTCAAAAATATGAAAAAATGTTCCCATCAAAAAATCACCTGCATCCACTAATAACAGATTATCAGGATTTATTTTACGTTCTTCATCAATTATAGCAGCAATTCTCGAAAAACCTGCTCTTGTCATATCATCACCAACCAAACATGGAGTATATTCCAATTCGGGAGAAAACCCTGTAAGATTACTGTGCAAATCATTTGTATGCATTATTATCAACTTTCCTGATTTTGACTGCGAAAACGCAATCATTACGATAAAGAGATAAATTACCAGCAGTATAAATCTTTTCATATTTCATAATTTTTTGAATTGCTAAAGTAAGTTTTTTATTGAAAAATAACTATTAAAAACTAAAATTAGTGCTGCAAAATAATATCTTGATTGATTGAGAACGAATATATATATGGTTTTGGCGGAAAATTTGTAAAAGTTAGGGACAAGAGTGGCAACAAATTTTATGACAAAACCCCCACGCTACATCAAAATTGCTTTAAATTAACCTATGAATATAATCACTACAGACTATTTAGTTTATCAGCAAATGTTTTTCCATATTCAAACAATTCAGATTTTTGATTACTGTTAGGCCTAAATTTCATAGGTAAAACTTTATCAAAAATATCAAGTTTCAGATTTCTTAATGTACTTTCAATTATTTCTACACCTTCTCCGCTCCAACCGTATGAACCAAAAGCAGAAGCAAGTTTTCCTCTGTCGCGTAAAGGATTTATAACTGCAAACATTTTATAAACTGGCAATAGAATATTCTGATTTATGGTAGGACTTCCAATTATTAAAGCATCTGCCAACACTAGTTTGGAATCAATTTCTCCCAAATCCATTTTTTCAATATCAATTACTTCAACATCTACCGAAGTATTGGAACTTATGCCTTCGGCAATATATTTTGCCATATCTCCAGTATAACCATAAGCCGAAACATAAGCAATTAAAACCTTCTTTTTCTCATGTTCGTTCAATTTCAAATATTCCGCGGCATACTTTTCGGTTAATTCAACAATTTCTTTATGTGTTGATCTCAAAATAGGACCATGTCCGGTTGCAATAATACCTATATCTAAATTTCGTATTTTATCAATTGCTCTCAACATAAACTTACTGTATGGCTTAAGAATAACATCAAAATAGTATTTAAAACTATCGCTGTAATCCCCGACTAAATCGTCAAACATTTCATCCGAGCAGTAATGGGCTCCAAAAGAATCACAGGTAAACAAAATCTTATCCTCGACTAAATATGTATAAATAGAATCAGGCCAATGTAAATTTGGAGCACCAATAAACTTTAGTTTTTTGCTTCCTAAATCAAGTTCATCTCCATCCTTAACAACCAAAAATTCAAATTTTCGTTCGTGCATATCCTGCAAATACTTAATTGCCTGCCCGCTACCAACAACTACCGCCCCCGGAGCAATTTCCAGCAATTTTGATAAACTACCGGAATGATCCGGCTCTGTATGATTCATTACTATATAGGCAATTTCAGCAGGATTGACAACAGATTTGACTTTTGACAAATACTCATCAGCGAACTTTTCTTTTGCCGTTTCAATAATTACTTTTTTATCCGCATCAATAAAATATGAATTATATGTAGTCCCATGTTCTGTTTCCATTACAATATCAAAAGTCTTGATATCATAGTCACGTATCCCAATCCACTTAACAGATTCAGTTAGTTTAAGTATTTCACTATTCATATTTTCAGTTTTTTTATTCAACATTTTTAATTAGTTTCGCAATATATATTAAACAAATGAAAAACACAAAAGTTCAAAATATTTTGGCTTATACAGACTTTACAGAAGTCGGTGAAAAGAGTATTCTATGGGCAATTTTCCTTGCAAAAAAGTTTAAAAGAAATCTCCAGATTATACACGTAATAAATGAAAATACTTATAACTATTTCAGTAAAAGTGAAGCACATTTTGAAGTCAAGGAGACTTTAGAAGAATATTGCAAAACAATTAAAGCTGATCATAATATAAATTGCGAATATTTTGTTGATGAAGGTTGTACTTGCACAATAATCAATTCTTTGGCAGAAAGAGTTGATGCATTTTTGATTGTTTTAGGAACTCATGGTAAAAATGATCCTCAATTTTTATCAGGGCAATCGGCTGTAAAAATTATCAGAAAATCCAGAATCCCCTATTTTGTTGTTCAAAAAAATTCTCCTGTTCCTGATGATGATAAAAATATTGCAATGTCATTGAATTCTCTAAAAGAGATGAAAGAAAAAACGGGATGGGTTACATATTTTGCAAAAAACATAAAAATCTGGATTGATATTATTTATTACGATATTAATGATCCACAACTAAAAAACAATTTAAAATTTTGTGTTAAGTTTTTTGAAAAATATGATTTGGTATTTAAAAATCATATTTTACCAAAAGATCGCACACCAATAAATACAGCAGCATTAAAAATCGCCTTTGAAGAGGACTCGTTATGTTTGGCAATAATTACTACAAAAGAAGAAAATATTTTGCACAAAATTTTCGGATTCCCCGAAACAAAGTTAATATCAAATTCAGTCGGGATTCCAATTCTGTGCATCAATCCTAAAAAAGACCTTTATATTCCTTGCTTATAAATTAGTGATATTGTTTATTTTAAATAAATTCATTAAAACCATTCTAAATTAAGTTGATTTTATTAATTAACTAAACATTTTGTTAATTTAGCTGTTAAGAAAAGAGATATAATTTTGTACAATTAAAAACTAATCCGATATGATTGAATTGAAAAAATTACCTTACGAAATGAATGCACTTGAGCCTTACATTAGTGCAAAAACAGTAGAATTTCATTACACAAAACATCATCAGGGCTATGTAAACAAGCTTAACAGCTTGATTGAAGGAACAGAGTATGCCGGTAAATCGCTTGAAGAAATAGTAAAGACTTCTCAAGGTGGCATCTTTAATAATGCTGCTCAGGTTTGGAATCACACATTTTACTGGGAAGGGTTTTCAGCAAATCCTCAACATATACCTACTGGAAAACTAGCCGAATTGATTAACGCAAAATGGGGCACATTTGAAAAATTTAAAGAAGAATTTACAAATGCTGCAACCGGATTATTTGGCTCCGCATGGGCATGGTTGGTTCTTGATGCCAATGGAGAATTAAAAATAATGGGAACTTCGAACGCTGGTACACCATTAACAAGCGGTGAAAAAGCTTTGCTCACTGCTGATGTATGGGAACACGCATATTATCTTGATTATCAAAACCTTAGGCCAAATTATTTGGCAAACTTCTGGAATTTGGTTGACTGGAAAAAAATTGAAGAAAGAATGTAAAATATCTGAATTTATAAAAGCAGTTTAATCTTTAAGCTGCTTTTTTTTATTATTTCTACAATTAACAAATTTTGAATTCAACTATCAGTATTCCATTGGCTTCGATTACGAAATATTGATCAAAAGAAACAATAGAACTAAATCCAGAAGTACTGTATAATATTTTACCTGCCGAATCGTACGAACATCCTGTCAGTTCGAATGCATCATCAGGTATTCTAATTTTAATAGTTTGAGTTGAATTATCAAAATTAACGATAAAAAGCAGAACCTCATCTTTTGAGTATCTTAAAAATGAATAAACAAACCTACTGTTGTAATTCTCATTGTCGTAATTAAACCATTGTAGGTCGTAATAGTAACCTTTTTGAATTGTTTCATTGTTTAAAGCAAGATTAAGAATGGTTTTATATGTTAATCTAAGTTTCTTTTGGTTTTCTGACAACAGGCCACCATCAAAAACGCCATCGTTCATCCAGTTTTGATGACTTTCAACTGTGCAATAATCAAAGATACTGGTTCGTCCATCATCACCGCTAAAGCCTTGTGCAATAGCGGCATCCTCTCCAACTTCCTGTCCAAAATACTGCATGTACGAACTTTTCTCCATGCAACACGACACGACCAAAGCCGGAATTGCCCTCCATGGGTCGGATGCAAAAAACTGCGAAGCAATACGTTGTTCATCATGATTCTCAAGAAAACACAACATTTTATCCTTAATATCACCAATCGATTGCCAACAATTTGTAATATCGTTAGCCCATTTGTGACCTTCAATTATTCCACGCAACGTATCGTAGAGTCCTACTTTATCATAAAGCAAATCGAATCCGCCATCAAATATATAAGAGCGATATTGGTTAGGGTCATAAACTTCAGCAATAAATAGAATATCGGGATGCTTTTCTTTAACTCTCTTAATAGCGTATTTCCAAAACTCTACCGGGACCATTTCGGCCATATCACATCTAAAACCATCTACAGATTTGCCTGCCCAATACAATAAAATATCGGTCATTTTTATCCAGGTATCGGGAATGGGATCGAAATGCTTTGCACATCCGTTAAGATAATCCACTCCATAATTGAGTTTGACTGTTTCGTACCAGTCGTTTTGCGATGGTGATGCCGAAAAGCAGTCGTTACCGGTAACTTTTGCAGGGAATTCGTGATATAGTTCTTCGACAGATTGCTCTGATGGCACTTTAAAACTTTCGCCAGGCAAATAGTAAAAATTATTTTGAGGCGAAAATGCCAGATTGCTATTATCATTCTGTCCAAGGTCAGACACATGATTTGGTTTAGAAGTGGATTTATAGCTTCGTGCTACGTGATTTGGAACAAAATCAATAATGACTTTTAATCCGAGCTTATGAGTTCTTTCAATAAGTTGCTCAAACTCTTGCATGCGATTAACCGGATTGACAGCCAGATCGGGACAAACATTGTAATAATCCCTTACAGCATAAGGTGAACCTGCTTTCCCTTTAACAATAGATGGATGATCTGCCTTAATATTTAAATCCGGATATTCAGTTTGTGATGCATGTTCTAAAATCCCTGTAAACCAAACATGTGTAAAACCAAGCGATTTTATTTCTTCAAGTGCTTTTGCCGTAAGATCATTAAACTTGCCGCAGCCGTTTTCTAGTATGTTTCCATCAAAACGGACATTTCGGTTTTTATTCCCGAAAAGCCTGACAAGTAACTGATAGATATGAATTTTCATTTGTTTGGTTTTGCTGAGGCAAATTTAATAAATAGTACGAAGAAATAAAAGCTTGTCTTAATGATATTAGAGAGTTTTAAAGAACCACGCTAATTCGCCCATATCCGAAACAGTGTTCCTTGTATAGATTTTACACGATAGCCAACAGAGATAATTACGTCAAGATTATAATATTCAATCTCTCTTACTACCTCTCTATTACCTTCAAATCGAACTTGACGGAAATTCCGACAAGTTCGGTTTTGTTCCAACTCACCTTCTTTAAACACATTGGCAATATGCTCAGCGACAGTACTCCTACCTTTACAAAAAAGTGCAGCCATTTGCTCTTGAGTAAGCCAAACAGTATCATCTTGGAGTTTGACATCAATTTTAATTTTCCCATCAGGATTTTGGTAGATAATCATTTCGCCTGATGAATAATTTTCTGTATTATTTTCTATTGTCATGGATTTACATTTTCAAGAGCAAATTTATTGAAATTTTAGGATATTCCCTAATAAGTCAAAGATTCTTTAAATCATTTATGTTTTAAAAATAACTTATTACGACTTATCAAAGCAATTTCAAGAAAACTTCTATTAACATAATGTTTATTTAACACTTCACACAATGAATAAAATAAGATAAATTTTTCATCAAGGTAATAGGTATATATCTTGAAAGCAATTATTTCAGACGTAACTATTGTAAAATTGGATTGCAGAAATTTAAGCTTGTTTGTTTTAGTTAAATCATAAGCTATTAACTCCATAAACGCACAATTGCTCCTAATAGAAGTAAAGCAGCATAAACAATACACATTATCAATGAAATCTTGACAAGCAAGATACCTTTATACTTATCAGAATTTGAATTAATTTTGTCCTTTGCGTAAATGGCAAAAAGAAAACCTAATACCATAGATAATGGGCTAATTCCAGCTAATATAATTACCATACCGATGTTGGTGGCTAATGCAACAAAAGGGAGTATTCCAAAACCAAGAATGCACAATGCTAGTCCAATTATTGCAGCATAGTGAATTTTACTACTATTATTTTCTACATCGATAGAAGTTTGCTTATATTTACTATTTTCATTCTTATGTTCACATGCTGTTTCATTTTTATAAATAGCTGAATTAGGCAACCCCGGTTTGCTTGTAATAACATCCTTATGTATTACTATTTCATCATTATGTGTGTATAAATTTTCGGAATTAGAGGCGTATAAATCTTCAAAATCATTACTATAATACATCGACATTGGCTGTTGCCCCTGAATTTCATTATGCTCAACAATGGATTGTATTACCAATTCGGATATACTAGCTGCAGCAATTTCTTTTTCACATTCTGGCTTATTTCCCTTAATTTTATTATACCACTCAACATGATATCCGGGTTGATACAATCGCTTTTTAACCGTGCATGATTGCATTCCGAACATTAGACTGATTAAAACTATTATTAAGAGATAAACATGCTTTCTCATACAGCTTTCATTATTTTATAATTCCATCTTCAGTATCTACAAAATTAACCAATATTTTCAATTATAAAATGAAAACCAATCTCAAAATCTTTAATTCACAAAAAACGGACAAACCCTCAAGCCTGTCCGTTTTCTAAATATTGTGATTAGGCTTATGCCTTTTTCATTTCAACAGTAAAGTGACGCATTATAGGAGCTTCCCAGGTGATTTCAAGACCTGATTTTATTTGATGTCTTCTGTCGAAAACATTTTTTAAAGCTGCTGCAATATAATCCATATGATTATTTGTGTAAACACGACGGGGAATTGCAAGCCTTAACAGTTCAAGTTTAGGAAATCTATTTTCTCTTGTAACCGGATCGCGGTCTGCCAAAATTGCTCCTATTTCAACTCCACGAATTCCTCCTTCGATATATAATTCTACCCCTAATGTCTGTGCTCTGAATTGCTCTTTCGGAACGTTTGGTAAAATTTTATTTGCATCAACAAAAATAGCATGCCCTCCAATCGGATACTGAATCGGCACTCCGTATTCAATAAGTTTATTACCCAAATATTCAATTTGTTTAATCCTGGTTTCGAGATATTCAAATTCAGTACTTTCATCCAGACCTACTGCCAATGCTGCCATATCACGCCCCGACATTCCGCCATAAGTAATATAGCCCTCGAACATAATATTGAAAGTACATGCCTGACGATATATTTCTTCGCTATGCAAACCAATAAATCCGCCAATATTAACAAGTCCGTCTTTTTTCGAACTCATTGTTGCCATATCGGCATATTTGTACATCTCACGAACGATTTCTTTAATTGTCCAATTCTTAAATTCAGGTTCACGCATCTTAAGAAAATAAGCATTTTCGGAAAATCTGGCTGAATCGAACAAAACAGGTACTCCATATTTTTTACTTAATTGAGACACCTCTCGCAAATTTGCAATAGAAACAGGTTGTCCTCCTGAGGAATTACAGGTTACTGTTACTACACAGCAAGGAATTTTTTCCCTGGGGTATTCTTTATAAACTTTCTCAAGCTTTTCAATATCAATATTCCCTTTAAACGGATGATCAAGAGTAGTGTCAAACGCTTCATCGATTGTACAGTCAACAGCTTTTGCTTTGCGAAATTCTATATGCCCTTTGGTTGTGTCGAAATGAGAATTCCCGGGAACAATATCACCTTCTTTAATCAGCACTGAAAACAGTACATTTTCTGCTGCCCTGCCCTGATGAGTTGGTAGCATGTACTCAAAGCCCATAATTTTCTGAACAGTGCTTTTCAATTCAAAAAAACTTCTTGCACCTGCATAACTTTCATCACCGGTCATAATAGCAGCCCACTGACGATCACTCATCGCCCCTGTTCCACTATCTGTAAGAAGATCAATAAAGACTTTATCACTGCTTAATTTAAATAAATTATATTGAGCTTCTTTTATCCACTCTTCGCGTTGCTCTCTGGTACTACGCTTGAGCTGTTCTATCATTTTAATTTTATATGATTCTGAAAATGGTAATTCCATAATTATTACTTTTTAATTAATAAATAATTGATTTAACAAACAGACGAAAGTCTGTCTTAACTACAGAATTAAAATATAAATGAATCCCTTTCCTTAATATTGCGGAAAACGAAAATTGCAAGTATTGATATAATTTTTAATTCTAACACGATTCTCACATTTACATCACTAACAAAATTATAAAATATTTTTAATAAATAAAATGATTGACACTTTATTTTATAATATTGTTATCAAACATATTTTAGTCTAATAAAATATGATAATTTTTCACATAAAATATAGAATTTATACTATAAATTTGCAATTTATATCTATTTTTACAGAATTATAATATTAGTCATGAAAAACACTTTTTATCTTCTAATTGCATTGTTTATATTCAGTTGTAACAATCCTGCGTCTGAAGGTAAAATTAATGATGACAATTTGGTCGTTGACAGTTCTGTAATAGACATAGAAAATGATCAAAATTCCAATGGCAATAATGACACAGTGCATGTAATAGATGATTATTTCAATGACCCAATAGTTAAAAGTTACACTAGCAACTCTGACACATTAGTTGTATCAGAAAATTGTGTAATATTTTTATGGCCTGACAGTATTGAAGTTGAAGAAATGAAAGCAAAATATCCTGATGGATATGCCGAGATACTGGATGATATGATATATTATGCTTCTGATGCTGCGATAGCTTTAGACACTGAAGGAATTAAAAATTTCTTTTGCGACAAGTCAACAATTCAATTTAAAGGTGATAAAAAAGATATTTTTATTAAAAGGAAAAAAACCAATGGTAACATGATTCTCTTTAAATTTGGAGAGAAACCTGTAATTATGAACGCTATTGATTTTGAAATTGAATTTTGTCGCAATTTTTTTGCTGCCACAATTACTGATTCTATTAAATAATCTTTTTGGACTTTTTACCACGAATTTCCTTTCCTTATAATCCTTTCGCCATATTTTTTGCGGATATTATCAAGACTCATATAGAGTTTTACCATTTCAGGAGTATCTTCGAACATATCGAGTTGCGGTACACTACGAATAAGTTTTGTAAACCTGATTCCAACAAGCCTGATAAGAACTCTTCGTTGATATAGCTTCGCAAACAACTCTTTAACTGCAGGCACCAGTACATGATCGAAAGCTGTGTACGGAATAGCTTTCTGCAAAGTATGGGTATCAAAATCGGAATACCGGATTTTAACTACCACACAAGATGTAAGCCACTGCTCTTTTCTGAGTTGATAAGAAAGTCTTACAGCCATTCCCGAAATAATGTCGTTAATCTTGTTAATGTCAATGCTGTCTTTTTCAAAAGTCGTCTCACTGCCTATGGATTTACGTTCAGAATATGAAAAAACCGGTGTATTATCAATCCCGTTAGCCTTTTCCCACAATGATCTCCCATTTTTACCAAGCAGATTTTCAATCATTACAGGAGGTATTTGCCGGATTGTCTTAATATCAGAAACACCCATTGCTCGTAAAATACTATATGTTTTCTTTCCCAGCATCGGAATTTTTTTAATCGAAAGTGGATCCAGAAACTGATTTACCATAGGTTGTTCCACGCATTTTTCCCCAAAAGGTTTTCCTTCTCCTGTAGCTATCTTAGCTACTGTTTTGTTAACCGACAAGCCGAACGAAATCGGCAATCCCGTATTTTTAACAATACAGTCTTTAATTTCCTTTGTCCATTTATAACTTCCGTAAAAACGATCCATTCCGGTTATATCCAGATAATGTTCGTCAATGCTTGCTTTTTCATAGACAGGGGCTTTCTCTGCAATAATATCTGTAACAATTTTCGAATATCGTGTATATAAATCCATATCACCACGGATAAAAACCGCATCGGGACATAAGTAACGTGCCATTTTGGTAGGCATTCCTGAACGCACTCCAAATATTCGCGATTCGTAACTGCATGCCGACACAACTCCCCTGTCGGAGCCTCCACCCACAATTACCGGAATCCCATTTAGTCTGCTGTTTTTAAGACGCTCTACAGAAACAAAGAAACTGTCCAAATCCATGTGAACTATAGTACGCGATTTCATATTTTGATTATTTTATAACCATTTTTTAGATTACAATATAATCTTTTATTGAATATAATAAAAAAATTTTGTAATTATTTAGCTGGCATCTAATATTCACTTTTGTCATAACTTGTCCCTTCGAATTTTAGCACAACCTTAAGTGCTTGAATATCTGCAATATACAAATTAAAACATATGTTTTTGCCACACTAAGGCAGTTCTTGAAAAATATTTCAAGTAAATAATAGCTGGTCAACAGCTAACAAAATTCGCTTCATTTATTTATATCAAACTTTTTTTCTATTATATAACTAATTAATTTTCAAGCAATATTTTTTAGTTTTTCAAGTCGTTTTTCAAGGTTTACAATTTGTCTTTGCTTCCAACTTATTT
>JAKQEK010000061.1 GCA_029558535.1 Bacteroidota bacterium | reverse complement strand
ACATGATATATCCCACCTTTATACTCTTCTCTCCACGGTCTCCCCATAAGAAAAAATCCTCCTGGTAATTATACCCATATAATACCAAAAGGATTAATCTCTGTCAATATCTGTCTATCTGTCGTGCCTGGCACCTATTCTCATGGCACCTATTCTCAGTTTCCTATTACTTAATATAACTTGCGATTATAGCTGCTTTCTGGTTATAATAATGCAATTGACATAATAGATAATCGCACTTATAAAAATTAGCACAAAAACAAACAAATAATTGTCTAATCTTAAATAATTTTTAAACAGAGCGGATTTGTAAAGACCCAACCTTGTATAAATAAGTCCAATGCATATTGATATGGTAATCATAACAAATTCGCATTTGGCAGGCCCAAAAACGAGATTGGCAGCAATGTAAAATCCACCTACACAAAAGATCAGCATAAGCTTTTCTGTAAGCAAGAAAATATTTTCATAAGTGATATCCATATTTGTGTATACGGATGCAATAAGCAATGCTGTCATGTTTAAAACAAGAAAAATAAACATATAAATATATTTTTCATTTATAAGAGCAGCTTTTTTTAATGGAATTGTGAAGTAAACATAATAGGAATTATTCAGATGATCTGTATAATAACATACTCTTAACCCATTTAGCAGCATAAATGCGATAGATAATATTTTAACTGTTGTACCAACAAAAGGCATTAATACAATTAATACTGATAATATCACTGTATGCTTGCTGACTATAAAGCTATTCTTTAATAAAGCAATCATTTTATCACTCCGTTAATTATGATTGACAAAATACAACGATAATACAACGCTAATAATAGCAACCAGTAATGATACTGCTATAAAAGCTAATCCAAATATATACATGTTTGAGGATAAATAGCAGGAATTTGCGGCAGATATAATTATTGTGGTCAGTGAAAAATTATTTCTCTTACCTGCCTGAGCTATAAAAACTATAATTATAAAAAGAAATAGTATAACAGGCCGTAAACTTTTTATGGATGCCAATGCCCCATTTCTAAAATAGGAAACCAAATACACAGATACTATCACCAGACCAAATGAAGCAAAAAGCAAACCAAGGGAAAAAAATACATGTGTCGGGTAAACAGGAAGAATATGCGAAGGAACTATGAGACTGGAAATATATGCTATAAAAAATCCCAGCATGAAAAATAGAATATAAAGAACATACTTCTCTATCACAACGTATAAACGTTTAATAGGCATTACAAAGTAAAGTGATTTGACTCCTGACAAATCATCATTCATACATGTTGCAGTTATTATTTTATAGGACATGCTCACAATCAGTGCAAGGGCAAGTTCACGGCCCAAAGTAATCGAAGACAATACCAATGTAAAAATATAAAGCAAAATCAGTTTTTTCTGTGCAATAATATCACTTAAGATAATCCAAATCATTTGTTTCTCCTCTCGTGTAAATATTAATAAGAATATCTTCAAGCGAAGCCATACTTTTATTTATCTTTTTTAAATCTGGGATTGTAGGAGAGCATATTATCTCCCCATTTTTTATTATGGTTAATATATCAGCAATCTTCTCCAAATCCGATGGTATATGGGTTGATAGTAAAAAACTCATCTCTTCAGTCCTGCAAATGGTTTTTACCTCGTTTAGGAGTAAATTACGTGAGACTATATCTATCCCGGCTGTCGGTTCATCCAGAATAATAAGCTTTGCATGGTGAGACAGTGCGACAGCCAACGATAGCTTCATTTTCATACCTTTTGAGAAAATTCCGACAGCCTGTTTATGAGGCAGCTCATACTTATCCAAATAATTGGTATACCATTTTGAATCCCAGTATTTATATATGCCCGACATCATTTTTCCAATAAATAAAGGTGTCATTTGATCAGGATAATGATTTTCATCAGGCACATAGCCGATAAGGTTTTTGACATAAGTTTCATTGCCGTTCATTTTCTTACCGAATATCCTTACTTCACCTTTATCTGGAGTAACAAGTCCGAGGATAATTTTTATAATTGTTGTTTTACCCGACCCATTTGGTCCCACTATTCCCATTATATTCGATTCGTTCAGTTCAAAATTAATACTTTTCAATTGAAAGTTTATATAGCGTTTACTTATGTTTTGAACCTCAAGTACATTTCCCAATGACTTTTCCCCCTTTAATATGATTTATTTAAAGCAGTATTCAGTGCCATTGTGCCAGGCACGTCAGATAGACAGTTATCTTCCATACTTGTCTATCAGTTCTTTAATCGCACTTCCCGTTGTGCTTATGTTTTCACCTATCTCTTTATTTGTGTACTTCAGACTCAATGCTGTTCTTGCATACTCCAATTT
>JAKQEK010000042.1 GCA_029558535.1 Bacteroidota bacterium | reverse complement strand
TGTTTCCTGACAAACCGGTGTTTTGAACACTCTGGCAGCAACGAAGAAAGCAAGATGGGCTCCCGCGGCCCGTGCTCATGGCACTTGCATATTGCAATCCCGCGGTTTTGTATCGCAAAAAAATATACAAAACCGGTCCATGAGCGCGATCTGCAAGTGCCCGCCCCCACTGCCCCGGCTATCAACGCCCCCTAACAGGCCGGTAAATGCCATGCTGGAATTTGTTTTATAAGACAATTTTTTGACTTTTTAAGTGTTATGGAAATAACAGAAAGCCAGGTACCTTCAACCCGCACGGCACTTACCGCCGAACGTTAGGCAAAATACAAAAAGACCGTATTGCAAACATAAAACTTAATGATAACAAATAGATTAATATTTAACAGACAATGAAAAAATTACATGGATTATTGATTATTTCGGCACTGATTCTTTTCAGTTCGTGCAACCCGAAAATTTCGACAAGTATTAGTAGAACTTATCCGCCATTAGATTATAAACAAGAGATTGTTGTAATTGGATTAGACCAAACGGAACCTGACAATGCAGAAGTTTTGGGTCAAGTTAAAATTGGTGATACAGGATTTAGTACAAAATGCGGTTATGACATTGTTATCGACAAAGCGAAACTTGAAGCCCGAAAAGCAGGAGGAAACGCAATTAAAATTATTGAGCATAAACCACCAACTGCAATGGGAAGTACATGCCACAGAATTGCTGCCAAGATATTAAAAGTTGAAAATATTGAGAACTTTACACTAAAAACAGAGGAAGAGGTGTTATTAGATGTTGATTATGCAGTTCTTAACGTTTATAGATACAGCGGTGCTGGTGCATTGGTCGGCTATGATTTATATCTTGGAGATTCTGTAATTTGTCGAGTTAAAAATAACTTTAAAACTACAATCTACATAAAAAAAGACGGACTAAATACTCTATGGGCTAGGACAGAAGCAAAATCAGAAGTGCCAATTGATGTTAAAATTGGGAAAACTTATTATCTGCGTTGTGGAATTACAATGGGAGCTTTTGTCGGTCACCCTAAACTTGAATTAATTGATAGTAAAACAGGGAAAGCTGAGTTTGAATCTTTTAAAGCTAAAAATCAATGAAAAATATATTCATTATTGCTCTTTTAATTTTCATATCTAGTTCGATTTGCTCTCAGGATTTAATAGTTACAAATGAGGGAGATTCGATTAATTGTAAAATAACAAAAGTAAAAACCGATATTATCTATTTCACTTTTAAACACAAAGACGAGATTAGAAGTACTTTGCTACCTATATCAGGTATTCAAACCCATCAATTTAATTATTTTCAAACTAGTGAAGTGCCAAAAGATAAAGTTGTTGGTTATGAAAATTATCAACATTTTAGAATTGCAATTAATGGTGGATTTAGTTACCAAACAGCTAAAGTTGCCGAAAGTGTTCCAAGTGATTTTAAGAATTATATAAAAGAATTAAAATCCGGTTATCATTTTGGTGGTGATTTAACTTATTACTTTACTGAACCGCTAGGTTTTGGAATTAAGTACTATTTATTCAAATCCTCAAATAGTATGGATAACATCTATGTCGAAGATATTAATGGCAATAGAACATATGGTAAAATGAGCGATGATTTAACAATTTCGTTTATTGGACCAACATTTTCAACAAGACTCTTAAATCATAATAAAAGCAATGCCTTTCTTATGAACGTGTCATTAGGTTATATGGGCTATTCAAACGATAAAGTTATAATCGACAAGTATAAAATGTCTGGTAGTACAATGGGATTATCCTTTGATATTGGATACGATATTGGATTGTCAGAAAATTTATCGTTAGGATTTCAGATTTCATTTTTGACGGGAACTTTGTTTGAATATGACTGGAATGATGGAACAAAGACAGAAACAATTAAATTAGAAAAAGGAGAGTATGAAAGCTTAAATCGGATTGATTTTTCAGTTGGATTAAGATTCAGTAAATAAGTACTTTGCCTAACATGCGGTATAGGTCATAGCTGTTCTCGGCACCAGTTGAAGTTTTGTGAACTTAAGATAATTTTGTATAACTCGAAAGGAAAGCTGCCTTTTAGCCGCCACGCCCCATACCGCCGACCGTTAGGGTAGCATTGTCCGCCCTCTTATGTAAGATTTGTTGCCAGGTGGCCGATGCTTTCTTCCAGAATATATCAGCGCCTGGATTAAAATAAAAAGGGCTCCCGCGGCCACCGCTCCCGGCACTTGCATATGGCATTCGGCGGTTTTGTTTTTAAGAAATTTACAAAACCGGTTCATGAGAGCGATCTGCAAGTGCCTCTCCCGGCTGCCCGAGCTAACAACCACGCCCTATTATGTAAGATTTGTTGCCAGGTGGCCGATGTTTTCTTCCAGAATATACCAGCAACGAATGAAAATAAAAACAAGATGGGCTCCCGCGGCCCGTGCTCAGGGCACTTGCATATTGCAATCCCGCGGTTTTGTATCGTAAAAAAATATACAAAACCGGCCCATGAGCGCGATCTGCAAGTGCCCGCCCCCACTGCCCCCGCTATCAACGCCCCCTAACAGGCCGGTAAATGCCATGCTGGAATTTGTTTTATAAAACAATTTTTTGACTTTTTAAGTGTTATGGAAATAACAGAAAGCCAGGTACCTTCAACCCGCACGGCACTTACCGCCGAACGTTAGAAACAAGGTGGCACTCGTCCTTTAAAAAACTCGATTGAAATAAAAATTGCATATTTACAATACCCTGACAAATAACTAGATCACATTTTATGGCTCAAATACATGGTCAGATTGAATCATTGAAAAAATTAAAATATGAATTAGAATCTTGTGGCATTCATAGGTTTAAATCTATTAAAGAGATAAATGATTTCTTAAATAATTTCCAACACGAAAAAGAAGCAATAATAAACACTCAAAAAGAAATATTGAAAAATGAAATCAAGGATTTAAACCTCAGAATAAAAGAGAACCAAGATATATGTGAAAGAACTAAAAGCAAAACACTAATTGAAACAGAAGTTATAATTGACACTATCAGAATTAACGTCGATAATCTTACAGCAAAAGTTAATAAAGGCTTTATTAGCAAGATCTTATATAGTTTTAGACTTAAGAAACAAAAAGAATTATTGAACTATTATAGTTCGAATACGCCTCTGATTATTTCAAAGGCCATCAAGAACATTCAGGAAAAAATCGAGAATGACGAAAATCAACTCAAGTATATTAATGAAAACCTTGAACTAATCATTAATAAGCGAAGCTTACCCGAGATTCAAAAACTGAACAATGTAAAAAGATCGATTGAAGATTTGCACCCACTAATAGCAGGTGCGGTTGGAGAGAGTTTGGTAGTAAAAGAAATAGAGAAATTGCCCGATGATTATATTCTGATAAATGACTATAACCTAAGATTTGGTCGACCGATATATAACCGAAATAAGAACGATAGAATATATTCAATTCAAATCGATCATCTTTTAATTTCAAAATCTGGGGTATATATACTAGAAACAAAAAATTGGAGCAAAAAATCTGTTGAATCATTGGATTTAAGATCTCCCGTGGAACAAATAACCAGGACAAGTTATGCTATGTTCATAATATTAAATGATTCTTGGGATAAATTGACAGAACACCATTGGGGAGACAAACAAATTCCAATAAAAAATATTATAGTCATGATAAATGAAAAACCGAATGCAGACTTCAAATATGTAAAAGTGAAATCATTAAGAGAACTTAATAAATACTTGACTTATTTTGAACCAATCTTCACCGAGAATGAAGTTGAAAGAATCGCAAAATATCTTATTAAAATTCAAGATTAAAAAATCCCTGTTTCTAACACGGACAATAAAATTAATAGGTTTGTCACAAGTTTTGCTTTTACTCCTGCACCTAAGACAGCTTTGTAACCGGGGATAAACGCGGACCGCGCCACTGCAACGCATTAAAATTGTATACCTTGACTAATATATTGTTCGCATCAACTTTGTACCGCGACACGCGTAATGCTAAACCAACTTTGTACCTGGACGGCAAAACTTGCGCCATACCTTCCTTGCACCGTGACAAATTTCTGGCTAAAGTACCGGGATTGGTACCCGGTGCCGCGTCAGGTAACACCTACTAATTTTATTGCCGGGCCGTTGTATGCAAGCTGACAAAAAGGACAATGCGTAACTTAAAAACATAGAATTCTACCTTTTTGAAACACGTATCTAAATGAATAGTAAACTATTTTTCAAACAATTAAATACTACTTATATGAATAAATCAAATTTTATTACAGTTCTAGTTCTGTCTGCAATAATTATTTGCACAAGTTGCAACAAAGAAGAACCGGAAAATGAAAATTTTATTGGTATAGAAAACATTTCGTTCGAAAACTATCCGAAAGTAGATGGCTCCACTTCTTCAAGCGTACTGAATGTAATGGTTGCGTGCAAACTGTTAGGATTACATTATGTATGGATGGAACCAGCAGTTGTTACCGAATGGACTTTACAGCCTGTATATGATGAAATTCCCGAACAATATAAAAACTTTTTTGGCGAACGTGTGAAAAGTTCAAAAACGCATGGTGCATTTATGAATCTGATTGACGGAGAGGCTGATATTATCCTCACACACAGAACTATCTCGCCAGACGAAAAAGTCCATGCCGATGCTGTAGGAGTTACGCTGATTGAAACACCCATTGCGTTAGACGCTTTTGTTTTTGTTGTTAACAAGAATAATCCTGTAAAATCGCTGACGATCAATCAAGTTCAGAAAATATATACAGGCGAAATAACCAATTGGTCGCAGGTGGGTGGTAAAAACGCAAGTATGAAAGTATTTACGCGTCCCCGCAATTCGGGCAGCGAGGAGGTGCTGAGGGAGTTAGTAATGGACGGTTTAGAACCGGCTGATTTTCCGGAAAGCGCAATAGGCGGAATGTCGCAGGTTTTTGGTGAAATTTCACACAACGAGGATGCTATCTGCTATACTTTCAATAACTACAAAAATTTACAAGCGCGGGTGCCTGACAGCGAAGTGCCAAAAATATCTGTCAACAACATTTTTCCTGATGAAAACACTATTAAAAACGAAAGTTACCCTTTTATATCAAAAGTACATGTTGCAATCCGTTCTGATTTAGACCATAATTCAATGGCTTACAAATTATACAAGTGGTTACAGTCCGAAAATGCAAAACCGACTATTACCGAATGTGGATTTCAACCCAAATAATATAACGAAACGATAATTTGAATAACTCAAAAAAGACTTTTAGAAACAGAACAGCCAGCATACAACATTGTGTATAAAACATTGGGGTTTAGGCGGTTAAGTCAAGCATTCTGCCCCGCATCGGCGTTTGTATCGGTTGATAGGTACGAAGCCCGCAATCCCCAACGTTTCATACACGTAACCGTTAGGGTAGCATTGTCCGCCCAAAATGTATAGATCGGTGGAATGTGTTTCCTGACAAACCGGTGTTTTGAACACTCTGGCAGCAACGAAGAAAGCAA
>JAKQEK010000040.1 GCA_029558535.1 Bacteroidota bacterium | reverse complement strand
TCTTACTGGGAATACGTTTATACTATTGATTTAAGTACTGATCCAATTGTATCTGCTGATGAATTTTCTACTGTTGAGTGCCTTGCTGACGCTGTTGCTCCAACTACTCCAATCGTTACTGACCAATGCGGGAATAATATTTTACCGGTTCTTGAATCAATGACTGACAGTCCCGATCCTATTGATTGCGAAGGTACCAGAACCTACATTTATTCTTATACCGACTGTGCAAGTAATGTCTCTTACTGGGAATATGTTTATACTATTGATTTAAGTACTGCTCCAATTGTTTCTGCTGACGAATTTTCAACCGTTGAGTGCCTTGCTCACGCTGTTGCTCCAACTACTCCCATAGTTACTGACCAATGCGGAAATACCATTTCACCGGTTCTTGAATCAATGACTGATAGTCCCGATCCTATTGATTGTGAAGGTACCAGAACTTATATTTATTCTTATACCGACTGTGCAGGTAATGTCTCTTACTGGGAATACGTTTATACGATTGATTTAAGTACTGCTCCAATTGTGTCTGCTGATGAATTTTCTACTGTTGAGTGCCTTGCTGACGCTGTTGCTCCAACTACTCCCATAGTTACTGACCAATGCGGAAATTTACTAATAGCAGTATCAGACAGTATTATTGATAGTCCCAGCCCATTAGTTTGTGCAGGAACAAGAACATACTATTATAGCTATACAGATTGTTCTGGGAATACCACAAATTGGAAATACATTTATTATATTGATGACCCCGTCATTACAATTATTTGTCCCGATAATCAAAGTTTTGATGCAATGCCCGGAGATGTTTATACAATTCCAAATCTGATAGCTTTTGACAACTGCAGCGGGACTCTTGATATTGTTTGGACAATTACAGGAGCTACTAATCGTAATGGAACAGGTAATGATGCCAGTGGCATTTTCAATATCGGAATTTCAAATATAATTTGGACAATTACTGATATTTGTGGCAATGTAAATTCTTGTAGTACACAAGTCGAAATTGTTTTCCCAACGATTATTTGTCCAAATAAACTCGAATTCTGTTCCAATACTGGATTGCAATTAATTACTGGCACAGGAGAATCCCCAACGGGAGGTGTATTTTCAGGACCGGGTATTTCAGAAAATTTTGGGTCATACTATTTTGATCCATCTATTGGTGCCGGAACTTATAGTGTGGACTACGAATGGCAGAATATAAATAATTATATTGGGTCTTGTTCATTTGAAATAACAGTTTTCCCAACGCCTGAGTTTTCCATATCATACACTTTTAATCCAACTTGTTATGGTTATTCTGATGGAGAAATAGGAATACATATACCCGATGGGACGCCGCCATATTTTGTTGATTGGGAGATATCATCTATGACGACCTCTTTATCAGATATAACTCTCTTTAATTTGAATGGGGAAAATTACGACATAGTTATTACAGATTCACATTTATGTACTCATCAGGAAAACATTGATTTAACAGAACCAGAATTACTGCAAGTTGATATTATGATAACTTCAGATTATAACGGTCAACCTATCAGTTGTTACTCAATGTCTGACGGCGCTCTAAATGCAGAAGTTTCAGGAGGAACTGTTCCTTATTCATTTATTTGGACTGAAAATACAGGAAGCCAAACAACCTCCGGAGTTGAAAACCTTATGGCTGGATATTATTCTGTAACTGTTACAGACGATAATAATTGTCAAGCATTTGCAGGAATCAATCTTATTGAACCGGGTGAATTGATTATTTCAGCAACGATAAATAATCATGTAAGTTGTAACGGATTTAATGACGGAAGTGCAAATATTATAGTTAGTGGCGGAACTCCCGAATATTTATATCAGTGGGATGACCCGGTAAGTACAACAACCGAAACTTCTTCACAATTGCCTGCAGGATTATGGAATGTTACTGTGTCAGATATAAATTGGTGTACAGCAATCACAAGTTTAGAAATAACTGAACCAGAAGCTTTGGCAATAAGTCATACTTTTAGTAATGTTATTTGCTTTGGTGATGAAAATGGATCAATATCAGTTGTTGTTACAGGAGGAACTCCAGCTACTGAAGGATATTCATATTTGTGGGATGATGTTAATCAAAGTACAACATCGGAATTGTTAAATATTCCGGCAGGAATATATACTGTTACTGTTACTGACGACAATTCTTGTACTATTACAGATCTTGTAACCATCTCTCAACCGGATCAACTTGTTCTTGACTATTCAAGTACTCCATTAGTATGCGGAAACACACTAGGTTCATTAACAACTGTTGTGTCAGGAGGTAATGGCGGTTATACATATGAATGGTCAGATGGCAGCCATGAAGATCATTTGGATAATCTTTTGTCAGGCGATTATAACGTTGCCGTTTGGGACATTGCCGGCTGTTCAGCTACAATAACAGCTCACGTTGATATGCAAGGCAGTATTGCAGTTATTATTGTTGAAGAGCATCCTATCACTTGTTTTGGATATAATGATGGCACTTTATCTGCTGATTCTCCCAACGGAGATGATCCAATAGAATTTCTATGGTCAAATGGCGAAACTGTAAAAATCATAGACGAAATCGTTTCTGGAAATTATATTTTAACAATAACTGATGATTGGGGTTGTACGGGTTCTTCTGAATATTACTTATATCAACCGGATCAGATAAGTGTTGATTTTAATCCGACTGATGTTCTTTGCACAGAAGATAATTTAGGCAGTATTGATGCAAGCATATCAGGGGGTACAATGCCATATAACTTCATATGGTCCACAGGTGATACAATTTCGCTAGCTTTAAATAATCTTTATCCTGGACAATATATTATTACCGTCACAGATAATAATCAATGTACATTCTCAAATTCTGTATTTATTCACAATTATGTAATTGCCGACCCATTCCTGGGTCATGATACAACTTTATGTGAAGGAGATGTATATGTTTTATCTCCATTAAATGATTATGCTCATTATGAATGGAATACCGGAGCAACAAATAGCCAAATTACCATAACTGAAGCAGGATTTTACAGTCTTTCCGTAACCGACAGTCACGGCTGTACTGAATCTTCATCATTGTACATTGCGTACGCACCTTATCCGGAAATTGTTTCTACTTCAACAACTGTTGGAACAATTATAGTAAATGCCACAGGCGGGACTCCTCCTTATAATTATTCCCACAATGGTGACACATGGCAACAATCCAATTCTATCGGGAATTTACCGTCAGACACTTATACTATTTGGGTTAGAGATGATAATTATTGCATTGTTACAACAGAAGTTTTCCTAGATCAGATACTGATTATTCCTTCATACTTCACTCCAAACGGAGATGGATATAATGACATTTGGGTAATTGAAGGATTATACCAATATACCGAGGCTGAAGTTTTTATCTACGATAGGTTTGGTAAAAAGCTTGGGATTTTATATGCTAACGAATACGGTTGGAATGGTCATTATTTGGGTGCTCCACTTCCTAGTGATACATATTGGTACACAATAGATTTAAATGATGGTAGTACTCCAATAACAGGACACGTAACTATTAAAAGATAATCTTTGTGTCTTTAATATGTATATAGTTATAAGACTACTCTGCCCTGCATATTTGATAATATTCCAATTATTCCGGATATTTTCTTTATCCTTTGCATTATTTCATCAATAACTTCCTGATTATTCTCCTTTTTTGCCAATTTAAGTTTCTCATTTAACTTCTTTTTGGCTTCATTGGTTATATTGAGCTTATATTTAATAAAAAGATCTTCCAGAATTTCAGGCAGTTTCTTTTCCTCTCGCAGAAGTGGAGCACCTCTCTTTTCCCAAATTGGACTTAGTTGATGTTTGGTAGAACATAAATCAGCCGAAAGTTGGCTTATTTCGGGATCCGGATGTTTAATAAAATAGTCCGTTTCTATTTGTTTTCCCTGTTTTATTAAACCCTCTGCCAGCATAAATATTTTTTGATTGAGAACATTCTTCATTTCAAGTTCATCATTTCTCAATTGGTCAATAATGTAATCTGCAACACTTATTTCGTACTTAATGTTTTTCTCACGATCTTCGAAACCAACTACTGAATTACCATACAGTAAAAGAATTCTAATTATCTCGTGTTCTTGCACCTCATAATAAATACGATCAATAAAACCAGGAACTGCAGGAATTATTTTTGCACTTATTGGTAATATGCTCCTATTTTGTTGTTTGTTACTTTCCTCTATCTTCTTCCTTCTTATTTTAACTATTTCGGAATACAAAACCGTCTCGCTAATATCCAGGATTTTACTACACTCTTGAATATATACAGACTGTTTTATATTATCATCAATCATTGAAATTGATTTAACAATATCAGTAATCAAAGAAGACCTTTTAATCGGATCACTTTTAGCCTCATCATTAAGCAATTTGGTTTTAAAAGAAATAAAATCCTGTTCATTTGATTTTATATAGTTGATAGTACCGGAGCTTCCATGTTTTTTTGAATATGAATCAGGATCTTCGCCATCAGGAAATAAAACTATCCTGACATTAAGACCTTGTTCCAAAATCATGTCTATTCCTCTCAGAGAGGCTTTTATTCCGGCCGCATCACCATCATAAAGAATGGTAACGTCCTCGGTAAAGCGATGAATCATTCTTATCTGATCTTCGGTCAAAGAGGTACCTGAAGAAGCAACAACATTTCGTATTTCGGACATAAATAACGAAATAACATCTGTATATCCTTCGACAAGATAACACTTCTGCTGTTTTATTATTTCTTGTTTAGCCTGAAATAACCCGTACAATACCTTGCTTTTATTATATACGGCAGACTCAGGAGAATTCAGATATTTCGCTGTTTTAACATCAGTTTTTAAAATTCTTCCGCCAAAACCAATAACTTGACCTGACAAAGACAATATTGGAAACATTACTCTCCCTGCAAATCTATCAGCCTGAAAGTTCTCTTTAAAAATACTTAATCCGCTTTTCTCAAGAAATTCCTTTTTATAACCATTCCTCAAAGCATTTTCGGTAAAAGCATCACGTTGCTCGGGGCTGTATCCCAATTTAAATTCATCAATGATTTTATCATTAAAACCTCTCTCCCTGAAATAGCTTAATCCTACTGCAATTCCCTCTTCTGTATTCAACAATGAATTTGTAAAATACTTAGTAGCATATTCATTAATGATAATAAGGCTTTCTCTCTCGTTACCAAGTTGTTTTTCCTCATCACTCAGTACCTTTTCTTCTATTTCAATTCCATATTTTCTGGCAAGATATTTTAGGGCTTCGGGGTAGGACAAATGTTCATGCTCCATTATAAAATTGACTGCATTTCCTCCTTTGCCACAACCAAAACACTTAAAAATACCTTTAGACGGGCTTACAGTAAAAGACGGAGTTTTTTCATTATGAAAAGGACAAAGCCCTAAAAAATTTGCACCTCTCCTTTTAAGTGAAACAAAATCCTGAATAACATCAACAATCTGGGCTGAATCAATTATTCTATCTATAGTTACAGGATCAATCATTTAAAATTATTTAACTGCTAAGTTAAGATAAATTTTAATTTGTTAAATTTGTTTTTACAAACAAACTATAATGGATTATAAACAAATAATTATAAACGATGCGTCTAATTTTGTTAAAGAAGAATTAAAGCTTGCAGAATCCGGACATGACTGGTGGCATGCCATCCGTGTAAAAAACATGGCTCTAAAAATTGCAGAAAAAGAAGGTGGAGACAAATTTACAATTGAATTATCATCTTTGCTTCATGATATTGCAGACTCAAAGTTTTATGATGGAAACGAAAATATTGGACCTCAAAAAGCTTTTGAATTTTTGAATAAAAACAATATTGACAGTCAAACAAAAAATCAGGTTATTGATATAATTAAAAATATTTCGTTCAGAACAGAAGTAAAAAACAATAAACTTAACTCTATTGAATTTAAGATAGTGCAAGATGCCGATCGACTTGATGCGATAGGGGCAATTGGTATTGCCAGAGCTTTTAGTTATGGAGGTTACAATAAACGATTATTTTACAATCCTCAGATTCCTCCAATTACAAATTTAACGACTGAAGAATATAAAAAAAGTACTGCTCCCACTATCAATCATTTTTATGAAAAATTACTATTATTAAAAGACAAAATGAATACAGAAACAGCAAAACAAATTGCTCAAGAAAGACACCATTTCCTCGAATTATATCTAAATCAGTTTTATGACGAATGGAACTGTAAATTATAAATAACAAACTATATGAAAAATGCATTTTTAATATTAACGATAATAACTATAACTCTGACTCATTATACTAATGCGCAGACAGGCATAACTGATTTAAGAACAGGAATAGAAATCCTTTTCGTGACAGATGACGATATGTTTCCTGAATCTTGGACAGAGGGTGAAATAAATGGAGAAGCCTCATCGTTAAGCGTTTCGGAGCGTAGACGCAGTGGAAATATTCTAAAGATAGCTCTTTCAAAATATCCGATATCAGTTATTAAAGAAAATCTTACAAAGATTTATGTATTAAAGTTTCTGAAATTTTATAATGTGCCATATGGCGGAACAAATTCAAACGACATTGTTTATCTTACAAATAGAGGAGAGGACGAGGGGTATACCGACTTCTATCTGGAGCAAACATTCCATCATGAATTTTCAAGCATATTGTTAAGGAATAGTTCAGATTTATTCTTTAACACAAAATGGGAAAGTGTAAACAATGATGATTTTGTTTATGGAAATGGTGGAGTGCAAGCTATTTATGAAGATCAAGCCAGCCTTATTTTTGAGGAAATTTATCATGAACAAGGATTTTTGCATCAATATGCCATGTCAGGAGTAGAAAACGACTTCAACAGTATTGCCGAAAACTTATTTTGCCCCCACCCTCAATTTTGGGAAATATATGAAAGCTATCCTCAAATTCGTTTAAAAACTGAATTAACAATTAAATTATATCATTCCATAAATGAGGAATTTACCAAAGACTACTTTTTAAAATTTAAGGATAAATGAGAACAGGTAATTACTATTTTAACTTTATATACCCTGTAGTTTCGATATTACTAGAATTCCCGGCGCGGTCAACAATGTGAAATTTATAAATAATAGTATCATATTCTAGTGGGTAGTTTTCATTTAGATCATTTATTATCATTTCGCCTTTTAATGTTTTTCTGTTTGATGAATTCGAAAATTTAGGTACAAAATAATTTAAAGGAACTATCAAATCTATTTTAGATTCATTCCCATTCACAACCTTAAACTTTTCGAGAAAAATCGTATTCTGTCTTGGACTAACTGTATCAAACCCAATATCGCCATCTCCATCAACAAAATAAAAATGCAAAGTACCGTTAATTACTCTATTTCCCAGTAAATCTGTTGTATCCACCACATTAAAACTTAAAAACTCTACTGAAGGAATAGGTGAATATGGCTCAACTTTAAAGCAAGACTGCAAAAGAATTGTGCAAACCAGAAAAATCAATATTATGCATCGCATTAACATTATACAAACTTACATAAAAAAAATAAAAAGAAGAAAATCAGTATTAAGATTTCCTCCCTTTTATTCTGTTTAATTATCAATAAAACTTAAGCCTGTGCTGTTGGGCCTCCGAAATTCATGGGAATTGGATTTCCCGGTTTATTCGGAGAGTTTTTAATTACACCATTAATGGATTCATATTTTGAAATATTATCCTGCAAAGCCCCTAATAATCTCTTCGCGTGTTCCGGTGTAAGAATAATTCGAGACTGAACTTTTGCCTTAGGTAAGCCGGGCATAATTCTCACAAAATCAAGAACAAATTCAGAAGACGAATGAGTAATTACAGCAAGATTCGCATATATACCCTGTCCTACTTCTTCATTAAGCTCAATATTTATTTGATTTTGTTTATTCTTTTCGTCCATATTATTCGTATTTAATTTCGGTTTCTAATTCTTCAGAAACATTTAATTTTTCCATAACATCTTTTGGAGCAACTCTGATATTTTTAAACTCAGGTTGTCCTGTACCTGCGGGAATTAAATGTCCAACTATAACATTTTCTTTCAAACCTTCTAAACCATCTACTTTTGCTCTGATTGCAGCTTCGTTAAGAACTTTAGTCGTTTCCTGGAATGATGCAGCAGACATAAAACTATTAGTTTGAAGAGCTGCTCTGGTTATACCTTGCAATATCTGACTAGAAGTAGCAGGTAGTGCGTCTCTAACTTCCACTAGTTTCATATCTTTTCTTTTCAACATAGAATTTTCATCTCTCAATCTGCGATATGAAATCATCTGTCCCGGCATAAAGCTGGTTGAATCACCTGCGTCAACTACCACTTTTTTATCAAAAACCCTATCATTTTCTTCTCTAAAATCCCATTTGTCTACAATTTGTTTCTCAAGAAATTGAGTATCTCCGGGCTCTTCAACAACAACCTTTCTCATCATTTGACGAACAATAGTCTCAAAGTGTTTGTCATTGATTTTCACACCTTGCAAACGATATACATCTTGAATTTCATTAACAAGATATTCTTGAACTTCAGTAGGGCCTTTGATAGAAAGTATGTCACTTGGTGTTATCGCACCATCAATAAGAGCTGTTCCCGCTTTAATATAATCGTTAGGTTGAACAAGAATCTGTTTAGAAAGTGGTACAAGATATTTCTTTGTGTCGCCTTCTTTAGATTTAATCTCTATTTCACGGTTACCTCTTTTAATTTTACCGTAAGAAACTTCACCATCAATTTCTGATACTACTGCGGGATTTGAAGGATTACGCGCCTCAAACAGCTCGGTAACACGAGGTAATCCACCGGTAATATCACCACCCTTACCAACAATTCTTGGCATTTTAATCAAGATATCTCCTGCCTTAATCTCATCCTTTTCATTTTTTACCAAACGAGCACCTACAGGTAAATTGTACACTGCTAAAATTTCTTTATTTTTTCCAACAATGTTAGCAACCGGAATTTTTGATTTATCTTTTGTTTCTATAATAATCTTTTCAGTAAAGCCTGTTTGTGCAGCTAATTCTTCTTTAAAGTTAATGCCTTCAATTACATCTTCAAACATTAGCTTACCCGAAAACTCACTAACTATTACAATATTATATAAATCCCATTCACAAATTTTATCACCCTTTTTAACAGTGTCTCCATTCTTGAAATATAATTTTGAACCATAAGGTAATGATTTATTTACCAGTGGAATTCTGGTTTTTGCATCTAATATTTTTAACTCTGCCATACGAGTTACAACAATATCAACAAATTTCCCATCAGATTCTTCGTGAGAAACAGTCCTTAATTCATCTATTTCAAGAATACCATCATATTTAGCAGTAATAGCAGATTCTCCTGCAATATTACCTGCAACACCTCCCATGTGGAATGTACGAAGAGTAAGCTGTGTCCCCGGCTCTCCAATCGATTGCGCTGCAATAACGCCAACGGCTTCTCCTTTTTGCACCATCTTACGTGTTGCAAGATTACGTCCATAACATTTAGCACAAACACCTTTTCTTGATTCACAAGTCAATACCGAACGTATTTCAACCTTTTCAATTGGAGAATCTTCGATTACTTTTGCAATTTCCTCTGTAATTTCCTCTCCGGAGGCAACAATTAGTTCCTCAGTCTGTGGATGATAAATATCATGAACACTTGTACGACCTAAAATGCGCTCATACAGAGATTCTATTACTTCTTCATCATTCTTCTTAAGCTCTGTAGCAATCAATCCCCTTAATGTTCCACAATCTTCTTCTGTAATAACAACATCCTGAGCAACGTCAACCAAACGTCTGGTCAGATATCCGGCATCAGCAGTCTTTAGAGCTGTATCGGCCAAACCTTTACGAGCACCGTGAGTTGATATAAAATATTCTAGAATCGACAGACCTTCTTTAAAGTTAGCCAAAATCGGGTTTTCAATAATCTCACTTGTAGCAACACCTGACTTTTGTGGTTTTGCCATCAAACCCCTCATACCACATAACTGACTAATCTGTTCCTTAGACCCTCTAGCTCCGGAATCAAGCATCATATAAACTGCATTAAATCCCTGATTGTCAGTAGAAAGCTTTCTCATTACCTCAATACTCAGACGTGCATTGATATTAGTCCAAACGTCAATTACCTGATTGTATCTTTCGTTATCAGTAATAAAACCATTTACATAATTAAAATTGATTTCATCAACTTGTTCGTAACCTTCATCAATTAGCTCCTGCTTTTCTTCTGGCACAATAACATTATCAAGATTAAATGATAACCCGCCGATAAAAGCATTATAATATCCCAAATCTTTGATATCATCCAAGAACTTTGCAGTTACAGCAGTTCCACACTTATTAACCATATTTCCAATTATATCTCTCAAAGACTTTTTGGTTAAAAGCTCATTGATATAACCATATTCAATAGGTACAATTCTATTAAACAATACTCTACCGGCTGTGGTTTCAATCATTTTTGTAACGACCTCACCACTTTCATTCAAATCCTCAGTTCTTACTTTAATAATAGCATGAAGATCCAATTTATTTTCATTATGAGCGATAATAACTTCTTCGGGAGAATAATATACTTTTCCTTCACCCATAACTCCGCGACGTTCTTTGGTCATATAGTATAAACCAAGAACCATGTCTTGTGATGGAACTGTGATAGGAGCACCATTAGCAGGATTTAATATATTGTGTGAAGCGAGCATTAATATCTGTGCTTCAAGTATGGCAGCATTTCCTAAAGGAAGATGTACAGCCATTTGGTCTCCGTCAAAGTCGGCATTAAACGCAGTACATACAAGTGGATGTAATTGTATAGCCTTTCCCTCTATCAACTTTGGTTGAAATGCCTGAATACCTAAACGGTGCAATGTAGGAGCTCTGTTAAGTAATACAGGATGTCCTTTCATTACATTTTCTAAAATATCCCATATTACAGGATCTTTTCTTTCAACAATTTTTTTAGCTGATTTAACAGTCTTTACAATACCCCTTTCGGTTAGCTTCCTAATTATAAATGGCTTATAGAGTTCGGCTGCCATATCTTTTGGAATACCACATTCGTGCATTCTAAGTTCAGGTCCAACAACAATAACAGAACGAGCCGAAAAGTCAACGCGTTTACCAAGCAAATTCTGACGAAAACGTCCTTGTTTACCTTTTAAACTATCACTTAATGACTTTAGCGGACGATTTGCATCAGTTTTTACAGCATTTGATTTCCTTGAATTGTCGAATAATGAATCAACCGCTTCCTGAAGCATACGTTTTTCATTTCTAAGAATAACTTCAGGAGCCTTAATTTCAAGCAATCTTTTTAAACGATTGTTTCTTATTATTACCCTTCGATATAAATCATTAAGGTCAGATGTAGCAAAACGTCCACCATCCAGAGGAACAAGCGGGCGCAGTTCAGGAGGAATAACCGGAACGATTTTCACAATCATCCATTCAGGTTTATTTTTATCCTGAGACAATCTGAACGACTCAACAACACTTAATCTTTTTAAAGCTTCGCTTTTACGCTGTTGTGAAGTTTCTTTTCCTGCTTTGTCACGCAAATCATATGACAAAGTATCCAAATCTATTCTCTGAAGCATGTCGTATATTGCTTCAGCTCCCATTTTTGCGATAAATTTATTAGGATCACTATCTTCAAGCATTTGATTTTCGCGTGGAAGCGTATCCATTATTTCGAGATATTCGTCTTCAGTTAAAAAGTCCTGTTCCTGAATACCATCAATCGCTTTTACACCGGGCTGTATAACAATATATCTTTCATAATAAATTATTGAATCAAGTTTCTTTCCCGGTAATCCTAATAAATAACCAATTTTATTGGGTAGTGTTTTAAAATACCAGATATGAGCAACCGGAACTTCCAATTTAATGTGTCCCGTTCTTTCACGTCTTACTTTTTTCTCAGTAACTTCCACCCCGCATCTGTCACATACAATTCCCTTATATCTAATTCTCTTGTATTTACCGCAATGACATTCATAATCTTTAACCGGACCAAAGATTCTTTCACAAAACAAACCATCTCTTTCAGGTTTATATGTGCGGTAATTAATTGTTTCCGGTTTAGTTACTTCTCCGCTCGACATCTCTTGAATTTCTTCAGGAGAAGCCAAACTTATCGTAATCTGTGAAAAATTGTTCTTTACCTTATTATCTTTTCTAAAAGCCATATTATGAGCTATTTAATTTTATTATTTTAATCAAGATCCACTCTCAGACACAATCCTCTTAATTCATGTAACAAGACATTAAGAGATTCAGGGATTCCTGGTTCAGGCATTTGTTCACCCTTAACAATACTTTCGTATGTCTTAGCACGCCCCATTACATCATCTGATTTTACAGTTAAAATTTCCTGAAGTATATTAGCAGCACCAAAAGCTTCCAAAGCCCAAACTTCCATTTCACCGAAACGCTGTCCACCAAACTGAGCTTTACCGCCTAAAGGTTGCTGTGTAATTAATGAATAAGGACCAATAGAACGAGCATGCATTTTATCCTCAACCATATGTCCCAGTTTAAGCATATATATTACACCCACCGTTGCAGGTTGATCAAAAGGTCTGCCTGTTCCACCGTCATAAAGATAAGTTTTACCATAACGTGGAACTCCGGCTTTATCGGTATAATCATTAATTTGTTCTATACTTGCACCGTCGAAAATAGGAGTTGCAAATTTACACCCTAATACTTTACCTGCCCAACCTAAAACAGTTTCATAAATTTGTCCTAAATTCATACGAGATGGTACGCCCAAAGGATTTAATACTATATCTACAGGTGTTCCGTCTTCTAAGAAAGGCATATCTTCCTGTCTAACTATCTTGGCAAGAATACCTTTGTTACCATGGCGTCCTGCAAGTTTATCACCTACTTTTACAGTACGTTTGCTAGCAACGTAAACTTTAGCTAACTGCATAATACCTGCCGGCAACTCATCTCCAATAGTAATATCTAGTTTTTTACGACGATATCTACCTTCAAGTTGCTTTTGTTCAATCATGTAATTAAATAAAAGCTTTGAAATAGTATCATTTCTTGACTTATCAGTTGTCCATCTATTTGGGCAAATATTTATATAATCCAAATCTACCAATAACTTCTGAGTAAACTTTGTTCCCTTGGTTATAATCTCATTATTGAAATTATCTTTAACACCTTGAGAAGTTTTGCCATTAACTAAAACGAACAATTTTTCAATAAGAATGGATTTAAGCTTTGCTGATTCTTCATTCTGTTTTGAATCTATATTTTCAAGTAAAATCTTATCTTGAGCTTTACACTTTTTATCTTTAATTGTTCTCGAAAATAATTTTCTGTCTATCACTACCCCATTTGTTGACGGAGACGCTTTTAAAGATGCATCTTTAACATCACCGGCTTTTTCGCCGAAGATTGCTCTCAGAAGCTTTTCTTCCGGTGATGGATCACTTTCTCCTTTAGGAGTAATTTTTCCAATTAGTATATCACCGGGTTTTACATAAGCACCTATTCTGATAATACCATTCTCGTCAAGATCTTTTGTTGCCATTTCACTTACATTCGGAATATCTGATGTAAGCTCTTCCATACCACGCTTTGTTTCACGAACTTCGAGTTGATAATCAGTAATATGTATAGACGTAAAAACGTCTTCCCTAACTAATCTTTCATTGATTACAATTGCATCCTCAAAATTATAACCCTTCCAAGGCATAAATGCAACCTTAAGATTTCTACCCAATGCTAATTCACCATCTTCAGTTCCATAACCTTCAGTTAGAATTGTACCTTTCTCAACAAAATCACCTTTTTTAACAATAGGTTTAAGATTTATACATGTATTTTGGTTTGTTTTAGCAAATTTCGGTATTATGTATGTTTTAATTTCATCATTAAAACTTACAAATTTCTCTTCTTCACTTCTATCATATCTGATGACAATTTTATTTGCATCAACATATTCAACAAGTCCTTTACCTTCGGACACCAACAGTATTCTTGAATCCTGAGCGACCATGTGTTCAATTCCTGTACCAATAATTGGTGCTTCGGGTTTTAATAATGGAACTGCTTGACGCATCATATTTGATCCCATCAAAGCACGGTTTGCATCATCATGTTCAAGAAAAGGAATCAATGAAGCAGCAATAGAAGCAATTTGATTAGGAGCCACATCCATCAAATCAATCTGCTCAGGCTCAATCATTAAGTAATTACCTTCATTTCTTGATCTCACTTTTGGTGAAGTGAAAATTCCTTTGTCATCTAATTTAGCATTTGCTTGTGCAATTACTTTTGATTCTTCGTTTTCAGCACTAAGATAAATTACATCATTAAACTTAACCTGTCCTTCTGCAACAGTTCTATATGGTGTTTCGATAAATCCCAATTTGCTTATTTTGGCATAAACACACAAAGAAGAAATCAAACCAATATTTGGACCTTCGGGTGTTTCAATAGGGCATAATCTACCATAGTGAGTATAATGTACATCTCGAACTTCAAAACCTGCTCTTTCTCTTGACAAACCGCCAGGACCTAAAGCAGAAAGTCTTCTCTTATGTGTAATCTCAGCCAATGGATTTATCTGATCCATAAACTGTGACAGCTGATTTGTTCCAAAAAATGAATTTATAACTGAAGACAAAGTTTTTGAATTGATCAAATCAATAGGATGAAAAACTTCGTTGTCACGCACATTCATTCTTTCACGAATTGTACGAGCCATACGAGCTAATCCAACACTAAATTGATTTGCAAGTTGTTCGCCAACGGTGCGTACTCTACGATTACTCAAATGGTCAATGTCGTCAATATCTGCTTTTGAATTTATCAATTCGATAAGATATTTTATTATCGCAATGATATCTTCTTTAGTCAATACTTTAGTTTCTTCCGAAATATTTAGATTTAGTTTATGATTAATCCTATAACGACCTACATCACCTAAGTCATATCTCTTATCGGAGAAAAATAATTTATCTATAACATCACGCGCAGTAGCTTCATCCGGTGGTTCGCTGTTTCTCAATTGCCTATAAATGTGTACAACTGCTTCTTTTTCTGAATTACAAGGATCTTTTTGAAGTGTATTATAAATAATTGCAAAATCCGAAATGTTTTGATTTTCTTTATGCAACAAAATTGTTTTTGTTCCAGAGTCAACAATCTGATCAATATGATGATTTTCGATTATTGTTTCACGGTCAATAATTACTTCGTTACGTTCAATCGAAACTACCTCTGCAGTATCTTCATCAACAAAGTCTTCAATCCATGTTTTCAACACTCTGGCTGCTAGTCGTCTTCCCACAACCTTTTTTAAAGCTGTTTTAGAAACTTTTAATTCGTCAGCTAAACCAAATATTTCTAAAATATCCTTATCGCTTTCGAATCCAATTGCTCTTAAAAGAGTTGTTACAGGTAATTTCTTCTTTCTGTCAATGTAAGCATACATTACAGAATTTATATCAGTAGCAAATTCAATCCATGATCCTTTGAAAGGGATAATTCTAGCAGAATAAAGCTTTGTTCCGTTTGCATGAATAGATTGACTGAAGAAAACCCCCGGTGATCTATGCAACTGCGAAACTACTACTCTTTCAGCGCCATTTATTACAAATGTTCCATAGGGTGTCATATAAGGTATTGTGCCTAGCCATACATCCTGAACCGAAGTTTCAAAATCTTCATGATCTGTATCTGTACAATACAACTTAAGTTTTGCCTTAAGGGGAACACTATAAGTTAAACCTCTTTCGATACATTGCTCAATACTATAACGTGGAGGATCGAGCGAATAATCTAAAAATTCCAACACAAAATTGTTTCTTGTATCGGTAATCGGAAAATTTTCCTGAAAAACCTGAAATAAACCTTCTGATTTTCTTTGTTCTGCAGTAGAGTCTAACTGACAAAATTCTTCATATGATTTAATCTGAACATCTAAAAAATCAGGATATTCCAATTGATTTTTAATTATTGAAAAATTTACTCTTTGCTTTGTATTAACAGTCATTTGTGCAATTATTAAATAAGAACCTAAACATTAACAACGAAAGGTTTAAAACCCATTAAGGGTTTTAAACCTAAAAATTATGCAATATATTTTGCTTATTTAAGTTCAACTTCCGCACCTGCTTCTTCTAACTGAGTTTTAAGTGCGTTTGCTTCATCTTTGGTAACTCCTTCTTTTATAGGTTTTGGAGCTTCGTCAACCAGAGCCTTTGCTTCTTTCAGGCCTAATCCTGTTAATTCTTTTACTAATTTAACTATTTGAAGTTTCTGTGGTCCAGCTGCTTTCAAAATTACATCAAATTCTGTTTTTTCAGCTTCAGCAACAACTTCAGCGCCACCTGCAATAGGTCCAGCAACTGCTACAGCAGCAGCTGCAGGTTCAATACCGTATTCATCTTTCAGGATACCTGCCAATTCATTTACTTCCTTAACAGTAAGGTTAACTAATTCTTCTGCTAACTTCTTAAGATCTGCCATTTTAATTGATTTTAACTTGTTATATACTTTATTTTCTAATCTCTTTCTGATAAGGTTTTTACCAAACCTCCCAGCAAATTTTTACTTGATTCTAGTTGTCCTAGAACAGTCTTCATCGGTGATTGTAATAACATAATTACATCTCCAATAAGCTCCTCTTTCGATTTCAGCGCTGCCAATAAATCAAGTTGGCTTGAGCCAACATAAAATGATTCTTCTGCAAATGCTGCTTTGAAAAGAGGTTTATCGCTCTTCTTATTAAGTTCTTTAATAAGTTTGCCCGGAACATTTGCAATATTACAGAACATTATAGAGGTGTTTTGATTTAACACGTCAAAAAGTTCTTCATAATTGCGACCTGTTCTTTCTAAAGCTTTTTTAAAGAATGTGTTCTTAACAACAATCAGTTCAATGTCTTTCTCGAAACACTTTTTTCTAAGCTCATAAGTTTGCTGAGCATTAAGTCCTGAGATATCAGTCAGGTAAAAATGACTGTATTCCTCAATAACAGACTGTAAGCTTTCGATAAGGGCATTTTTATCTTCTCGTTTCATAACCGGCAATTTCTAATTACTAATTAATTGATTTTGGATCGATCTCTATACCGGGACTCATAGTACTCGAAAGGTATATACTTTTTATATATGTACCCTTTGCTGCAGTCGGTTTAAGTTTAACAATAGTCTGAACTAATTCGTTTGCATTATCTACAATCTTTTCAGGACTAAAAGAAACTCTACCGATACCGGCATGTATAATACCATATTTGTCCACTTTAAAGTCGATCTTACCCTTTTTTACATCCTCAACAGCTTTTCCGATTTCCATTGTAACTGTTCCGGTTTTCGGATTTGGCATTAATCCTCTTGGACCTAAAACACGACCCAATTTTCCAATTTTTGCCATAACCATAGGCATTGTAATAATAATATCAATATCTGTCCAGCCTGACTGAATTTTATCAATATAATCATCAAGTCCTACGAAATCCGCACCTGCATCTTTTGCTTCCTGTTCTTTATCCGGTGTACACAATACTAAAACACGTATCGTTTTTCCGGTTCCATGAGGTAATGTTGTTATACCTCTAACCATTTGATTGGCTTTACGAGGATCAACCCCCAAACGAACATCAAGATCAATTGATGCATCAAATTTAGTGTAAGAAATGTCTTTCACCAATTTTGCAGCTTCCTGAAAATCGTACTTCTTGCCCTTTTCAACTTTAGCTAAAGCGTCTTTTCTTTTTTTGCTAATTTTTGTCATTTCAAAAAGTACTTTAATTATTTTTTAATAGGAGAAACACCACTTATTGTAATCCCCATACTTCTAGCTGTGCCTGCAACCATACTCATTGCTGATTCAATTGTAAACGCATTTAAATCTGTCATCTTGGCTTCGGCTATAGATTTTACCTGATCCCAAGTTATTGACCCTATTTTAACGCGGTTAGGTTCTGCAGAACCTTTTTTCAATTTTGCAATTTCCATAAGTTGAACAGCAACCGGAGGAGTTTTAACGATAAAATCAAAGGATTTATCACTATAATAAGTGATTATAACCGGTAATACTTTACCAGGTTGATCTTGAGTTCTGCCATTAAACTGCTTGCAGAACTCCATAATATTTAGTCCTTTAGATCCTAACGCCGGTCCTAACGGCGGAGAAGGATTTGCGGCACCTCCCTTTACTTGTAGTTTTATAAAACCACTAATTTGCTTTGCCATAAACTTTCTTCTAAATAAAGATTACTCTTTTTCTACTTGTATAAATCTAAGTTCAAGCGGAGATTTACGACCAAATATTTTGACCATAACTTTTAGCTTTTTCTTTTCATCATACACTTCTTCAACAACACCACTAAAACCATTAAACGGACCATCAATTACTTTAACAGCCTCACCAGGGAAAAACGGCACATTAATCTCTTCGTCACTTTCGGCAAGTTCATCAACTTTACCCAAAATTCTTGCTACTTCGTCGTTTCTCAATGGGACTGCTTGTCCGTCCTTGGTTCCGAGAAATCCGATAATACCAGGAATACCTCTTATTATATGCTCTATTTCACCGTCTAGAGCAGCATAAATTAAAATGTAACCCGGAAAGAAATTTCTTTCTTTATGAACCGGCTTCCCTTTTCTTACCTGATAAACTTTTTCAGTTGGTATTAATACCTGAGATATCTGATTCGTTAAACCCAATTTGGCAATTTCGGCGTCAAGATATTCTTTCACCTTTTTTTCTTTGCCACTAAGAGCTCTTACAACATACCATTTTTTTACAATCTCCGACATAACCAACTAATTTTTGGTTTAATAAAAAATTCCGTAAACGAATTCGAGGAGTTCTTTAAATGTAAAATCCATCAAAAAAACGACTACGGCGAATATTAAGGAAGCAACCATTACTACAACAGCACTACTTTGCAATTCTGACCATTTTGGCCAAGTTACTTTGTGAACAAGTTCACTATAAGTATCTGTGAAATATGCTTTAATTTTGCTCATCTTTATAAGTCTTTGCACGGGAGGAGCGACTCGAACGCCCGACACCTGGTTTTGGAGACCAGTGCTCTACCAACTGAGCTACACCCGTAAAAAAGTAAGTAAGATGCAAGCATCCCACTTACTAATTTTACATATTATTATTCAACAACTTCTATTATCTGACCAGCTCCGACTGTTCTTCCACCTTCGCGGATAGCAAAACGGAGACCTACATTTATAGCAACCGGATAAATCAAGTCAACAGTAATTGTAACGTTATCACCCGGCATAACCATCTGAACACCTTCCGGTAAATGTATTTCACCTGTAATATCAAGTGTTCTGAGGAAGAACTGAGGACGATAGTTGTTGTGGAATGGAGTATGACGACCACCTTCTTCTTTTTTCAAAACGTAAATTTCAGCTTTGAATTTAGTATGTGGTTTAATTGTACCCGGAGCAGCAATAACCTGACCTCTTCTAACTTCCTCTTTATCAACACCACGAAGTAATAACCCAACGTTATCACCAGCTTCACCTCTATCAAGAATTTTACGGAACATTTCAACACCTGTAACAACAGTTTTACGAGCCTCTACACCAAGACCTATAATGTGAACTTCGTTTCCTGTCAAAACTACGCCTGTTTCGATACGACCAGTTGCAACAGTCCCACGTCCTGTAATTGAGAATACGTCCTCAACAGGCATTAAGAATGGTTTTTCGTTGTCACGAGGAGGAATTGGAATCCAAGTATCAACAGCTTCCATAAGCTCTTCAACTTTAGCTTCCCACTGTGGTTCACCATTAAGTGCACCCAATGCAGAACCTCTGATAACCGGACAATTTTCACCGTCAAATTTATAGAAAGTTAACAATTCGCGTACTTCCATTTCAACTAACTCTAGTAATTCCTCATCGTCAACCAAGTCAACTTTATTAAGGAAAACAACAATTCTCGGAACGTTTACCTGACGAGCCAACAAGATATGTTCGCGTGTCTGTGGCATAGGACCGTCTGTTGCTGCAACTACGATAATTGCACCATCCATCTGAGCAGCACCTGTTACCATGTTTTTAACATAGTCAGCGTGACCCGGACAGTCAACGTGAGCATAGTGACGTGAAGCTGTCTGATACTCAACGTGAGCAGTGTTAATAGTTATACCTCTTTCTTTTTCTTCAGGAGCATTGTCAATTGCGTCAAAACTCATGATAGCTGATAAACCTTTTTTTGCTAATACCATAGTAATAGCAGACGTTAAAGTGGTCTTCCCATGGTCAACGTGTCCAATGGTACCAATATTTACGTGCGGTTTCGACCTGTCATATTTTTCTTTAGCCATGGCTTAAAAAATTAATATTAATAATTAAACATATTTAAATTCACTTCATTTATTACAAACCGAGCCAATGATGGGAATTGGACCCATGACCTCTTCCTTACCAAGGAAGTGCTCTACCCCTGAGCTACATTGGCACCTCTGAGCGGGAAACGAGACTCGAACTCGCGACCCTCAGCTTGGAAGGCTGATGCTCTACCAACTGAGCTATTCCCGCAATTTTTTTGTGGGGGGAGAAGGATTCGAACCTCCGAAGTCGTACGACAACAGATTTACAGTCTGCTCCAGTTGGCCACTTTGGTATCCCCCCAACCTATATTAAATTGAGCCGATGGACGGACTCGAACCGCCGACCGGCTGATTACAAATCAGCTGCTCTACCAACTGAGCTACATCGGCCAAAATAAAAAATTCACACATTTAAAGAACCTATTTTTCCTTTCTAAAAAGGACTGCAAATGTATGAATTATTTATTATTAACCAAAAAAAATGTATAACTTTTTTATTTTTTTTTTAATTGCGTTTTTTTTCTTTAAATTTTTTAAGCTGACGACGTAATGCACCCGTTGCTAAATCTATTGATTCTTCGAATGTTTTGGATTGTTTTTTTGCAAAAATATCTGTGCCACGAGGAATGTCAATTCTTATTTCCGCAGTTTTATTGTCGTTTGAATCGGAATTATCTATCCTTAAAATCACTTCCGCACCTAAAATATCATCAGCAACCTGATTTAATTTACCAACTTTCGACTCAACATAATTGATTAATTTTTTATCTGCGTCAAAACGCACTGACTGAATTTTAATGTTCATAACTTTTCCTTTCTTTTATGCTCTTGGATGAGCTCGTTTGTAAATATTTTTAATTTTCTCAAATGAATTATGTGTATAAATTTGTGTGGCTGCCAGGCCGGCATGTCCTAACAACTCTTTAATAACATTAAGATCTGCACCATTATTTAACATATGTGTTGCAAATGTATGCCGCAATACATGCGGAGATTTTTTGTCAATTCCGGTAACTAATCCGAGATAATAAACTATCTTCCTATAAACAAAATTACCATACATTTTATTGCCTTTATCGGTAACAAATAAATATGAATTTTTATCAACACTAAATCCCAACTCATTTTTCGACTCACAGTATTTATTATATATATTAATGGTATAAAGATTCAAAGGAATTATTCTTTCTTTTTTCCTTTTTCCAAAAACTTTAACATTTTCTCCCGACAAATTAAAGTCACCATGTTTTAATTCAATCAATTCTGATAAACGCATTCCTGTATTATAAAATAACTCTAGAATAAATTTATCACGAAGACCGGAAAAATCATTACTAAAAAATTCAGGATTGTCCAGCTTATTCATTTGAGCCTCCTGAACAAATTCCGGTAATCTGCGTTTGTTTTTTGGACTTATTATCTTCTCAAAGGGGTCATCAATCTCAACTCCTTCTTTTTTCAAATATTTTATGTACGACTTTAGTGAAGACAGTTTACGATTAATGGTCACAGAGGTGCAACCTGAATTGTTTAGATTAATCATCCACCTCCTGATTAAATTAAAATCAGGTATAAAAGCCTTATCTAGGTTTTTATATTCGGATTCCGACAAAATAAAATTACGAAACTGTATCAAGTCAGTCTCGTATGATTTTATTGTATGCTCTGAATATCTTTTTTCGTATCTGAGGTATTTAATAAAGACTTCAATATTCATATTAACCTACACAATCTTCAAATATGTAATTTAATACGAATTTTGAACTTAATAGTTACAAAACCTAAGAAGATTTATTATAAATTTTCTTGAGTACGTTGCAATTCTTGAACGTAAATAGCATGTAATTTTTGCTGACGTTTTGTAATTGATGGCTTTTCAAATGCCTGACGATTTCTTAATTCTTTGACAACTCCAGTTTTTTCAAATTTTCTTTTAAAACGTTTCAACGCTCTGTCAATGTTTTCGCCTTCTTTTACCGGTACAATAATCATTCTTTATTAATTTTATATTTTACTTAAAATTTATCCTTACTTAAATATTTTCAGGGCTGCAAAAATACACATTATTACTTATCCGACAAATTTTTTAAATAAAATTTTTAATTTTAATCACAACTACACTCAAGATAAACACAAATTATTAGTATTTATGTTAATTTTGCCCAAAAAATAACGATTATGACACTCATAAAATCAATATCGGGAATTAGAGGAACAATAGGTGGAAATTCAGGAGAAAATCTGACACCCCTCGATATTATAAAATATACATCTGCTTATGCATTGTGGATAAAAGAAAATCATCAAAATTTAAAAAAAGTCGTTGTTGGAAGAGACGCACGTCCTTCGGGGAAAATGATTGAGAATATTGTTGTCTCTGTTTTAAATTCGTTAGGCTTTGATGTTATAAATATTGGTTTAGCAACTACTCCAACAACAGAACTTGCTGTGATAAAAGAAAATGCTGCCGGAGGTATTATTATAACAGCAAGCCATAACCCTAAAAATTGGAACGCCCTAAAGCTATTGAACAACAGAGGAGAATTTCTAAATGCAGAAGAAGGTAACAGAATTCTCGAATTGGCTGAAAAGTCAGATTTTGAATACAGTAAAATCGAAGAGATCGGAAAAACTTTAAGAATTCGTGATTATGAAAATAATCATATCAATTCAATACTAAAACTGAAATTGGTAAACAAAGAAGCTATAAAAGAATCAAACTTTACTGTTGCTATTGATTGTGTCAATTCAGTAGGTGGTTTTGCAATACCCAAATTATTAAAGAGTCTGGGTGTAAAAAACATAATTGAATTGTATTGCACCCCAAACGGAGACTTCCCGCACAATCCCGAGCCTTTGCCGGAAAACCTCAGTGATATTAGCAATCTTATTAAAGAAAAAAACGCCGATGTTGGTTTTGTTGTTGACCCTGATGTGGACCGTTTGGCAATAATTTGTGAAGACGGTTCAATGTTCGGCGAAGAATATACTTTGGTGGCTGTTGCAGATTATATTTTGTCCAAGACACCTGATAATACTGTTTCAAATCTTTCATCTACACGAGCATTAAGAGATGTAACGGAAAAATACGGAAAAACATATTATACTGCTGCAGTTGGAGAAGTTAATGTAGTTGAAAAAATGAAAGAGGTTGGGGCTATAATCGGAGGCGAAGGGAATGGTGGTGTAATTTATCCCGAGTCTCATTACGGAAGAGATGCTCTGGTTGGAATTGCTTTGTTTTTATCGCTTATGGCAGAAAGTAAACTGAAAGTTTCAGAAATCCGCAAAACATATCCTGACTACTACATTTCAAAAAACAAAATACAGCTAAATGAGGGAATTGACGTAGATAAAATCCTGTCAAAAATGGCAGAGAAATATAAAAATAATCCTTTGCATACGATTGACGGAGTTAAAATCGAATTTCCTGAAACAAAAGAATGGGTGCATTTACGAAAGTCAAATACAGAACCAATAATTCGTATCTATGCCGAGAGTACAAGTAAAGTAAATGCAGATAATTTGGCAAAAAGAATTATAAAAGAAATTAACACGTAGTTTTTTGACAAATAATAATAAATAAATTTATAGCTCCCGACTTGTCCCTTCGAATTTTAGCACAGCTTTATATGCTTGAATATCTGCAATATACAAATTAAAACATATGTTTTTGCCGCACTAAGGCAGTTCTTGAAAAATATTTCAAGTAAATAATAGCTGGTCAAAAGCTAACAAAATTCGCTTTATTTATTTATATCAAACTTTTTTTCTTAACAAAAAAAGTTACAAAAAAGTCAAGGCAAAACGATGCTGCCCAACGCACCTCGAGACGAAACAAAAGAATTGTACGTCGACCTTGACCTAAAACAAATGCCATACCCCTTTGGCCAGTACTCAAAATATTTGTTTTAGAGAACGACACCGATTGTAAATTTGTAATAGTCTAATCTTCGCAATTTCAATTGCTCGATTATACTAAACAAATTTATCATCGGCACTTGTCATGTCGGCTCGACACAATTGGCTTCGCCGAGCTTCGGTTCTAATTGTTTCGCTCTCACCGCTTGAGCTGCCCGCCGTTTTGCCAGGCCATCCCGCGGAGCATTGAATACTGTTTTGTTGATTTACAATTCTGATTTAAAAAAACGCACTTATTGGGACAAGTCTGGAGCGACCTTAATTTGTCGCACTAATCCGGACAAGTAAGGAGAATAATACACTTTTTCATACTCCTGAATTTCTTGGCAAATATAAGCTAATAGGTTTTAATTAATATATTAACTTTTTTGTTATTTTTTGCTTATTAACATTAAACACTTTTGTTTATTTTTGTTTATCTCTTTAAGCATTTTTATTATTTTTTGCTTATTGCATTAAGCATTTTTTTGAATGCATTACTACAAGTGCTTTTGATGTATGTTTTTTTGATATGCCGGTACTTGTAAGGAATTACGAAATCTATTTTATCTTTACAATCTTCGCTTCCATTTTTTTAATTATTTGTCAAAATAATACTCATTTACCTTTTCTCATTGCATCATAAATTGGTTTGAGTTCATTTTTGTCCCAATATTCCTGCATATCAAGATTGACTTTAATGACTTTAATTTTGCAGTTTTGATTTTCGAGAGCCAAATCTTCCCATATTTTAACATGGTCTTTATTGAGTTTGCCTGTCCAGACTGTCCAGTAAATAAGTAAATAAAAATCTGCACTTTCGATTTCTTGTAAAATATTTCCATTAAAATCTCTGAATTTCATTAGCTTATCCACTAATAATATGCTATCGTTTATTATGCATACTGTATCTGTTTTGAGATTTGGGATAAACTCAAAAAGTCCGGCGTTACAGTCAGTATTTGTTTGACGATAATTAATAAAATGACCGTTTCTGTCAAAGATTTGTCCATCCGGAATTCCTTGACCTTTCATAACTTGCAAAAAGTCGTATTCATTAACGGTAACAATATTTGTAGTATCTAATCCAAATTTAAGTGCTTTATCTTTTATTGTTTGCTCATTTTCAACATCCGGTTTTTTAATACCATATATTTTGTAAATTATTGGCTTGCAAGAAATAAGCAAAAAGAATAGAGATAAAACTAAAAGTATTTTTGTTTTCATTTATCTTCCTATCAATTTATACAAAGTTATATTTTTAATGTAAAGGAAGTATGTAATATGTTAAGTAAAATAAAATTAGGAAATTAATTTAATTGACATGCTTATATATAATACCAAATATAGATAATAAACAGTCCATGAATTTTTAAATTCTATAATTTATTGTAATTATTTAGGTGTTTCATGATTCTGAGCCCAGCGGGCTAAAATATCAATAACCCCGACTTTTAAGTCGGGTTCACAAGCTAGAACAATAGCTTTTGGCGTATGTATTTGTTAAATTGGGGATATCAGGACGGCACAAATACTATGACAAAAGCTAATATTAGATACAAGCTAAATAATTACGATTTATTTTTATAAAACGCAGGCTAAATGCCGATGATAAATGTGTTTAGTCAAATTGAGTGTAGCGAAAATTAGCTTCGCTGAGCTTGCCACTGAAAAAGTGGCTGCGGTTGGACTATTACAAATTTACAATCAATTTAACCAGACATTTACAAACCTAATTTGTATTATTCTAAGGAATAATATAGTCAATAACTGTAGAATATTCTGTTGTCATATCATCAGAAACTACTATGGTAGAGTTTGTAGAAGAACTCATATAATCGCCTGACAGGAACTTGCCATCATTATTAATATCAACAAATGAATAAATGTAATATTTACCAGGATGAATATTTTTAATAGTGTATTCTTTTGTGTCATAATTCAGATAAACTGCTTTTGATTCATATTTAATATTTCCCTGCAAAAACACTATCCCATCAAATAAAGATTTAGTTGTTAGAATAATCAAAACTTTATTCTGCTCATTCATTTTCATATTCTCTAATATTGAGACAGTGATTTTTATATTTCCGGAATACGGTTGTTCTGACGATTTATAGGGGTCATTTTCAAAAACATAATAAATGCTTTCAATCATATTTTTAAATTCACCTGTAAAATCCCTCACTTTTTTCATTTTTGGATATTTGAATTTTGCAATGGCATCCTGAGCAGCTTCTTTATCACATAAGTCTGCCTCCCACCTGGAATGTAGCACCGGTGTTTTCAGTTCATTAAACTTGGTTGTATAAACTTCCATTGTCATTTTATTATCTCCGAAACGAATCTCGGTATAAGCCCTATTGGCTCCACCTACAAAATCGCTAAACCTATAATATCCCGCAACTTCGTTAACAGAGTCAAGAATCTCATAAGTTATGCAACATGAATTAGCAAAACATCCCTCTGTTCTTAAAGCTATTCTGTTTTCTCCATTGTATTTAACAACAAAAAAACTGAAATTATTTATTGTCTTTTCATCTAACAAAGAATATTGTGAGATTTGAGTAGGAGAAACCGGTCTAAGATCAACAAACCACTTATCGAAACTTCCTGCAGAGGTTGACGAATAAACAGGACCTCTCCAAATCCCCGGAAGCCGGTACATTATTCCAAAACCTTGAACTTTTGAAATAAGTTTTGCTTGTTTACCTGATTGTGCAACTGTGAATATAGACACTACGACTAGAATGGAAATACATAACAATTTCCTAATAGAAGATTTATTCATAAATATGGCTTAAAGTTAGAAAACAAAAATAATGAAAATAAATATATAAGAATACTATTTTACTTTTTTATCTCCTTTATCATCCAAATCTCATTTAACTTACTAACCGTACAAGATCCCGGTGGCAGAAAAGTATTGGGATTCTGTTTATTCGTATTATAAAAACTGATAGTCCTGATGTCGCCTGTAGTAAAAAAGTCAGGAGAGGAAAAATCATTATATCCGAAGATAATTGTATCACCAAATGGTATTTTACTTCCTGCAACTTCTTCAATAATCACAGCCTGGTATTTATCGCCCCAGCCAACGGGTAAGTGATTAATTATTTTAAGTTTAAATGTAACTGTTCGCGAATCCTGTGCATTTGTTGTTGATGTAAAAAACAATACAAAAGGGATTAAAATTAAAATCAGATATTTCATATTAAAACTTTAGGCGGGGTTTATAGCAAAAATTGAGCCCGAATATTTCACCTACAATACTTTTCAATAATCTCCTTATGATTCGGGAACAACTCACCTAAAATTACTTTATCGCCAAGTTCGAAATCTGCAAAGTCAAAACCCGGAGCAACAGTGCAACCAACAAGAGAGTAGGAATTTTCGGCAATCACCTCGGCAGCAAACCAATATCCGGCCGGAACAACGAACTGTGGCATTTCGCCATTTAAGATATCGCTGCCAATTTTAACTTTCGAAAGTTTTCCTTCTAGACTAATCATATACAGTCTCAAAGCCGAGCCCCGATAAAAATGCCATATTTCGTCCTGTTTAATGCGGTGAAAAGCCGAGAAATTTCCCGATACCAGCATAAAATAAATGCAAGTACTCACATTTCGCTGAGCGTTAAAGTCATATCCCAGAACACTTTGAGGAATTACAGTCTCACAACGGTAAGTCTCCCGATAAAATCCACCTTCGGGATGTGGTAAAAGCTGAAGTTTTTTGACAATTTGTTGAATTTCGTTTTGCATTTTTTATTGTAAAAATACTCAATTCAAAACAAATAAATCTCAATTTCGTTATTTAATTGTATATTTGGAAGTGCCTAGAGTGCACTAAAGTGCCTAAAGTGCCTAGAGTTATTTTAAATTAAAAAATTATGATAGTTTTACTTTCGCCGGCTAAGAGTTTAGATTTTGAATCTCCCGCAATTAGCGATAAAATATCCGAACCTTTATTTCCAGACGAAACCAGCGAATTGTTAAAGGTTTTGTCAAAACTCAGTGCAAATGATTTACAAGGATTAATGAGTATTAGCCCGGCATTGGCAGAATTGAATTATAACAGATTTCGAGAGATGAAGGATTTTCCCTCCGAAGTACCCGGCAAACAAGCAATTTTGGTTTTTGTAGGTGAGGTTTATCGTGGATTAAGTGCAGGTGATTTTTCGGAAGACGATTTACAATTTGCCCAAAAACATTTACGAATTTTGTCTGGATTTTATGGCGTTTTGCGTCCTATGGATTTAATTCAGCCTTACCGCCTCGAAATGAGTACAAAGCTAAAAATTGGAAAACATGATAATCTTTATAAGTTCTGGGGAGATAAGATTACCTATCAAATAAATAAAGATTTGCTAAACTCCGTAATTGTCAATCTTGCTTCAGATGAGTATTTTAAATCGGTAAACAAAAAATTGCTCCAAACTGAAGTTATAACTCCGGTGTTCTACGACCAATACAAGGGCAAATATAGAATGTTAACAGTATATGCGAAAAATGCACGTGGAGCAATGACAAGATATATAATTAAAAATAGAGTCGAAAATCACGAAGAACTTAAAAATGCCGGAATAAACGGATATAAGTATTCCCCCGAAATGTCGGATAAGTGGAAATGGGTTTTTAAACGATAATTGGATTTATTAAACAACCTGTTTATTTAAAAAACCTAGCGATGCTTCTTATTTTTCCTTTCTAAAAACCAAGATATCAATATCTTTCCAATCACGGTCTATTTTATAGTCGTCGGAGAAAAACAAGGTAGCCTCACATGTAACAATTTCCGTATTTAGAGTTTCTACCAAAAATGATTTAATTGCAAATGGTTCTTCTCTTTTACTCAAATCCGGATTAATATTTAAGCTATATCCGTTTGCAGTCGAGAGTTGCATATCTAACTTACTAACTCCTTCATGAGTATAAATAACGCAAAAGACATATTTTGAACCCGTTAACATATTAAAATCAAATCTGGTGGTATAATATCCTCCTCCACCGACCTGTCTTACGCTGTGTTTTTTTACAAAAGTAGCTCCGCCTTTGACAAATTCTGTAACATAGATTGTTGACAAATCATCAATTGACACTTCCGGTTTATAAGTTTCGTTATTTGTACTACTATATGAATCAGTATTTGTTGCAGGAATCATTCTTGTTTTGCTCCAGGTTCCATCAGAATTTTTAGCGACTGCTTCTATATTTACCTTGTCAACGCTAAAATAATCAATTGTTTTACCATCTGAACTCCACATTGCTAATTTGTAATTGTCAAAAATGGCTTCGTAACTATTCCCGTTAGGTTTGTAACTTATTTTTCCTGACGATAGCACATTCGAGAAGTTGGTTCCTCCAGGTAAAGTTCCCTTATATGGTATTATGCTTTTATCAACATTAAATAAATATATTGAGCCTATATAACCACTATTTGTCATGTAAATTCTTACACCTTTATCTTTTGATGTCCACGATTTGTTGTATTCATCGTAAACAAATCCATTTGCTTTATTATTAAATAGCTTTTGTACTTTTTTATCCGAAGAATGTCTTGCAAACAAATCAATCCATTCATCTCCATCCGGGAATTTAAAACCACCCTCAAAATATCGTTCAATTTTGCCAACTTCTTTGTCAATCAACATAGAACTGGCTCCCGTTCCATTTTTCGCCATTTCCACCTCCATTCTACAATTTTTATATATGGTTTGGTATTTTTCGTCAATCAGCAACCAAACGATTTTTTCAGATTTAAAAACATTATCAAAGCTAACATCACTAGGTAAAAGCCCTCTATATAAATCTGATTTGTAATAATTATTAGTTAATTTAACTTTATAAACAACATCATTATTTGAATATATTCTAAAACCAAAATCGTACGAAACATATTCTCTATTATTTTTAGGATAATCTTCAACTTTAATATTAAGATCTCTGTTTGTAAGAAAAGCGGCCACATCAGAATCTGTAACATTTTTACCAATAATTTCACAGAAAAAATCTCCCTGATATACTTCTGAAGGATATTTCTTTATTTTATGGTCGGGAGCTTTTTCGCCTTCACCACGGACAATAGGATTATATTCAATCATTTCAATTTTTAACTCTCCAAAATTATTTTCAGATTTATAAGTTAAGACTAATTCCACATCCTTATATCTTCCAATCATTGGTGTACCGTAAGTGCTTTTCCTCCATTCCATTTCTTTTGCATCCAAAATATTATTCCAGTTATAACCACCCGGCAATTTATCATTAAATTCATCCATCGAATAATGGTCATGGGCTAATGTAATATTAACTAGAGTACCACTCGATTTAGAAAATTGCAAAGATATTCCTCTTTCAATGGATGAATAAATATTAGTTTTATTTTTATCCTTAAATTGATAGTCTCTGTTTTTAAGAATAGCTTTTATTTCCGGATCTTTAATATTCTTTCCGATTAAATCAATCAGATAGTCTCCCTCTAATGCCTGCTGACCAATTGCACTATTTGACAAGAATATGAATAAAACAAAGATTTGAAATACTATTACGATGCCGGAGTTCTTGATTTTTTTCATAGTTAAATTTTTTTAAAGTTTTGACTCATGGTTAAACTTGCTTATTGCAAAAATAAAAATATTTTAATTGATTGCAGACTTTAAATAATTTTTTTATTAAGCCTATTTATAGTATTGCTTTTGTGATGAGCATTATTTAATCTTTTTTGCTTTTTATAAAAGCATTTATGCATTTTTGACTAAAACTGCATTACGAAATCCTCACTTCGTACTTTATCAATCTGTACAATTTGTGCCTGTTCCCAAACATATTTGGCTATTAATTCCTCAACAAAAATATCTCTAGCAGTAATAATAAACATTTTATTACGACTTTCATTTACTTTTAATAAAATCTGACTCCAGCCTCCATCCTGCAATTCAAGAAGGCCAACCTCATCAATTATGACTATTTCATTTTTAATTAATGCTTTAGTTAAAACAGCTCTCCCAAATTCCAATCCTTCTTTTTTAATTGAAAATTTCATTATCTTATCACAGCCTTCTATATCTCCTTTAACTAAAAACTGAACTTTATTTCCTTTTTCGATATCTAATAATTCGTAGCCGACACAATCATCATTTTGATATTGCTTTTCAGAGATAATGCCACCAACTGATATATTTTTTTCTTTGAAATAAGAGAGTAGCTCTTTTATAAAGCTTGTTTTCCCCTCTCCTTTTTTCCCAGATACGATAAAGATTTTATTTTTATTGTTTTGCAATCTTTTTAATTCTTCAAGACGTTTTTGAGCTTTAATAATTACGGCAGAAAAAATGTTTACCGGATTTTTTAAAGCAGTTTTAAAATTGGGAATTGCTGAAATAAACATCGGAAGACTTTCGAAGGACAATTCCAAAGCTACTGGCAGTTGTTTAAATGATGTGCGTCCAAAAAAGTTTCTTACAGCCGGATTGTACAGTTCGACTGCCAACACCGAGAAACCGAGTATCATCACAACTGCTCTGAAATTCATTTGAATACCAGCTATCAAACCTTTTATCAGACCGTCATCAGTTTTATCAAATTGCGAAAACACAAAAACAGTTAGCAAAGTTATCAGAACAAAAAGTAACCAAAACTTTGGATTTGATATTTTTTTTAAAGCACGATGATAACGAAATATCCATATTGTAGCAATTATTACCACATAAGGAATCCAAATAAACCAATTCGTTAATTTTAGGATAATCAGACCTCCGAGCATCATCAAAATATTTGCTGACAACCAAATTAACGAATGTTTTATTTCAGATTGTTTTTTCTGAATAACATTTGTTCTGTTTGATTCGGAGAAACTTTCTGTAACGGATTTTTTTAGTATTGCTTTACCTGTTCTGATGCCCAAAATTGCCGAAACTACCCCAAATAGTGCATATAAAACCAATAAGAGCAAAATTGGAGTCCATAGTAAGTCAAAATGATATCCGATTTGTTTTTCGGCTATTTTTACCAAACCTGTATATACTTTAACAATATCAAAACCATAAAAAAGGATATAACTGAGAATTTTTTGTACGAGATTCCACGACATTGCCAAAACTGAACCTAAAATAAAACCTGCATAATTTCGACCAAAAATAAAAACTGTTATCTCCAATAAAAGAGCTTCGGTAAAAATTGCAATCATTGGTCCGAAAATTACTGCCGAAGGTGACATGGTCTTCATAAGTGCACAGATAAGTCCGGCTCTCCAAAAAATGCCATTCTCTTTCCAGAGATAAGCAATAGAAATTAAGATAATAATACCTATTGCAGTAAGAATATTCCCGCAAAATGGAACACGCAAGTTATGTAAAAACGATCCGAAAACAATCTCAGAAGCAGCCCAGACAGTTCCAACAACAGAAGCTTTTATCCATTTATCGCTTAGATTTATTTCCATTTATGATAATTTCCGGATTTTCGACTAACAAAAATATAATTTTCAAAATTATAAAATTCTGAGTACTACCATTAAATGAAATTGTATAATTCACGATTTTGATTAAAAGGTATGAAAAAAGGATCTTAATGCTTTAATTATAACCCTTTTTACTAATTTTAACTATCTCTTTAGCTCTAATCTCCCAATCTAACCCCAGATCATTATAATTGATAATATATATCCACTCTTGCTTTTGTTTGCCAAGCTCAGTTATTGTATATAATTTATCAAAACCAAAAGGTCCGCTATAATCTATAATTTTAAAGCGATATTTATCAATTACATAATCAAGAGTATATCCTATGTTTTCATCATAATTAATAAAAATTCCCTGATGATATCCGTCTGCGCCATAGCTTGACACTTCTTGAAAAAAAACAAATTCACCTGGTTCGATAATAGTTGTGTCACTAATAATATTTCCTGTCGTATCATATTCGAGGTATTGAATAGATTCAACTTTCCAAATGTCTGTACCATTATGAAGATACTTTGCAGCCTGGTCTTCCTTGTCACATGAACAGAAAAAAACCAGTAAAGCTACAATAAATGATAATAATGATATTCTTGTCAGGTTATTCATATTCAAATTTTTAAATTAATCTTCATATTGTCCGATTGATATTTGAATTCCAAAAGTGTGTCGCCATCCGTAAAAATCGTTGTAAAACGAATCGCCTGCTCCCCCAATATCAATGTTTTCAATAAAATAAAGTCTGTCAACAAGTTGAGTTTGATAAATTAAATCTGCATAAGGTTTAAAAACATAATCTATTCTGTAAATAAATTGCACATATGGTATTGCGGATATTCCGATTGTGCCTCCGAGCAAACCTGTCAGTCTCCATCCACTATAGACTCCGCTAACAGTTTTTTCTTTTCCAAAGCTAATTGTATTATCAGGGTATTCAAAATACAGTAATGCTTTACCGAAACGCGAATTCATTCCAACATTAAAATTCAGGAAGAAAAAATAAGAAAGAGAAAATCCAAAACCTATATCCAAATTCCAATCCGTCATATAAACATCAACATGACGTTTATCACCGTTCTTAAAATCTGCAGTGTTGTTGATTGATTTTAAAAAAGTAAAACCATTATTGCCTCTAAAATCATATCCGTCTGACACAAAGACTGACATATTTGTGCTAATACCATTGAAATTATTCTGCACTGCGTCAAAAGGTTTTTCCAAATATCCTACAAAAGCTTCATTATTATTATAGTCAGTAAAATAATTAGAAAAGCTAATTGATTTGAAAGGCTGATGAGTATGCCCAACCCAAAAAGCAACTCCTTGTGTAAAAACATTTGCTGATATTATTAAAGCAAATATTGTTAGAAAACTTCTATTCATATCAATTTTCGCCTCCAATTTTTATGTATAACTCTAAACCAATATTTGTAAACTTTCCCTTTAATTCCCTATACGAATCTATTGGAACTCCCAGCAAAGCCCGACTCATATTATCAAGTGGCATATTCATATATTGCCATTGAAAATTAATTCTAGCACCAAATATTTTATATCTAAACCCCAGGAAAATAGTATTTGATAATTGCATTCTCACAAAAGGCAGACTATGGTAATCTTTCCTTACAAACATTTGCTGATATGTAGTGTCTGAAACTGATTCTGAAGGACCTTTACGTGTAAAACCTTTAAATGAGCCGAAATCAATGCTTCCACCCATATATAGGTAATCGTTTAATGCCCCGTAACCTCCAAAAGACAACTGATTCATTCTAAATTTAATATCTCTTTGATATTCGACACCTGTATCCATCCATTTGGAAGACATTTCACGATGACGGTTCTGCCATTTCATTTCAAACCCTGTATTGCCGTCTGATTCATTTATGTATGCAATTGTCAATCCACCAAAAGCATTAAATAATGGCATTTCTTTAATCAAAGAACTATTTAGTGTATTGTAAGTATAAATTAGTTTGTTTATCTCTCTTGCGTTACCCAAACCCATAGAATATCCAACTCTAAACCCCGATTGAGACAACAAAGAATGAACTCCGAACCCGCATATACACAGTAATATCCAAATTATTCGTTTTGCTATCATCTACAATTTTGCTTAGTTAATCAAAAAACAACTTTGATATAATTTTCTTTATCACAGATAAATTTTTACAAAACAAATATATAAAAGTTTTTTATTACTGATTTATTTTTTAGAATTTTTTAATCCTGAAATAACACTTTTGCTTTCAGTATTAATAATACATATTTTTTTTGCACAGTACTTAAAAGTATGATATGCTGCACCTGCTTCGCTAACGAGTTTAAACAGCATTTCATAATCAGTAATTATTGTTGCACCGATAATATTTACTTTGTTTTGAAATAATATTTCGGGAACTATATTAGCCGAAGGTCCTGTAACAACAACTGTCGCCCCTTGCTTTACAAATTCCAGCAATTTATCAATTGTATTGTTTACCAGTGTAAGTCCGGTTATTATAACTATATCGGAGTCAGGAATTATTTCGGGATATTTTTCTGCCGGGACATAGTATTTTACATGTTTCTCCATAAAAGCGTTCCTATCGAGTTCAAGTACACGTAAATATGAATTAGTGTTCTCTATCAACTCGATATATGATTTAAAAGCCCCTACAATTGTAATTTTTTTCTCCGAATTCAAATCAATTAAATCAATAGGGTCTTTGTCTTCAATGATATTATAAGCCTCCTTTTCTCTCAAATTTGATGAAATAGCATTTAATACAGCTATTTTCAGGGATTCAATCAGTCCACTTGATTTTTCCGTAACAAATAAATCTGAGACTCTCTGACCGCTATATTTTGATGGAGAAAAATCACCAAAATCTCTCCCCTTTTTACATGGATAAGGATTTGAATCATCAATAGTACTTGCCATACCGCAACTTCCATCAGAAAGTTGAACCGCAGTAAGACGAAGTCCGAAAAGGACCTTAGTTATATATAAACTGTCTAAATCACGTTTAGATTTCAAATAATCTATTGTTTGTTGTAATACCATAAAAGTAAAATCTAGTTTTTAATCGCACCAATCCGAATAATATTGCTTGTAAATCTTTGCTTCTCCACTTCCCAGTTCTTCTGCCAATGTCCAATAATAACACAAACTGTCAGGTTTTAAATATAGTGAATAATTACTCTCTGCAATTTTCATATAAATCGAAGTGTCGCTTTTGTCATTACTTAAAGCAGCAAAATAAAAGTCCAATGATTTTTTGTACTCTCCGTTATTTTTCAAACTGTCTCCGAATTCAATAAGCTTTGTTTTCGGGAAGTTCGATACTTGATTATAGTCAATTAACACTGTGTCATCAAAAACAACAGGATCGCCAAGATACGGATTTTTTAAATCTGATTGCTCAATACTAAAACTCTGGTCAATAACCATTTCATAATCGGTATTAATGTTAAATACGACTATCGGAATAATTATTATCAGCCAAATTATATAGCGTCTGAAACGTGCAGAAAAATAATTTCTTTCAACAAATTTGGTGATAAACGGCTCCGCAAGCCATATTTCCATTGAGGAAAATTCTCTACCTGAATACTTACTGTTTTTAAAAAAATCAAGTTTAAAAACCGTTGAAATAATTACCCCGCCAAACATAATTGAATATGCAATCCCCCTGTTTTCAAAATCCAAACCCAAGATCATACACAAAACAAAGCTTATAGCAACAATGATCCATGAGGTATATAAATGATTTAATCCCGATGCAACATCCTCGTTGGTTATTACAGATTCTTCTTCTTCTCTCTCTTCACGTCTTTTTCGTTGCTCTTCGTTTTCTTTGTGTGGAAATATATAAGGAATGTCTGAATCCAAATCTATTACTTGTTCAAGTTCCTCTCCTTCCGCATCGCTGTGATCCCAGTCTGTTTGACGTTTTATCTCAAGATTACGCTCTTTAGCAATACTTATTGCAGCTTTTACAGCATCGGGGTCATAATCCTGCATATTCAATATAATATCTGTTATTCTTTCATCTGGTTTATTTGATAATTCTTTATGGAAATGATCATAACCATTTTCAAACTCATCATAACTACTCATATAAACTGATATTTAAAAAATATTTACTTAAACAAAAGTATAATTTCTGTATTACAAAATTAGAACTTATACCTGAAATATTAACAAATATTTAAAATCAACGAATAAAATTTATTTTACTTTTACATAGTATTTGCTAATTTTTTTCGAATATTATATGAATAGAATAAATATTTTAATATTTTTATTTTTAATATGCTTCAATATCAACGGCCTTGCATCGCACAAAGTATATGTTTTGCATGGTTGGGGAAATCCAAAAACCTTGATGAACAAAATTCATAGAGACATAATAAAAGCAGGGTTCGAAGCCGAAAATTATGCCTACCCCGGATTGTACGAAGATTTGGATTCAATAGCCAAAAAGTTATATATGGATATTATGAAAGAAAATCTTGATTCTGTTTCGTTTGTTACGCATTCAATGGGAGGTTTAGTTGTTCGGGCAATGCTAAAATATTCTGCACCGGATCTTTCATTCCCAAAAATATTTAGAATTGTGATGATAGCTCCTCCAAACAGAGGTGCTGACATAGCTGATTTCTTCAAAGATGCAAAAGCAATCAAGAAATTACTTGGTCCAAATGTAGAAAAAATGCAAACAGATTCAAGTTCTTATGCTAACCAACTGCCAATCCCATATAATACAGAAATTGGTGTAATCGTTGGCAGACGATATAAGGACAAAGGCTATAATCTTTTGATTGAAGGTGATAATGATGGGCTTCTTGCTCCGGAAAGAACAATTTTGGGCAACGAAAAGGATGTTGCTTATGTAAGATACAATCATTTAGGGGTTATCAGGCGAAAAGAGCCAAGAAAATTAGTAGTAGAGTTTTTGAAATTCGGGGAGTTTGTTTCTAATTAAGATTAAACAATCGCTATTTTTTGCCACAAAGACACGAAGGCACTAAAACACCAAGTTACACTAAAGTCTTTTTTGATGTTTCGCCACTAAGACACGAAGACACTAAGGTTCACTATATTATTTATTTCTTTTTTTAGATTTACGGGTTTCGAATTTCGGGTTTCGGGTTTCGGGTTTCGAGTTTCGGGTTTCGGGTTTCGGGTTTCGGGTTTCGGGTTTCGGGTTTCGGGTTTATTCGCTTCGCTAATGAGCTCGCCTGCGGCTCGGTTCGAGTTTCGTTTTTGGTTTTTTGCCACGAAGACACTAAGTAACACTAAAGGATATTGTTTTGCCACTAAGACACTAAGGCACAAAGAACTATTACATTACAACTATCCTGCTGTTTCGAACTTCTCCATCAGACTTAACAATAATAGTATAAACTCCCTCCGGAAAATCAGATATATCAATTTTACAGTTGCTATTTATTGTCTTATTGTAAATAATCTGACCTAAATTATTGCATATTATTACATTAGCTTGCATTATATCTGATTGAACTTCAATATTTATGACATCTTTTGCAGGATTTGGATAGATTCTAACACCCGATTTACTAAAATCTCCATTTTTCGAATTCGGCGAATTAATTTTTAGCCAAACAGGATTTGTATATGAATAAAAGTCCATTGACTCACATCTGAATACTTCAGCATCAGTATAAGTTTTAGTTGTTTTTAATTCAGCCCTAATTAAAAACCATTTATCTAAAAACAGTTCTTCATCTTCGAAAATCTCCTGTAAAAATTCTGTAAGATTTAATTCCCAATCGTTTGTATCAAGAGGCAAATCATAAGACAAGTCCTCTGTTTCAGTTTTAACAATCAACTTTTTCGATACCACTTCCCCATATTCATCTGAGCTAACTGAATAAACTGACAATTTTGCATTTTGACAAACATTATAATCTAAACATGTGTCATTCCCGATAATAATTTCAGGAAAAGAATTTTCAATATCAGTATCAATTTCGAAACTAATTATTGGTCCGGATGATAAAATCGCATTACCGTTTTCATAAGCTTTAAGCACATTAGTTGCATTTTCGCCCATACCATCGGGACAATATGTAAGAGTTGACAATTTACCTATTGCATTATCGTGAATATAACCATACACGCCATATACAAAATCAGTTGTTGAATAATTAAAAGAGCCATGAGCATCACTGCCAGCAGAAATGAAAAATTTCCAATTCCCAATCAGGTTGTTCTCATTTTTGGTTTCCAAACCTTTTTTCCAAATAAATTCAACGACTTCGAGATTCTGCATAAATCTGTTTATCACATATTGTTCGTCATCCTGCGGAAAAGGTGCAAATCCATGATCTCCCGTATGCTCAACATCCCATGGGTCTTCAGCATTATTTGTTGCTTTTAATGTGTTCGGCATATTAAAAATTTCCCCTCCCACAATTTTTGATTTTATCAATATTGTTTCTTGTTCTGAAAAAATATCCGAACTCTGACTTAAATCATTACAAATAACCGTTCCAAAATATTCGTGTAAAGATCCGTTTTCCAAAAAATCGGCATGTCCTATGTTCCAAACCGAACCATCCACAACTGCGGACAATTCGTCTCCTTCGGCAAATGGGTGGGCAGTATAAGCAAATGATTGATACATCATAAGCGAATCTACAAGTATATCAACAGTTACTGAAGTGCCTGTCATGTCGCCATCGCCATCGCCATAGTAATTCATGCCCATTGGATTTTGCCACGATGGATAAACAAGACAATGAACCTGGTCGTCAGCCGAATTCTTAACTGTTTGTTCTAATGCATGAATGAACAAAAATGAACTGTCCTGATCGTTCAAATCACTTATCTGAGATTTTAAAAGAGCCCAGTTAGTATATTCATCACTTCCGTAATTGTCAAAATCACATGAATGATCCGTTATTGTAATCCAATCGAGTCCGCAATATTTTGCCATAATTTTTGTCGCATCCAAAGGCAATCCAACTTCTGCATCATTTTGTGTAAACATCCCGTGATAATGCACATCTCCCCTATACCATCCCTGTAAAGTTGGAAACTCGGATTCCTGACGAAAAACCCGCAAATATGTAACGACATCAGTGTCCCAATCCAATTCACAATAAACTTCAAGATCAATTACACTCTCATAACCTTCAAGTTTTTCTGCCGGAATCATAATGGTAAACCACCAGTAATCATGAGTAATATCAACATAAGTCGTTGCAGGAAATGTATGAGAATGAGAAGTAAAATCAATAGTATAAATATCATTTTTTACAGGTAAAGACTCATCGAAAGCTTGAATGTCCAAATATGTATCAGTATATGATTTATTAATAAAAAGAGCATTAAAATCCTCTTCGGAGTAATCATTAAACAAAATAGTCTCCTGAAATTCAGTATCTGAGGTATTTTTAATTTTTATCACAACATTCATCAATTCGTTATTGCAACCCAGACAAGATGCTCCATGCACAAAAACATGAACAGGTAAAGGATTTAAATTACCCAATGAATCATATTTCATTATATGATAGGGGGCGTCCGCACAAACTTCAGAACCTGTTGTGTTAGCTTGTTTTACATGATTTTGAGAAAATGAAAACTGAAAAGACAAAACTAAAATCGCACAAATAAAAATATATTTCATCACTACTGCTTACTCATAAATTTTTTAACATCAATTATAAATCTCTCGTGTTGTCCATTACCTATTTCGCCTTGTTCGTCACGTGCAATAAGCCGAAAAACAAGTCTTCGGCCATCAACCTCTACAAGTTCTGATTCACAAAAAACCTTCATTCCGACAGGTGTAGCTTTAATATGGGCAATATTTACTTTTGTCCCGACTGTACCAAAACCATCCGGCAAGAATGGTAAAACTGACTTAAGGCATGTCTTTTCCATCATAGCAATCATTGCCGGTGTTGCAAATACCTCGACAAGTCCACTTCCATATTTCGCTGCAGTATCTTCAAAAACAACTATTTGTTCTTCGAGGCCTTTTATTCCGGGTTTTAAGTTTGTTTCCATTGCTAAGTTTTTAAGTGTCTAAAGTGCCTAGAGTGTCTAAAGTGCCTAGAATGTCTAAAGTGCCTAGAGTGTCTAGAGTGCCTAAAGTGCCTGTATTTTCTTCTGCTATTTAAAATTTGAAACTTATTTTTTGTTTAACATCCGTGCTAAGGCTAAGTGAAACAGGGCACAAAGACGGAACGTGTTCTATTATAATTTGCTGTTTTTTATTTAAGTTGCACATTGAAAAATCAAATTCAATTTGAATTTCAGCTATTTTTCGTAATGGCTCCTGCGCCATAATTTTTGTGGTTTTGGCTTTTGCACCGGTAATCGAAAAACCGTGTTCTTCGGCAGCCATCCCGGCAATTGTCAGAATACAATTACACAATCCTGTAGCAACAAGATCGGTGGGAGAAAAACATTCGCCTTTACCTTTGTTGTCTATTGGAGCATCTGTAACTACTTTCTGACCTGAACGTACATGAATGTTCTCGGTACGCAAATTTCCCAAATAAATTGTTTCTGAGGTATGCATAAGATTTTTTTTGTAAAAATATAAAATCAGTGTTAAAACTACAAGAGATTGTTAATGTGATTATGTAAAAAAATAATTTTCAAAAATAATTTAATTTTTCGTATAAATATTCAAACATGTTTTTATTTTTGTAATGTTTTAGCTTAAAACAACTTATCAAAAACATTTGGTAGGCTTTATTATAGTAGAATGATATCAACCATGATAAGTAAGTTAACAAGCAGAACAAAATGTATTGTATTAAGCAAGATTAAATACTTTAAAAAGTAATTACTAAATCAGGTAGTATGCATTTGAAACAAAGTCAAATGATTAAGTTAAACATAATATGTTTATTTAAAAATGAGCATATTACTACAAATCAAAATCAATTATTAATTAAATAAATGAAACTATGACTAGAAATCTATTAAAATCTTTTTTTGTACTGTTGATTAGTGTATTTTGCCTTACTGGTATTATGGCACAAGAAAGTATAAACACATCAGGTGGTAATGCTACCGGCAGCGGAGGCTCGGCGAGTTATTCCGTAGGGCAGGTTGTTTATACAACAAACACAGGAACGAATGGTTCTGTTGCACAAGGAGTGCAGCAACCTTACGAAATTTCGGTTGTAACGTCAGTTGAAGAAGCTATTGGCATCAATCTTTTGGTTGCGGCATATCCTAACCCAACGAGCGATTTCTTACAGTTAAAAGTTGAAAGTGAACAGTTGAAAGATTTGAGCTTTCAACTGTACGACTTGAATGGTAAGCTTTTACAAAGTGAAAAAATTACAGACAACCTTACAAGTATTGCAATGAACAATCTTGAACCGGCCACATATTTTGTGAAAGTAAGCCAGGGGAATAAAGAAGTGAAAATATTTAAAATAGTTAAAAGGTAAAAGGAGGAAGGTGAAAGGTAAAAGGTGAAAGGTGAAAGGTAAAAGGTAAAAGGTAAAAGGTAAAAGGTGAAAGGAGAAAGGTAAAAGTATGGGCATTGCAAAGTTTGAGGACATTATTGCATGGCAGAAAGCTAAAGAACTTACAATTCAGATATATGGTTTATTTGAAAACAGTAAGGATTTTGGCTTTAAAGACCAGATACAAAGAGCATCAGTTTCAGTAATGAATAATATTGCTGAAGGCTTTGAACGCAAAAGCAATAATGAATTTAGACATTTTCTCTATATAGCTAAAGGTTCGTGTGGCGAAGTTCGTTCTATGCTCATTATTGCGCACGAACTTAAAAAAATTAACACCTCTGATTATGAAGTATTATTATCACTTTCCTTGGAAATATCAAGAATGTTATTTGGATTAGTCAACAAATTATAAATTTAAAATAGTAATAAAATGAAAACAAATTTATTAAAAATTGTATTGGTACTTTTAACTTGTACCTTCTCCAATGTAACTGCCTTCGCGCAAAGCCCGAACGGCATAAGTTATCAGGCAGTAGTTCGTAATAGCAGCGATGATTTAGCAACAAACACAAACATTGGTATGCAGATTAGCATTTTGCAAGGTTCTGCAGGCGGAACTGCTGTTTATGTCGAAAGACATTTTCCAACAACAAATGCAAACGGATTGGTAAGTTTTGAAATAGGAAGCGGAACAATCATTAGTGGTAATTTTGAAGTTATTGACTGGGAAAACGGTCCA
>JAKQEK010000032.1 GCA_029558535.1 Bacteroidota bacterium | reverse complement strand
ACCGAAAAAGGAAACATCATTGTGTCGGCGGTAAGGGAGGAAGAACAAGTTATCGTTTCCGTTAAAGATGAAGGGGCCGGTATGACGCCGGAACAAATACAAAGACTGATGGCTGATGATGTGGTTATCACTTCTGCCAATATAGATAATAAAAAAGGGCATGGACTGGGCTACCTTATCATCAAAGACCTGTTGAAAACAATGGGGGCGACACTGCATATCGAAAGCAAGAAAGCCGAAGGAACAACTGTTTCCATATCAATAGCAGAGTAAGATTGCCAGTTGGATTTGCGAAATTCCTTTCTGTCCTTAAAAATCTTGCACAAACCAATCTAAGAAATTGAGAACCAGGCCGACAATTTTTTAAGGTCTTCGAATAAAACAGTTCGTAGTTTCGCTAATACACACGTTGTGTGTAATTATGAGAACGACCCTCAAAATATTAAAGACCATCTTCTTAATCATTTGGGTTGTACCATCTTTTGGACAAGTCAATTTGTTATTACCAGGGAAAGGTATAGAAGGGATTTCTATCGTTTTGGACTCCTCTAATATTTCAGAAGTAATTAAGCAATTCGGCGACGATTATTTAAAATCTACAACGACATTAGTTACCTATTATCAATACAATAAAAAAGGATTAACCTTTCAGGTTGACCCGTATGACAAAAATCAAATCGTTCGTTCAATTTTTGTAGAATTTCCTTTTCAAGCTAAAATGAATAATGGGCTTGTGCTAAACGAAAGCACAATGAATGATGTGTGGAAGTTGTATAATGAAAATGGCTGCTTCACTTCAGGAGATTATGCATGGCGACCTCAAAAAGGAGTTTCCTTTTACATTAAAAGAGACCCCAGCAAAAAAGGATTTAATCCCAAAGAGAAAATTTATAAAATCAAAATTCATAATGACAGTGAATACGGCACATCATCAAGGGTAAATTTTGAACTTAACAATGAGCCTGTTGAAAGGAAACTTGAAGAACTAGTTTCAATACTAAAAACGGACATTATTGATTTCGAAAAACTAGATACTTTTTGGCAAACTCAACAACAAACAGAAAAAGAACCATATGGCCTGCAGAAAAAAATAAATTTTGAAAGAAAAATTGAATATGACCTTTCACAAGAATTTATTGAACTAAGAATGGTCGGCAGTACATATAACCTTAATATAATCAAATCACATGAAGACCTAATTTATTTGAGGCTTTCGAGTCAAGGCGAAAATCAAATTATTTTTGAAAGAAACGAAATATCTAAAATCAATAACCTTTTAACTCAAAGCGAAAGAAAGCTAGACACATCCATTGTGATTAATTATCCTTTTATAGTCTATACATACGGGACATTTTGCGGAATTATGGGTGCACCGCCTGACAAATGTCAAATGATGCTGACCCTTGTGAGAGAAAAAAACTACAATGAACTGGCAAAGTGGTTGTACTCAATAAATCCAGAAATTTCGACTTACGGGTATATTGGCCTTGACTTTTTGAAACGTAAGGGGAAAGACATCTCACTTACTGAACTAAAAAGAATGAACGAACTGAGCAAATCGCAAATCCAACTTAATACTTGTCAAGGTTGCTATTTCGGTGTGACAGAAAAAATAAATGACGTATTAAACGAAAAGAATTTAAAAACTATTTATAAATCATTTCAACAAACTGGCTGGACGAAATAACTACACACAACAGGGAGTTTGCTGCTATGCTGGCAGGCGAATATAATCTCAGCATCATATCGCTATCAGCCCATATCCAGCCGACGGAATTCTATCAGCTTTTGTTGTTATCTTCATCATCAGTTTTTCAATCAGCAGCGGCTCCGGGCTGGACATTATAAAATACCAGCACAGCAGCAAGCTCTGTCCGTTGTTGGCAGCAATTATAAACAAATTCCCGTTTGACAAAGAAAATATGAAATGGACTGTGCTCATCTTATTTGTTGTTGCAGGTTGTGCGGCAGGACGAGAAGCTGTGATGCCTTTTAAAAACCTTGGCTACTCAGGTGAAAGAATTTTTCCCGTTAAAACAAGTAGTGCGGAATATTCACTCCGTATTTGGGTTAACAACAGTACTTCAATTGACAGAATAATTTCAATTTCAAAAGACAGTTTAGAAGATTACACAGGGTATTTGACAGAAATTGGTGTACTCATTAATGGGAAAAAATCAACACAATATTATAAGCAAATTAAAATCACACCAAAAAGCGGATTTGAAGTTTTTAGAAATAAAGCAGATAGTATTAACTTTTTAGATTTGGCGACACAGTCAGAGTTACTTCCTACTCCATTACATCAGCCATTTTCAACTTATGTAATAGAATTCAAAAATCATAATCAATTCAACACTTTTCAATTCGACTCATACTATCCATACAAAGGAAAAATTAATGATCAATATGCAGCTATTGAAAAGTTAGTCTTTGAGGAATTTGAAATTAAGCAATATTTTAAATTTCCAAAATAACTGCTGCCAACATTGGCTGCTCGTTGTACAACTTAATTCGACTATCATGACTAAAATATCCTTATTTCTTTTCCTGACACTATTTCAAATAGTAACATTCGCTCAGAAAATCACATATAATATTCCTGAGGGCTACGAAAACAACATAAGTAAGGAAGATTATAAGAAGATTGTTGATCTCGCAGTTCCTATCGTTGCAAAACGCTATTCCATTGACATTGTTAAAGACGGGACAATTTTCCTTAAAAGGGGCCAAGAAATGCAAACACTAAACTTACACAATATTATAGGAAAATGTGTTTCAGTAAAAGACAAGTCGCAATGGGATAAAGTAGTTGAGGGACATTTTGAAAATCTTTTTTCTTCCATTGACGAACAAAAGAACATCGACCCGGAAAACTATGAAACAATAAAAAAATATTTCTGTCTTCGAATATACCCTGCAGAAGTAGTAAATCAAAGGGGCGGGCCTTCATCGTTAATTGTAAAAACAGACCTTCAGGATACATATACACTATTAATGTTGGACTTACCGGGAGCCTTTACACCGGTTCAAAAAGAAATGTTTGCTGGCTGGAAAAAGGACACTTCAGAAGTGTTCAGAATTGCTCAGGACAATGTAAACAAACAACAAATAAAAAAAGTTACCCAGAAGTTTGATATAGACGGCACGAATGTAGAAATCAGCTTTTTAGGAAATGAAGATTATGCCGCAAGCTATGCTTTAGACTTAATAAATAATTCTCCTGACATGGTTGGCGAATGGGGTTCTGTTGTTGCTATGCCAAACAAAGGGATTGTTGACATTTGCAAAATAAGCAGGGACAAACCACTTGATTTCGTAAAATTTATTCAAAGGATGAAAGCAAGAGTTGAACAATCATATCAAGAGCATGAGCAGCCAATATCCGACCAGTTTTTTTGGTACTACAAAGGAAAGTTTACAAGAATAAACGTAATAGAACAGCCAAACGGAAATATAAACGTCATTTCCCCTCTTGGTTTGTCAGAGTTAATGACAGAGAAACGATAACCTGCGATAACCAGGGCTTTTCTATGCTGGCTGACGAATATGTTTTGATTGTTCCGTTAGCTTATCATCAGAAATCCGGGATGAATGGACATAGCCAAGCTTGAGAATATGCCATCAGCTTTTTATCTTTACCTACAGCGAAAGTTTCTGGCTGAAAGAACACAGAAGATCAGTACAGCAGAAAGCCCTTGGACGTATAGTAAACTTAACTTAGACCTTCCAAAAATGAAATCCTTCTTCATTTTACTCTTCTGTTTACTTGTCACATTGACGTCTTCTGGGCAGTTTAACATGCCCTCGTTTAAAGATGTGGTTACAACTTTCTACACGAAATACTCATTTGAAAGTTACGAGAGTTACTTAAAGTTTCAAAGAAAAAAAGATGGCTGGTATATTTCAGAAGACAATTACAATAACCCTGGGAATTATTTTAATACAAAACTTTTTTGGTCAAAAAAGAATAATAGTTACATCGACTTAGATTACCCAGCAACAAATGGGGATACAAGTTTACTTTCCGATAGGGTTAGTAAATATTTGACTCAAGTAAATTGGAATTATGAAGAATATCCGTACCAAAGAAATAAGTACTATGGATATCCAGGGTGGGACTGGGATATCATTAGTGATGAAATGGACGAAATCAAGCTCACCGATTCCTTACTTGAAAGTAAAGCAAGAGCATACTTTAACTATGCATCTGGATTTATTGCAGAACAATTTGGAGACCTCTTTGTGAATAATGACAATGACAGACTTCCTTTAAAAGCAAATGAAAAAATTTCAAAATCCAGAATTGAAAAGTTTATATTCTATCAATCAAAAGCTATCAATGCCTATTCTGAGCTTCTAAGACTTAATCCGGATTATATTACAAGAGTAGGAAATATTAGAATCAAACTGGCTAACGAATACATGTTTTCGTACCTGGAGTTGATGATGGCTGGAGATTCCATAAAAGCTAAGGAGTTTGCCCAAAAAGCAGTGTATCCGGATAGTTTACTTTCAATTAGCAAATCCTACTTATCTGTACTTCCATTGAATAGTGTCTTAATAACAGGTGGTGACAATGATACGTATCCACTTTGGTACTTACAGAAAGTTGAGAATTTTCGACCTGATATATCGGTTCTCAATTATAATTTGATTGGTTTTAGACTATATCTTTCATTAGTCGATAAAGATAATAAACAACGCCTTTTTTCAGTTAGAGATACTACTTATCTAAAAAATAATTTCGACTACTTTTTATACGGCAATAAAACTGACGAAAGTATTGAAATTGATGTTAAGACTTTCCTTTCACACCTAGACAAGGGTTATAACCCTTATGATACATCTTCTATTCCCTATAAGGACGCAACAATAAGAAAATATTATTCAAAAAAAATATACTTTGAAACTGAGAATAAAAAGAAAACAAAACTTTTACAAATTGGCGATTACATATTTATGAACGATTATATTCTTCTTGATATCATAAATACATCAAGAGTTAAAAAAGTATTCTTTACGTTTAATAATGAATTAATAACGGCACTTTTGATTCAGAAAGGAAATATATACGAGTTACAATTCAGCGATGACAACTAAGTTGCCGTTAATATTGCCAATGCTTTAACGTCACTCTTCCTCCATCACCCCTCTCACCAAATCCATTTCATACCCCCTCCCGAGCAGGTAGTCCATCGTCTTTTTTTTCCGCACCAGGTATTGTTCCTTTTTTAAAGCGGCATATTTCTCTCCGGCCAGTTTTTTCAGCACTTTATTATATTCATCTTCGTCTATCTGCTTCAGGGCTTTTTTAATACTGTACTCACTCACCTGTTTCTGCTTCAGTTCATATTTTATTTTCACCCGGCCCCATTGCTTCACCCGGAATTTTCCTCCCGCAAAAGCTATGGCAAAACGTTCTTCATTCAGGTAATCCTCTTCTATCAGTGAGGCGATGATCTCGTCATGATCTTTTTTCCAC
>JAKQEK010000006.1 GCA_029558535.1 Bacteroidota bacterium | reverse complement strand
AATCTTCGCAATTTCAATTGCTCGATTATACTAAACAAATTTATCATCGGCACTTTACATGTCGGCTCGACACAATTGGCTTCGCCGAGCTACGGTTCTAATTATTTCGCTCTCACCGCTTGAGCTGCCCGCCGTTTTGCCAAGCCTGCCCGCGGAGCATTGAATACTGTTTTGTCATTTTACAATTCTGATTTTAAAAAAATTAACGCACTAATTGGGATAAGTCTGGAGCGACCTTAATTTGTCGCACTAATTCGGACAAGTCAGGAGTAATTATAAAAGAAATTAACACGTAGTTTTTTGACAAATAATAATCAACAAATTTACAGCTCTTATAAAAGAGTTAGCGTGTAGTGTAATAAAGTCTGATGAAACCCGTTAGGATAATAAAAACACTTTATGAAATTTCCAATTACAGTACTTTTTATACTAGTAGTTATTGATGCATTTTCTAGTATTGAATTTTATAATTACAATGAAGAGCCAGTTTCTCGTTCTTATATTGAGTTTTCTTCTTTAAATCAAACAATACTCCGACAAAGCATAGAATCAAAAAAATATTTTGGTTTCAATAAAGAATTAAATGACACAACATTATTAAGAACAATTGACACGATTATTGTTAATCATAACAATAAAACAAAAAACATATTTAAAAACTCATATTTTGAAGGAAATAATTTCAACTATTCTTACAAAATACTTGGAAAGACTAATGAAAATTCCAAAAATTTACACTTTGTTGTTCTAAGCCAGCCTATAAACAAGGATATACTTAAAGGTAAATTATTACTAATTTACCTGCTTAACTTTAACGAACAATACCAATTAGTCTCTACTGCAATTATTGGAGAATATTACAAAGCTAGTAGTAAAGGAATGTATTATGATGAAATTAGACCAATATACTACAAAGCATCATCAGTTACAGACTTCTTTTTCAATCGAATTAAAATAATGGAAGAACAATCTATCAGCACATCAATTTACAGACCTTTAATCAAACGGATATTAGAGCCTAGAAAACCTTTTTTACAAACAATTGAACTACTTATAAAAGAAAATGGTGAAATTGAAGAAATTACATAACAGATAGAAACACCGACACGCTAACAACACCTATATACCATGCGGAGTTTTATGCGGGTAATACTGGCAGTCTAATTCCCGTTCCACCGATTAAGAGCATATCATAATCTTAAAAATTATTTATCAAATACAATGACCTTCCCCGAGCCAATGATTCCGGATTTGTCTATTATTCTGTAATAATAAACTCCGTTACTTATCGTATTTACCGGTATTTTATATTCCGTAGAGCTTATTCCTTTTATGTTCATTACTATTCTACCGTATAAATCATACAATTCAACATCATAAATATCAGAATCTACACTAAACATGATGTAATCTGCAGCAGGATTTGGAAAAACCTTAACTTTTTGATCTTCAAAGGCATCCGGTTTATATGTGACAACCTCATCCATTTTTCCAATCGTATTAAACACCTCGTTAGTAATTACAGCCGAGTTATAATCAAAGAAAATAGCAGCACTGTTTGTGATTACATCAAATAACTGGTTCCCGGATTGTTGTTCAATCTTAAATTTTACATAACCATGACTTTCAGGTTCATTTGACGTGCTATCAGGAAGGTTGATATTTTCAAATGTCCAACGTATAGTATTTAATCCAACAATATCAATATTGCAAGGATGACTTGAACTCATAAAATGGAAAGTTTCTATGTTCAGGTATTCAGAAATGATATCGTCAATAATTATCTTTTGTGCAGGTGCCGTACCGGTATTCTGAAAGCATATCTTATACTCAAGCATCGTGGTTGAATCAATGAAATGCTCACTGAATAAACCCTGGGGTATTACATATTTTTCATTGGGATCATAAGAAGCAACAATAATACTACAATCAATTTCTACGAAATCATCATTATCATCCGAAGGAACAACAGAAATCTGCCCTGTAGAATTGTTTGGACTTCCGCATAATTCAATACTTTCCTGAGGGTGACTGTTTCCCGGATGCCCGGGTCTTTGATCGGCTTCCAATCTTAATGTCATTCCCGTTGCCTGCCAACACATTTCTAAAATTTCTCCGCCTTCAAGCTGAAATGTTCCATATTCCATAAGAACATTATTCTGATACAAACGGTAATCAGAATATCCCTGCATATCTCCCTCAACAGGATCTCCTGTATTAGTAATAGTAAAACAAATAAGACTGTCTCCTACACATTCTCCTTCTACGGCAATACTGGAACGATCCCATTCCGTACTAATTTCACCACAAGGATCATCAGGATAAATATGTGCCTTTACACAGGCTGTTGCACCTAAAAATTCCGTATCACAAGTCGTATTCAATACAATATAAAAACTCCCTGATTCTCCTATTTCAACATTCCCTACATCAAAAGTAAGCATATTCTCTTCTTGTGATATTAGATCCCCACCTGAAATATATTCATAAAAATCATTGAGTTCTACTTTAATAGTAGTGTTTTCCGAAAATAGTGTACCATGGTTCTCATAGATGATTTGAGCATACGTATTATTACAAAGAACTACAACATTTTGCATAAGATTTATATCTACCTCTAAATCAGGACAATACGAATCTGCCACGTAAGCAAAGTCCAAACCAGAAATAGTATCTTCACTTTCGAAAGATACAGTATGGAATGATTCTTCTGGATATGACAAATCCCAAATCTCCGAATCAAACAAAGGTCTTACAGTATAGTTATCTTCTGTTGTATCAACTATTAAAATACTATATTGTCCCAAATTGTCAGATATACCATATCGAGGTCCCGGTTCAGCTTTTATTATCATATTTGACCAGGCAAAATCCTCTTCCTGATCATAGACATTGTTTTCATTTATATCAACAAAAACATTACCAGTCAAATACTTACCCGTATTAGGCTGTTGAAAAAAATCTATACTCCAGTTAAAAAGCGTCCCGTCATCTGCTCCCCAATTATCATAAACCCTCAAAGACCAAATACCATTGATGGGACATCCGATGAGGTCATTAAAACTAGTAGATGGCAAATAAGTATCTGCGGGAACTGTGCTACCAGAAAAACATATATCCTCTAAAAAAAAAGATGCATTCATCGCCCAACAATAATCGTAACCAATACCTGGGTTGCAATTATCGGAATGATTTGGCTCTCCAAAATAAGCATTGTTGCAACTGTAATACTCATGGATTATCGCTTGTTGACCGTTTGGGCATATAATATATAAATATAAATCTCCAATATATGAATGCTCTACATTTGCACAAATTTTTAAAAATGCGCCATCCTCAGTATTTATTATTTGATCCTCGCCATAACCGCTGACAATTATTGGAAACGACATGTCAATATGATCTTCAAGACATACTGTATCAAACGAAAAGAAATCCTGAGCTTTAATAAATAATGAAAAGCAAAAAAACATTGAGATTAAAAAAATTAATTTTTTCATAGCACTTATAATATTAGGCAGATTTAATTTTAACGTAATAATTTAATTAATGTTACCATAAATATTATTTTAATTTAAACAATTTTCTACATCAAAAAATTGTTTTAATTTTATAGCTTAAGTTTTGTTTATGAAAAATTTTAATCTGTACCTTTTCTTTTTATCTTTTTTACTTATTGTACCTGATTTAACTATAGCATCCGGAGATCCGGTTTTAACAGTAAGAACACTAAAAAGCCTTCCTGTTTTGGCCGGTGATGAAGTTACGGTAGTATGGAACTGTAAAAATGCAAAAAAACTGTATTGTTACGAACTAAGCGATAATGCTTTACCATTAAAAGGCTCTTTAAGTTTTAAACCGGAAACTAACATTACTCTGAATTTCGTAGCGGAAAAAGGCAAAAAGCAGAAAAAAAGAAAGTTATTTATTGAGGTACTTTATCCTGAGTTTGAAAAAGTAAACATTCCAAAATCAATTACTGACGAAGAAATTTCGAGTTTCAACTGGCTGGCAAAAAATGCTGATTACGTTCTCATTGAAGGTTTTGATGACAAATTTGACACTATGGGAAAATTACCGCTGATTTCTGAAAAAGATACTGCCATAAAAATTACTGCTGTTAATAAAAATGGGATACAGAGTACAACTATTGCTAAAGTATCGGTAACTCCTTATGAATACCTTAATTATCCGACAAGAGTCTCGAAAGGTTCAGAAATCAAAGTAAGCTGGGGTTATAAAAACACTGAGAATATAAAAATTGACGGAATAACGGATAATATGCCAGCTTCAGGGGATGTGAGAATAACGATGTATGAATCTAAAACCTTCAAATTGCATGTATATCGCAAGGATGGTACCTGGGAAATAAAAGATATTAAAATTGATGTTTACGAAAGTGAAATTAAAGAATTTACAGGAACTGCCAGATTTTTTGCCGGTGAAGAAGTTAGCTTGCTATGGGAAGTAAGAAATGCTGACTCGGTTACATTATCATGTACTCCCGACAAGCAGGCTCTAAAAGGTGTTTTCAGATATAAACCAGAGAAAACCGAAAATGTAATATTAACAGCATGGCTCAATGGAATACCGGATACTAGAGCACATAAAGTAGAATTGTTGAAACGCCGCTTTATTTCTTCCGAAAAACTAATAGGTCAGATACAATACGGACAGCGTTTGGATTACGAAATTTTTGCTGTAGATCTGGATGAATATCCGAAATTGATAAAACTGTTTGTACTGGTTGTTGATACAGCAGGAAACTTCGTCCATGGGCTTGCTCCGCCAAATATCAGCGAAACTGATGCAAAAAAATACTTTATGGGACTTACGGAAAGTTATATCAGTGGAAAATCCGCTGAAATTAATGATTTTAAAGTTGTCGAAATCGCAAAGAACACTGAAATGGCTAGAAATATATCAGTAGTTTTAGATTACAGCGGTTCTATGTGCGAATCAATTAAAGAACTCGAGAAATCGGTACTTTCTTTCATCAACAACAAAAGAGACATTGATTCAATAAGCATTGTTAAATTTGATTCGGATGTGCAGTTAGAGTCAAAACTTGACAAGGATAAAGCCATATTATCCAGACTATTTAAAATAAGCGGACTAAATGAATATGGTAAACTTACGGCTCTGTATGCTGCAATGGGCGAAGGATTGAACTCGGTCAAATCTTCGGAAATACCAACTGAAATGATTGTTTTTACCGATGGCTGGGAGAACTCGTCAATCGCATATTTGGGCTCATTACCGGTAACTGCACACGAAGTAGTAAAAATGGCTGAAAATAATAATGTAAGAATGAATATAATTTCATTTGGACCGGGTTGCAACGACAGACTTCTGGAACTTATGGCTCAATACTCAGGAGGATATCATTATAATATTCTCAACTCGGATGATATTAATGCAGTTTGGACAGAATTGCCGTTTTTAAATTCTAATTACTATATAATAAGCTTTAAACCGGGAGACATTTCCAAAATCAATGGAATAAGACTTAAATATAATGACAATACAGGTAATTCAAATGTCACAGGCAGAAATCTGTATATGAATACCCCAGTAGATTTTAACAGCCTCGAAAGTGGTGAATTTGCCTATTGGACATCATGCTCGAATTTGTATCAGAACAAAACACCTGTCGGATTGCCACAAGTGCTGGCTTTGTTCGACCTTAACGGTTCTATGTTAAAAGATGAGTATCAGGCTAGAGTTGATAATCTAAAAAAAATAATGGATTCAGACGAAGAGCTTTTTCTTGTTGTTTTTGGACACACAGACCAAAGTGATACCGAAGACTATAACCTTGAACTAAGCGAAAAGAGATGCAAGGCTGTTTCACAACATTTGATTGATGCAGGCATAAGCGAAGATAGAATAATTAATATCCCTTTAGGAGAAGAGTTCCCTGTTTGGAAAGATGAAGATGAAGGCTGGAAAGCTCAGGAGAATCGCAGAATTGAAACGCTGTTTGTAAAATAAGTACGACATTCAAGAGGTCAATCTGTTATCGGAAATAATTTAACATCTTCTGAAACTGTAAGATTGTATTTTTTCCCACAAATCAACGGAAGGTTGTCATCAATATGTCCGATCGGGAAATTATAACACACCGGATAATTATATTCAGCTGTATGTTCATTTATTATTTCGAAAGCATCTTTACCAAAAGGATTCGGGTTATCTTTCATGTCAGTAAATGCTCCGACTATTAAAGCTTTCAAATTATCTAATTTACCGGTCATCTTCAAGTTTATCATTATTCTGTCCAAGTGATACAAATACTCATTCAAATCTTCTATAAATAATATTTTACCGGTTGTGTCTATTTCAAACTTTGTTCCCTGCAAACTGTAAATTATGGACAGATTTCCACCAATTAGTTCTGCTTTAGCCTCTCCGCCCCTATTTAATTTGTGTCCTTCAATCTTATATTCGGGCAATCTACCGGCAAGTATATCAAATATATTTTTAACTGCTTCTGAGTTTTTTTGCTCATATATGGCTTTAGTCATTTGACCATGAATGCTACAAATTTTTAATTTATTTAAAGCCAAATGAAAATTTGTGATATCGCTAAATCCAATTAACCATTTTGGATTCTTAATAAATTTCGAAAAATCAATCCTATCAACTATTCGTATTGCTCCATAACCCCCTCTCGAACATAGAATTGCTGCAATTCCTTCATTGTCAAATGCTTCCTGCAAATCTTCCAGTCTTTCCTGATCTGTTCCGCCAAACTGAAAATGCTTATTTAAGCAAGAAGGAAATATTAAAGGAATATAGCCTAGCTCAGAAATATAGTCCGCTGAAAAATTAACAAAATCAACATTACTATAGCCTGAAGGACTAACAATTGCAATTTTATCGCCTTTTTTTAAAAAGTGAGGTACTATCATTTATTTTTGAATTAAAAATTTAGTAGAATATAATTCACTATCGGATTTTAGCTTTATGAAATACATCCCTGAAGGTAAGTCTTGCACCGAAATTGTATTTAATCCCTGACCAACTTCTGATTTGTAAACGATTTTTCCATCTGTAGAATATATTTCCAAAATAGAATTAGTTAAAAGAGGATTTTCAACGACACAATATGTTTCTGCCGGATTTGGATAGATGTTGAGATTATCATTTACACTAAACAATGGACTGGCTTGACCTGATTGATTAAGGAACATTACAGTGGCCATATCAAAATAATAATTTGAATTTCTGGAATTTACAATTAAATATGAGTTACCGCTATTATCAAGACAAAAACTTAAGGGCTCGTCGAGTTGCGATGTTGAACCGTTATAATATTGTGTCCACTGATGTTCACCTATGTTATTATATTTCACAATCATCGCTCCACCACCATTTGCAGCAGTATTGCGTGCTGTTATAAAAATATCTCCATCAACCGACTGCTTTATGCTTTCGTGAGTATCAACAGTTGAAAATCCCGATTTAGAGGTATGAGTTTGTAACCAGGTCTGATTTCCTTCAGAGTCATACTTTACAGTGATAGTATTTTGACCATTCATTCCATTTAAGTAAATATTTTCCGAGCCATCAACAATCATAGAATTAAAATAAGCCGGTAATGCTTCTGCCGGAACTTTCTTAGACCATAAAACTTCACCATCTGAATTGTATTTTATAAGCAAGGCATCCCACAAATTACTCTCCTCGTTTGCTTCATAACCACATACAAAAATAGAATTATCATTATTTGCAATTACATCAAATGCTACAGAAGAACGATTATCCAAGGTTCTGTAGTACTCATCAAAAATTTTCTCTCCATCCTTATCATAAACAACAACAGCTGTAAGATAAAAGTTTTCCCAATCAGTATAGTTTCCTGTAATTGCAACATTTTGCGTTACCGGATTAAAATGAATTTTTCTTAAATCAGCTCCATAAAACGAAGTTTGAGTCTTTTGCCAGATTTCTTCAAGATCAGAATCAGTTTTTATTAAAACAAAAGCTCTTTGACTAACAAGTCTGCTCGTACCACCAATATATAAATTCCCACTTTCTCCAATTACTATATCTGCACCACTATCGTCCAAATGAGCCGTCCCATCAAAAACATAAGTTTTAATCAGTTCACCATCGCTATTATATTTCAGACACATAATATCACTACCATTTGCCGATGAAGTGGTTGTGCCTACAACAATTAAATTATTGTCAGCATCAACAACTGCACTTGACGGTTTATCAGAATTTTCGGAATTACCGTATATTCTTGTCCATAAAACAGTTCCTGTATTAGTGTATTTAACAATAATTACATCTTCCTTTTCTGTAGAGTTAACAAAAACATGTCCCAGCGAATAAATATTACCCTGATTATCCAAAAATATATCAGTTCCATAAGTGCTATAGGAAGATGGGTTAATCACAGAAGTCCATTGAGCAAAAACACTAAAAGAAAGAAAAATACAAAACGAAATTAAGAAAATGTTTTTCATAGCTATTATAATATTTGTTTTTGCAAATATACTATATCTGAACAAAATGAAATCAATATTTGCACAATATGACTTATTAAAACCTCCAAAGTAAATACTTTAATGTTTTATAATAGATTTAAGTTCTGAGGTATAGTAAAATTGTTTTATTGCCAAATAATTTTTTTTATACTTCCCATTTATCAAAAAATAATTACTTTTGTGTATTCAAAAAGTATAATCTAAAATTTTAAAACTATGAAGACAAGAGTTATTTTATTTTCCTTGGTTGCAATTTTTGCAATAAGCTTTTCTGGCTGTAATTACACCATGAAATCTATGAAAACCCCTAACAATTATGTAGAATTCCAAAAAGAAGACTTCACATTTTCTGAACAACTTACTGGTGAAGGAGTTCAGACAAGAATTTTAGGGATTGACTGGGCACATCTTTTTAAAAGCGAGACTGCATCAATTGTTGAAGCAAACGCATTTAATATACCTGTAATAGGCAATTTACCTATGGGTGGTTCACAGGCATTTGCTATAAACGATTTAATGCAAAAGAATCCCGGCTATGACGTTGTTTTCTATCCTCAGTACGAAACACATATGACAGGAGTTCCATTGCTATATCAGAAAACTCACACTGTTGTTAAAGCAAAATTGGCAAAAATCAAATAGTTAAAACATAAATTTAAAAAGCCGAGCATTCATTTGTTCGGCTTTTTTTTTCAAATCAGTTCATCATTACAATTTATTGATAAACATTTTTTATCATTCTTTTTCCTGGCATTACTCTCCAATTTCATGTCTTTTTGTATCTTCGCAAAAAATTTTAGTTAAATGAATAAGTTTAAACGATATACTGTTACCTCTGCACTGCCTTATGCAAATGGTCCTGTGCATATTGGTCATCTTGCCGGCGTTTATGTGCCTGCCGATATTTATGCAAGATATCTGAGATTAAAAAATCAAGACGTTGTCTTTATTGGTGGATCAGACGAACATGGAGTCCCCATTACATTAAAAGCCAGAAAAGAAGGCGTTACTCCGCAACAAATCGTTGACAGATATCATGAAATTATAAAAAATTCATTTAAAGATTTTGGCATTTCATTCGATATTTATAGCAGAACGAGCAATAAAATACATCACCAAACTGCCTCTGATTTTTTTACAACTCTATATAATAAAGGAGAATTCATCGAAAAAACCAGTATGCAGTTTTTCGATGAAGCGGAAAACCAATTTTTAGCAGATCGCTACATTATGGGAACTTGTCCTAAATGCGGTGCCGAAGATGCTTATGGAGATCAGTGTGAAAAATGTGGGTCTTCGCTGAGTGCAGAAGAACTTATAAATCCCAGATCAGTAATTAGTGGGAACAAACCTATTTTAAAAGAGACCAAACATTGGTTTTTACCATTGGATAAATATGAATCAGAGCTTAAACAATGGATACTTAAAGACCATAAAGATTGGAAAGCAAATGTTTATGGTCAGTGTAAATCGTGGCTCGACTCAGGATTGTTTCCAAGGGCAGTAACGCGTGACCTCGACTGGGGAGTTAAAGTCCCACTTGAAGAAGCAAAGGATAAAGTTCTATATGTTTGGTTTGATGCACCAATTGGTTATATATCAGCTACACGTGAATTAACAAAAGACTGGGAAAAATACTGGAAAGATAAAGATACAAAATTGGTGCATTTCATAGGTAAAGATAATATTGTATTTCATTGCATCATATTTCCCTCAATGCTACGACACGAGGGTAGCTATATTTTACCGGATAATGTGCCGGCAAATGAGTTTTTAAACCTCGAAGGGGATAAAATCAGTACTTCTCGTAACTGGGCAGTTTGGTTACATGAATATCTAGAGGAATTTCCCGGACAACAGGATGTTTTGAGATATGTTTTATGTTCGAACGCACCCGAAACAAAAGACAATGACTTTACATGGAAAGATTTTCAGACAAAAAATAACAGCGAACTTGTTGCAATTATGGGGAACTTCATAAACCGTACAATGGTTCTGACTCATAAATACTATAATGGAATTGTACCAGAGCCTTTTAAAGACACTGAATATGAAAAAGAAATACGTTCGGAAATAAAGAGAATTAAACATAGTATCGAAAAAAATATTGAAAACTATAAATTCAGAGAGGCCTTAAAAGAAGTCATGAATATTACCCGCTTAGGCAACAAATATCTGGCAGATACAGAGCCCTGGAAATTAATAAAAACAGATGAAGACAGATTAAAAACAGTTCTTTACTATTCTATTCAAATTTCAGCTATATCTGCCGTATTATCAGAACCATTTTTGCCATTTACTGCTGAAAAACTTCTAAAAATGCTGGATATAGATAAACCCGAATGGGATAAGGCAGAGGATTTTGACCTAATAAAAAGCGGGCATAAACTTAACTCTGCAGAATTACTTTTCAGCCTTATCGAAGATGATAAAATTGAAATACAAATTCAAAAATTATTAAGATCAAAAGAAATGAATGAGCTTGAGAAAAAAACCGTCTTACCACAAAAGGACACTATTAGTTACGATGATTTTATAAAACAGGATATACGCATTTCAACAATACTTGAAGCTGAAAAAGTGCCAAAAGCAGACAAATTACTAAAACTACTTGTTGATACGGGGATTGACAAACGTACAATAGTTTCAGGCATAGCAAAATACTACAGACCTGAAGAAATCATTGGGAAACAAGTATGTGTACTTGTTAATTTAGCTCCTAGAAATTTAAGAGGAATAGAATCGAACGGAATGATATTAATGGCTGAAGATAAAGACGGTAGTCTAAAATTTATCAGCCCCGAAAATGCTTGTGGTAATGGCTCTGTAATTAGTTAATTTACGTTTTCTATATTTTCGTGAAACAAATATTTTTGATTTCTTTTCTCGACATATTAAAATATTTAATAAAATTGCATTTAAATAACATTAATGATTAGCATTATTAATTAAAATACCACGCGAAATTTAAAATGAAACTTTTGACATTAATCCGTCATGCAAAATCAGACCATGACAATGATTTATCAGATTTTGATCGTCCTTTGAGCGAAAGAGGTAAAACTGATGCTCCAAAAATTGGAGATTATATTGCCAATAATTTGACAAAACCTGATTTAATAATTTCTAGTCCTTCAGTCAGAACGGCTACAACAGCAGAAATTATTGCAAAAAAAACAGGATATCCCGCTGATAAAATTCATTATATTGATGAATTATATTTATGTAGTGTTCCTGAGTATTTTGAAATAATCATTAAACAGAATCCCAAGAATCACCATATTTGTATAATTAGTCATAATCCTGGAACAACAGCATTGGCCAATCTACTAACCAACGAAGATATTGACAATATTCCGACCTGTGGAGTTGCCCATATTGAGCTGGATTTGTTCAAATGGGATGATATAGAACCGGGTATTGGAAAATTAAAACAATTTATCGTTCCCAAAAAGTTATAAGTAGCGAAAAAACTTTTCCTAAAATTGATTTACTTTTCTCAAAATCCTTCGTCATAGTAATAAATTTTTAAGTAACTTTCGGGAATAGTTTAAACTTAGATTTATGAGAAAGCTGTTTTTACTTCTATTCGTATTGTCATTAAGTATTTTTGGGATATCCCAAAATAATTATAAATCTGTTGAGCCCCAACCACTGAGTCATCAAGACGAACAACTTCTGTTGAGTTTACCCGATTTAATTATGCCTGAATCGTATAAAAGTAAATCTATACCATATAAAGTTGATCATTCAGAAAGTCCACACTTTCGTGATATGTTTGCACAATCCGGCATGAGTTGTGGGCAAGCCTCATCAACAGGAATTTGCTTTACATACGAGATGAATGCTGCACGCGATCTTAATGCTGATGTAAATTCACATTTGTACCCCACCGGCTTTGTATATAATTGGGATGCCGGAGATTGGGGCAGTAGTGGAGTAAGTTATTACCATACTCTAGAAGTATTAAGAATGGTAGGAACGCCAAATCAGGAAGAATATGGTGGAACTATTGACGCCGGAGGCAATTTAAGATGGATGACCGGTTACAATCTTTACTACAGTGCAATGCATAACAGAATAAGTCATGCATATAAAATAAATGTCGGGGACGAAAACGGGCTTTTAATTTTAAAGAATTGGATGAACGATCATTTGACCGGAGATGAGGACGGAGGTTGTGCAATTTTTTATTCTACTGTTCCATATCCGGATGCAACTTTACCTGCGGGAACCGAAGATGCCGGCAAGCAAGTAATAACCAGCTTAAGTGCAAGCACATCCCATTCCATGGCTATACTGGGTTACAACGACTCTATTCGCTATGATTATAACGGTGATGGGCAATATACTAATAATATAGACATTACTGGAGATGGACAAGTTACAATGGCTGACTGGGAAATTGGTGGTATAAAAATGTGTAATACATACAGCGGAGGACCAACGTGGGCTGATGGAGGCTTTTGTTATATTATGTATAAAGCAATTGCTACGGGAGCTTTCTGGCATGACGTAGTTCATGTAATGACTGTAAATCCGACTTATAATCCATTACTCACTGCAAAAGTAAACATTACTTATTCGAATAGAAAAAGAATAAAAGTTTATGCCGGAATTGCAACCAATCCATCTGCAAGTGTTCCTGAATATGTAATTGATTTTCCTATTCTTGATTATCAGGGAGGTGACAGGCCTATGACAGGAGGATCCACCGAAATTGACAAAACCATAGAATTCGGTTTAGATCTCACTCCACTCCTAAACATGATAAATCCAAACGCCGAAGCGAAATATTTTATTCAAGTTTATGAAAATGATGCTGATGGTTGGGGTACAGGAACTCTCAACTCGTTTTCTTTAATTAATTACAGTTCGGGCTCTCCTACAGAAACAGTTTGCACAGAACCTGCCCAAACAATCCCTCAAAACGGAATTGCAACTTTGAGTATTATTAGTTCTGAAAATTACGACCCTGTTGAAATTACGACAACCGAATTGTCAACCGGAGCTATTATGAGTCCTTTCTCACAGCAACTCACTGCCGAGGGTGGTACAGAGCCATATACCTGGAGTTTTGATATGGATTTCAACATTTCCGAATCTATATCTTCATTCCCCGCAGGAGGAACCAGTTTAACAGGCTCGGGTTTTATCGCAGTACCACTAGGCTTTGATTTTAATTATTATGGAAATGCCTATAATACAATGTATGTAAGTAACACAGGCTTGGTAGTATTCGAAAGCGGATTTAGTCCTAGCCTACCTTACTTGTCTGGTCACGATGAAATTGTTTTTATACATACACGTTGTATTGCTCCTCTTTATTGCAGTTCTCTAATTTCATCATTAAAAACTATTTCAGAAGCAGGATATAAAACAATAATATGGGATAATGCAACCATAGATTTTTCTATGACTATTTTTGATGACGGAAAAATTAGTTTTGCTTATGACAATTCTGTTCTAACTAATTTAATTGAATATTCTTGCGGGGTATCTAATGGAGATGAAAAAAACTTTCAAAAATTACATTTCGACAATCCTAATTCAATAAGCCCCGGATTTACATATACACTTATTCCATTCGAAATTCCTGAAGAGTTTGAAATAAGTAAAAATGGTCTTCTTACAGGTTTTCCAACAGTTACGTATTTAGCTGAAGATTTTCATTTTAAGGTTATTGACAATAACGGACTGACAGATAAAAAAACTTTGCCATTTGTTACAGACGGATTGATTTTGAGTTTTGAAACCCATACTCCCGACGATAACATTATAGAATATGCTGAAACGGTTACTCTGGATGTTACGGCAACTAACCCACTTGTTTCTCCGGTTACTGGAATTGAAATTGTTGTTAGTACTTCAGACCCTTATATCACGATAACGGATAATACTGCTGTTTGTCCGGATTTGAATGCCGGCAATTTTTCTTTGATTCCTGATGCCTTTAGTTTTAATGTCAGCCCATTGATTCCTGACAATTATAGTTTTCAGCTGAATTTTACTGTATCTTCTGATCAAGACACATGGCAGTATTATTTTAATTTCAATGCTTTTGCACCTCATATAGAACATGGAGAACCCACTGTTGATGACGGGAATGATAATATTCTTGCTGTAAATGAGACTGCAGATATAATCTTAGCAATGACAAACACAGGAGGTTCTGATGTTCATAATCTTGTAATAACGGCTTCAACAACTGATGAATATATTACAATTAATGAAGCAATTCAGAATATTACAGCTTTAGAGCCTACCGAATTCGAAAATGTAGTATTTAATATTACTTCAGCTGATGATGTCCCAAATCAACATATTGCAATAGTTAATATAGAAATTGCCGGAGATAACGGGTTTTTACAAAATTTACAGATTGAGCTTGTAATACATACAGCCATTATAACGGTTTTAAGCAATTTCGTAAATGACGGAGATAATAATTGTCTGGATCCTGGAGAAACCTCTGACGTAATTTTTACTGTTAAGAATATAGGTTTGGTTGAGGCGACAAATCTGACAATAACTCTGACTACCGAAGATCCTCTAATAACAATAAATACAGCACCTATTGCAATTAGTGAGTTAAATGCTGGCAACAGTGAGCCTTTAACCTTTAATATAAGCGTTGACCCAGACTGCGATATGGCTCATTTCACCGAATTGCACCTTAATGTTGTTGCAGATCATGGACTTAACGTTAATCTATCAAGTTATCTTATAATTGGAATTCTACAAGAGAATTGGGAATCAGGAGGTTTCGAAGTATTTGAATGGACTAATGGTGGAGATGAACCTTGGTATATTGTTACTGACAATGTATATGAAGGTACATATAGCTTAAAATCAGGAAACATTGGTCACAGTCAGCAATCTGTTCTTGAAATAGACATGTTTGTAGTTGCTGATGGAGAAATAAGTTTTGCCCGAAAAGTCTCGAGCGAAAACAACTACGATTTTTTTGAATTTCTTGTTGATGATGTAGTAAAACTGAGTTTATGCGGCGAAATTCCGTGGGGTATTTATTCTTATAATGTAACAACCGGTTTACATAATTTCAAATGGAGATACCGAAAAGATTTTATGGACATTGGAGGTCTTGATGCTGCATGGATTGATAACATTACTTTTCCGGCAGTCAATAATATTCCACCGGTTTTAAGTTGTCCCGTAAGTGAAATTCATAAAACAATGAATACAAACCAATTAAATAGCGACCCTCTGACAATTTCAAACATTGGTGGTGGTGTCCTTTCGTTCGATATTGACATAATCCCAGTCGGGAAAAGCACTAAAAACATTGAAGGCACGACTTTAACTGCCAACATTCAGACATTTCTACCGGGCAATACCTATGATGTAATATTTACTTTAAGTGCTGAATCACCTGATTATGAATGGATTAAAACTCTTAATATTGATTTTCCTGACGAAGTTATTGTAAATAGCTCTACCGACCTGATAGGACCTTCCGGAACTCTGTTTTCAAATAATGCATTAGGTACTGGAGCAGATCTTGTTTGGACAACCACAGAAACATGGGGTCAGATACATCAGGACGAAACAGCAACTTGTACAGTAAATATTACTTTCGATGATTCATATACAGGATTGACATCCTCATGGCCTTTTACCATTTCTGGTGATATTTATGGCTCCGAGCCGCACTCGGTTTCCTCGGAATTTGAATTAAATAACGAAAATTCGTTTTGGTTAAGCATTTCTCCAATGTTTGGTGAAATACCTTACAATTCTGATTTTGAGCTTTCTTTACTTTACAACACTACAGATATGGCTGAAGGTGTTTATTATGCAGACATAAAAATATCAGATAGCGAAAGCTCTTTAACAATTCCTGTTGAACTTACAATTGATTTTACAGCGGAAATGATAGAAACAAATAGTGATGTTTTCTTTGATGTTTATCCAAATCCATTTTATTCAAATATAAATGTTTCTTATCTAAGTGAAGCCAAATGCAGAGGCAGTATTTTTGTGTATGATATTACAGGCAAGACAATATTAAATCCGGTAAAAGATTGTATTTTTAATAAAGGTAAAAATACATTTAGTTTTTCAATTGATACAAATTTATCAGAGGGCATTTATTTAATTAAAGTTGTTACCGAAAACGCAGTACTAACTAAGAAAATAATCAAACACTAAATAATTTTCTAGAACTGGAAATAAATAAAGGCTTGCATATCAGCACAAATTGACTGATAAACTATAAAAATAATAATTGCTGAAACTATGGCCTGAGACCAATGAGGTAAATTTATAAATCTGTCACGCCATTTGTCTTTAAAATTGTAACTTAACCAATGTGTTACAAATCCAAACAACATCATTAGCCAGACTTTATAATATGCAGTTATTATCTGCGGAACAAATTCAACGCTAAAATTATTAAACATTCTTTTCAGCATCGTTGTTGCAATTTTAATATCAGGAGCTCGAAAGAAAACTCTTGTTAATGTAATAAATCCCAGAGTAATTGTGATTTTCCAAATTGTTGCAATTACATTATTATATTTTTCCCAAGGACTAATTTTACGCCAATATTTATATACCACTATTCCAAGTCCGTTTAATCCTCCCCAGATAAGAAAATTCCAGCTTGATCCATGCCATAGCCCTCCAAACAACATTGTAATCATTAAATTAATATTGGCAATAATGTTCTTCTTCGCTGATGGAAAGAATCTCATCAATAAAATTATAATAACAGCAAATGCAATAATTGCAATAGTTGCCCATTTGTTCGAGGCTAATAAAATAAATACTCCTAATATTAACGCAAAATTTATCCATGTACCCTTTGTAGCATTTCTGTTGCCTCCTAAGGGTATATAAAGATAATCCTTGAGCCATGATGACAATGAAATATGCCAACGAGACCAAAATTCTCCACAATTTTTTGCTTTATAGGGTGAATTAAAGTTCTGACTAAGTCTGAAACCCATCAGCAAAGCTACTCCAATAGCAATGTCAGTATAACCTGAAAAATCAACATATACCTGAAGAGAGTACCCAATCATAGCCATCATACTTTCAAAACCGGTGTACATATCAGGATTTGCAAAAACCCTGTCAACAAAATTTACAGCAATATAATCACCAATCATTATTTTTTTCATCAGACCTTTAAGTATCATAAAAAGAGCTAAGCCAAACTCGTATCTTGATAACTCAAATTTCTTATATATCTGAGGAATAAACTCCTTTGCTCTTACTATTGGTCCTGCAACAAGTTGTGGAAAGAACGACACGTAAAATCCAAAATCAATTATACTTTTTACCGGTTCAAGTTTTCTGTTAAAAATATCAAGAGTGTATGACATTGTTTGAAAAGTAAAAAACGATATCCCTACAGGCAAAAATATTTTCGCAGTATCAAAATGGGAACCTGTCAGTAAGTTAGTAAATTCGGACAGATAGTCTTTAGCAACAAAATTTGTCCCAAACATTTCGTTTATCGCCTCTGTAAAAAAGAAAGTATATTTAAAATAGGATAATAATAACAAATTGACAAATACACTTAAAGCTAGCAAGAGCCTTCTGGTATTAACTTTTTCTGAAGCGTATATCCATTTGCCAATATAAAAATCCACAAAAGTGCTGAAAATTATAAGAAAAAAGAAAAATCCACTTGACTTGTAATAGAAGAATAGGCTTAATACGAGCAAATACAAAGATCTTAAAGTAATTTTATTAGAAATTAAGGAATAACCCAACAACACAACCGCAAAAAATCCCCAAAAAAAGAATCTTGTAAAAATCATTGGGGAAGCAGGGTCGTATGAAAAGATGCTGTTTATATATTCCATTTTCAATCTTTTATTTCGTTGTCAACAGCAAGTTTTCGTAAATGGGTTTCATAATCTCTAAGTATTGCATCGAACAACAAGCCTGCAATAACACTATATCCTTCTTTAGTAAAATGAATCCTATCGTTATTAGCCAATTTATCTTTCTTCCACAGATTTATTGATTTAAGCCCTCCCATAACTTTAAACATATTCCACACTGAGCACCCATAATTTTCTGCTAATTTCACCATCCCGGAATATACTTCATTATAATTCGTATTTGAACCACCCCGGTAATAATAGAAATCATTATTTGTTGTAAAAATTATTGCACAATTCGGATTTACCTCTCTTATCATAGCAATGATTTTTCTATAATTATTAACATAATTATCTTCTGAAAATGCAGGTCCCGATGCGTCATTAACCCCAATTGACAATATTGCCAAATCGGGATTTATTAAATTTAAATGCTGCTCGAAATATTCAGCTTTAAGATAAGAATGTGTTGAAGCGCCATTTATTCCTATCCCGGTGTAGATAATTCCGGGTTGTGAATTTTGGAGATATGCCCCATAAAAACAAAACTTGCTTTGCGAAGTGTCCTGTTTTACAACTCTTATTTTTACAGAATCGAGATCTTTGCTAAAATAATATTCTGATACCCCTACAACCAAATTTTCAGTACATGAATCCAAAAACTCCACAGGTGATACTGATAGTAGATACGATGTATCTTCAACATTGTGGAATATACTTATCTTATTAAATTGATGTTTGCCAATATTTGCAGCAGGATTAAAAGAAATTTTTATTTCGGCTACAGAATCTTCTGTAAATGCTGTTATTCCTGCCAATCCAATTTTCTCAACAGGTTCTTTATCTGTAATTTTTGCTATCTCCCATTTACCCGTAAAACTTGATTTGTAATAATATGGATGATTTGTAGCAGCAATACTAAATGGAAAAACCATTCCCGGAGCACCTTCCATTCCGGGGCAAAGACTTTCAAATCTTTTCCTAAGTTCCCATGACCAAAATCCTGCCTGAATATGTGATCCTCCCAGGTGTAAGATTGATATTTGACCTTTTCCTTCCATACACAAATCATCCAATTTTTCATAAAACATCTCCATTTGTATATTATTACCGAAATTTTCTAAAAAACATGAATCATAATTTATGTACCTATAAGTATTAACCGAATATGGCAAAATCTTATCCTGAGCAGATACATCAAGCTGCAGAAAAGTAATGATTATCAGAATCAGAAATATATTTGCTTTATTTTGTTTTCTTATTTCTTTCACAATATTCGGTATATTCAAGAATAAATGCATTATAAAACATATTTGAAATCACTTGAGTTCCATAAGGTGTAAAGTGAATGAAATCAGGTCCGGCCATTTGTGGATTTGCATTAACCCAAGCTTTCATAGAGTTTTTACCTCCCATTGCAGTATACATATCCCAATAAACTCCACCTGCTTTATGAGTAGCATCCCTCAGTGCATTAACGATATTTTCAAGATTGGGATAAGTGATATAATAATCTTTTTCCTTATATGCCATGTCACTTGGTCCAATAACAATGATACATGCATCCGGTACAATTCGCTTAATAAACATTATCTGATAATAAAAGTGATTTGCAAATTGCTCTGCTGACTTTTTATCAAGAATATAAGGAACCGAATTACCCCCAAATTGCAGAATAAACAAATCTACCCCCAAATATGTGTATGCTTCTGTCAACAAGGCTCCATCTGTAGTAGTAAATACAGTTCCACTACTCCCTCGAAGTGCAATATTATCGACATAAATTCCAGCTTCATCTTCAAACGAAACAGCATAAACATCAGGACTATCATAACCTTCAAACTCAATTACAAGATTATTCAAATAATAATCAGAACGATAAGTATAAACCGACATCTGACTGCCTACATTTAGCGAATCGGTTGCAATAACAATATCATCAGATTTTAATATTACTTTTACTTTACACCTTAAATTACCGTAATAAATAGAAACATTTTTATATTGACTTGTATTTGAATACCCTACATCAGATTTAGTAAAACTAATCCATGCGGAATATTTAGTTGAGGGCTTTCTCCAGATAGAATCTGTTTCGGGAGCATATCTTGAAAAAGCTATCATGGGACCGAATTTATTATGCACTGAATAAGCCGTTCCATATCCAAATCCAGTATATCTATACCAATTTGATGAACTGGTTTGCTGAATACTAAACTGAGAATAAACTGGAACTGGAGAACATAAACCCATTCCCAATCCACCGAATTTTGCCTGTAATTTACTTCTGATAAAAGCGGTTATTCTATCCCCTTCAATCTGAGAATCCCCATAGTGCATTATCCTTATTTTTCCTTCAGTTTCAATATTTGTAAGTTTTTCGAAGAATCTGTCAAGGGCATATTCATTATCTTTTGGATATTCCAAAGGTGTAACCATTTTCTTAATCTCTTCAATATCAACCTCTGTTAGTCCGTCATTAAAATCATCAATATTAAACTGATTTTTAATTATAGAATCTGTATCAACGACATCGTCTTTATCTGATGAGAACATCTCTTCAAATGTCGGAAAATACAAAACCCACTGATCGTTTATTCTTATTCCTTCTTTTGGAAAAACCAGCATAAGTAACGCAAGTAATAGAATCACTCCCACAACAAAATACAATATGTGTCTTGCCTTCATTTCTTTTTATAAATTTTTAGTTTTTGTCCAACCTGTAATTTTGATGGATCAGATATGTTATTCCATAACATTATATCCTCAGCAGTTGCCCACGAATAGGCAAGAGCAATTTTATATGGAGAGTCGCCTGATTTTACAACGTATGTTTCAACTAAAGTATAATCTTTTGGATCAAAAGCTTTTTTCTCCGGCTCCGGAAGTTTTACTATATCAGTAAAATTATCTTTTTTCTTTTCAGGCTCAACTTTCTTAGTGTAATTCAAAGCTGTTCCTTTTTTAACCCAAATACTTATAACTTGTCCTACATAAATTGTAGTTCCTCTTATATTATTCCATTCCTGAATATCTGATACTTTAACATTATGCCTTTCGGCAATAAAACCCAGATTGTCACCGGTAACTACACTATATTTTATTTCTTCATAATCATCTCCGGGACTAACACTAACATAATTAGAATTGCCCCCGTAACTGTACACAGGTTCTTCAGTAATTTCAACCTTGTATTTTGGGAAATATATGCTGTCTTTAAAATGACATATCGAATCCTTGTATAAATCATATCTGTCTTTACATTTAGTTGGAAGAAAAACAGTTTTAGGCTGATATCTGCCATCAATTACTTTGCCAGTAAAAAGCGGATTTAACTCAAGTAAATTTGCAAGTTCAATATTCAAAACTCCCGCAATCTGTTCAAAGTGAATTCTATTTGTAACTACTACAGTGTCAACAGTTTTGCAAGCAAAATCATCTCTGTTGATATCGTCTTTTATTTCATTTTCTTGCATCCATTTTACAAATGCTAAAAAAGAATAAAAAGTATATTTGTAAGGAGAATTTATAGAGCTGATTACTTTATCAAAATCGCTTGCAGTATGCATTGCTTTCCGGACTGTTGCAGGTCCGCAAACATAAGCTGTAATAGCATAATCCCATGTCCCGAATGAATTATGAAGCTGATTCAAATATGACAATGCAGCTTGAGTGCTTTTAAATAAATCAAGCCTTTCATCATAACACGAATCTGCACTAATCCCAAAACGTACAGCAGGTATATAAGATAATCCCCACAAACCATAGGCTCCAATCTCATTTGTGTAGTATTTATTTAAACCTGATATTACAACAGGCAGATATGCTAGTTCTTGTGCAACATCTCTACTCTCAACAACCTGAAAAATTTCACTTCTGATTTCAGCCCATCCATACTTAAGGCGACATTCTGATTTATTACTCAATGCATTAAAACCATTTAAAAAATCTTGAGAATATTCGTTAATAAAATATGTTTCATTGCCTAATTTGATGCTGTTTTGATTTTCAACAAATGTGTCATTATTATTACCTGAAGACTCACAATACGACTTAATATGATGATCATCTGAATACAAAACAGATAGATTTTTATCTAGACATTTAAAATACTGATTTGAATATACCAATTGCGCCGAAATGTTTTCAGAACAAATCAACACACAAACCCATATTATAACTGAAAATAACTTCATGTTAGAATAATTGCCGGCAAAGGTAAAAAAAAGATTGAAATTAAATAAATGATTTAGTCAATGTTGATTATTAAATCTAACATAAATTATATATTTTTACGACCAGATAAAATTGATATTATTCAGGATTTTTTAGTTTACACTATAATTAAATACATTACTATGATTAAATTAGAACAAGTCATCGAGGCACAAGAAAAATGGGGAAACGGCATTGTTATGGCTGGCAAATTGAAAACCGATAAAATAAAATGTGACCAATTTGTAAGTGGTTTTCTGGATCAGCTTTATGCATTCAATAATGGTCCCGTTTTATTTAAGCCAACAAAAGCTTCAAAGGTACAGTTTAGGCCCGACATAGATAGCGCAAAATCATATTTCATCGGCGAGAACTCAAAATACCCCGAAGATCACGGATTCGCGTTGCATCCTTGGACAAAGGTCAGATTCGAAAATTCAGACTTTATTTTCGATGAAAACCGTGCCTTCGCAATGGGCAATTACTATTTTACTGATAATGATGGTATTGAAACCAAAGTAGAATATACTTTTGGATATAAATTGATTAATAGAGAATTAAAAATTGATATTCATCATTCCTCATTACCATATAATCCTCAAGTATAATATTTATAAGACGGCGTAATTTTTGATGGCAAATAGAACAAATTTTAATCTATAATTAATTACATCTATCAGAAAAACAAACAAAAATGAAATTAGTAAACAGAAAGAGTCTCAGCCTTGCAATAATCGGATTATTTTTAGTTAATTACATTTGTGCACAAGTTAACAACAATTCTATTGATCAAATAAACAAAACTGTAAATGAAATTAATGAAAATCATAATTTATCGTTTGTAGTGTTAGAAGAAGATGGTTTCCTCGATTCAGCTTTCATAAACCAACCCGGTGAAGCATTTGGAACGTTAACCGGATTTTTTAGTGATGGCGAAATAGTAATGATAGAAGAAGTTTATGGAATTCAAACGCCTACTGACATAGCAGTAATAATGTATTATTTTGCAAAAGGCACATTGATTTATGTTATTGAATCTGAAAACTATAGTCCGAATGTATTTTTAAATAATGATGGTACTGTAGATTACAAGGATATTTCATATGATTTTGAAGGACAATACTATTTTATTAAAGATTCTTTTATTGAAAAGACCAGCGGTCAACAAATACTCATTCCTAACAAGGAAACCTTTCTTTCTCAATCTAAAGAGGGACAATTATTACTTAATGCTGAAAGATATTCTGCTATATTAAAGGATGCTTATAAAAATCAGTAATAAATCTAACTGTTTTTACTTCTACCTCTTTTTATTAAAGTTAAAAATATTAGCTTTGTAAAAACAATTATAATGTATAAATTTCTTTTCGGACCTGTACCATCCAGACGTCTTGGAATGTCGCTGGGAGTTGACCTTATTCCTAAAAAAGTCTGTTCACTTGATTGTGTATATTGTGAAGTTGGAAAAACAACAAAACTCACTCTTGAAAGAAAAGAATATGTTAAAACCGAATTGGTTAAAAATGAGCTTACAGATTATTTTAACAACAATCCTGATCCTGATTTTATAACATTTTCGGGTTATGGAGAGCCTTCATTAAATATTAAAATAGGAGAAATATTAAATTTTATAAAACAACTCAAGCCAAACATTCCTGTTGCAGTTTTAACTAACGGCACATTATTATACAATGAAGATGTCCGAAAGTCGCTGATGCAAGCAGATGTTGTTTTGCCTTCACTTGATGCCGCAAGTGAGGAAGCATTTAAAAAAATTAATCGCCCTGCTGATGGTTTAACAATAAAGAAACACATTGACGGTTTAATAAAATTTAGCAAAGAATTCAAAGGTAAAATATGGTTAGAGATATTTATATTACCTGGGTACAATGACAACGAATCTGAATTGATAAAATTAAAAAAAATCATCCTTGAAATAAAACCGGATTCTGTACAGTTAAACACACTTGATCGTCCCGGAACCCTTAATGATTTACGTGGAGCAAGTCATATTGAGTTAAAACATGTTTTGGATTTCTGGGGATTGGAAAATGTAATTATCATTGCAAATTCTCCCTCTCGTAAAAACATAAAATCTTATAGAACAGATACGGAAAATGTTATTCTGGAAACAATTTCACGAAGACCTTGTACTGTTGATGATATTTCGAAAATTACAGGTAAACACGTCAATGAGATTAACAAGTATCTTGATGTACTTGAAGCTGACGATAAAATTAAAACTGTTAAACAAGAACGAGGATTTTTTTACCAAATAAAGTAAATGATATATGAAAAAGCTACTCTTTTTATCAATAATGATACTATCATTATCATGCTATTCGAATGAATTTGACAAGTATCTTATTCCATATCCAAAACATATAAAAGTTACTTACGAAAATGATAAGCCTGTTAATTGTAAAGCAGAACCGAAAAAAGTTCTACAAATATTCAAAAAGCTGTGTGAATTAAACATGACAGGCGAAATGTTTTTACCCAACATAGTATATGATTTACATTCAGTAAGACTAGGTATTGATTCGGTAAATTTACAACCACAAGCATATTACTTAAAAATTGAAAAGGAAACTATCTCAATTCTCGGTCAGAATCAAGCTGCATTATTCTATGCCAAGCAAACGATGCTTCAATTGATTTCATACTGTATCACTGAAAACAAGCCATTACCATGTATGTTAATTAAAGACAATCCCGATTTCGAGCATAGAGGCTATATGCTTGATATTAGCAGAGATAAGGTTCCTACAATGGAAACACTATATTCACTAATTGATCTTTTGGCAAGTTTAAAGATTAATGAATTTCAATTATACACCGAACATACTTTTGCTTATAAAAATCATAAAATTGTTTGGGAAAATTCAAGTCCCATGACAGCAGAAGAAATAAAGGAACTCAATATTTATTGTAAAGATAGATTTATTGATTTTGTCCCTAACCAAAACTCGTTCGGGCACATGGAAAACTGGCTGAAACATGACGAGTATCTCGAACTTGCCGAATGTACCACAACTTGTAAAACAATTTGGGGTCCCAGTAAAAGGCATAGCCTTGACCCTACTAATCCAAAATCATTTGAGTTGATGCAAGAACTGTATTCCGAGTTATTACCAAACTTTTCAAGTAAATATTTCAACATAGGCTGTGACGAGACTGTTGAACTGGGATTGGGAAAGTCTGCACCTACTTGTAAAAAACAAGGAAAAGGAAGAGTGTATCTCGACTATCTTTTAAAATTAAATTCAGAAGTTAATAAACATGATAAGCAAACCCAATTTTGGGGAGATATTATTGTAAATCATCCCGAGTTAATATCAGAACTACCAAAAAATATGATTGCTCTAGTATGGGGTTATGATGCGCATTTCCCTGCCGGCAAGGATTTACCAAAATTTGTTGCTGCAGGTTTGGATTTTTATGTTTGCCCCGGTACATCGACCTGGAATTCTTTAATTGGTCGAAATCAAAATGCTTTCGAAAACCTTAAAAATGCCGCCATACAAGGCAAAAAGTATTTTGCTAAAGGTTACCTGATAACAAACTGGGGAGACAATGGGCATTGGCAACCATTGTCAGTTACTTATCCTGCAATGGTGCTTGGAGCAGCATACTCGTGGAATTTTAATGGAAATACATATAATGATTTAGAATTTATACTAAATCATTATGTATATGAAGATAAAACCGGCAATACAGCAAAAGCTATTCTCAAACTGGGGTATGCAGATACAAAGACAAATATTCCTAATGGCAATGCCAATGCATTTCATCTGATGCTATACAGATACAAATGGACTATGGATGGTTTTTACCAAACAAAAGAGCTTAATGTCGAAGGACTTGAGGCTGCTGAGAAAGAGATATTAGCTGCATTGGAAATACTAAAGGAAGCAAAACCTCAATCAAAAGATTCTGTAATAATTATTTTGGAAACAGAACAGGCAGCAAAACTGGCCTTACATGGGATACATCTAGGTATTGCAAGACTTTATGCAAAAGACAAAGCGACTGAAAATATTCCTCAAGAGGTTAAATCTGAACTTATTACTGAGCTTAAGCCATTAATTGACAAACATCGCGAATTATGGATAATTAGAAATCGTCCGGGTGGACTAGATGATTCGGCAGGGAAGTTAGAAAAACTCTTAGAATATTATAAAAAATAATTATCTGCATCATTCCATTCTGATACTTAAGCAACAAATAAGTCCATTTTCATATCCTAATATAAAACAAATCTTATCCCAAGCTCCCAGTTTGCTGAATTTCGGTTAGGAAAGAAGTTTTGATAATTATATCTTAATCCATTAATATTTAATTGATTATTCCAGATGTCATAGGCAGGTCCGTCTGTCATATTAATATTGTAAGCTCCAAATAACTCAGCATGAGGAGAAATCCTGACGCCCACACGTGCACCAATTTTCATATATCTGGTATATACCATATCATCGGGGTAATCCCAAACCGAAAAACTTACCCAATCAATATTTGTAGCATACTCTCTTCCCAAAGCACCATATAATTCAATCACAGAAAAACTACGCAACCAAATATTGTAGACAACGCCAAAATCAATTCTTGGAAAATTCACCACTCCATTAATATAGCTATTATTGTAATTGTTAAACTGATATCCTGCTTCAAAAAAAGCACCATATTGTGACCTGTTCCCCAAATTTACATACAACGTACTTGATAATCCACCGGGTTTTGCACTTAAACCAGACAATGACCAGCCAAGAATCGTTCTCTTATCTTTGTAATTTGTATTTTTCACCTTAGCAGGTTTTTGGGTATTGATAGTTTTATTGATGTTTATAGGGGTCTGCTTCTCTAATTTAAAAGTTTTTTCCTTCAAGAGACTTCCCTGTGGTAACTCATCATAAATGGTGTGAAAACCTGTTTTACAAATTTTAATTTTATTATGTTTTGAATAGTCCAAATTAAATTCGATAGGAGTAATTCCAATCAAAACATTGTTTACATATAAATCAGCACCTGATGGCTCAGTTTTAATTGTCAGTTTTCTTCCTTGCTTTAATTCAAAATTATATTCCGCTGTTTTATCATACAATACCTCAACTGATTTAATTTCAGACGCATAACCTTCTTTTTCAATAGTAATTTGTCTGACTCCAACTGGAATATCTCTTACAAATCTTGGTGTTGTTCCTGCATATTCTCCATCAATTATAATTGTAGCTCCGGTCGGAAATGACTGAACAGATATTGTCCCTAACTTGGCTTCCAAATAACGTTCAATATTATAATCTCGCTTTGCTACTACTAAAATTTCTTTAATAAATGTCTTGTAGTTTTGCGCACGCAACTCAACAATATGAACGCCTTCGATAATTCTGCCTGCATATCTGCCTGTCCCAACCATTTGATTGTCAATATAGATTTCTGCGAAATCATCTGAACTTACATTTATATTACCATATATCTCAAGTTCTTCCAGGGTTTTAAAAACATTTATTGTATTACCGGCTGTAATATCCAAATCAAATTCAACAACTTTATGCAAGGACAATTCAATTTTACACAAATAATTTCCTTCTTGCAATGGTATAGTAAGCGGAGTAATCCCTTTTAACTTATCATTTATATAAACAGAAGCTCCATTAGGATTTGTCTCAAATACAACAAATTCTGTTTTTAAATCTTCTGCAACTGCAGGATTTTGATTCGCACCTCCTGTTAAAGTCAATTTATAAACCTTTGAGCTTTCAACATTAATTGGTATAGCATACTCTAAAGGAATATATCCATTTTTTACAATTTTTAACATCTTTTCTTTTGGTGAAACAAATATCCAAAATTCCCCAGTTTTTGTAATCACATCACCTTCTATACCAAGTCTCGTTTCAAAATTCAATCCACTAAGATTTGTATAAACTTTTATAATAGCACATTTCTGATCATTTACATCTTTGCGTTCATATTTAACTGCAGATAAATCATTCAATTCTTCCTCAAAGGATAATACTCTGAAACTTTGAGCATAAGTCCCAAAAACTGTAAAAAATATAAGAAAAATTGTGTAAATCTGTTTCAAAATATCAATGTTTTATTGAATTTGCAACACAAAATGCAAGCCAAAACTTCGATAAAATTACAAAAAATCTCAAGATTAATTTATTATGTTTTGATAAATAAAAATGTATTTTTGCTAAATGAAAAAAACAGAAATTATCATAATAATAATTTCATTACTCATCTTTTTTGTGAGTTTTCAAAGTTGTCAGAAAGAAGAAATTGATGACGGTAAGAGTTTTGATATAATTAAATCTGTAATTACTGAGAAATATACCAACCATCCCAATTACACATGGGATCAATATAAAGAGCTTTTATCAGAAATTTCAACTGACAAATATATAGTACTTCCATTGTATTT
>JAKQEK010000005.1 GCA_029558535.1 Bacteroidota bacterium | reverse complement strand
GTATAATCGACGATAGGCGCAGGCCCTCCGCTTCGCTTCGGGACACGCTTCGCGCGTCGCCTATCTAGCGAATTATACGAAATTTCGCTGACGCGGCCGTTCGCCCCGGCGCAGGTCCGGCGGCTCGTTCCTCGCACGCCTCCCCAGAGGGTATGTTCTCTATTTTCAAAAACCCTGTCCGCGGGCGCGCCGCAACCAACTCGAAAAATCCTCTCGCTCATACTATTTCCGTTTAAAAGAATTAAACAGTTTTAACCAAAAGTCCAACTAACACAACAGTTTTACTCATGTTGCCGACGAAAAACAAATTGACAGACTACGATTTTTAAGTTATGATTACAGCATAATATTTTTTTATTTCAAATTAAGGAGCGTTATGTTGAAAACACCTTATTTATCTATAAAAAATCAAAAGTTTTTATTGTTTGTTATAGCTATTCTGATTTTCGGCCTTAACCATACAGTTTACGCCGAAGGGCTTTCCGGATTAAAAGAGTCCTTAAATAAAGGCAAAATTAAACAAATCCTTAAAAACAATCCAGATCAGCAGCCGGGTGATATTAAAAATTCATCGTCTGAGCTGTCTTCTACAATTAAATTACAACCAAAGCCCAATATATTAAAACCGTCAAAAACATCGCTTTTAGATTCATCCGAAGCTATCGAAAAATATATTATACAGGTTAAAAACTCAAAAACATTTAAAAAAGATTTTAAGTTAAACGGCGGTTCGCTTAAAAAGGCTCTTTTAAAAATTTCTAAAAATAATAAGAACAAACTTAAACGAATAGGGGAAAAAGTACAACCCGTCATATTAGAAGACGATCATCAACAAAAACAAACATCCAGGATATGGATATCTCCTTTACCGGCTTCATTTCCGCCAGAAACAAAAGATACGGTTGAACTGGAGGCAATCCAAGATGTAATTAATTTTTATGGTTTCATTAATGATCCCGAATTCTATAATGACAGCCTTATAAACCTTATAACAAAGATGGTTCAAATCGAGTATATATTGTTGGATGCATATGAAGAATATTCCGAATATCCTTACCTGTGTGCGCTTTTAAAATTTTATTGTACCGAAATGAGAGTAAGCATTCTGGGGACTTATGATGCCAACTATACGGCTGAAAAAAAATTCGATCAAATATATGAGACGTATAGCGCTAATATGCATGACAATGAATGTTGCCGTGAAATTTTAGATATGGCTTTAATTAGAAAAAACAAAATAGTTTCAATCATAAATAATGAATTAAACCAACGAATTAATGAGGCTGAAACGCACATAAGCGACGTTAATAGCTATATAGAAGAGATGAAAGATACTATTTATCCATCTGAGTATTATGCGCCGACTAAAGAACACATTGAAGCTGTTTATAGTGAAATTATTTCATCTTACGAGACAATTATATCATCCCATCTCAAAAAAGGCGAATACAAAGAAGCTCATCTCAAATTGCTTGAAATGGAGAAATATTATTCTGAAACGCCTACTAAATTTAAAGTTAAATACTGGAAAGAAGTTTTTAACCCGGTTACTCAAAAATATGAAAAAGTTGAACAATCCAAAACTTATGATATTAAGAAACTCACCAGGCATTATTTTGCCGCGATAAAATCATATGTTAGTAATGGCGGCGATTATAGTGAAATTGACGAAGAATCGAGCGAAACCGTTTTAAAAGATATTAACTCTTACATCGATAAAGTTAAAGCATATGTGCCTTCTGCCGACGAAGAATGCAGTCCTGAAATATTAAAACATTATCAAGAGCAAATTGACAATAAATTTTCATCATCAGAAACAAACGATCATTATTACAGTCAGAACAGAAACATAACCAAAATGTATTTTACAAAAAAAGAAAACAAAGAGCTCGATTCGCAAGATATACCAGATCCCAGGGATAATCTAACCTTGCGATGCGTGACCGATTCTAAAGGCCCGTTATATAAATTTAATCAGGATGTCGTTAGCACAATATCGTTATCGACAAATGGAACAAACAAAAGAATTAAAACGCTTAAACTTAAAAAAGATTGGTTTTATGGCGGAAATTATTATGCAGTTTTTCGACCGAATGAAACCGATGTTCCTAAAGATGATGTTAAAAATTTGATTAACAACGAAGAAGATGCTTTTAAAGAGAGTATTGCAGTTTTTACCTGTGATAATAAACCAGATGAAAGCATATTGCCGATTTACAATAATACTTACTTTAAGCACCAGGCAGGGCATTCAAATACAACTGAAACAAAGTTTGACGTAAATACAAAAGATTTCAGCAAAATAATATTTAAAAACTCAGTAAGTTTTTTAAAAGCAGGTGGAGCCGAATATATTTTGGCTATGAAAAACAACCTTAAAGCATATGCTTTAATACGTAATCAAGCAGACTGGTTTTTAATTGATGCGCATGGCCGAGTTGATAAATATCCTGATGGCGGCGTTAGTGATGACGGCACTAATCCGGTTTATATAACGCCCGATCAACTATATAATAATGGAAAATCAGAATATACTGAAGACATTAAAATTCTTATTCTACTTGCTTGCGGAGTACTAAAATGGCAAGATTCTGATGATATGACTTTTGCTCGAGGTTGGCATAAGGTAATGAGTGGAGAAAAGCAAGCGATTTTAGGATATCATTGCAAAATAAGCTCAGATTTCGCACGTGCAGCCTTAGCTAATTTTAATACATATATTGAAAAAGCTACTTACGAGTTACAAGCAGAAGAAGTTATTGCACGCTGGGAAATTGTTCACGAAGATATGTTTAAAAAATATTTAAAATTTAAGGATGGCGATCCCGAATATCAAGAGGGTGGCGAGAAATATGTAAAGGGAATTGAAAACTATATAGATGGTGCTTATTATAGTGACATTAATAGCAAATTCTGGACTGGTGGTGGAATAGAAAGAATCCCCGTAACTCGTAAAGAACGTAACAAACCAACCGAATTTCTTTTTAAAATTAAACCAAGTTTTAAATTATTTTAAGGAGATAAATTATGAAAATTATAAAAATAATTTTGACAATACTTATAATCACTCAATTTTCCTCTGCTGCTTTTGCACAGGATAGTACCGAAACTACCGTTGAAGTATATGTTAATCAGTTATTCACTAATCTTCAACAAATAATTAGCTCACCTTCAGAAGAATATACTGAACAAAATATGCATAAAGCTATGGATTATTCCGTTGAAATATTAAAATTAGCACCAGGCTCACTTGCTGCATATTGCACGCTTGGTCAGTATGATTTTACATTAAAATATCGATTTGGTGATAAAGCTAAAGAAAAATATAAACAATTAAAAGATAAGTATCTCAATGAAATTGAAAATTTTAATGATGATGTTGCCGAAAAACTTATTTTAATGACTTTATTATATGAATTTGATCCTGAAAATGATAAAAATTATGCTATAAACAGGAAAAAGTGCCTTGATGTATTGAAAAAAATGAAAAATGAATGCCAAAACAATGATTATGCTGCTTTGGCATTAGCAATTTTACTTGATCGAAAATACGACAAATATAACGAAGAATTTATGCGAAGATACCCTAATCATCCCGCTATACCTCTTATTGAATTAGGAAATTCGATGTCTGAAAATTATCAAGAAAGTATTGAAAAAATATTAAAATTAGCTGAAAAACATAAAGATGTAGTTATGCCTGATGGTATACCTTTTAAGGTAGATTGCTATAGCGCAGTTTCTTCATTTTATTACGAAATGGGCAATAAAGAAATGGCCCAAAAATATTTTGAAAAAATTGAAAAAGAATACCCTAACTATATCTATTTGCATGAATTAAAAGAAAAATTAACGCCCAAACTCACGCGGGAACAATTAATGGGTAACTAACTTTTAAATCATCAAAATACTTAAACCCTCGCCCACCTTCTGTCCTGCCCTAAACATCGCCCGCCGCCGCCTCGCCGATAACCCGGGCCTTATGTAAACTTTCGCCCGGCCTGGCGGCCGTGCTCAGACGCGAGCCGCTTCGTGCGGCTCGCTTTTACATAAGGCGGGTTTATCGTCGCGCGCCTTCCGTGGGCGCTAACGGCGGCGGCTAAGTGCCGTCCGTTCTGTCTCAATGCGCGGGCGCGCTCGGTTGCACCTCGCACCGCCCGCCCCAAGTGGACCGATTAGTGATCGTTAAAGTCCCATACGTTTTAAACCGGAAATTTCGAATGCGTATAACGCGTTTTAAGGGGCCTCCAATTCAACGGACGACCCAAACTACCTTTTTGTTTTTTGCGTTCGTTCTGGCTCCGCTTACGGCCTCGAAATTTTTTATTTTCTTGGGGAATAGAAAATTAGTTCTGTCTTGATTAGAATTTCTGTCTCGAACGAACCCGGCCGCCCCGCGGCGACGGTTCTGCGGGCAACAGCAAGCTGCTGCCCGCGATTATCTTGACTGCCTGCCGTTCTTCAGGCCGGCGACAAAGTTTCGCCGGCGCCGGGCGGCCTGGAGTATGCTGAATTTTAAAAGATTTAATCAAATTATTAAACGTGATTTAATCATTGTCGTTGCTTTGATAATTGCTCATTTCATGGCTTTCCATATATATTTTTACCATTCTCATTTCGATCATCGAATCACGCATAAAAAAGGGATTGCCTGGATTTTCTTTTGCGTTTAGCTGCTCGGCTTCTTTATATAAAGTTTCGTATTTTTCCGGAGGAAGCGATCTAATTATATCCAAAACTATGTCTTCTTGCTTCTTTTGGTTTTCGCTAACTTTTACAGTTGCCGATTGAGCCTTTTTTTCTTTCATTTTCTTCTCTTCAATCTCTATATCAAAGCCGGCATAATTGTTTTTTAAAGCATTTATAGCATAAAATAAAGGGTTTTCCTTAGCTTTTTTAAACGCATATTTCAGGTTAAGCCTTATATAACTTGCGGCCTTGCCTTCCTCGATCCGCTTAAAAATCTCATCTAGAAGAGATTTCACACGATATTTTTCAGGTATTTCCTTTAAAATCTCTTCCGAGATCCGGTTGACAGGCTGGTCTAAAGTATCTGACTGTTCAAAAAGATCGCCACTAAGGTCCGGCTGTTCGGGTTTTATATCATGATTTTTTTCATACGTCAGGTTACCGGTCTTTTTATTTACAAAAAAACGAATGTGAGAATATTTATTCCTGACCCCTGTTTCTTTAATCAGCTCATAATGGCAATAAAGATCAGTCTTCAAATTGATTTCTTCTATGGCCGGAACTAAAACCGTTCTTTTAAACGACGGAAAAAACTTATATTTTTTTTCATCGATCCCCAATAAATTTCTAAAAGATTCGATCGTAAGCACTGGTATTGCCGGTGCCGTTAAATAATCACGCAAAAATTCATACAGAACAACGGCATAAGAACATTTCAAACCGGCCATTAAAACTATATTTAATGGAGCATACATTTCAGGATGAAGGATCCTATCAAGCAAAAACGGGGAAAAAGCAAATTCTATGAGACCCGTTCCATAACTAATTTTACACCCTGCTAATAACGGCGAAATTTCCCAGGTCTTTGATTTGTCTTTCTCAAGATAGTTAAATTCGATCATAATTTTAGTTAATGCTTTTAACTGTTCTTTGATAATGGCATTATCAGACGAAGCTAAATTACAAGCCTGCTTTAAGTTTGAAATAGTTGTCTGGTATATGCTGCTGTTTCCATTTTTTTGAGCAATACATATGAAAAAATTAATAGCTTTACGTTGAGTGATCGACATATTTTTGGCGTTTGTCTGAATCATGGCGCTATGTTTCTTTATTATTAAATCTTTATTTTCAAGCATAGAGCCTCCTATTAATAAATTTATTAATATTATAACATTACCATTACCAAAAATCAAGTAATATTAATATATACTGGGTACCGAAAATAGTCATATTAGGTACCGAAAATAGTCATATTACCCCGGATATTTGCCTACTCTTCCAACGCTTTTGGAATTCCTAAACTATTTAAACATATTAAACTATATAAACAACTACAACAGCACACATATAAGCACACAATTAAACTACATATTGTTGTTGTTGTTGCCTTTTAAGTTGTTAGATCACTTAAATCCTATATATTATTAGTAATATATTATAACCTGATTTATAAATGTTTTCGATTGCCAACTATAAATATAATTACAAAAGCATTACAGGAGTAAACTAAACTCGAAAGGATTTTCGAATTACAAAAATAATACAAAAGCACTACAAAATGATTTACTTTTTCCAAAAATGTGTTATAATCGTTTTTGAGGTGATAAAATGCCAGTTAAAAAGAAAATAAAATCTAAAATTGAAGAAAAGAAGAGTATTTACAAAAGTAATACAAAGATAAACAAGGAAAAAATAAAAAAAGAAAACAAAAGTATTACAGATGTAAACAAAAATCCGAAAAAAGTTTCGAATGACAAAAATAATGCAAAAGTAAATGAAATTAAGGCCGAAAAAGTAAACAAAAGTAATACGAAAGTAAACGAGCCCTCGACAGAAATTTTAGTTTACAAAGATAATATAAAAGTAAACGCCAAGATACAGAACGATTTGCTTGAAATAGCCGGATTAAAAAATAAGATCAATGAGATGTTATCCTGGTACGAAGCAAAACACAAAAACGTTGTAGAGGTTCCAGAACTTAAACTCAGCCAGAAACACTTAACCGGCGAAATAATCGTAAAAAGCTTCAGGATTTATACGGACATAATAAAAAAGTTCGAAAACTTCGCAAACAAGCATTCGCAATATAAAACTCAAGATTTGGTTAGCCAGGCACTGCTAGAATTCATCGAAAGATACCATTAAATCAGAGTTGTTTTGATAAGTCGGTAATATCGGCAGTTTTCAACCCTCGTTCGGCATTCGCCCGCGGCGGTGAAAAGGCTTGCAAAATCTGAAACATATTTTTAGCTTAATATA
>JAKQEK010000463.1 GCA_029558535.1 Bacteroidota bacterium | reverse complement strand
AGTAAACTTTGCTACAAAAGTTTCCTTGCAAGAATAACACTTAAAAGACAAATCAAAATCAGCAAAGTCAGGATAAAGAAGCGCGTCAGAGTCTACTATGCATTCTCTTTCTTTGCATTTAGGGCAAATAAATTTCGCCATTAAACTATCCCCCTTAAAATATGAACAATGACATCTACTGTCCACCCATTGCCTAATGCTTTATACCTTTGTGCCTCCGATATACCATCGACATTTGTATAACCATCAGGCAGCGTTTGTAATCTTTCGCATTCGACTGGCATTAGTTTTCTTACATACTTATCAAACATATATTGCCCCATTTTGGCAGCGCCACCACCAGCATCACCGCATAATGTTATTGCTTGTCCTGATGGATAATACACTCTATTTGCCTGCGAGTCTTGCCTATAATATCCTGCTTTATTGCCATTCCCATTGTCATTTGATATTTTAACGAAAGGCGAATCATTAACAATATATTTTTCAAAACCATATATTTCCAATATATCTTTTAGCTTTGGTGGCTGGTTTTTTATCATTGTGAATAAATCAATTGGAATGTTTGTCCAATATAATCTTTCTCTTTTTTGAGCGCTAAACATGCATGAATTAATCTTAACTGGCGATACACCTACTTCTTTAGATATAATATCTTGCCATTCTTTTTTCATTTTAACATTCTCTAATAAGAAATATTTAGGTTTTAATTCTTTTAAAATTCTAACAAACTCGAAAAATAACTTACTTTTGCCGCTAAACCCTTCTCTTTTTCCAGCGTTAGAAAGCGACTGACATGGCGACCCGGCAAGCAATAAGTCAATAGTTGGCAAATTATTAATGTTAATTTTTGTAACATCTCCAAGTTGAATTGTATTTGGAAAATTATGCTGAGTAATTGTTATTGCGCTTTTATTTATTTCAGACGCATAGTATTTATCTATTTTTATTCCAGCTCTATTTAACGCAACTTGTCCACAACTTATTCCATCAAACAAAGATAATATATTCATATATCTCCTTTATGTCCTAGAGCCGAATTAACGGCCCTAGGATTATATGATTATTTATTAATTAGAATGAAAGCCCAGCGGCAGGAGCCTGAGCCGGAGCAGATGCTTTTTTGAATTTGTTATTATAAGCTGTCAAATTAGCGTTATGATTAGGGTCTGTATAAGTAAAGTTTTTGCTTGTGTACATTGATATAATATAGTTTTCAAATTTAGCTTTAGCGTCATCTACTATTATAATTGCCTGATAGTTATTTTTCCAT
>JAKQEK010000510.1 GCA_029558535.1 Bacteroidota bacterium | reverse complement strand
ATATCGGATATGGGATTTGATATTAGTCAGATTAATATTACTGCCGTAAAAGTAACGTTTGAGAAAGATGGAGACGGGAATTTTTATTTTGCAATCAGTTTGTCGGGTTTTCCATTTACTCGTACTGAGTACATGACATGGGAATTTGATGAGGAAAAAGAAAATGTTGAAATTACTATAATGAGTGAAATTCAGATATTTGAAATACTTCGTTTATCAAATTCGGAATTGTGGTTAAGGCGTATTGAGGTTCAGGATGGATTAACTACAACAACAGTTATGAAGCTAGAAAAGGAAAAAGATTAATATTTCAATAAATTAGTTTAAAACTATAAATATATGTCAAAAATGAAATTGGCAGCATGCTGTCTGCTTATATTAGTTACATGTAATTTTGTGTCAGGGCAAGAACGTCCAAATGATGCATATCTGGCTGAAGAAAACGGATATTTTATTAATGTAAAACCTGCATTTAATGGTTATGTTTTTACGGATAATTACTGTAATACCTTGTATTATCTCGAAAATGGAAATTTGCAAACTTTGATTTCCTCACCCGGTTGTGGGAGATATTATAATGTGTCGTCTGACGGTAAATATATAGCTTATAAACATATTAATAGTGAAGGGCAGGCACCGGCAGTAATAAATTTGGTAAACGGGAAAACCGAATATTTAAATGCAAGAGTAGATTTATGCGGACAACCTTTGTTTACTGCTGAAGGGATTGCTTTTACTATATATGATAAACTTATTGTTTTAAATAATGGAATAAGACAAGAATATCCTTTGGGATATTATTCAAATATTATTGCTATATCGCCGGATGAAAGTATGGCCGTTTATTCTGATAATGACAGACTTATGTTGCTGGATATAGAGTCGGGGAAAAGTAAACCAATTTCGGAAGAAAATAAATTGAGCAGCTACCCTCAATTTTCACCTGATGGTAAAAAGGTGCTTTTTCAATCCGAAAATATGTTTGTGCTGGATTTGGTAACCGAAAAGATGTATGATTTAGGTTATGGGCTTTATCCAAAATGGTTACATGATTCAGAAACCGTCATTTTTTATAATACCGATATTCAAAACAATACTGTGATTAATTCTGATGTTTATAAATGTAATTACCTTAACCCCATACATATTAAT
>JAKQEK010000440.1 GCA_029558535.1 Bacteroidota bacterium | reverse complement strand
CCATGCCGCTCCATTTCATCAACAGCGACAGGGGCCGGCCGTCGGCCAGCGACAGCGTCGATTCGTTGATGATGCGGCGGTATTCGGTATCGCGCGCGGCCACGACCAGGGTATGGGCGTTGTTGACGGTCAGATAGGAGCACTGTTCAGGATCGCGGCTGAACTGCACAACCATCCGATAGGCGTGATTATAGGAATCGACAGGACTGACTTTACAGCCCAACAGCTTGTGCTCGAGTTGCATTGCCACCATTTTATTTTAAAGAAAACAGGAAACCGTCAATCTATTATCGATTTTTTGCAGGACCAATATTTAGGTCAATTCGAGTATTTGCGTGATAATCTGTGAAATCGAACGGTGATCCCACTCGGGAGTACTCACACGTTTCCTCTGGAAAATATAAAAATTGAGAAAATATACAACTAAATAATTGCGGAAAAAAGTTTTTGTGTAAAGTGATTATATTTTTTTCTTTTATCCAGAATCAGTCTTAGATTTTTTATAATAAAAAAATAGGCATGCATAGAGCCCCAGTCAAACAGAATATTGTAGCCCAGAATTAAGATTTGACGAAATATGATTTTATATCCATATTTTTTAAATCCAGATTTGCTCTCATTTTTTAACAATAAAATTAATTGGTTCTTTACGGTGTGGTATCGAATATTTGGATTAATGCTTTTACGAATTTTAAGATCGCCTGGTTTAAAATGACGAGGATGTATTGCTCGACAGTTAGGGTAGAATATTGTTATCCACCCCCTATTAAAAGCCCTCCAAGAAACATCCCAATCTTCTTTATGCATAAAAAATAGCTCATCAAAAAATTGACCATTAACCGACAAATCATCTACAAGACTTTTACGATAAAAAGGCAATGCTCCATCAACTCCAAAGACAATACTCGATTTTATGTTTAAATCCTTAAAGTATTCACCATGAAATATGAGATGACAAGTTCTGTTTTCTTTCAGTTCCAAACCGCCACTGTCAATAATTGCATCATTTTGATCGAATGAGTTTTGAAAAAGCAATCCGGCTAATGCACCTATATCTTGACGTAATTCCAGACAATCGACTGCATTTTCTAAATAGTGTGGCTCCAAGATTATATCAGGATTGACCAATAAAACATATTTTCCATTCATCATGCTCAAGTTGATATTATGTCCTTTACAAAATCCAGAATTATAGGTTAAAAATGTATGCTTTAAGTTCTTATATTTATAACGACGAATAAGCTTGATTGTTTGATCAGTAGAGGAATTATCCAGGATAAACAATTCATATTTATTATATGTCTGTTTTTGTATGGAATCTAGACAGAGTGGTAACATTTCTTCATTGTTATAAGTAACGAGCGATAGTGTAACCAAAGGACGATTCATTTTTTACCCGTTGAGCAAGAATGAATAGCAGCAATAAAACCACTGGCCATCCTATGGTAAGTCCATTTTTTAATTTCTGTTATATTATAATTTCGAATTTTACGACTCAATTTTAGATCTTTTAGTAAAAAAAGTATCGCATTGGAAAGTTGTGAAGGATTATTTTCATCGACGATATATCCAGTTATTTCATCAACAAGCAAGCCGCCAACAGCAGCACCGACTGCGTTTGTTGCAATAACCGGACATCCCTGGTTCATCGCTTCATTGATAACAAGCCCCCAAGCTTCTTTGACACGAGGCGTGGTGATGGATGGCAGGACAAAAACATCGGCCAAAGCATAATAGCGATACAACATATGGTTATCTATGTAATTCAAAAAATATATTTTATTCACTGATTTCTTTTTTGCAAGATCGATAAGTCTTTGCTTTTCGCTTCCCTCTCCGATCAGAATCAGTGTGGCTGGTACTTGATACTGACTACAGGCAAAGGCATCGATAAGTACATCCAGACCCTTGACCGGTTCCAGTCGGCCAGTGAAAAGAATCACTTTTTCATGCTCTGGTATACCAAGTTTTGCACGTAGCTCCAGTTTCTCAGATTGAGTAACAGCTTTTCCAAAGAGATCATTGTCAACTGTATTCCACGCGATAAAAATTCGAACAGGAGAAACACCCAGTCCGATGAGATAGTCCCGAACATGAGTGCCATAGACGACAATAGCATCGGCATGGCGATAGATAAAGCGTGTTATAGGAAAAGTCAGACGGTGTACAAAGGTCTCCGGATGTTTCCAGAGCCCGGTCCATAGGATGAAGGGCTTTCGCCGCAGCTTTGAAATAATGAAAGTAAGGGGCAACACAATTTTGCCGTTGATACACTTGATATATAGATCATATTTTTTGTCAAACAACACCTTTAGCAAACTTGGATTAAAACGAACCCCGAACAGTGAAAAACCGGATAAAATTGTCCAGCGAAAGTTCCCCTTTAATTGGGGGTGACGTTGATCCCAGTACCATTCGCTGCCATCGGAAAAGAAATAAAAGTCAATGTCAAGCGATTGGTGCAACTCTTCGAACAATTTGACACGGTAATGGGAACAGATGTTTGTAATAAAGGCAATTTTCATTTTGAATCTGTGTGGCACTTATTGGCATGAAACGACTCTCTAAGCCATTCCAGCAAATAACCAAACAGTCGGCGGGCGATTCCGCAAATAATAAAGGAAGAAAGGTAACGTTTCGGGCAATTGCGCCAGGCGAGAAACCAGAATCGTTTGAGGTTCCCGCCTCCTTTGAGATGAAAGAGATGATTATAATAGTTTTTCAGTGATTTATTTCGTCTAAACCAGGCATCGCCACTCTCTTCGGGATAGATATAAAGTTTTGCATCAAGGTTGCAAAAGATATCGAATCCGGCTCTGGCCGCGCGAAAAGTAAAATCATCATCCGCGCCGGATTGGGGAAAGTGAATGGAATCAAAAAATCCGATGGTGTGAAACACTTTAGCAGGTATAAGCAAGCCACGCCCTGGTAAATGAGTAACCGGCACGAGTCGATTCGGAGAATCCAGAGAGATGAAATCCATGCACCGCTGATACTTGGCAGTCAGCCAGTTGATGCGTTCGCCGATATAGACCGATTTCTTGGTCTTTATATCGATTGCATGCGCTCCAAAGAGCGCATCGGGATGATTGATCGTTTCATTTAACAAATCCACAACAAAGGTATCGGTAGGAATAGTATCGTTATTCAGGGTAAGAATATAGTCAGCCCCATTTGAGAGTGCATAGTAAACGCCCTGATTAGTCGATTCGGCCCAATAGAGATTCCCTTTAAACCTTTTAATTATTAATTGTTTAAATCGAGAAGCCAATAACGCAGAAGAATTATCTGTAGAACCATCATCAATTATTAGAATTTTACAGTTTGTACTTGTCTGAGTTGCCAAAGAATTAACGCATTTCTCGGTAAAAGAAAATCTATTAAAGATAGGTATTATAATAAATAATTTACTTTTCATACCACCAGTATAATATTTGTTTATTAACTCTTATATATTTTAAAATGGCCAGAAATGCAAAAGATATTGTACCATTAAAAACACTGAAAAATGAATTATCAAAAAACTGATGTAATAAAAAGCTCAACAGTGAGGCTAAAACTGCGTAGGACATTAGATTCCGAGAATACTTAATTGATTTGGAGATTTCCTTTATATAAAAAAGTAAAAATAAAACAAAACCAAAAACGCCTAACTCTAATATGATTTGTAAAATACTATTATGAATATTGGTTATAAACCTTGAATCAATCAACAATTCAGATTTAAAATGACCGTAGCCATATCCAAATATTAACTTTTCTGGCTCTTGTAATGCTAATTCAATAACATAAGACCAAACAGTTAAACGACTTTGAAGATTTTGAGTTCGATAAAAATAATTTTCTATCATTTCAAATAAAATAAATCCAAAAATTAGAGTTGATAAAATTACGATTAATAATTTTTGATTGGGATTTTTTGAATTGAAAAACAAATAAATCATTATTCCAAAAAAACTACCTAAAAGTGCTCCACGTGAAAAAGTAAAAATCATACCAAAAAACATAACTACAAAAAGCAATAGCCTTTTCCAATTTTTTCTTTTAGTGTGCCAAAATCCAAAAGTAAAAGGAACGGATAGCGATAAATACGATCCTAAACCATTAAAATGTTCAAACGTTCCAGAACCCTGATATGTATATTCGCTAATACTTTTGAAAATATACCCAAAATAGTTGCGTTCACTTGCAAAAAGTTGAGGTGTAACTAATGTGAATACTGGCCAGTTAAAATTTGCTTGCAATATTGCAATAATCGACTGTAAAAATCCAAAAATTAAAAAACATTTAATAAAAAATTTAATATCTCCAGAATCTGAATAAAGTAATATAATAAGATAAACTGAAAATGCAGTAACAGGAAATATGTAGTACTGATAATATAGAATAACACTACTAATACCGTGGTAAATGCATAAATTTATTATCATCCAAAACAGAAATATTACTGTCAAGTTTATTTTAAAAGTTCTATTTACTATAATATTCACTATTAAAAGTAATAAAAGTAACAAGCTTACGTATACGTTGTAATTGATAGTTAAAGGCTGGAAAAAAGGATAAACAACTATAAATGGAACTAAATAAAATAGGCCTATAATCACCTTATTAACAAAATTAAAATTGAAAATAGAAAGAAGAGCAACTAATGATATCAAGTTAAAAAACAGTGCATAGTATAGAGATATTTTTAGGAGATAAATTGTAAAGATCATCGATCCAATAATAATCGAAATCTTTATAAATTGATTGTTAAAAAAGCCTATAATTTTAATTAGCATCATAATTTAATTTATAGTTTTCGAGTAGCATCAAAAGATTTTTTTCTTTATTATAAATATTTCTAATTATTGTGTCGTATTCTTTTGGGAGTTTTATTAAATCCGCATAATTATTTGCAGCATAACAAATACTTTCACCCAGCTTGATATACGAATGCGGTATAGAGAAACCAAAATCATTAATTAACAATTCATTTAAACCAGAACTACTATATGCGATAATTTGCAAACCACAAAACAATGCTTCAAGTGCCGCTAACCCGAATCCCTCATAATCAGAAGGCATAATAAAAACATCACTCATTGCCAGCACAGGTCGGATTATTTCTGTGGGCTTAAAAAATTTTACTCTGTCTTCTATACATAATTTTTTTGTTAGATCCTTTTCTGCTTCTAATAGTTCGCCAGTACCGACATGAATATAAAGAACATTCGGACAGCTCTGTAGCACCTGTTTTAGTGCTTTTAGAATATCAGCATGATTTTTAACCGGTATACAACTGCCAACAGAAATTATAATGAATTCGTTTTCATTTATACCATATTGACTACGCAATTCCCATTTTTCATTCTCATTGATTACAGGATAAAACACTTTTGAATCAACCCAATTGTATATCAGGGTGCTTCGTTGAGCAAATCGTTTGGCCTCATTTTCTTGCACACTTTTACTTATGGTAATAATCCTTATTTTGAATAAAATCCTGACAAGGCCACGTTCTATCATCTTTTGTATTCTTAATAAATTGCTAAATTGAAAAACGCTGTGAATGGTGCGCACGATACACGGACATCCGGCCATTTGGGCGATTAGTGCATGCAGAAAATACCCGCGTTCAGAATGAATATGCACGACATCAAAACCATGTCGATTTATAAGATTATACAATTGTAGGAAATATCCAATTGATTTGCGAAAAGGCAGATGGAAGACCGTATATCCCTCACGTTTTAATTTGTCTGCATATTCACCTCTTGTTTCACCTGTACTCAGGCAATAGAGTTTAAAACCGCGATCATGAAAAAAATCAGCGCTGTAACGCAGCATTACTTCAGCTCCGGAAAACTTCAGCTCGTTCAAAATATGAAGGATCTTCATCAGCACTGTTTTCTTGATTTGTTGAGAATTTCTTGATAAAGGACTATGTATTGCTCGGATATGTAACGATTTGAAAAGCGTGTGCGAACATTCTCCAGCCCCCGTTCGCTTAAGCTACGATATAGGTTTGGGTCAGAAATGAGCTTGTCAAGCGTACTTGCAATATCCTGAGGCGATCGCACATCCACGAGCATTCCACAGAATTCATCAGCCAAAACCCAGGGAACGGCACCCGCTTCTTTTCCGGCAACTATCGGCAACCCGGCCGCCATTCCTTCTATAAGAGTATTGCCGAAAGATTCTTCTAAGGCTGGATGCATCAAAATATCGTGATCGGGCAGTAGTTGCATCAACTCAATATGAGGTATCCATCCGTGAAAAAAGACACCATCTCGAGTTCCAGTGTCACAAGCCCACTTTTCGGCAATTCCGCCTGGCTCGAAATTGGCGCCGTAAAGATGATATTCGATTTTTTTACCGTATTTTTTTCTCAAGATTGCAAATGCATGCAAAGCAGGAACAGGATTTTTAATTTTGCCCCATCCATTCAAGCATGAAATAATTTTTAATTTTTTATAATCTAGAGTTTTCGGGTTTAAAGCGATAAACTGATCTAAAACGGAATTGCCAATAATTCGATCGATTCTCGGCATTAATTTTTGTTCAGATAAATATGGAGATACTGCGGTAAAATGTTTGCCTTTATTTACTACCCTAATATGGATAAGCAGGCGAATCAAGCGATAGAGATCCTTTTTTTTTGACAAGATTTCTATCGGTACATCGCGCAAGGTAATCAAATGTGGAACCTTATTCTGCAAAGTACCGAGAGCATACTCGTAACTCCATTGCGCATGCACGATATCGGGAGGATCTTTGCGGATAAAATCGCCAATTTGGTTTGCTTCATATGCAAAAAAGTCCTTCATCCTCAGACGAGCCGCATTTCGATATTTTCCGATATAAATTGTCAAATTTCTGCCATATAGAATATTCGTCTTCTCTACCCCCGGATCGAGAGAGTAGACAACAATAGAGTGGCCGAGTTCTAATAATCCATGAATTAAATTATTGACACTGGTTCCACCCATTCCTTTTGGAAAACCATCAGTTCTATTATTCAAGTACTTTTCAAGTGAGATGATTTCAATAGGCCCGGCAATACCAATTCTCATTTGCGTTTATCCAATCCATGGATTTATTACTTTAGACATTTCATTTTCAGGCAAAAACTCGGACAAGACTTTAACGATATAACTAAACCTCATCCGGCCGGTAAAATATCGATTTGCATAATCAGCTAAATATTTTCCGATCTCATCCAATTCCAGTTGTTCCTTATTCAATAAATTCCTAGACAACTGCATAGCCTCGGTGGAATTTTCGAAAAATATCAATTCTTTACAACGTTTGAACAATCGATCAGAACCTTCTATAGCAGAATGAAGAATCGGAATACCAGAGCTCATAGCAATAGGTAGGCGACTAGAAAAATAATACTTGCCTAAAATATTGTTAACACCGACCGAAATTTTTGATTGCGAATAAATCAATGATTGCTTTGAATAATCAATATACCCCTTCGCACTTTTACTTTTCCAGCCCGTTCCAAAAATTGCAAATAGATCTTCGTATTGTTGAGAAAATATTTTGACTATTTCTTCTCTAAGATGAACTCCTGGCATTCTTTTTTTAAATGGATTTCTTCTTATAATTCGATTTCCTATCATTACAGCTTTAAAGTGTTTTTTCTCACCCTTTATTATTTTAAAATATCTTGTATCTGTAACAGCTGGAGTATATCGTATGTCTTTACATCCATCCAGTTCAAACATATTTTTTGTGCAGCTAAAATCCTGTAAAAATAATACATTGCATATACGAGCCAACTCTAAAACATGTCGTGGAATTGGCTTAATCGTCTTATGAAAAGCATCCCCCTCCCAATAACCCATCACAATTAATGGATTATGCTGTTTTATATAGCTTATAGTATCATTATATATTTTCAGACCAGTTGTATGCATCCAAAGAATTGCATCAGGTTTGTATGCTTCATAAAAATCAACAATATCTTTATTAACGAATCTTTCGTTTTTTAACTCTTTCAATTTAAACAAAAATGGGTATACAGCATAATCAGAAATCAATTTTTCTTTAAGACAATAGTCAAAAGAATCATAGACATCAGTATGGGATCGCTTTTCTTTTTCATTCAGTAGAACAAGTATTCTCATTTATTTTCCCTGTATAAGGCCATTATTGCCTGTCTTGCCCACGATGAAACAATAAACATAGGTTTTCCTTCATAATATTTTTTAAATATTTTTCATGATTAATTAAAACAATAGAAATTAATACATAAACTATTATCATTGTAATAATCAAGAAAGAATATGAAAATCCAATATATTTAAAAATAAATTTAACAGATATCAATCCAGTCGCAATAAAAAAGCTATAATATATCGGTTTTTTAAAAGAAAGAGCAATTTGATTGAGGCTAAAAAAAATGATCCTTCTGCTAAAAAACAGATAAACAATAGTTTTGAGCGTATTCAATATAAGAAGCGCCAATGCCACAAATAAAATACCCCATTTATAAACATACATTATTAAAAAAACAAAAATTACAACATGACTTATTTGAATAATAATCTTTGCATTCAGTTTGCCTGTTGAATCGAAGAGAATACCAACATAATGTGCAACCAGATTAAAAGGTACTGCCAAGGCAAGTATTTGCAAAACAGGTGTTGCTGGTTCCCAATTTGGTCCCAAAACAATCATAATTATCTCTTCTGCAGCAATGGATACAGCGATGCAAAAAGGAAAACTAAAAAATGATATCAATGATACTGATTTTAAAAATACTTCACGAAGACGATGTATATCATTTTGAATTCTACTAAAAGATGGAAAAAGCACCTGAGACAAGCTAGTGGAAAATTGCTGCGGGAGCAAATTTGCCAACATATAGGCGCGGTTATAAAACCCAAGTTGAACCGGCCCCAGATATCGACCGATTAACAGTGTATCAACACTGGAACCGAGAAACTCGAAAAAGCTGATTATCGAAATTCTGCTACCAAAAGAGAATAGAGGGCGATAGGTTTTCCATTCGAACAAAAATCGAAGATCATGGCGCACTAAGAGATAGGAGCCCAAACAGGTAATTGCGCTGTGCATAAGGGTGGCAAAAACAAGACTCCAAACGCCAAAACCCATAAATGCGGCAGGAATGCCAACCGCGGCGAAACTGAGGATTTGAGAAACGATTTGGACTACTGCGAGATGTTTAAAACGCATTTCTCGCCTGAGCAGGCTGACTGCTGTGGCTGCTAAATTGTTGATCAACAGTGAAACAGCCAAAAGGCGCACAACAGGAGATAAAATCGACTGATCATAAAAAAAGCGGATAAACGGTGATAAAACCCAAACGAACACAAGAAAGATCAAACCCAAAAACACAGATACAGTAAAAGCGCTGCGAATCTCTCGGTCAGAAAGCTTTTCCTTTTGTATGATTGCCTGGCCGACGCCCATCTGAGAGAAATAAACGCCAAAACGCAGAATGACCCCAGCCAATGCCACCACACCGAATGCCTTGGGATCGAGAAGACGAGCCATCACAGCTGTATATCCTATCTGGCCGACCGCATTGACCAGAGTCGCGAGATAACTCCATTGAATGCCGGAAATCGTTTTCTTTTTCAGCATCGTATCCATCAAACATCCGGCTCTAAAACCTAGACAAAAGCCGGCCTTTGTCAAAAAAACGTTTGATGCTGCTCAGCACCAGTGGAATGACAATCGGAAAAGAGAGAAACCATATCCGGCCGATATTGGTTCTCAGGAGGAATGGTAGCAATACGATCAGCCAAAACAAAGGTAAAAGTCGAATCAATAAATGCCCTCTATTTTTATGAATACAATAATATCCATGCGCTGCAAATATCCACAGAAAACCAAAAGCGAGTCCGCCATCGATTGCCATATAGATCAAAAAATCAGATGGAATAATTAATATTTTTAAACCTTGTATCGCCTTATTGATGGAATATGTGTATCCGATATTTGCCGGATATAAGATAAATCTAAAAACAGCATAGGCTGATAAACCTGGAAAACATAATGCGCTTTTTATTAGCTTTTCTTTCTTTCCAACAACGATCAAAAATACAGCGATGAAAATCAACAGCGTGGTTTCTTTTGCAAAAAGTCCGAGGGTGAACAATAAGAAAAAGCGAATATTTTGCCCTTTAACGATCGCGTACAACGATGCCATAATGATAAAATAGGCTGAAGCATCGACAAGAGGCATTCCGGCATAGTTAACCACATAAAAACTACATAAAAAAAATAACCCACCAAGCAAAGACAATTCGTAGCTAAATGCGAGATATCGGCAAAATTTATACAAATAGAGTGCGGAAAAGCATAAAAATAACGCATTAACTATTCCGAATTTGAATTTAACAACTTTCTCATCGTCTACTTCATAAAAGACAGCAACCGACTTGGGCAAAAACGGCAAGAATCTGGCCAAAACCGGAGTTAAGATCCGGTAACGAAAAGGTTTTGGAATGGTTTCCAGGGATTCGCCTGAAAAGATCTTGATATATTGTTTGATGTCTCCGTCCGTGCCGCCAAAGGCGCTATCTGACAAATCGAAACGGGTTATTTGCGAATAGACAACTGAAAATGAAACCGAGAGAAACAGCAAAAAGACAAAAATATTTTCAGCGTACCAATTTTTTGAATTATTGGCACAAATTTTCATTGATACCTCACTCAGAGCACCTGTGTCTTAATGTGTAGCAACTTTGTCCCGGAATACCCTGGTTTAATTTGTATATTAGGCATCTCTATATTTATATTGCAAAATATCCTTTAGTCATAAAGAATAATTTTCTTTTAATCTTTGACATTCAAGATAATTTTCTCTTTAAATCTTTAGGTTTTTCAGCTTTAAACATTTATTTATATTCAGTGATATTAGTATGTTTCATAAAGTTTAAAGTTATTTACTTGTTCTGTCGTTGGATTATATTGAGCAAGAATGTATAGTTCATAACCGTATGACGATATATGATTTGGTCATAAAAAGAAACTTTTCTTTTATAATTTTGCATCCAGGGAATAGCGTTTGGAGTTCTTTAAAAGTCACCAATTTAGTTTTTTCAACAAAATCGTCTATATATTTTTGACTTGGCCGGACAATCAAACCCCATAACGATAAATTCTTTAATATCTTTTTTTGAAACTTTTTGGGAAACCAATGTATAAAGGGGGTCAGATAGTGCAGTTCAAAAAAGAATTCTTTTGCGGGAGTCTGCACCCATACTCGTTTTCCAACTCTTAGAACTTCTTTTGCCAATAATTTTTGTTTTTCGGCATTTCCGACATGCTCAATAACAGAATTAGAAAAAACAATATCAAATATTTTATCTCCATAAGGTAACGAGGTTCCATCACCAAGGACAAATGAGATGTTACGAGGCAAGCTTTCTTTTTGATTACTGGGTTTCAAAATATTCAGTAAAACAATATCATTATAACAATCAATAAATTCCCAATTATCAACTGTACCTCCAACATCCAAAATTCGATCGGACTTGTTTATAACAAAGGTAGTAAGAAATTTTTCCATTCTTCTTTTACGGAATGGAAAACGCACTATCTTATATAAATTTTGAATATTCATCTTAGATAAAATTCATCAGTATGTTTTTCTATGATCTACGAACATTTCCTGTGAAAAAAAACATTCCTGTAGATGATAGACTAATTCAGACTACTCTCATTTTTTTCCTGATCAGGTTTAACCATCACTCGATTCAGTACAATTGGTTTATTGCGTGCTAGAACTTGATCAAGTCTGTAGATAGAGAAGAACTATTCGCCAGTCAATAGAATCCCAAAGAACCCATAAAATGTTGGTAAGTTATTTCAGGTAAACAAAAAATATAAACAAAAAAGCGTTGAAATAAATCTCTCACTTGCCCAAAAACGCCTGCCACTGGTGGAATTTGGTGCTTTCGGATTTGGAGTGGCGGATATCGTGGGCAAGGCGGATGCTGGGCAGGGTGTCCTGTGGGCCATAGCCGCCTCCGGCGAGGATATCGCGATAGA
>JAKQEK010000417.1 GCA_029558535.1 Bacteroidota bacterium | reverse complement strand
GGGATTCTCTAGGCAAGGAGTAGAGATGTCCAGATGGAAAGTGCTGTTCGAAAGGAGTTCCTGTAAATCGAGATAATAGGTGTTTGAAGCTAGATTCCGACATTCTATTAGTAGTTCGATTATTCTTGAAGTAAAAGACCAAGAACTTGAAGTGTGTTTGAAATATTCCTCACACTCTGCTAGTGTTTTTGTTTTGAAAAATTCGTTGGTTACTTTAAAACCTTGTCGATTAAAATATGCGAGGGCATTACCTAACAATTGTTTAGGACTAGCACTCTTGTAGAGATGATTGCCATTAACCTTGTTAATTTCTTGAATATAACGAATAAAAAATTGATTTTTTAATTGAGTATCAACATATTTTTTGACTAGTCGATAAGATTCTTTTGACCAAGATGCGACAACTTGATTTAAATCTGTATATTCAATTTCAAATTCCATATCTGGTAAAAAATCGTTTGAAATTAAAAATAATCCTTCAGTTGCATGATCGAAATAAATTCCAAATATCAAAAAAAATTTTAACAATTTTTTGTTTAATGATTTTAAAACTAACGAGTTTATGTTTTTTGGTTCAAGTTCATTCTTATTTGTTGTCAAATTTAAAATTTTTTTAAAAACATGAAATAAAACAATCAAATCTAGTTTTTTATATTTTATTTTTAAAATCAATTTGTTATTCATTTTTAATTAAAAAGTTGTTCGATTGCAAGTCTTTTAATATTCTTCCATGTTATCAGCAGCTCCTGCTTCGCCATCAGCTGTTTTACGATAAGGCAAACTCGAGTACACCCACACGCCAGTTTCGCACAATTTTTTCACAAGAGCTTCTTCGTGTTGTTCGTTACTACGCAACATCAACGCTTTCGTATTTCTTCGATCGCATTTACATCGCAAAACTATGGTATCTTCGCCGTAGTATTGTCCTCCAGTGCAGATTGAAAAACCTCGACACAAGCCGCATTTGGGTAATGTAATACCTTGTTTGCATGCGACTTTTCCATTAATGTACTCGTGTTCCATCATTGCAACAAATGCAGCGGTTGTAATTGTAAAATTACATGGTGAAGGTTTGGGACAGATGAATTGTTTACCTTTAATCATCATTTGCTTTCCACACACGCAGTTTGGAAGACAGCTGACTTTTCCGTCGATAGATTGTTCGAATGAGTCAAAGAATGGGGTGGTGGCTCGGCATGTGGGTTGAACAAATTCTTTAGCGTCCTTAATCACCAAGGAAACAACTTTGTTTGCTTTGATTATTTGTGGTTTCCGTTGCTTAGATACGCCGCCTTCTTCTTTTGGAATTTCAATGTCTTCATCGGGCAAATCTACTTTAACTTTTTTTGTTCGTTTTACGGGGGCTTTTTCTTTTGTTGCAGAGGAGGTTCCTGCAGGCGTATTCTTTATAAACTCAGTCATTTCGCTGGTTGATAATTCAATGTCGCTCATTTTTTAAAAAAATGTTATTATTTAATGAAAAATATCCTCTAATAATTAATAAAAATAAATTAATTTTTGACAAAAAACTTTTGAATGTAAATGTGACTAGCGTTGAAGGACCAATAAAAAATGCAGACAACAAATGGATAATGAAATGGTCGCGTGAAGAACAAACTAATGAAGCAGTCATAAAAATATTATCAAAACAAAAAATTCAAGAGCGTTACATAATCGAATTGGACTATGGATTGTTTTTACGAGAAATATCTTGTGTAAAAACTGGTTTAAAACAAGAGAAACTAGTCGATGTATTTATAGCAGCACCGGGCAATTGTTTTTTAATTGGTGATGTTGCTTATCGCGTTTCTAAACATACTGTTAAAGAGAAAGCAGTTTACGACGCCAACGATAAAATACAGCTTTTCAAACTTAGAGATTTTAAATCAAAAGCAATAAAACCTCAAAAATTTAATAGTTATTTATGTTATGATGTTGAGACTTGCGCAGATAAAAATAATGAACACAAAGTCTATCTCGCCTACGTTAATCGTTATAATGAAAATTTTGAGTTTCAAGAGTCTCGTAGGTTTTGTTTTGATAAAAAATATGATACTACTTTTTATGATGACGATGCAAAATTTGAATTTTATGATTTTACTTGGGATTTTGGCGCTTGGATACGAGATACCTATATTGACAAGGTTGATTTTGAAAACGGTGTGGAGCATGTTGTTTGTTTGTTTGGATTCAACAATGCTCGGTTTGATAATCATTTTATTTATGATTATTTTGTCAACACTTTTGACATGCAATATAATGAACGTTTTGGAAAAGTGACTGCAGCTATTTTTAAATATAATCATGTAAACATTTATTTAAATGATTTGGTTTCTTGGTTACCTGAAAAGGGCTTGAATGACGCTCTTGAAGAATACGAGTGTGGAGCAAAAGACGACATTGCCATCGTTACCTTTAATAATTTATTTAAAGATAAAGGTTATAGCATTGAGCAAGTTAGAAATGCAACGCTTACTGAATTTGATTCGTGTATCAAAAAGGAGGTTAGCTTTTTATCAAAAAGAAAATTAAGATCCAAATACAAGAATGAAAATGATACTTACAACTTGTTTCAAGCAGTTGATGACTATTGTCTTCAAGATGTAAACGCTACATGGTTACTGTATACGAAAATTCAAGAAAATTTCAAAAAAATGATTGCTTGTTTTGAGTCGTCAGAAATGTTCTCTGAAAATATTTATAATTACATTTCACCATCACACGCTTCGGGAGTGTTGTTGAACAATCATCTTGCCAAGACTGGATATCGGTTATCGTTTACAAATGAAAATTTTTTTAATTTTATTAACGATAGCTTTTTTGGAGGACGTGTAGATTTTGGTTGTATTGGAGAATATCTCGTAGATGACAAGATTGCTTGTCTCGATGTCACTTCAATGTATTCACTGGCAATGACAGCAAATTTTCCCATCATTGAAGTTGATGAAGATGTTCAGATTTCTTGTCTTGCTGAAATGTCACATGTGGAATTTGCACATTTAATTCAACAAAAAGTTGATCATGGAAATTGTCTTAAGCAATTGTGGATAGCAAGATGTGAAATAACATTACCTAAAGACAAAACTAAACTCTGTTCATTTGGACCGTTACCTGAGAGATATAATGGAAAATTAGAATTTCCCAACAAGACATTTGAATCAAAAATAATTACCAGTGTTCATGCGTATACTGCAATGTTATGTGGCTATACTATTCGTATATTGCCAGATCCTTATAATTTATATTTTAAAAAAAGTGCGCCATGTCTCAAAGATCTTGTCATGGAAATTATTCGATTAAAGGCTGAAGCGAAAGAAGATAACAAGGCGTTGGGAAAATTATTAAAATTATTTGCAAATAGTTTCCATGGAAAACTAGCACAAAAAGTTATCGCCAAGTATCATGAAACTCGTAGGTATGTTAACAAGACCATTAACAATAGATTTGAATCCATGACAATATCTCAATCGAGAATTTATTTGGCGACATTTGTTACGTCTTTTGCAAACTTAATTTTGATGCAAGCATTTTTAACTATAGAAGAGAATTATATAAAAGACAAAATTCCTGTCGAGGAAAGAGCTGGTACATTGTTATATTGTGATACAGATTCTATATTCTTTAGATTGAAAGATGAACAAGTACTAACTAAATTTACAATAAGTGAATCGTTGGGCTCGTTTAATGCTGAAACAAATACTTTTGATAGCACTTGGAGTCGCAAGTATAATCGTGCAAATGGAATTATGATTATGGGAAAAAAATCTTATTTTGTCATGGAAACAAAAAATGATAAAGTAACTATGCTAGATTTGAAATTAAAAGGAGTACATCGCGGTGAAATGGAACAATTCACTAGACAAGTTGTTGTTGACAAAATTATAAAACCATTTGTCGCTGGCTTTGATTCGCAAGGTATAAGTATTGAAAGAAAAACTCTAAAACGAAAACTACTTCAACCAATCAGTATGGTTGAAGATAATGATGGTGAACAAATTTCATTTGTTGGTTTAGAACGAAGAGCCAATGTGTTTCATTCATATGAAGGCAATTCTAGCCAATCATTTGTCAAGTCTATTTATGAAACAATTTTGAAAAAAACATTACGAGTTAATGTTTCTGATATGAAACAAGTATTAAAAAAAGTTGATGACAAGTTGATTTTTTATTTATCTTGATTTTTATTTTTCAAAACATAATTTAATATTTCGTAATAAAATTTATTGTCAAATTTATCTTTAGCTTTTGATTTTTCTCTATAACGTTCCAAAGTGTGTAGTATCAAATGCTGCATACGCTCTTCTTTATCTCTAATGGCTTGTCGTTGTTGTTCTATGATTTCTAAATTAGTTTTTCTACGCGGTTTGTTGGTAATAGTCTCTGATGTTTTTGTCATTTTGAATTCTATTTTTTGTTAGATTATGTTTTTGAGCAAACTCTTCTACTAGATGTGATGAAGGTAGTACTGAGCTTTGTGGATGTTCGTTTAAAAATTTTGCCCAAGCAGCGCAATATTCTCCGCAAACGTTGGTGTCAAAAGCTTGAAATTGTCTTCGATTTACAAAGTTTATATTGTTTTTGTTTAAAAATTGTTGATTGTATACTGTAGGGTCTCCGTACGAATCAAACAATTCTTTTTTTGATTTGTTAAAAGGCGAATAATAAGTCCAATGTTTAGTTACACCATTATTTATAGCGTCAGGTTGGGTACCTGTGTACACTATAGATTGTTTTGTTCTAGGATTATTAAGTTTATTCATGTTATCTACTTCATTAAAAGGTATGTTGTGTTTTGTAAAATAATGTTCAAGTTCCAGATTTGAAAGTCCTTTCGATTGGTCGTACAGAGACATTATGCAGCTACAGCTCGATTAACGAATGGAAGGTTGACGTTTGGAGCTTTTCCTGATAATTTGGCACTGATTGGCACAATGTTAAGATCAAGAGTTGGATAAATCGTGTATTGTGAATGTAAAATTTCAACACAAACAGCTTGTAATTGACGAGTTGTGTTTGTTAGGGTATTAGTAACTGTATTCAGTTCCTGAAAATTGACAGTAATATTTGTCGTAACAGGACCTTGAATCGTTCCAATTTGTTTTTCACTAACATAGGTTGACGGGTCGATTACAAAAATGAATGGAACTCCACATTCGATACTTTTCGTGGTTTGATTGTGAAATACAGAATAGTCCATGTATCGACAATTAATTTTCGATTGTTGAATATCGTCAGCGTCTCGAATATTCCACAAATAGTTGTTTTGAGAATTTTGACGATCAAGATAGACGTATTGGTATCCACCAATATTCAAATTCAAAGATTGAATATAAATATTTGGAACTGGACTATTTTGAAAGTCTTGGTTAATTCGAGCTGCAGCGATCGAATACATCGCTCCATCTGTAACGTTGGGAACGATAAAATAAATCGCATACATTACAGGTCGGATTGACGCAATTGTTAATTGGGAAGTCCAACTCGACGAATTTGCAGGAATAATTGCATTCGATGGGGGAATTGTTTTTGTTTCAAAGTAATTCTTATTAATGTATTTTGAAATTAATCGATTGTTGAGCGCCAAAGTTCCTTCTGCGGAAAATTCGGCTTTATTTACTGTCAAAAATGGCAGCGAAATATTTGCTCCATTAAGAATGACTTGAGCTTTGATTCCAAAATCTCCTAATGTTCGAACAATGAATGGTTGCGTATTAAAATTGATAAAGAATCCAAATGAAAAATTTGGTGGAAATAAGGTTGTTTTGGTTGTATTAAACATGTTCAAAAACATTTTAATTGGAAACGTCAATTCGATCGGAGTGTTTAAAGTGGCCGATTTGATGATTGCGTTTAATAATGCATTTTGAAGTGAAGGAATCGTATCAGTCAATAAACATTGTTGATCCAGTTGATTTATAGCATCAGCGACAAATGTTCCAGCAGTACTGATAGTCGACGGAGCTGTAAAAGTTGCTACGCAACCGTTTCTCGAATTACGAGCATTGCCCAAGTATATGTTTGATTCGATTGAATCGAGTGGTTCACGTTGACTTGGAATGAAAACGTTTGAAAAAATATTTGGTGCTTGATCATTCGAGTATGATTGAACGAGAAAAGCTGAATTTCCAGCACGGCATTGAAACACCGTGATTGATCTAAGCCATTCTGCAATGGGTTTATTCCACATATACTCGAAGCAAGTTGTATTAACCGAGTTGTAGGCGAGTGCGTTTAATGCCGCAGCACCGTTTGCTCCAGTAATTTGCGTGTGTGTAGTTGATGTCATGTTCCAAAATGTAAACTGCATTGGAATGGTGATTGTCATTTCACTTGGGTTGAACCATGATTGAGTGCGAAAGTTATAAAGAACGTTCGAACCGTTTGGTGCTGCTGTTGGATTAATTTTATAATAACTGGTACGAATAGCGTCAGGAACAATTGTTAAATCTTCATTAAATTCATTTGCAAAAGTTCCTGACGAAGAAGTGACTGTTAAAAGTTCGTCATTTTTGTAATTTGGAAGTGTTTCTGAAGGAGCTAAACCAGTTGCTGCAGCAGTTCCTGGATTTAAGCTTTGAGAAGTTAAAAGTGGTCCACCAGTGGCCATGATTAGATTTTAAAAAATGAAAATTTGATTATTGTTTTAAGAATATTTATTGTTCAAGTATTAATAAAAAGTTGCTAAAATGATTCAACAAAAGTTCTACGCCAAGAATCAATTTGAATTTTTTTATTCATCGCTCCCCAAACATTAAACGAATATGAAGGTGTTCCAGCGAAATATGAAGATGTAAATGTGTTACGCAAAAAAGTTCTTGAAAATACAACTGCTATCGATAATGTTCCTCCTGTTATTTTTGTTCCTGTCGATTGATCAACAGCCGATGTTGCCAAGTTGATTATATAAGGAGCGCGTGTTTGAACATCCATCATTTCTTTATCGGGCAATTGGCCGTGAATAAGATCGTCAACTAAATACATAGATAACGATTGTCGATGGCGTTTATAGTCATAGTCAAGAATTTTAGTTCCATTGAGGTCAATACTTAATGAAATAATTTCATTAAACAAGTTTTCGACTTTAAGATCCATCACTGTATCGACGGCAAGTGAGCTTGGGTTAGCTTCATTCGCAAATATTCTGCCGACAGTGTTACCTGTAAATCCAAAAATGTCTGTGATTTTAGCGTTTCCATCGTCTAAAACTTTTGGAGCATATACTCCATAATTAACCCACAAGACTAAAAATTCTGGAACATGCTGTAAAGGAATTGTGATTTTTTGTTTAGAAGCCAATTCTAAAGCTGATTGTTGTGACGGGTTTAAAAATGAACTCCACAGTGGCATAAATTCGCGATATTTTCCAAAAAATTTGGTTTCTAGTGAATTCAAATTCTCACGAGCTACTAATCGTTGTGGAACAATTAATTGGCATTGGTTCCACCGCCAAGTATTATCAATGGTGATTTTTGCTGCTGCTGAAATTGCAAAATTATCTGCAATTGTTCTTGAAATTGGTGTTAATTGTGAATCAAATTCGATTTCGATAAGAGTATTGTCGGGTAATACCACATCTTGATTAAATAAATCGCAAAAAATTCCAAGAGGAACTGGCACTATTATTTGTTTATTCATTTTGTTGTGAAAATAATATGTTCCTGTCAGAACAGGCTGAGAAGTAATTCCATTGGTACTATTGCGCGCGTTATATCTACATACTCCATCTCCGAAACAAGCTCGTTCAAAATGATTTGTTGGGCGGTATAAAATACTATTTAAATTGGAACAAAAATTTGAAACAGTGTTGACACGAACATTGTTGAAGCTGAGTGCAAAATTACTAACTTTTGAAGTGATTGGGTCGAGTTCAAATTGATTTGAAAAAAATGTTTCTTCTATCGCATTCCCGTTATAATTGACTGTCATAGGAATTAAAAATTTAAATTCTTTTACATGTACGGGATGTTGAAGAACAAACGAAAATTTTAAATGATCATAATTGGAAAAAGGCTTAATGATTGGAGAATAACCATTATTTTTATAAGATGAAAAATTATTTAAACATGTTTTTTTCGAATTAAATGGATCGAGTAATTCCGATGAAAATGTGTCAACTAATCGCGCCATGTGCGTCTATAAGCGTCAATTTGTGTTGATTGTCGTTGTGAATACCAACAATGCAATTGCCCGTTTCTATTAATAGGGGTTGGAAATAAATAATCTACAATTGTGTATTCTACTGTTATTTCTCCACCATTTAAAGTTGAAAAAGTATCTTGTTGTCCTGCTTTGTTTGTTAGATTGATAAAAAATAATTTTGTTTTCAAAAGATTGTCATATGTGAAATTTGGATTGGAATTGAAATCATCTTGTTCGCTTTTAATATAATAATCAAGTTCTAATCCCGAGGCGTCGTAATCGTAATCGAATACTTGAACACCGTTAACATTAATTCTTAATTGTCGAAAATATCGTGCATTGTCGAGATATAAAAATCTTGATATCGGGTTTGTTGTCGATGAATTTAATGCAAGATTGCCATATTGAAAGGTAACGCCTGATTTTAGTGTAATTACTTGTGCAACTCTTGTCCATGAAGTCACCGGTGAAAAAGGTAACCATTGACCCAGTGAAATAAAAAATGATAAAAATTCTGGAATTTGTTGAAAAAATTTTGTAAATTTTCCATAAAATCTTGGTTCTGCCGAATTAGCGTTATTGATTCCGTCTAACAAAATTGCTTGCCATGGAAGAAATTCTCGCCATTTACATTTAAACATCAATTCAGCTTTATGAATATTTTCTCGACGTATGACTCTACGAAATATTAAAATACGTGGAATCCAGGAATAATCAAACGTTGAACCTTCTATTGATTGAGAACCAGTTGAAAATATATAGTTATCTGGAAAAATAATACCATATTGCAAGTTAAATCCAGGTGAATTTGAATGATTAAAACTAAGGCGTATTCGTGTGTTTTCTGGAAGAACTGTATCTTGATCGAAAAAATTGCAAAAATGTCCTAACGAAATGCGTCCATCATAAGTTCTTCGCCAATTCAGTTGACTTGCAGGCGTTCCAAGTGTTGGACCTCCTTGCAATACTGTTGTGTAATTGTATAAAATTGAACGATTGTCTTGATATAATTTCCCTTCCACACCTTCTTCACAATTGGTCATGTCATCTTTTTTAAAAAAAGAGTTTAATGATTGACTGTAACCATGATTGGTGTTGAGTTGAATATTGTTTAAATAAATTTGAAAATTTTCGAATCGTCGCCCAATAGAATCAACCTCGTTAACAGAACATAATATGGGTGAAAATGCGAAACCCAAAGGACTTAAAAGTCTGTACGAGATAAATATATCACGCACATGTGTAGGATGATTTAAATCAATTGTAAATTCATAAGGACGCGTATTATCAGATAAATTTTGATATGTAGGTAAATAATTATCAAAAATAACACCAGAAAAATTATTTAAACATGTTTTTATTGAATTAAAAGGATTTAGTAAATCAGAAGAAAAAGTATCTACGAGCTTAGACATTTTAATTTTTTGAAATATCCTCTATGTTATCGCCATTAAATTCCAAAGGACCATCATATACTAGAGTGTTGAGTCTAGAATCAATTTGAAGTGTCGACGATCTGACGATGTGGAAATATACCTCGAAATTCGCGTTAATTTGTGTTCCTTCGATCGAGCTAATCTGATATGAAATGAGATATGAAGCTCGTTTAGGAATAGGTCCAAAGTTCGGATTGAAATATTTTTCACTATGAAGTGGTAAGAAAAATGGAGCGACTCGATAACCGTAAATGTCGGAGGTGTTTGTAACACATTGATGTTCGTTTATTCTGAAAAATTTATTTGTTTCATCTTTCAAAAATTTATGAATCAAGTCGGCATTCGCATACAGATTTGTGAAATCGACAATAGGTTCAGCGTTGTCTTCTAAAAAAATTTTCAAATAATCAAATTTAAATGGAAACATTTTGAGCCGATTTCCAGTCGATGTTGTCGATGGTGTGGGATATGCGTAAGCGCAAAATTGATTGCCGCCATAAACTTCTTGAGGATAAGTATCATATCCATCAGGAGCACTTTTTGGAAGTGCCAAGCACATTAGTAAACATGAATTTGCTGGTGAATCGATTTCGAGTCGATCTGTAATAGTTTGCCCTACAGTTGGAACTCCTCCTGTTGGACGAAATTGTAAAGTTGGAAACTGCATCAACTCAGTTTTGAAATATCGAACTACCCAAGGCTGTGTTTTCCACTGCTCCATAAATACTTTTTCAAGCGATGAAGAAATGTTGTAATAAGTCATTTGCATATGAATCGTTTGTGTATCAAATACCCAGTTTTGTACAGCCGTCAAATCAGGTGGAGTTGCTTGAACCCACGTAATACCAGGAGGCGTATTTACGATGGCACTCCAATTTTCGCAGTTTTGATATGTGGCCTTGAATGAAAGTTTTGTTCCTGGCGGTAAAATTCCTGGCTGAGCGAACAAATTCGAAAAAGTCGATATTGGAACCAACATTTTTTGAAGAGTTTGCTGAACTGTTGAAAGAGTAGTTCCTGTGTTGTCGAAATCAATATCACTAGCCATGTATCTAGTTGTTACTGCAGCTCCCAAAGCTCCTTCTTGAATAAGGCGTTGAAAAGGTTGGCCAGGTCGATGTAACAAGCCTGCTAGATTTTTCTCGCAAGTGTTTAAAAATCCCGGCATTACACACCAAGGTTGTGGGTTTGTTACCGCCACATTGTTGATCATAATTTCGACATTATCAAAATTCTGAGCCAACGTGAAAGCAGGTGCGAGTAATCTATTTTGAGGGAGAAAGGCTCCAACAAAAGTAGTAGTAGTTGTGGGAGCTGCTCGCAAGTTTCCTTCCAACATTAAATAAATTTCACTCATGCGAGTGAATTTTTCCAAAGTTACTTCAAATGTATATTGAAATTTTTTTGCAAGATTATTTGATTGATGAACGGTTCTAACAGGTAATTGAGTAACCTGAACTGGAGCGATCAATCTCAAATCTTTCGATCTCAAATTATCTTGATAATGAACAGTTGAAGTCTCTTTTCGAAATACCGATGCATTTCCAAATTGTGCGTTTAAACGTGAAGATTGATTTAAAAAAGACATGTTTATATTTTTAAAAATTGTTTATTGAATTATTATTATCAGCAGTAAGAACATTAATAAAAAACTTAATGTCTAAAATTATATTAAAAGCAATTAGTGGCGTCTATGACGTCTTCGACGACCCGAAGCTACTTGTGACTTTCGTTTGATATTGTTTAAAGCACTGGCTAAAAGAAAAGGTGCCAACGCGGCAGTGCCACCTCTTCTTTTTCTCGATCCTCCAAATGGAACAGCTGTTCCACAACCTCGTCTTCTTCTTGATCCTCCGAAAGGAACAGCGCAGCCTCGACCTCGTTTCATGCTATTGGGTATGCAGAACCTGAAATTACTCCTCTACCTCGACGTTTAATTTTCTTGCGACCAAGAGCTGATAATACGATTGGTGCTACTGATAATAATGTTTGTCCGATGTGTCCTAATACTGATTTGAAGCTACCGCCTCGTCTGCCTTTACTTTTTTTATGCGTTGATTTTCTTGAAGATCTTCGTTTTTTAGCCATAATTTAGCGGTCGATTAATTTCTAATTAAAATATTTTTAAATACCTGCACGTAAAGTTCGCTTAGACTTTTTATCCGGTTCTTCGGAACTAAATTCGATACGATACTTGTTAAACAGATTTTTCATTAACGGTTTATCAAAAAGCGTTGAACTATTGAATACTAAAGAACTTCCTACTGGTTGCGAAGAAGGTGTGAAAATTACACTTGCCAAGGCATTTCCACAATCGGTTCGATCAGAAAAAACTTTCAAATCGACTTTGAATCGAGGCATGTAGCAAAAGATTCGATTCGCCAATTGTACTGGTTCTTTGCTATAGTTTTCCAAAACCATATCATCGCCAATAAATCTCAATATGAGACTATGGAAATATCTCGATCTTAATACCCATTGAGAATCTCTCAAATGTCCTGGATTGAATCGAATTCCAAGTGATAACATTGACAATTGTGACAATGGCGCAAGCTCATAGGGAAGATGTGAAAGAATAATATCGATTGAATCATCGAGCGAACGATTACTTCGAATTCCCACCAACTTGGCATTTTGTTCATCGTTCTTGAAATCGAACACGGGCAAATCATTCATGATTCGACTATCTTTAATGCCACTAAGATCCAATATAATTGGAACAGTGGTAAATTCGAGTGTTATCTGTGTTGACGATTCGTTATAATAAAAATAACATTCTGAATTATAAGAATCGTCAATTAACAGTCTTGCGCCATTGTTTGTTGAAAGAAATCTTCTAATGTTTGTTTGTTTTAATGGGATTGATCGATCAAATCCTCGCATTGAAAAGTCAGTCAATGTTCTATCACTACAATCGATCCATCTTCTTGGTACTGGCGATAACTCTCCATATTCGACTCGATTGTTTTCAAAGAAAAATTGCATTGGCATCAAAATTTTTACAGTGCCAATTTCAAGAGTTGGAATTATCGAAAAGCCATTTCCTAAATTGATGGCTCGATAATGAGGAATTGAAAGTTTTTCAATTTCAAAATAAGGAACAGGATAAAGAAAAAAGAATAAAAATAGTTTTCGAAAAACGTGTGATTGAAATTCAACTCGAAAATCTTTTTGCGCATAAATTTGTATTTCAAGTTGACGAGTTGGTTTCCAAGAAAAGTCTGCAGGAGAAGAAGGAATCATATTATTATAATACAAAAAGAATTTGAACTTGATGACATGCACATGAAATAAATTAAAAAAGTTATCGAGAAAAAGCTTAGAAATTTTGACAAGGTTTTTGTTTTCGTGACTAAACGCACTTTGAAGAATTGGACATCTATCTAGAATAACTTCTTCTTTTTTGTTAAAGAATCCCACAAAGAACCCCCAGAGAGAAAATAACCCATAGAATTTGTCAGTCATAAGTTGTTTCGATTCTACTAATGGAATTCGAAAATATTGACTAAATTCGTACGAAACTTCACCTTGTTCTTCGATGTATGAAGTTTTACCTTGTGCAACAAATCCGTCAACAAATGTGACTTTCTCGACTTTGTAATCTTTCGGAAAAGAAAACTTATCAAGTCCGTCAGTTAATTCTTCGAGTAATTTGATGTGTCCTGTAAGGTTTGGATCAGTATTGTCCAAATCAAAGTGCTGGGACATGTTTGCCATCATTCGGCAAAATTTTATGATCGATTTGCGTACTCGTAACAACACCTTCATCTGAATGGTTTCAGGAAGTGTTCGAGTTAAAATGTTAACTCGTTCAAATGTAAAATCAAGAGAATTGCCCGTTTGAACGAGACGCAACGTTTCGTGATGTTTACCATCGACCAAATTGTCAGCGGTACATTTTTTCAACTGCTCCTTGACTTCTTCGGGAAAATTTCGATCTGCGGATTTGCTCGAAAAATCGTGAGAGTACAAACATTCGATTTTTTGAATCAACTCATTGGCGATTGTCACGGCGGTATCAAAGTCCTTGTCAACATCTCCACTCAAATAATATCTCGAACCTTCATCAATTGTTATCGGCATTTCAGATGAAAAATAATTTTTTAATTTATGCAAAACAGAATTGAACATTAAAACTAGCAGCGTCTGAAATAATAGGAGAATCTATGATGATTTTATAGTAGTATTTTGACGAGGCGGTTAACGCAGTTAATTGTCGCCAAGATGATAATGAAACCACGCCGTTGAAATAATTAATTGGTTCATAAAGATTTTGATTGTTGTTTGAAAACTTGATAAGATTAGTTTCTACTCGTCCAGTTAAAACGTTAAATGGATCGACTTCATAATCTTGTTTATTTATACTCACGCGACAATATAAAAAATTTAATGACTGAATTAAAATAGGATTGAGTCCTCCTAACGAAAATATTTGTGTTGTTTCTAAATCAGTTACTTTAATGTTATAAAAATTCATTGTCAATATAGAAGGTATGCGCATGTTGATATAATGATTCAAATTAATTAAATTTGTTCTAAGTCCATTTGCAAAAGTATCCAACCCACTCATTCTTAAATTAATTTTAATATCGGCTGGATTGCGATAAGATAACAGAGGAATATAACTGCCTGTCAAAACTGTATAATCATTCATTCGGTCCGTGCGACCATCAAAATAAGATAATGTAAATAAAAAACTTGTTGCTGTGGCAGTTTCTTCAAAACCAACTGCGCAGTCAGGGTAACCAGCTATTGCCCAGTTACGACTTTTAGTATAGGGAAAATCACTAAGATAGTTGGCATAGATACGTTTCGTTGCCAAGTAAAAATCTCCAATTGAAGCTTGAACATGTACAAATGGTTGTGTTGATGGTATGGCAACGAAATCAACATTTGTTATGTCAGCATTATTATAATTAAAATCCGTCACCATTCCTTGTTCTGTAGTAGAAGGTATTGGGAGAGCTCCTGCCAAGTTAGTTGTATAGACTGTAGAAACCCATCTTGTTGGCGCTGTAGGACCCAAGGCGATCAATGTGTTGTAATAGTCGGTAGTGTCAGTTATACGCCGTTCGGCAACTCGTCTAACGTAGCTGCCACTAGGAAAATTAATTATTCCTCCCGCGGTAGATATTTGTCCTTTAACTAATTCAGATATTGGAACCAGATCGTTAATATAATTGCCGTTTGTGCCCAACTCGGGATTAAAGATAACCGAATTGCCGATAATAGGTGTTTCGGCTAAAAAACATTTAAATATAGTAGCACCAGGTTGAGCAAAAGAAATAACCATATCACGAGATTTGTTAGAAAAATAAGGGTGTGGTAAAAAATAAGTAAGAGGTACTTGATCATCAGGTGTCGATAAATAATTTTGATTATTATAAGTATCGACCAAAACAATTTGAGTAGAACCAAATACCGCTGTATCGGTTTCTATAACAACTTGAACGACCTGTTGATCGGCATAAATTATTAAAATTGTAAAAGGTGAAACATAATTATTAGGTGTTGTCAACGAAATACGAACATCGTTTCCACCTACAACGAAGGGTACATTGGCTCTAACACCATCGAGAAATGCATAAGTAGGGTTTGAATAAACAACATCGGCATTTTCAGTAACAAAACTAAAAATATTTGATTTGCCAACTGCAAATGCCTGATATAAGTTGTTATCAGAAAAAGTTGAAGGAGATTTTACAGCTGAAGAAAAAACTAATTCTTTTGTCTGCCAATTGAATGGTAAATAGTATATTGGATCTAGATTGTTTAATGATTGATAAAATCTTTGAGTAGCTCTGTAAGCATGTGGCAAAGAATCTGAACTACGATAAGCGTAACAAATTAAAAAAGTAGAATTAAACAATCCCCAGACTGGTTCCAATTCGAGAGGATTTTCTCGAATAAATGGATCCAAAAAAACTTTAACATCTTTATAAATAAAAAAGAATCCTGCAAAACCAAATGAAGCTTTTAATTTGGCGAGTTGTTGATTAAAAAGATAAACATGATCAAGAGTAAAATCTCGTACAATAGAATCTTTATTTAAAGTTAAAGTAAAATAAGTGTTCATTATTCGGCAATTAACGAAGGAATAAAATCAAAAAAATAAATAGTAATATTGATGCTGGTTCCAACTAACTGATCTGGTTCAATTAACGCTACTTTAATTAAATTAATATACGTGTTGGCATTTTCTATAAAATAAAATATTGGATCATGTGTCGCAGTCATAATTTGATTTGATTTTGTAAATGGAAACGGTTCGGCTGATGGGTTAAATTCATAATTTGAAAGACTGACGCCATCAATACTGATTTTTGCGATTTGTGATCCCAAAATTTTTATGCATTTGGCTTTATAGGGTCGAACTAATTGAACTTGAGCTTGAAAATTGTTGGAAGCATTCAAATCAAATGTTAACAATTGATCGTTACAAGCTGCCGTTGTTAAACTTACTCCACTTGCCGAATTAAACATTATGGATGATAATTAGCCAATATACTTGGATCGTTTTGAATAACTCTTGCTAAATGTTCTTTTGATTGAAATACGTCTGTTGTTAATGCTCGATTTGATTGTTTTAAATGTTTAAAAGTTTTTAAATATTTTGATATTAATAGTATTAAATTGGCTTTAAAAATTGATGATGTCGAATGACTTTCACTATATAACAATGCCTCCAACATTCTATCGAACCAACCAGCATTCCAAACACTTACTGATAAATGATTCTGACCCATTGATTCAAGAAATTTAGATTGTGTAAAATCTTTAAACAATCTTGGAGCTTCATGTTGTTCTTCTTTATTATCGTATTCACTAAATTTATGAAAGTGCGGATTGATGCCGTTAGCTGATAATTCTTTAGTATCGAAACAACTTTGACACAAATCATCTTCTGATGATTTTTGATTTTCAGGACGATACATCTTGTCCATTTTCCTATTGCAAACTCCACATGCAATTCTTTTTTTCTTTTCATTCTTTAATAAATGTAATATTTCATGTAAATGTTTTCGAGTATGTGGTTTATGTCGTCCCATTCCTTTATATTGGAAGACTTCATTTCCTGGATAAAGTCCTGTGTTTGACGCTATCATTTTTGCCAACAATGTAGTGAACGTGGCAGCGACTGTTGAACCTGCGACAGCGGCTCCAGTACTAAATTTTGAATACGAATTTTTATAATGTTCCAAATTTGGAATTTCTTTTGGACGAATTGGTTCTTCATCAAATAATTTTTGAGCATGAACTTCAGCTAACCACTGCTTTTCGTCATCTTTAGAAGAATTGGAAAGATAGGCGCGTATTCTTGCTATTGTTGGATAATCAAATTCTTCAATACGCATTGTTTCTTTGCCTTGTTTTTTCATATTGTCCATTATACGCTCCAACATTGTAAAAATAGAACCTTCTCCAAAATCGACTCCTTGATACTTTTCAGCATTTTGCATATTAAAATACCACGATTGCATATTTTCATATGTGAATGGAATTTTCCCCAAAAATCCTTCTTCTAGATATTCATTAACAGGACCAATAATTTCTTGAGGAACATATGATCCAAGCCATCCACTTCTTTGTTCTGCCAACATTGGATAATTTGAATAAAAAACATTATTCAAAATTTTATATTTTTGAAATTGATCGACTGAAAACGAATAATCGTATGATTCGATTTGTGACAATACTTTGCTAGTAATGAAACCAAACAAATTGGAAGCATCAGTTTTTGCTAATTGAGCTTTTGTATATAATTCTTCAACTGGATTTTGAGGATCGAGTTTATAAGTTCCTTTTACTGAAATAGGAACATGTCCAAGATATTCTCCTTGAATATCTCGAAATTCTTGATTGTCTGCGGCCCAACCAGAAAGTTTCATAGGTTTTAAAACATCGTCTGAAAAATTTTCAACTCCTAATGCATTGCGTAAAATTGAAGAAACAAATACAGCTCGAGAATTTGTTAATGATTGTTTAGTCATTGGTCGAATTGTAGCGACTGGAGTTAACGTCGATAATTTATTAAATAAATGATCCGCATATGCCAATTCTTTATAAATTAAATAATTCGCATCAGAAAACTCTGGTTCATCCATATTCCACGATGGTTCCGTTCCACTTATAAAATCGACAAGTCCAGTAGGATTTGGTTCTTCTCGTAACAAATTGTTTAAATTTCGATAAACTGATTTAAATTGCTCATTATAAAAATTGTGATCGTCATACATTAGTTTGTAATCGTTAAAACGCATTTTATTTTCAGCGTTAAATGGATCGACATGATATGGAGTATATTTGTCGAGTTCATCAATGACTCGTTCTCTTTCTTGAATATTTTGTCCATGTAAAAGACTTTTTAATTCTTCAAATACGCGAGTAAATTCGGTTTGATAACCTGGTACTTTGATATAACTAATTTTTGGTCCCGACACATGTGCAAAAAATGGAGTTTTAGCTATTTCTTTTTGCGGTCCTTTTACTGATTCTGGTTTTTGAAGATTGACTTCTCCTTCAGTAAGAATTGGCGCCGGTCCTACAGGTAATTCTGCCTGTTTAAATTGTTTAGGAAGATCGTTCAATACTGCAGGATCGTTCCAATCTTTTGCTGAATTTAATGATGCGATAATATGATTAAATGTTTCTTCATTAACCATTGGACGAATTTTGTTTAATCGATAACGATTGTTTAATTCCAAAACGAAAGCTTCACCGCCTACTTCGTTGAAAACAACATCTTGCCAATCATTAAACGCATAAGGTTTTATCTTAAATTCAGATATCAACTCTTTTGCTGCAGTCATCAAATCTGAACGCATCCTACGTTCTTCAACAGATTGTGATAAGAGTGTACCATTATTAAGTCCCATAACATAATCATCATATTGTCTTAATATGGTTTCAGCACGATGTAAATTTTTCGATTGTGTGTAAACTCTATCAAGTTCAGATAACCATGGTGATGTTAATTTCTCCAACTTTATCTTTGTTGCTATGGTATCTCCTGTTTCAAATGATTCAACTGGTAGTACATATTCATGTTCTTTAATTAGATCTTCATGATCGACTACATTTAACATTGTCGGTATCATTGTTTTTAAAGGTACTGTTGTAAAATCTTCAGCCCCACCATCATAGTAACACGCTTTATCAAAACATTGGTACAAAAAGTGTGACAAGGCACATTTCAATTCAATTGAAGCTTCAACGACTGCTTTCATTTTTTCAAGAGGAATATCTTGAACAAGATCTTTCGGAACATAGTTACGAGGAACCGACGAAACAAATTCAGAAACCGTAGGTAAGTTTGGAGTAGGATCTTTTACTTTGGGCAAACCAGAAACCAATGTTTTAAAATGTTTATCAGCCTCAGCCCCTTCTTCAAGTTTATTTTCTGGAACCAATTGTTCTGGAATTGTTGGAGCCGGAGGCGCTTGTTTATCATGACGCATCCGAAGATCAAGACTCTCAGAAGTTGTAGAATTTGTGGCATTTATAGGAATTGTAAAATTTGTCGCATTAACCGGTTCTTCAAGTTTTTGTTTTTTTGCTGATTTAACTGATTCATCTGTATTGGCTTCTACACGTTTTTTAGAAGTCTTGGTTGGATCATTCAAATCATCGAAAAAAGGATGAGTAAATAACACATTTTGGGGGTTAAACTTGGCTTTCGGAGGCCTGTAATCTTTATATCTCTGAGGCAGTCTATCATAACCAGATTCGTCCATGCCCAAAGCTAAAGCGTTGGCTAACGAGCTTGCTCCCCACCACGCTCCTTTTGCCAATGAACCCAAATAATACTGTAAATATTCTCTATCAGCGTTGTGCACTTGTTTAGGACGACTAGACTCTTTAGGGCCAAATATTGTAAATCCTAAAGGTTTATAAGAAAAAATATCTTGTGGTCTTGGGATCCATGACGATTCAACAGGAGCAGCTCGATCATTTGGTCCAAGAGTTTGGCCTCTAACATTTTTTCCTGCCGCAATATTAAGAAATACATCTTCGAACGATCTTGTTGATTGCAAAACACGCTTTGATTTTTTGATCGCATTTGTTACATTCTGGAATATAGGTGCCTGAGTTGAGTTTGTTCGATTTTGAATTTCAGCCCCATTAGCACCTACAAAGACACTTTGATCCATAACGTTCGGTATATTGGGCCCATCAGCAGGATCACTGCTAGTGGTAGTACTACCTTTATAAGAACTTGAACACTGTATGGCTATAGGTTTAAATGCAGGATCCAATTCTAAATCACTAGCCATTTTCTCGCCATCCGCGATTAATCTAAGCAAACTTTCAAATATCTTTTTATTCACTTCAGAATTGCCTTCACCTATTTTACCTTCTCGAACAACAGTTGTTGGAATGTCATTCAATGTATCGAAATAAGTACCACCAGGTTCCATTTTTGAATCAAATTGCTTTAATGTTTCTGCTTGAGCTCTTCTTAGTAATTCATCATGCATCGCATTTGATTGCTTTAGATATTCAGATTCGGCAGCCTCTTCATTCATCAGTCGTTCCATATAGTAATTTAAAATATTATTAAAGTCTTCTTTAGTGCTCATTTCTTGTGGTGGATTTAATTTTTCACGCAGTCCACAAACTTCTGGCATTAAGCGCATTTCTGGATATACCCGCTCAGGCCCATAAAGTTCAGGATCAACTTTTCTTCTAGCCACCAAATCCAAATAATCAGGTTTGACATTCGGTTCAGGGCCAAGATTACCTTCAGGTACTGGTTTTTCGACAGTCTCATCTGGAAGAGGAGCTGTTGGAACTGGTTGCTCTAGTTCAAGTTCGCCTTCTTCTTCAGCAGGCTGAGGTCTGGGTTCTTCGACAGGTTCTTGAATACCAATAGGTACTGGATCAGGGATGCGAACTCCTTGTGGAACATCATCTCTTTTATCGGGAATTGGAACAGCTCCTTGATTAATAGGATCTTGAGGAGCTGCGGGAATTTTAGAAGATCCCAAGTTAATTAGAGATTTTTCAGGAGTTTCTTTCGGTAAACCCGAAGTCCAATTATTCGCAAACACATCATAACGTTTCAAATATTGAATAACCAAATCTTGTAATTTAAGACGGTCCATAACTGGTTGCTTGTAAAGGTGTGATTCTAACGATACCACAGGCCTTTTTTTCATTACGGACATGGATCCTTGCTCCATTGCGTTATTTACAGGCGATGATTATGAACTTCGAAATTATCTAAACGATGATAATATATTGGAAATACGTGTTAAATTTAAAACTTCAACCATGCCAACAATTGAATATTTAATTTCTGCACTTGCAAATTCAAAAAAAGAATCTTTTTTTACAAAAAGAATTGTTTATACTCACCTGCAAATTATTTTAAATTCAGACAAATTTTTTCAATATTCAAACATTAACAAAGTCATATTAATCAAAACATTGATAGGAATTTATCAATTTATGAATGGAGATATTTCTAATAATCAACTTTACGAAAAATTTTTTAAATTAGACAAACAAGTTTCAAGTTCATTAAAATTATCTTCAGCTGAACCAATAACTTCTGCTGAATTAACCTTAATATTCGGCATTAAGAATGGTCGAAGAATTTATAATTTAAATCAAAAAATAAATTATCTTCAGCATTTTGCTTCAAAAGAACGTATGAGAATAAAATTTAAAGATATTTTAAAAATGTACGAAGAAGAAGCCAGTAGTCTAGAAGAAAATTTGGACATGTATGAACAGATATATGACATTGTAAACCCTCGACAAGAAGACGAAAGCGACCGCGAATCAATAGCATCGAGTGTATTCTGGCGAGAATTAGCCAACGACCTACTTGAACCTACTCCTACACGACGAGTACAGCCAAAGCGAAAATGTAAACGAGGCGGCATCAGAAGAAAACAAATAAAAAAAACACTTGATAATTATAAAAATATTTATTCGCATGATAAACAAAACATTAATTATTATTATCAATTAGTTGATAAATTATCTAATCTTTAATATGCTCTAATTAAAGGCAAATTTGAAAATACCCAATAAAGATTATTTGTTTTTTTATCAAAAATAGCCGCCTTTCTTTCTAATGTTTGTAAATTATTAAATCTCGTGTCAATTGTTTTAACTGAACGTTTATTTTGTGTAATTATATTATATGTTTGTTGAGTAGGTTCGCACATGACGACATATCCACAACTCTCATAATTTAGAGTATCACGCGAAGGCACATGATCCATAAAAATTGCTTGACAGTTGGCGTTTTTCGCTCCTAATAAAAACGGCTGAACATATTTTTTCATTACGTTTTCGCCAGCGACGCGAACATCCTCCACAATTAATAATTTTTTCTCGCTGTTATCTGAAGCTCTTATCGCTTCGATACAGCTTGACAATTCTTGCTCTGTATCCAAAAATACATAAATATTAGGCGGGCTATTTGAATTTGATTGTTTTTGAAATTGAAATGTTAAAAATTGTGCAGTTTTTGAATAAAAACTATTTTCTCCAGTCATAGCCATCGATGACATGAAAACATATATCTCTCTAGGAACGTCGAGCTGTCCTTTACATATAAGCAAATTGAGTGCAGTTGTTTTCCCACTTCCAGTTGCTCCAGTAAAAGCAATATGACGAGAGTCAAAACCAGGAAAATGACTATCTGAATCATAGACTTCATTTTTTGTTTGTAAATAATGTTTTAATTTTGATTTGTCTAGTTTTTGAAGTTCTGAAAAAACTGCAGGACTATTTGTAGGAGCGCTTAATCGAAAATTACTCAACAAATTATTTAAAAATTGTTGTCCTTCTTTAGATTGAAATTTTTTTAGAGACTCGCCAACAAACGCGCTTGCCGGATCCGTAATTGCTTCAAACAACTTATTAAAATCATTTGCCTTAAGCCACTCAGAAAAAGTCGACGTAATAATGTCCATTCCGTATGTTTACGTGTTCAATGAAAATTCCGATTTCGAAATATCTAATCTAAAATTGGGAGAAAATACATTACCTAACATTTACTTTGGCGAATGTTTTCGAAAAGAAATAAAATCAAAACACGAATCAATTCGAATCGAGTTTTATAGACATTCAGTTTTTATCACACACGACAATCCGTTTGATCAAAATGAAATATTTACTATTAAGGTAAATCGAATCAATAAAACAGGCGTTTTATTTCTAAGTACTACATGGTTTGATAATCGAAAAATTTGTGGATTCGTTGAACAAGATTTTGACAAACTAAGTCATTATCGCGTTCACTTTACAATCAAACAATGGAAAAATTCGGTTTTTACATATCGAAAACAAGCCGAAACATTTGTAGCATCAATGCTCGCAGTACTTATAGGACAATTAGTGCCTATTCACAAACTCTGCTATGACGATCACATAAAGTATCGAAAACTCGACAATTTACCATTCAAACTCGGCGATTTTGACAAACATTTCATTTTACATTTTTCTACTACTTCTCCTATTGAAGAACGAGAATGCGTAAACATTCATGGAACTCATCTGTTAAAATCAGCATTTTTACAATATGCAGTTTCAAATCTAAACAAACATGGACAAGAAATTGAACATATAAAATTTATAATGGTTGAAAAACCTGAAAAATTTTTTCTCGTCGACAATTCACTTTCCACCACATATACACACTGGCTCTACATAAAGCCAAACGGACTAAGACATTTGGATATTTTTTTTAATTTATTAAAATTTAATATATTTAGCATAGGTAGAATTATAGTATGTGAACCAACTAACGATGTAATCAAATATTTCTATAGCAACGCACACAAATATCAATATGGACAACATTGGTATAGCTATTTACAATCAAACCTTGCATTGATGATTGAATTTGACTCGGATCTTGGTCTCAATGAAATGGCGGCGATAAAGACAAAATTTAGAAACTTGTCTGGTCTTAATTGGACTTTAAATGTATGTCACGGAGCCATTACAGAACAAGAATTGGAACATTTTAAAAATTTTTTTGATAACAAATATTTAAATCAAGATATTCCTAAATTTGAAATTTAATTTTTTTAATAAACTAATATGAATGATAAACCAACAGTTTGTCCTATGCCTTTTAATTCTAAACTTGGCGGCCGCAATCGCGGTGTTCGCAAGTATGGTAACTTTGCTTCTAGGAACGAAGCCCTAAAGCATGTTAACGAATATTCAAAAAATTACCTAACGAACCTGTTAGTTTCCCGAGGACACACAAATTTTAAACAACTTGATCCTCAGGAAATCATGGAAGCAGGTCAGCATCTCGGTGAATATCATAAAGCAAACGGAATTCATAGAGGAGGCGCTTGGGGTTTGGGATCGTTGGGTTCAGCTCTAAGTTCTCTCGCAGGTATGGGGGCCTCTTATGTTTTAAATAAAGGCGCTTCTTATGTTATGAAAAATCCTGAACAAGCAGGTGAAAGTGCTACTAATGCTGTTCTTGGTTTCTCTAAAGGTATCGGAAAATCTCTAGGTAAAGCTGCTATGGGTGGTGCAAAATCATTAGGAAAAGCTGCATATTCGGGAGCATCAAAAGTCGGTAATAAAGTAATGTCTCAGGCTCAAAAAGCCGCAAAGGCAATTAAATCAGGTACCACTAATATGATAAACACGGGAAAAGCCAAAGTTAAATCTACTGCAGAAAATCTTGCTAAACGAATTGATAAAGCGGGGGAAGATTATAAACAATTTAAAACAGATCGAAAAAAGAATGATCAATTAAATGAAACTCAAGCCAGAAAGCGCCTTGAGAAACAACAATTAGATTTTTATGAAGGACGAAGCAAACATGCTCCCAATAGTCAAACTATTGTCGATCCTAATACTAAACGAGTTTGGCACGCTCTTTCTGCAAAAGATCAACTTAAAGGCGACTATGTTCCCACTGACACTATTAAGAAAAATAAAAATTCTATACTTGCAAAAAATATTCTAGTCGGTAAAGGTAGTGAAGAAGTCGCGGAAAAGGTAGTAGATACTCCAAATGAAAATTTTGGAAGACAACCCAAAAGAGAAATTAAAGCTAAACAAGAAAAATTAAACAAGGCTGTGGAAGCTCGAAATGCGGGAAAAGCCATGTCGAAAAAAGCGGCTAAAGCAGCGGCAAAAGCGGCAAAGTCACCAAGTAGCGGAGGGTTGGGTACAGCTATTAAAGCTGGTCTTGCGGCTGCAGCAGGGGGTACTTCACTTACCTCAGCCCTTTTGCGAGAGAAACAGCAAGCCCAACCCTATGATGCTGAATTCCAAGACGCCGACGATCGAGACTGGGACGAACGCGGACAAGGACGAAAACGACGACGAGGACGAGGTGTAAAACGCGCGGGACACCAGGATTTGTGGCAGTTTAACAAAATGGCTCCTCCATTCAACACGCAACGACCAGGTGACAATCCTATACCTCGTATTCTAGGTCGATCACGATATATGGACCATCGTAAAAACGCCAACTTGTTAGGAGACTCTCAAAAAATTATCGAAGCCGCCAAATTTAACAAACCAGCAGAACATGCTCAAGTTCGAGGTAGTGGAATTCGTATAAATAACATGACCTCAAGTTATCGCAATCCAGTACTATTTCGTCGAACACGATAAGATGGCAAGTCAATATACTTTTTGCTTATCTTTAAAAAAACCAATAGAAATTTACAACAATAAAATTTTAATACCATCTAATAAAGAACTTTATCTTATCACAGTTTACGCCGACTCATCAGAATCAGCTGCTAATAAAATTTTTAATCATGTTATCACGTTACCACAATATGACGCTATATCAGTTACTGAATTGACAAATTTAATAAATATCATTTTTAATACACAACACACACCTACAGATCAACTTATAATAAAAGATGTACATAAAGAAATTGAAGGTTGTATACCTTTAAGTTTTATTTAAAATCTTTAATAAAATCATAAACAGAAAAATAATCAACTAATTCAGCGTCAGTAGAAAAATAATTATAATTAAATATATGATAATTTGGAGCCGAAACAAACCATTCTGTACCATATTCATCACGTCTAATCATACTGCAAACAAAGCGTTTCTTGAGAACATAACGTTGAAAATAATCCAACAACGAATCACAAGACTGATCAAAATTTTTTACGACCAGGTAATACGACACTTGATTATCTAAACGAGGCGTTGTGCTACCACGCGCCAAACGCTTGTGATATAATTTACTTGCTTTGTCATTGTCATCATAATCAAAAACTTTGTAATTTAGATATAATGGATCCATGTTATCGAAACGATTTGATAAAAATTTTTTTAAACAATGCTCACGGCGAGACTTATGAAGAATTGAGTCTTTCGAGAGCAAATCTCGAAACATTTATAAGTGTCTTGTGTGCTCAAAAATCAAATTGCAAATGGGAGCAAACATCAAACGGCTATGAATATCTTTATCACTTTAATTTTAAAGACGCTACTTCTTATCACAACGCTCGTGCTTTTTATTTCGAAAATTTATTACCTACTTTATCAAATGACGAAGTTTTAAAATATTACGAGTCTCGTGGCTCCAACTATTAAATTTTATTATATTAATAAAAACGATAACAACCTCATATAAATAAATCTTGTTTTTTTTCTCAAAATATCAAAAATAAAAAACAAAAAAGATAGTTTCAAAAAAGTAAAAAACATTTTGAAAAATGTATACAATTCAAGACTTGGACCTTGCTTCAATCAATATCGAAGACTGTAGCCAGCATACAGCACTTTTACTCAAAAGACTAAAAACTTTTGAGTTTGAATGTCTCAGCATGAACACCAGCAGTCTTACATTTCCATATCCTTACCCCTTGGAAATGTATGCCGAGTTTTTGAGTTCAATGGCACTCGAGGTATCGTCAAGAAATTATCTCGAACTAAACGAAACTCAAAAATTCCTCAACAGTCGAGGCATTGAAATGTTTATGGCAAAGATAAGTTTTAGTCGAGCACAACCTGGTTACATAAAATATCGCTTTTACAAACGTTACGATAGCGACTGTTTTAACGAGTCCAACTCCTTTTGCTTTGTTTGGGCATAAATTATAATCAACATGTACATACGATATTTAGATTTAAAATGTTTAACGCTGCTTATTTTCCATCAGATTATAAAGTCACTCTTGACGCTCGTAAATTAAACGAACGAGGACGAGAACAGATAAATTATAACGTTGAAACTTTTGAAAAATTGGGCTGGGGAAAATTTACAATAGTCGAAGAAGGCTACAATCTCGTTATCACTGGTGAACTTACACAACAACTGAACGCAATCTTAATCAACAAACAATTAAATGCTACTATGAGTAGTAAATTATTTACACAACAAGACGATTCTTTATATGCTTAAATTGTAATAAATAATTTAAAAAAACAAATATTATTTTTTTATCAACTTGACACATGTACGATACGTGTAGCAACGTATTTTGATAAACTATTTTTTTTTAACAAGTATTTTATTTTTTTATTATTATTATTTAGATGTACCCGTCAAACTTTTCACAAGATATCAAAAATGTTCTCGCGTTACCTCCTATGGAACGAGTCGAACTTGAAAGTTTTCGTTTCGAATGGAAAAACTACAACGCAATGCCAGATAACTTTGCTCGACATGTTTCAAAACGAATTGAAAATTGCAAAGTATGGCCGCGCTATCGCCTCTTGCCTGCTCTCAAAACACCGCTATCGAAAAAAATTATCAAATTTTTTGCTCTAACGATAGAGGGTTGTGAACGAACAGATTTGATTTATGTTTCCATAATACCACTCGACTATTTGTCAAGCTCACATCTTAAAGACTCGAGCGACACATCATCATCTGCGATAAATTACTACAATCTAAAAATACGTTCAAACATGGGCTGGGAAATTTTCCCACAAAAGAAAGATGGTGATTTTCAACACACGTACATTTTTGTTTATCACTGTCCCACCACGTGTGATCGTGCCGAGTGCAGTCCCACTCAATTGTGTCTTTCGTGTCGATGTGAATATTCTCGTTACACTCATTGTCTCGTGCCTCCTCCTAGCAACGGACATTTTTATCAAAAAGAACGTTGCGATACCGACAGCTTGATAAAAACAGGTGACTTGTACAACCTACTAAAAGTTTGGTTTCAAACAAAACTAGCAAGTGGGATTTCGTTATCGCGTAAAGAATTTAACGAAGAGCGCAAAAACATTAAACTCGCACATTTTTGCGCTTGTCTCGCAGTTTCCATTGAAAAAACAAAAACTGGCGAAATTTCAATTTATTCATCTTTTCAAAACAATTGTGAAGCTTTCATAGTAAGTCTTCCAGATAATAGCGACTGTCTTTTATTCGATAACGAATTTTTGACAAACGACAGCAAATTTTATCAATTTTTTAATCAAATTTTTAAACGTGTAAGCATGGCACGTTCAGATAAACTAGTCGAAACTTTTTATTTTCCTTGCGTTATTTTAAATTATAGACGTATGCCTGACGATGAAGATAATCAAGAATAAAAATTTTAAAACAAAATAATTTTTTTAATTTTTTATTAAAATTTATAAGTACGTGTAAAATCGTATTATCTCTTGTTCATAAAAGCAAATTTTATCACAACTTCATTCACAAATAATTGTTCGCTAGCTATAAAAGAACAAACTTTCGCAAAAGATTGTTTCGAGTACATGAACGAAGCTGCTTTATCACTAGATGTGATAGCGGTTTCATGAAGGGCTACTGCAGAAATTGGACTGATAACAATTATATATCTATCAAATCCATTACCTGCAGTTTTTTTAATTTCAACTTCGTTAAAAATATATTTACGATCCAAGTTTATCGCTTGAGCCAACGTGCAATCGAGAACCACTTGAACTCCATATTTTTTTATGTCTACAGTCCAATCTAGAAACTCTTGCGCAGTAAATCTTGTAATCACAAGTGGTGAAAGTAGAGCGTCGCTAGACAACGATTTGAACATGTCATCCAACTCTCCGACCTCATTTAATTTAATTTCTACTGTCTTTGTGTGTATTTTAGAAAATTCCATTTTAGAAAATGTTGACAATGAAAGCTAACAGTGCTTGGGATTGGCCGAAATTTATAGACGAATATTGCACTGATATCTCTAAACAACCACAACTGATAACGCAGGCTGGAGAAGTTATCATAGCTGTACCCGTGATGCTCGCAAAATACGTTGACGAAGTTGCACATTTAAAAGATTACTTTAAACACCCTGAAGAACGCGTAGTCAGCCGATTTTCATACGCCGACGAAGTCATAAATCTTTATGATTTTATAACTGAATTAGAACACGCGCGCTATGGCAATTTACGCATGTGGCGTGAATTTATCTTTGACTGCATCGCACACATTAATAAACTAGAAAAAATCTTTACGGCCAAAATGTGGCAAGAATTTTTAAACGCTATGCTTACTGCTCGCTTTTTAAACTCACCTGACGTCGCTCCTATCATGAAAACTTCTAACGATTATTTATTTTTCAACATGTAATTTTAGATAATAAAATTTAAAAATGGCAAGCAAATCTTTTGATTCTTTTATTCGAAAATATTATCAACCCGAAATAGAACAAATTACTTTTATTCGAGATAACAAAGGACGACTTATCACAAGCATTCCATTCGAATTGGCTCACATCATCTTTTTACTAGCAACACATGAAGAATTTTGTTTAGCGCAAGTTTTTATCAAAAGTGAATGCAACCCACACTCCAAAGTTCTTCACGACTATCTGTACGAACTTCAATTCGCAAATGGTGGAAACGCTATGGCTTGGAAAAACTTTATTCACAAGATGCTTTATCGTCTTCAAAAAGACGCTCTAATCGAAAGTACCCACATGATTTGGCTCTTTATGAAAACTACACTTAAACAAGCTTTTCATTATCATTTAACTCGTACTGTTAATTTTTAAATAAATTATTCAAACTGACCTATTTTCTTCTATTTTTTTATGAATGAATTACTATTTTACTACGTCCCGACATAATTTATGTTAATTATGATGAAATTACAAAAAGTTTGTTTACAACATTTAATTTAAAAAATTGAAAATTTGCATTTTGGGGGATGGTTGGTTGGTGGTTGTG
>JAKQEK010000410.1 GCA_029558535.1 Bacteroidota bacterium | reverse complement strand
GCAAAAGCCTGTTGAATTGATAGAGAAAATTATTGAACACAGCAGCGATGAAGGAATGACGGTATTTGACCCTTTTATGGGAAGCGGAACAACTGGCGTTGCTTGTAAAAATCTAAACCGAAATTTTATCGGAATAGAATTGAATGAAGATTATTATTTAACCGCTAAGAAACGAATTGAAAATCACTCTCCGCAGGGTGGGCTTTTTTTTAATTCTTTTGAAACGGAATTGTCAAACGGAGCAGGAACGTAGCAGCTTGCTTATAACTCTCAGATTGGCGAATAAATGTAGGACAAATGAGAAAACTAACAGCAACTACCTAAAAAATCAGAGTTGTAAGAACAGATGCATATTTCAGAATTAAAAATTAAACTTCAAAGCATTTCTATCAAGCAGATACATCTTGATAAGGCTACTTTTATAACCGATGTGCCAAAATTCATTGATAGTCATATTTCGTTCTTGGAAAGGAATAGCGGAAATAAGAAATTTTTGCCTTATTATAACAGATTGTTAAAATTATTAGATTTATTACCAAAATAATTATTATATTTGTTTTATGATAAATAGAATAAAAGAATTAATCGAAGTAGATTGGCAGAATCTAAAAGCGATTCAACCCGAGGACGTGAAGATTCAAAACAATTTGGATGCCCTGAAAGCTTCATTGAAAAAACACGGATTCAGCCTGCCGCTCTAATTATTATGAAACAAAAAAAACGCATATCAAAAACTGAATCCATTAAGCAGATTTTAGTACTGTTGAGGAAAGGATATGCTACTACGGATATAACACGAGAAATTGCAAGTAAATACGACATCCACGAAGCTACAGTATATGCACACTTGAAAATAGCTAAAGAAACGTATCAAAAAGAACTTTTAAGCCAACAAAAGGCAATCGAGGAAGTAAGGGAGCAAGAAGTAAAAAAGGTTGCTCAAAAAGGCTTAAAATCAAAATTTGAAAGAGATTTGGAATTGCAAAATGACATTGAGTATTATCAAGATGTTTTATCAGGTAAAATAAAGACGACTTTTATTTTAGGGCAAAAAGTATCTGCAACGGAAAGTCTGCCTATTCAGATTGTTCTTTTAATCCAAAAAACTATCAATGATTTAAGAATTGAATTAAGTAAAAGGCTTGGCGAGTATGCAACTACGCAAGTTGAATTAACGAATAGAAACTTTATTCCTGATGAAGTTGTTATAACTATAATTGATGGTAAACGTGTTGATTAATGGTTTTGCAAAAGAAAAAGTTAAACATAGGAATAGATAGTAGTACTATTCTTGATACTTACAGGCATATCTTAGAGTCAAACGATATTGATATTGAATTTCTTTATGGTGGTAGAGATAGTGGCAAGTCGCATTTTACCGCTCAAAAGCTAATAATTGACTGCCTACAACTGCCTTACTTTCGGTGTATTATGATTAAAAAAACTCACGAAAGTATAAAAGATAGTCAATGGCAGACGATTAAAGATATAGTGGAGGATTGGGGAATTGGGCATTTATTCAAATTCAAAACCGCACCTTTGGAGATAATTTGCATCGTAAATAATAACAAATTCATTAGCAGGGGGTGTGATAACCCTACTAAGTTAAAATCTATAAGAAATCCTTCACACGCTTGGTATGAAGAGGGCGACCAAATTAGCCTTGAAGATTTTACGACTATTACCACAACGCTTAGAACTTCAATAGGAAAAGTAAAGCAGTACTTTCTTTTTAATCCTGAACTACCAAAAGGTGTAACTGATAAAAAGGATTTTTGGTTGTACAAAAACTACTTTTCTCATACCAACGATAAAAATTTCACTAAAGAAATTGAATTTGATATTAAAGGAAAAATTTATAAAACTAAGTATCGTGCAACTCATTCAACGTATCTTGATAATCTTACAAATGTTACAGCGGATAGGATTGCGATGTATGAGAATTTAAAAATTACAAATCCATCAAAGTACTTACCGTATTGTCTTGGCGAGTGGGGGCAGTATAGTAATGAAGTGCCTTTTTTCTATGGCTACAACAAAATGAAACATTTTGCTCATACCAATTATGAGCCAAAGGAAGAATACTATATTGACATAGGATTTGACTTTAACATTACTCCTTGCGTTTGCGTTATCGGTCAGTTTGATAGAGAAAATCAAATATATCACATATTCGATACTATAATGCAAGACCATACTAATATCTATAATCTTAGTAGTTTACAGGCGGTGTGCAGAAAAATAAAAGAAAAATACCTTGATAGTGGCTACTATCTTAGAAGTCGTATAAGAATTACGGGCGATGCAAGTGGTAGAAGCGGTTCTGCGGATAGGCAAGTAAAACAAAATTATTACTATACTATTCAAAAAGAATTGCAACTACTACCACAGCAGTTCTATGTTAGGGGGGCAAATTTACCGCATACTGTGAGTGGCGAAATAATTAACGAAGTGTTTGTTAATATGAGAAATAATGCCTTAATTCTCCACAATCAAGACTTATTGGAACGAGATATTGAAACCTCTTTCCCTGATGCCAAGCAAAGTTTGAATGAAGCTAAGGCTAAATTTGGATTGCACGTTTTAGATGCGTGGAGGTATCTTATGGATTTTTGGTTTAATTTTGACAAAAGTAATCGTACATTTGTAAGTAAGAACCATAAAAAGTTTACAGAATTAATAATTAAGAATGTTAATAATTTCAACCACTATGGATAAGCTAAAAGAGTTATTAAGTAAGAAAAATATGCTAAATTTGGAAAAGCAAATTGAAGCACAAAATATAATTAAAAAAATGAAAGATGATAAAGAAAATAAAAAACCTATTCAAAAAAAAGTCTGACATTGTACTCCTTCACGTTCACACGTTTAGCGATGGCACAAAGCTATTTACATACAGGGAGGAAGATTTAGGAAAAGTGTCGTCAAGGTACTATCGTAACATTATGGAGGCAAACAATTACCTCCACACTTTCTTACTGACAAAGGAGCAATGGACGACAGCGGTTAATGAACTAAAGAAAAGAAGCACCGAAGC
>JAKQEK010000382.1 GCA_029558535.1 Bacteroidota bacterium | reverse complement strand
TTTCAAAAGCAGACGCATAACCCTTTTGCAGGATATGCAGAAGAAAAAATGCAATATGTTTTATTCACTTTTCAAAAGCAAATACCGGTGAAAAAACAAAATAAAAACCACCGGAAAAAAAACAATGTCGTGCTCCGGTTTTAAAACCGCTCAAAACGAAAACCGGAAACACAAAACTTAATTTTTATAACTTAAAATCATTTCTTTTAGGAGGAATGTTATGAAGAAATTTATATTACCGCTGCTGCTGATTCTAACCGTTGGTATGCTTGCAGCGGTCGAATCAGAACCTTCCGAAGTCGTCGGATACTTTAAGAAAAATATAAATGACGGTGAATTCCAAGCTTTTGCATTACCTTTTTATTATACTAATTTAGCAATTAGTAATATAATAGGTGATCAGTTTGCTGAATCTGATGTTATTAGTGATATTAATACTGGAGAATCTACTATATATTATTCTGGATTTGGTTGGTTTGGAGCATTAGAAAATATGAATTATGGAACTGCTTACTATATTAAGCGTGCTACTGGTAATGGTGCTACCGATTACTTTCTACTTGGTAAAGTGGATCCCCAAGGATTTACAAAGACAATTTTAGGTAACGGTGCATTTACTGCATTCGGACTTAACGAAGCAGCTAATGTTTTATTGTCAGAAGATATCTTTGGAACAAATGAAAGTGATGGTGATGTTATACAAGATATTAATACCGGAGATGCTTCAACTTATTTTGAAGGATTTGGATGGTTCGGCTCATTAGAATATCTTACTCCAACAAGTGCTTATTATTATCATTCAGCTTTTGGTTCTTCTGATTTTATTTGGACTTATACTCCAAGTAGAAGTGAAATTAATGTTACCCCAACATTTAATAGAATGTCGAAATAAGGAGTTAAAATGAAAAACAATAAAATAATACTCATCTTTTTATTAGCATTTGTTGTAGCCGGTTTATTTGCTCAACCTGCTAATGTAACTTTTAAGGATCCAACAAATGCTACATTAAATCTTGTTCGCTTAGAAGATCCATCTTATCCAATATTAACTCCAATTGCTAATAGATGGGTTACAAAATTTTATTTAAGTAGCGATGCAATAATTGATCCTTTAGGGATTGATGGAAATCCT
>JAKQEK010000359.1 GCA_029558535.1 Bacteroidota bacterium | reverse complement strand
TATGGCAAGGATGCCAGATTGCTTTGTTGATTTGACTGTGACAAGCCCACCTTACGACAATTTGAGGAATTACAATGGCTACAGTTTCGATTTTGAGGCAGTAGCAAAAGAATTGTTCAGAGTAACTAAACAAGGTGGTGTTGTTGTTTGGGTTGTTGGAGATGCAACCGTAAAAGGTAGTGAAAGTGGAACGAGTTTTAGACAAGCATTATATTTCAAAGAAATTGGATTTAACTTACATGATACGATGATGTATAGAAAGATAAACTATATTCCGTTAACACATAATAGATATGAACAAGAGTTTGAATATATGTTTGTTTTTAGCAAAGGGAAGCCAAAAACCTTTAATCCTATAATGGTTGAATGTAAGACAAAAGGAAGTAAGACAAAAGGAAGAACATTTTACCAAACAAATAGCCAAAATACACCAACCGAAGGACACAAAAACGATGCAGTAAAAGAATATAAACAAAAAGGAAATGTTTGGGAAGTGCCTGCTAATGCTGGTGCAAAAGGACATCCTGCGCAATTCCCTGAACAATTAGCAAATGACCATATAATAAGCTGGAGCAACGAAGGTGATTTGGTTTACGACCCGTTTATGGGAAGTGGGACGACAGCGAAGATGGCAAAGATAAACAAGCGGAATTATATCGGAAGTGAAATATCAAAAGAGTTCTGTGATATTATAGAGAAGCGAATAAATGAAAATCTATAAAATCACAGAAGCAAGCGAATATCTTGGGAGGACAAAATGAAAGATAATGAAGTAAGATTTTATGTCTCAAGAAGTAAAAATGGCTATTCCTGCCTACGTGAATCTGGTGGCGGATATACAAATACTGGTGAAGCTGTAATTATTGCAGATAAAGATGGCAAACGAAAGAATGCTATTTATATTTACAGGTCAGGCCATCTTGCTTGTAGAGACCACGCTGTAATACCAATTATAGCTGGTGATTATGTAATTAGAGCTGACAGAAGTCATAGAAAAATCAGCATAATGATTTATCAAATTGAAAAAATTTTTTATGACGAATGTATTTGCAAAGTAATTATGTCTATTTATGATGAAGATTATCAAAATCTGTTTAATGATGATTGCGTAGCTTTATATTTTTCAAATATAGAAAAATTATGGTTGGCAATAAAAGCAGCAATCAACAAAACATTAATCTATCATTGCAGGCAACCTGTGTATATAAATAATTACGAAGGAGATTTAAAATGAAAAAACTAAAAAATAAAGATGATTCTATTGACATTACAGACGCACTTGACCAAATAGCTGTTGACCAAATGGTATCATATGTAGTTAGACTTATTGATAAATTATCACCATCGCAACAAGAAGAATTTTATAAAAAGATATCAAATATTAAAAATCTAAAAAAATAAAGGAGAAAAAAATGAGAATGAATGAAAGATATATCTTTTTTATCAAAACAGAAAATATTAAAGTGATAAAAGCAATAAAAAAAGAATTGAAAAAATTTAAAGAAATTAATATATTGTCTTATAATTCAATACCAGTTTTTGCTGGCAATATATTTATAATTGATAAATTGATATTATGGGATTCATACGAAGAATATTTTGAAACATTATCAAAAAAATATAAAGAGCCAATAGGT
>JAKQEK010000344.1 GCA_029558535.1 Bacteroidota bacterium | reverse complement strand
AAAAGTATCGCTGAATTGTTTATATTCAATAGGTCTTGATTTTAAAAAAGAAAGCTTAATTCCACTATTTTCAAAATCTACTGCATTATATATTTCTTTACCTCCTATTGAATTAATATATGTCGTTGCTCCTAACATATTACAAATATGGATAACCTTTTCTTTGCCTTTTAAACTGTTGTTTTTTTTCATAGAAGAAGAAATTAGCAGCTTTGTAGAAATTTCAAAATAATCTGATAATATCATAAACTGATTTATAAGAAAATCAGCTAAATTTATTATGTTGGCTTTTATTATTTTCTCAATGATAGGAAATGAAGAAGGGAAAAAAGGAGCTTTATTATATGCTTGATAGATCGTTTTAAGTAATTTATCGGAGTTACTCCCTATTTGTATTTCATTTATTTTCTTAAATGAACTTGCACCATTCAATTGTAGAATTACAAAATGCTCTTTCTTCTGTAAAATTATTCTGTTACGTGCAATCCAACCCTGTTTTATAAAATTAACATCATCATAAATAATAAATTTATCTACCGCATTAATCAATTGAAAATACCCTATATAGGGAAAGAAATATGGCTGCATGATTGCTATAGTCATTTTATTCCTCTATAATCCGAAGGAGATATTCCCCATAACCGCTTTTCCTGATAGGTTCTGCTAATTTGATAAGCTGCTCTTTATCTATAAAACCCTTACGATAGGCAATTTCTTCTATACAACTGATTTTAAGTCCTTGGCGGTTTTGAATAACTTCCACAAATTGGGATGCTTGAATAAGGGATTCAAATGTTCCAGTATCCAGCCAGGCAGTTCCTCTTCCAAAGACCATCACTTTTAAGTTACCCTGCTCCAAATAGACATTGTTGACATCAGTAATTTCATATTCACCCCGGGCTGAGGGTTTTATTTCACTGGTTATTTTAATTACGCTATTATCATAAAAATAAAGTCCGGGAACAGCATAGTTAGATTTTGGCTCTTTAGGTTTTTCTTCCAAACTAATTGCTTTCATATCATTATCAAATTCCACTACACCATAACGCTCAGGATCAAGAACAGGATATGCAGTAATTATTGCTCCATTGGGTTTTGTGCAATTTTGCAATCTCCATTGCAGATCAGCTCCGTAAAAAATATTATCTCCCAAAATTAAACAGACACTATCCGAACCGACAAAATCAGCTCCAATTACAAATGCTTGAGCCAGACCATTGGGAACTTCCTGAACTTTATATTCAAATCTCATTCCCAGCTGAGAACCATCACCCAATAGCTTTTGAAAGTT
>JAKQEK010000343.1 GCA_029558535.1 Bacteroidota bacterium | reverse complement strand
CCATATCATCCTCACTGATTGTTGTTGTTAGCCTAATAGAGTGGTCAGCCTCTTTTGTCGCAATAAATCTATTTGAATATGTGCCGATTAATGTTGACAAATGCTTCTCATATATTTCACCGTTTTTAGTTTTAGATATTCTCAACTGATTTCTGTTGAATAGCCAAAAAGAATTACCACCTTGTTTATTTATCCACTTCAAATACACAGGATTCTCACAATTCGATTGAGATATTTTAATTGTCTTTTTTTCTGTTATTTCGTCTGCAAATGCCATTATCCAACTGATATTTTTTCAAGCCATACATCAATAGTACTAATACCTGTATAACTCTCTGTTAATTTCATTCTATTTATCTTTCCTTTTTCACTTGATGTTTTAGCCAATTGGTTAGTACTTGTTGATTGGCTAACCCTGTTCACATTAAACTTCTGCTCTTTTTTCAAAATGGAATAAGTCGATGTATCTAAGTCATTATTAAAAATGAAGTCCAAAGAAAATGGGTAACCTTGAAAGTATGTAGGAGTTTCAAAGTCGCTTAAAAATTTAGCTCTAGTTTCATTTCCAGCGTAATTAGTAAAAGGAACAAATACGCCTAAATTGCCGTCATAGATAGAACCTAATTGATTAACTGCCCATGTGAAATAGAATTTGTCAGTAAAAGAAGTATCATAACTCCCCTCGCTTCCATTCCAATTTTCTGATACTTCGATTTGAAAGTAATTTGATAGATTTGTGTCACCGACGTTTAGAGTTGTGTAGTTGTATGTATCTAATAACGACAAAGCTCCCCTTAAATATCCTGATACATCAGCACTAATATTATCATCAAACGCAGCTTGTTTTACCCGAATTACTCCAACCTCAACTCCTGCAACCTTTACTTTTACTTTTAAATAATAATTTTCCCTTTGAACGTAAACTTTTCCACCTGTAAATGGATAATCTCCACTTACGTATCCGTGTGAATGTTCTATTCTTATGTAGTTAGGCGTTACACCTCCAACTGGTACGGTGTAC
>JAKQEK010000285.1 GCA_029558535.1 Bacteroidota bacterium | reverse complement strand
ATGTCGTTTAAGCATTCTAAATTCATTTCGTACAAGAATTTAATATAAATACTAAAGCTATTTAAATAGAAATGAGTATTTATTGAAAAATGATATTATCATGATTAGAGATAATAGAAAGCGACTTTTTGAAATGATGGAAAGAGTTGCTGGAATGACTATTAATGAAAATTTATCGCTATTACCGCCATCACCACCACCCGGATTTACATCGGATGATTTTATGTCATTAGACGATTTTTTGAAAAATGATGAGGTAATTAATGAATATGAAGTTGATGATTATACTATTTCAAATAAGGATGATGTTAAGTCAGTATTACAACAAAGACATCAAGAATATCAAAAAGGAATTCCATTAACACGTGATAGAGAATTACCATTTTTATTTGGAAAATTTGTAGAAGGAATAGTTGATGATGAAGGCAATGAATGGGATTTAGAAAAATTAAAACATGAAATTACAAAGCATCCAGCACAATTATTGTCAAAGCCAGAAAAAATGGCGAAAACTAATGCATGGAGTGTTTCATTACCCGCAACTGTTGGAATTATATTTAATGAAAGAATACAAAAATTTGAAATAGTCATTACCTGTCCAAAAGCAGGAAGATGTAAAAAAGATTGTTTTGCTTGGAAAGGAAATTATATTCGAGTTCCAGACGTTTCACTACATAGATTAAAAATGTTAAATTATGTTGTTAACCATTGGGATTTATTTGAAAAACGTTTGCTCAATGAAATTGAATCTAAAGAATTAATAAACACACAGGAAGGTCTTGGAACATTAATAAGATGGCATGATAGTGGCGATTTCTTTTCAGAAAAATATCTTTTAGGTGCATTTGGAATTGCAGAAAAAACACCAAATGTGCAACACTATGCATACACTAAAAGTATTGGAATGATTAGTGGTCAAAACATTCCACCAAATTTCTTTTTCAGGTTTTCGTTTGGCGGATTACAAGATAAACTAATTGATAAAATTAAAACTCCATATGCTGATATTTTATATCCAAATGAATTTGAAAATTTCATAAAAAAACATAAATCAACCGATACGGCTGAAGGTGGCTGGTTTTTTCACAATGATGATGCAAAAGAAGGTTTAAGAAAATATGTGGCAAATAAATATGGTGTTGAATTAAAAGATGTTCTTTATGTACCAGAATTAGAAAAAATACAATATGATTCAGAAAATTCTATTCCAAAGTGGACAGTAATTGTTACACCTAAAGACTCTGATGTTGGTGGATATAGAAAGGATGTGCTTGGAACAATATTATTGTATCATTAATAAGTATTTATATAAAATATTACTAAAATGAAAAAGGCTATTAATACAAAAAGACTATTATTTGAAAATATGGCAAAGTTAAATCCTGATTTTCAAATAAAAGAAGAGAAATCTTCTCAAGAAATTCTTAAAGAAGCCGAAGAGAAATGGATTCAAAATGCTGTTAATCCTGAACATAAAGGTTATTGTACTCCAATGACTAAACCAACTTGTACTCCAAAGCGCAAAGCATTGGCAAAGAGATTTAAAAAGGGCATTGAAAATGAAGCATATGGTACACCAGACCCACTTGGAAGTCATTGCGCAAAACAAGTTAACGAAGAAGATGAAGAAATGCAGGGCACTCCTGTTAAATATCGTGCAGAAGTGACTGGAAAAGGCGAGAATGTTTGGTCAACAAATGCATTGGAATTTGACAGCGAAGAAGAAGCAAAAAATTATTTGGATGACTTGTCGGGTCGTTGGTTCGGATTTGATATGGGTAGGGTTGTTCCAGCAACAACGCCAAAAGGACAGCAAGTTGATATGGTAAATGATGTAATATATTTAAATTACAGAAGATAATAAATGATTAATAGTAATAAAAATCCACGTTTCTGGTCTGGTAGGTATTGGAGAAAGCACAATATTTCAGATGCTTTGAAAGAAGTCGTTGAGCCAGATGTTGTTGATGTATCATCAATTCAAATGCATGATACATTATGTCCGCTTATTTGGGGTGAAAATGAAATAATAAAGCCAGACGTAAGAAAAATATTATTAATGAATGCCAAAAGGTTTATTGAATTTTCTGACGTAGAAAATCTTAAATTCAATGATATTATACTTACTGGTAGCATGGCAAACTATAACTATAATGAAAATTCTGATTTGGATGTACACATAGTATTAGATTTCAGCCAGATTTCAGAAAATACAGAATTTGTTGGTGACTTTTTTAAATTAAAAAAATCATTATGGAATGATAAACTTCCAATTCAAGTAAAAGGACACGATGTTGAAATGTATTTTCAGGATAGTAGTGAAGCACATTTTGCAACGGGTACGTATTCATTAGTAAGAAATGAATGGATTAACAAACCAACAAAAAAAATTGTCAACATTGATACTGCAGATGTACAGTTAAAAGCTGCTGATTTTATGAATGCTATTGATGATTTGGAAACCAATCAGGATGAAAAAGATTTTGTAAAAAGATACGAAACTCTAAAAAACAAGATTAAAAAGTATAGGCAAACAGGACTTGAAGATAAGGGAGAATTTTCTGTTGAAAATCTTGTATTTAAAGTTTTAAGGAATACTGGTTATCTTGAGAAAATGGTTGAAATTAAAAATGATTATTTAACTCAGGAGTTGAGTTTAAATGAATTTGAACTATGAGAAGATTAATTGTGACAAAAAAACAATTGAATGAATTTATAGAAGCCAAAAAAGCTGAAAAGGTTTTCTATGAAATTGTGGAAGATTTGCACAAAAACGGAAAATTTTTAAACGAAAGTATTTCGAAAACTAAAGCAAATAAGGCGGTTATTGAGAATTACAGAAGAAAAAACTTAATAACACCCAAAGTTTTTGAGATGCTTGTAAAAAGTAAAATCATTAATGAATCATATGAAATATTATGATTTTACTACTTTTTGTTCTTAATTAAGTATTTATAAAAAAGTATAGAGTAAATAAAATAAATTTTATATTAAAAATATTCACATGAGTAGACATGCATCAAAAGAGGCGTTTTATCAAAGACTTCAGGAATTAGCAGAAGTTAAGAAACCCTTGATAAAAGAAACACGTAATTTAGGTACGTTGATTGATTACAAAAGAGCAGCAGATGGTATAGCATATGGTATTATAAAAGAACAGCACCATTATTATATTAAGAAAGCTGGTACAAAAGAAAATCCGAATGTATCTGATTTTGCATATATTGGTGGATTAGAAAACATTAAAGAATACCAGTATAGCAAACTATCTGAAGCTGATAAGCAAAGAAGTATGATTCTTCATAATATTAATGAATCATTGACTTTAAAGCCGAACAAAACAGGTAGTAAACTATTAAAGGAAGATAAGGCTGGCGAAGAAATTGAAAAAGCGTCAGAAAAAGTTCCCGAATTGGATGCAGCTACTGATGCTGCAGCAGAACCAGAAGTTCCTGCTGTAGATGATGGCGGTGAAGCTGAAATGGCTGCTGGATTGGAAGCAGAACCTGCAGGTGATGAAACTCCTGCTCCTGAAGGTGGTGAAGAAGCACCTGCTGAAGAACCTGCTCCTGAAGGCGGTGAAGAAATGCCAGCAGAAGTTCCAGCAGAACCTGAAGCTGGTGAGGAAGCACCTGAAGGTGGCGAAGAAATGCCAGCAGAACCTGAAGCTGGTGAGGAAGAACCTGCAGAAGATGACGTGGAAGCAGGACCGAAAGATGAAATCAAATCAGATATTGGTAAAATCGGAGAAAAAATTCAAGAAAGAGATTTGAGTAATGATAAAGTTGAGGGTTATGTCAGCATGTTCCTTGGATATTTTACTGATTATTTTGCCGATATGGATATTGAAGAACGTAAGGAATTAGCTGATAAAATACTTGAAGTAAGTAAAGAAAAAAATATCGAAGACCTTGAAGCATCATTACCTTCAGAACCTGTAACTGCTGACGCTGGAATAGAAGAAGATATTTGTGCAGAATGTGGTGGATTTGGCAGATATGCTGAATCAAGAGGATATACAGCAGAATCTCTTATGGAATGTGATGCTGAAGAAATGAGTAATGTTGTTAGCGGATATGCAAATGCATATAATGATGGTCAGAATGATGGCGATTTTAAACTTGTTGCATTATTCGTTAATCCAGAAGTTCTTGGTAAATTAAAGGACGAATATGGTCATGAAGATTATACCGAAAAATTAACTCCATATACCAATGAATTAAATGAATGTGGTCTTGAAGAAAAACAGGCACAGATTAATGAACTTTGGGGCGGATTAAAGAGTATGTTTGGAAAAGTTGGTGGAGATGTTAAAGCTGGCGCACAAAAAGCAGGTCAAGCAATTGGTGGTGCAGCACAGAAGGGTGCTCAAGCAGTTAAAGGTGCAGTTCAAAAGGGTGCACAGGCAGTTGCAGGTGCAGCACAGAAGGGTGCTCAAGCAGTTGGACAATATGCAACAGGCTTGAAACAAACATATCATGCTGGTGAAGTGGCTGGAGAAGTAAAGAAACTTGAAGATATTGCAAAAGATTTGGGTGCACAAATTGCTGCTTTAAATACAAGATTACAAAAGGCAGGTCATCAGCCTGTTAATGTTCAGAGTATATTAACAACAATAAAGAATCAACTTGGTGGTGCAGCAGGTACTGCTAATTTAGGTAAATATGGCATTGCAAAAGAAGGTGCAATGGCTGATATGGCAAATGTTCCAACACAACCTGATATGCTTAAAGAAGATGATGAACCTGAAGAAGAAAAGGGTGAAGTTGAAGCACCAGAAATGGATAAACCAATTGATGGCATTGGATTTGCTCCTGAAGCAGATAATCTTGGTGGTGGCGTTGTAAAACCAGAAAGTGCTGGCGTTGAGATTGAAGTTACTCCTGACAAAACCGTTAAAATTGAAATGAGCGAATCTGAAAAGAAACTCAGGAAATATATTCGTGAACGTCTTGAGGTTAAAGCTGGTTTGAAAAAGGAAAGTCTTAATGAAGCTAAGAAGTCAGAAACTTTGAAAAAACTTGACAAAGTTATTGATGAGCAGTTTAAACTTTACGAAACTACATTAAAAAAAAAGTTAATGAAGTAACCACAGGTTGGATGCAGGATAAGGCAAACCAAGCATATGATAAATCAGTTGATAGTTATAATGCTGAAAATCCAATTGCTGGTGCTGAAAAGAGTAGACAGAGGGGTAAATTTGAAGATTATATTAATCCAGTATTAGTACAGGATATTAAGAAATTGGGTTTTGATATTGAAAAAGACCCACGTAATCTTGAAGCAATAAGACTTTGGTTTTATACTACAGGAAATACACCAAAAAGTATATCAATTAATTCCAAAACTTATAAATTTGATGAAAATAATGGTGTAAATGATGTTCCTAAAGATAAATTAAGGAATCTTCAAATAGCAGTGCAGAAAATTCAAAAAGATATGCAAAGACCATCAGCACCTGCAAATGAAGGACTTGGTGATGCCATTTCGAAAGGAATGACTAAGATTGGTCAGATGGGCACTGGTAAAAATAAGTTACAAAGGCAATTAAAAAGTGCATTACCTACACTAACACCAAAAGATTATACAAAATGGCTACAGGATTTATATGCAGTAGACACCATGTATAACAAAGCACTTGAAAGATACATTTCTACAGCAAGTGATGAAAATAAACTTCAAATACTTCAGCAAATTGCAAATGATGAAATTGGTGTGGGTAAATTAGTGATGAAAGGTGCAGAATTAGTATACATTCCAGCAGCACAAGCATAAGAATAGTTATGAAGTACTAACATATCTTAATTTAAAAAGACCGAAAATAAAAAATTCGGTCTTTTTTTTGCAACAAATTTTATTGTATCTTCGTATCATTATTCAAATAGTTTTCTATGGATAATATAAGAACATATAAAACTCTTCGCCTTGTTAGAGGTAAAAGAAGATGTGAAGAACTGGTAATGCTATCTGAAGCAAAACGGGATTTTGAATTTCGCAGACTTTACATATCAGAAGTTGAACAGGATTTGCATGTTATTTTCAGTAGAAGTAAAATAAGCAATTGGATTTCGTGGATTTTTTTGGGATTATCTGGAATATTAATGCAGTTTTCAATAGTTGTTTTAATATTCTCAGGGATTGCATGCTGCATGAAATTATATTCGACTTATTGCCAAAAAAGATTTGAAAAAATTTTCAAAGGATATAAATTTGCTCTTGGCTGCGTAGATGCGGTAATTGAAAACAATTATGGTATTATTTTGCCCAAGTAAATTCATTTTTTTATAAAAAATTATTAGTATTTATGAGAAAATTGTGTCATGGATTACGATGAAAATAAATTAAAACTAATTTACGTTTTGAAAGTTGGTTATAACGCAAGAGGCGAAGGAAATTATGAATTTATTTTTTCATTAAATCCTGATAATATTGATGTGGAAGGATGGTGTTGGGATATTTCACCAGCTTGTGACAATGCACTGCCACCAACTGAAGAATATGTTGATGCATTAATTAGTTTAAAGACAAAATCATTTGATTTATTTTGTCTACATGAAGCAGTTGACAGGGAATACATGCATGGATATCATACAATACATGCATTGGCATACGAAGTTGAAAAAGATGATGACGATAATAGAGATGATTACGAAAAATTATTCAATGAGGAAAATGATGATATTCCATTATTAGTTTTCCATTATGGCATGTCTCTTGCCAAAGTCAAAGACCTTCTAAATTCAAGAAAAATAATTTTAAATAAAAATAATGAATTTGTTGAGATATCTTCTCTTAAATTTTAACGTATTTATTAAATAGCTGATTGCCCATGTGGTAAAACAGTAAAGAAAACGTATTGATGCATAAATGCGTTTTTGGTTTAATTCTATACCCTTGGTGTGGAATCTGTAAAGGTTTCGGACGCTGAACCCGCTAATCAGCGTTCATGAGTTCATCTTACCAGATTCGGAAGAAGGAAATTCGGGGCGTGATACATCCAGATATGTACCACGCCCTGCGGTTTTTATGTGGGCACAGTATTTATTTATAAAATATTATAAATGAGTACCAAGCCTAAAGATGATAGCTTTGAGGAAAAGGATGATACCCCTGAACATATTCCAGTAGTTCCATTTGATATTCAGAAGGAAAGGGAAAAGGAAGAACAAAGAAAACTTGCTGCTGAACTTCGTAAAAAATCTGGTAAGATTGAACCCATTATTGTTACTAAATCTGGCGAAGTAAAAAAGGCAAGTGAACTAACGTACAATGAACAGGAAGATGAAATAATTCGCTGTGCAACCGACCCAATTTATTTCATTGAAACATATTTAACAATATTTGACCAAACAAAGGGTAAGGGCGGAATGATTGTTCCATTTAAATTATTCCCAATGCAAAAAGATTTGGTTGAAACATATTTAAAAGAAAGATTTGTTGTAGCCAACAAATATCGTCAGGCTGGTATTTCAACAACAACTTGTGCTTATATTGCATGGTATGTGATGTTTAATAAAAACAGGCAGGTTGCTATTGTTGCTGATAAACTTGAAACTGCTCGTGATGAAATTATGAGCGATGTCGTTGAATTTATTGATGGTTGTCCAGACTGGTTAAGACCAAAAACAGGTAGAGACACTGAAAAATTCTTAAAGGACACACAAAAACTAAAAATTTATGATAATGGTTCACGTTTAGGTGCATTCTCATCAAAAGGTTTACGTGGTATGACACCAACGTTACTGTTTTGGGATGAAACTGCATGGACAGAAAAGGGAGATAAATTCTGGACATCTGCATTTCCTACTTTGCAAACAGGTGGTAGTGCAATTATGGTTTCAACACCTTCAGGTCTTGATGCTGTTTTTTATAAAACATTTATGGGTGCAAGAGCAGGTGAAAATAGTTTTAAAGCAGTCGAACTTTGGTGGTATAATGACCCAAGATACAATAAAGATTTGGTATGGCTAAAAAATAAAGGAAAGGAAACTGAAATTCGTTTAGTTGATGAAGGTTGGGATGAAAAGAAAAGAATTCAATTAGCTGATGATGGTTGGGAAGCAAGTTCACCTTGGTTTGAAGAACAAGTACGTAACGCAAACGGTGATATGCGTAAAATTGCACAGGAACTTTTATGTTCTTTCTTGGGTTCTGGTGATAACTTTATTGCTGAAGAATTTTTGAAAAGAATTCAGGAAGAAGAAGTACAAACGCCAATTCGTCAAGAATATACAGATTTAAATATGTGGATTTGGGAAGACCCAAAACCAGCAGAAACATATATTATGACATTGGATGCATCGCCCGGGCATGGTGAGGACAATTCTACACTCAACATGTTAAAAATCAATGAAATAATTGAAGAAAAAATCATAACAAAAGGAGAAAAAACAAAAAAGGTTAAGATAAAAAGACATAAAGTCGAGCAAGTTGCCGAATATTATGGAAAAGTAACACCACAGATGCTTGCCGAAATTGCATATCAATATGGTAAGAGATATAATAATGCATATTGTGTTGTTGATATTACGGGTGGTTATGGCGTTCAAACAATTGAAAAATTAATTGAATTTGGTTATCCTGAAGAATCTATTCATTACGCTGAAGTAACACATAAACCATCAAGGGATAGATTGCAGGGATATATTAAAAAAGGAATGAAGACAATGCCAGACGGTGCTGTTGTTAATGTGGATTTAATTCCCGGGTTCTTTATTGGCAACAACCGTGCTTCAGTATTACTTGAGATGCAGCGTGCTATTCACCTTGAGGATGTGGTAATTAGGTCAGTAAGATTATTAAATGAATTAAAAACATTTGTTACTGTTGCTGGAAACCGTGTTGCCGACCATAAGCGTTCATTCCATGATGATTCAATTATGGGATTATCGATTGGATTGTATACTTTAAACTTTGATATGGCAAGGTTTAAACAAAGTAAGGGTATTACTGAAAAAATGTTAAATGCAATCATATCAAACAATGATATTTCCGATATGGAGAAAAATAAGGGAATTAAAAACAAACCAATGATTTCACCAAGCAGTGCTTCTCCATTAAATCCATATTTATCTTATGGTTGGTTATTTAAGGGGTTAGATGGGAAAAAGAAAAATTGATTTGTATTTATATTTAAATAACTTTTTATGACTTTTTCGAAAAATCGAAGTATTTATAAAAAAATATAAAAAATTATAAAAAATGGCTGAAGAACAGAAAAAAGGGACAATATATCAGCAACTTAATCAGCTTTTAAATTTAGACGGTTTTGGTTTTACTGATGCTCAACCAACAGTCATGCCACAATCAACACCTGCCGTACCTAAAGAAACTAAAGTTATAATTAAAGGTGCTACCCCCGAAGAAATAAAAAGAAAGGGATTGGAGTTAGAACAAAAACGTGAACTCCAAAATAAATTTTTTAGGACTACCGATAGAGGTTTCCAGAAAGCCTTACAATATGAAGCAGCCAGACTTCCAGCGTATATTGATTATGAGGGCATGGAATACTACCCAATCATTTCAAGTGCATTGGATTTATTCATGGAAGAAGCAACAACCGTTGGTCTAAATGGTAAAATGTTAAACATATATTCCAACAAAGAAAGAATAAAAATGCTGTTGGAAGAATTTTTCTATGATATTGTAAACGTTAATGTAAACTTACCATTTTGGACAAGAAATACAGTAAAATATGGTGATAATTTCGTATTACTTTATGGTGAGCGTAAGAAGGGTATTACACATGTAAAACAATTAGTAAACTATGAAATAGAACGTTTTGAAAGAATACAAAACGGTAAGCCACTTGTTAAATTCAGGGAAAGAATGACTGGAGATGAATTTAATGTTTTTGAAATGGCACATTTCCGTCTTCTTGGCGATGACAAATATTTACCATATGGTTCATCAGTACTTAATAAAGTACGTAGAGTTTTCCGTCAATTAATCATGGCTGAAGATGCAATGCTTACCTATCGTATTATTCGTGCTGGTGAGAAAAAAGTTTTTAAGATTGATGTTGGAAATATTGATGAAGAGGATATTGAAGAATATATCTATAAAGTAGCAACCAAATTCAAGAAAATTGCACAAGTTGCACCAAATGATGGTCAAATTGATTACCGCTTTAATATAATGGGCAATGATGAGGACTATTTTTTGCCAGTAAGAAATGCAAATACACAAACGGGCATTGAAACACTCCCGGGCGCATCGAACCTTGACCAAATTCATGATATTGAATATCTTCGTGACAATTTATTTGTTGGTCTTGGTATTCCAAAACCATTTTTAAGTTTCCAAGATGCTGCAGGTGCTGGTAAAAATATGGCACAATACGATATTCGTTTTGCAAAAAAAATTAATCGTATTCAACAAGCGTTAATTCAGGAACTCAATAAAATGGCAATGATACATTTGTATCTATTGGGTTATACTGGTGATGACTTAAATAGTTTTCAATTAACTCTTACTAATCCATCAGTTCAGCAAGAATTATTAAAAGCTGAATTGATGCGTGAAAAAGCACAAACATATACTGAATTAACTCGTGCTGAAGCAGGTATTGCAGCAATGTCACATACCAATGCCAAGAGAAAATTGTGGAATATGAGTGATAGGGAAATCGTAGAAGATTTGAAACAGCAAAAATTAGAAAAAGTTGTTATGCAAGAACTTGCTGATGCCCCTGTTACAATTAAGCATTCTGGATTATTTACCGATATTGATAAGAGATTTGGTGCACCTGAAGGTGAAGTACCGATGAGCGGTGGAACTGAAGGTGGTGGAATGCCACCAGCAGGTGGTGCGCCAATGGGTGGTGGTGAATTACCAATGCCACCAGCAGGTGGAGCACCAATGGCTGGAGCAGGTATGCCAGCAGGTGCTGAAGGTATGCCAACAGCAGGAGCAGCACCAGTGGGTGGAGCAGGTGCTGAAGCATTACCAATGGCTGAAGGTCGAAAAAGAATGACCGATGAAGAATACATGAGACATGTTGAAAGTTTAGTGTTTGGCAGTAGCGTTGAACCCGAACATAAAAATGAAAAACAACATAAAAAGATAATTAAGGAAAATGATAATATCAATGAACAGCTAAATAAAAATGCTCAAGAGATGATTAATGAGATTGATGATATATTGAAAAAGGGCGAGAGTATTAATGTTGAGCAAAAAGAAAATGATGCTGAAGAAGTTGATTTTGAAGGAATTGAAAATATTGAATTAACAGAATAATTAATAATATTACATAAAGCTAACGTTTATAATTATTTACAGTATTTATTAATAAATCAAACAAAATCGCATGGAAAGTATTAACATTGGTATTGTTAACTTAGTGGTTTCTAAGAAATTAAAGGATGCTTACTTCAGTAATAATTTAATTGAAGAATCGAAAAAAGTTACTGAAGACTTTCTAAGTGTTGTAAAAAATTCACCAATTTTACAATTGGAATTTAAAGTATTCAATAATATTGAAACTAAACATATTGAAAATGATTTGGCAGCATCACGTTATATTGATAATAATATAAAATTATTTGAAATATACACGAATAAGGAAATTGAGAAGGAACACGAAAAGTTAAAATCATTCCTTACTGAAGATGTTCAGGTTGATGATGCCAAAGTTCAATTGTATATTGCAATTAACAATTTGATTAAAGAATCATTAAGTAATTATGATGAAGTTAATGTTGATAATATTCATGAATCGTTTGAAACTGTTTTAAATCACATAAAGAGACCGAAAGCAATGGAAGCAGAACTTCCAGAATCGAAACTCATTAATGAAGATGTTATTAGAATTGCTGTTGATAAATTCAATGAAAAATATAACGCATTAAATGAAGATGACAAAAATTTGTTACTTAAATTAATCAAATCATCTTCTGCTGAAAAAGAAACACTACTTGAAGAGTATAAAAATGAGAGTTTAGCCATATTAGAAGGACTAAATAAGGAAAGTGTAAAAGATAGCGTTGCAAAAGCAATTCAGAAAATCAAAGAGATGGTATTTAATGCACAAACTGCCGATGACGATATCATCAGTCTTCATGAATTGAAAAAAAGCATAATTTAATTAGTCATTATAAAGATTGTTTGTCCACATAGTATTAACACTATGGGCATCAAAATATGCTAATTGGTCTTCCAATTTAACTCCCATATTAATACTTTGATTATCAAGTCCTCGAAGTTTATCAGGACCATATCCAAACCATTGACCTTTTGATTTGAATTTAACATTTACATTATTCTTATCACCTAATAATCCAAATATTTTAAAAATATAATTAACGCCTTCGGCATGTCTGTTGCCATCTCTTTCAGCTAATTGAATTGCATCGGGAAATGAATTAACATTCCACTTGGAAACTAATTTTGAATATTTTAAACCCGCAGCATATGCAAATAATGTCCAATTTGCATATGAATCGCAGTTATTTGCAATATATTTCATATATCTGCATTGTGCTTTAATCATTATTTTTGGATTATTAATTACATTTTGATGTAGTTGTGCTCTATTTTCTCTTCCAGTTCTATTTGGACTTCCATCAATTGTTACTCTATATGTAATATCTTGTCTTCTTGTTGACGGTTCAAAACCAACATCAAATATTTTAGCAATTTCATCATCAGTAAATTTAGGTGTAACATTAGATTTGTTTTTTAATATCATGTCAATCATGGTATCAACAGTAAATTGAGAAATACCACCAGCATCACTTGTCATTGGATATACCCAAACTTTATAAGCCGATTCGGTAAATCCTTGCGCAGCAATAATGTTTGTATCAATTTCATATTGTTTAGCATAATAATTATACCATTTAATTAATTGAAGTGCTAACTGGTCATTAGTAGTAATCAATTTATTTGAATCGTCATATACTGTTGCTTCCCATAAATAATCTGGTGATAATTGTGGCTGTCCTGTTCCTAATAATTGTTTTGGAAGTGCTCCACCGCCTTTCATATCAGTACCTCTACCTTTAAGGGCAGAATTACCAGTTCCACTGCAATGATGCTTAATAAATGTTTCTCCTTCTAATGTTAATTTAGTATATGCCATTTTATTGAATTTTTAAACCATACATTGATGTTACTTTTGACAAATTATCAAGATATTGAGCACCACCAAAATTTTGTATGTAATTGCCAGCACTCATATTATCAGTAGTTATATCACCAATGTATCCATCTTTTAATCCGAAAATTGCTGCAGGATTAGTAACTCTTGGATACGGGAATTTCAAAATTTTAGTGCCTGAAAATGTTGTTGTCATTTTATTTGGCGATATATTATGCTCAACTGTTAATATTAAATATGCGCCATTGAACATTGGAACATTTTCCAATTGAAAATATTGTGTTGGCTGAATCATTGCATTGCCCAATCCACCCACAGTTGCACGATATGCTCTGTTTTCATATATGTTATATAGGTTTTGTCCTTGTGGTACTGGTGCACTTGCACCACCATCACCAGCTAATCTTGAAAGAATATTTATTGACTCATTGGTTTCTGGAAATTCTTTACTATCAATTTTTATGTCTTTAAACATTGATTGATTTTGCTCTCCAAATCTAACCCTAAATGCTCTAACTTGTCTCCAAGGAAAATCTGGGTTAGTATTCATTTGATTATCAAATCTATTATCAATCGTTTTACTACAATCGGCTGTATTAAAATCACTTGGCGCATCACTTTCTAAGTCAATAATGCCATCATCAGCAAAATCATTATTAATATTGCTTGGATAACTTGATGACCCACCAATATACATACAAACAAATGTTTGTCTATTTATTGCCATAGGTGCATTACTTATTCTAAAACATTCTTTCCATTCATCTTCATTGAAACTCATAAAATTTTGAAGCGGGAAAAATTCAAAACCATTTGCTGATAATAATTGTGAAATCACAGTAAAAACTGAAATATTTGGGTCTTCAGCCATTTGTATTAATGGTTCTGGATTTATAACAGTATCGCCAATTGGGTTCATTGCTCTATCAACAAACACAAATGAATCAATTAAATTTTTACCGTCTTCGTTAAATGGATATCCAAATGTTTTAGTGCTGATTGGATTAACAAGCCATTTATCATTTATATTTTTAAATGAATAATATGTTTGCGTAATTATGCTATCATCACTTTTTAATCTTCTATTTTTTTCTTCTTGTTCTTTGTTTTCTTCAGTTTTCTTATCAATTTCTGTATTTAATTTAGCAAAAAATTGTGTAAAATATGCATTATTAATTGGTTGTGTTGATACACCAATATCAGAAACATTGCTATTAGTATATGCCAATGATTTATATGTTTTATTTCCTGATGTAGTTCCAGAATCTCTTTTAAATGTTAATTCCGTATAATTAGCTAATTTTACTCTCTCAAGCAATGGTTTTATAATTAAATTATAATATGGTGCACCAGTTTGTGTTTTTTTTGGATTTAATAGCTGTGTATATTCTTTTTCTTTTTTATTTACAGTATTTCCAGAAATTTTACTAAACATATAATCAAATGATGTTTTTAGCTGATAATAAGCAAATTCTTCATTAACATTGCTCATAAAATCATCATATTCTCCCCTAAATAATTCTTTATCGTTTTCAGATAAGAAATGATTAATATCATAAATGTCAGCGAATATATATTGCCCATTATTATTCAAATTTTTACCATCACCATTGATGAAAAACTCTTTTAATTCATTAATAAGCGAAGTGTCATTATCAGCACCAACTAATGCTCCAATATATGCTGGTAAATATCTTGGAACTTCAATAATTGCTGGATTTTGAAATATCCAATATCCCAAATTTTTTGGGTACATATTGAACGGACCTAACGTATATCCAACGTTTGATAAAAACATTAATGCGCTAAATTTTGATGAACCGCTCATTATTGCTTTATGTATTATTTCATCATGTTCCGATAATTCTTTAACCCAAACATCATCAACCATATGCTGGAATTGTTTTAAATCATTAAGTCCTCGGTCATTTAAAAAAGGCATTTTAACATTTCCAGCACTCAGTAATTCATTGCATTGTTTTTCACTAATAGTTCTTTTTGTATCAGATAAATATCGTGTATCAAGGCAAATATTATCAGAAGTGTATTCCATAGTTCCTTTAATCTCACCAGTTTTAAATTTACGAAACGTATCTTCAATATACAAAATATTGTCTTGAGTAAATGAGAAAAATCCTTGCGGATATTTTCTTAAACCATCAAACCATTTATTTTTTTTAACGTCAGACATAAATTGCTGAATTGGCTTATCAGTTGTAGTATTGTCCTTTTTGCCACCTTCAGTCTCTTTTGTTGTTTCGTCTGGTTTGTCATCTGCTTGAATAGCAATGCTTACTCCGTCTGGTATAATATATGCACCTTTAAACTCAGTATTATTCTTATCAACATAAACATCATCTTGGTTAGAAAGAGGAAATGATATATTATTGTTTGAACGATATATATCGCTTAATACTTTTGAGGTACGCAAATATTCATAAAAACTTTGAGGTGTTTTTCCTTCCCCTTCAGTTATAAATTGTTTTAATAAATTTCTTTTTTCTGGATTAACCACCGATGTTGCCAAATTAACCGCTTCTGATTGAGCAAATAAATTACCAAATAAATTACGAGTTTGATAATCAGGACTATAAAAACTTTCAGAAAGAACACCTTGTGATAATATATAAAATCTCTGTAACATTATTTTTAATATCTCGCTTAATCCGTCATATGTGCTTCCATTAGTACCAATTCCTTCAATATTTGGGTATGGAGAAGATACGCTATTGCTTGCAACACTTGAATCCATTGGTGATATGGGTATCCATAATTTATTTCCAGCATCGTCTTCTTCGCCCTTCAAATTCGGTAAATTTTTTTGAAAATCTTGAAGAAAAAATGTATCAATAAATTCATTGATTAATTCAATTTCGGGGAATTGTCCTTCTGTTCTATTACTTAACTCAATTGGTGCAATTTTTTCTTGTTTTGAACCGCCACAAACTTGTCCTTGTACATTGATAATTAATGGAAATGCAAATACTCTTTTTGCTCTTAATGAATCAAAATAATCGCCACCTGTTATTATTCTATAGTTTACATTAGTATTATGATGTTCATTTTCGGCTTTGATTGATGTTTGTCTAATTGTTTCAAAAAATACATCTACATCATCCAAAATTATTTTGAATATATTATATATTGTTGGCATCATGCCAAGTTCTTCAAAAATAATATTGTTAATGCTAACATTAATTGCTGATGCCGATTGAAATTTATCATCGATTAAGTAAGATTTATTTTTTTGCAATTTACTATATAAATTAGTAATATCAATTCCCACATAATATGCACTAAGACCATCTTTAACATTAATATTATTTTTTGTGTCAAATCCATCAGGAAATAATTCTGCAGTTGCAATATCAGAATCATCAAATTGAACAGTTGCGTTATTTTTCCTTAATTTGTCAATTAGATTACTTCTATATTTATTTAAATCTTCAATTAATTTATCAGCTTGGTCTTTATATTTTTTTGTTAGTGTTCCAGTAGTACCATTAGCACTAACGCTATCGCTTAAAGCAATGTCCTGTCCAATATAATATGCAATAAATAATCTTTTTGGCACACCACTACCAGTAAGCATGTCTGTTGTGACTTGCTGTAAAATATAGTTATTGTATTCTGTAGTATTATTTAAAACAGATACCTTTGATGTGCTTCCATTTGGGTTTTCGGGTGAATTATCTTGTAATAATAAAAATGGTGAACCTTGCAGTTCTTGCCTAAATGCACCAATCATATTAATTGCAGCATTATTTTCCTCAATTCTTTTAACGGAACTATTATATTTTTCGCTTTCACTACTTTCATTTTTTGCTTTAGCGATTGCTGGCATTAATGCTTTTAATTTAATAATTAAATCATCTGTATTTTTTGGTGCATTTTCTGGTGCTGGTGATGATGAATCTCCCCTTTTCTGAATATTACGCTTCATCAATGGAAAATTAATGGCGTATTTGAATAATACGTCAGTCAATGGAGCGTATGTCATTGCAATAAATTGTGCATCAACAACAAAATTACCATTTTCTGATTTGAACTCTGAAGTATATTTAACCAAATGCAATTTATACATCAATGGTTTGCCGTAGTATCCTTTGATTGTTAAATCAAAAATAGGTGGTGGAAAATCAAACAATACTCTATATGGTGAATTTTGTTGATTAAATAATGCTACACCCCTAATGTCTACAAATTGAATGTTAATTTGAGGAACAAAAGATGAATTAATTACAATTTTAATATCGCTAATTCCAAATCCTTCATATTGTGTTTCATTTCCAGTACTACCTTGATAATAATTTGTAGTGAATTGTAAATAATGTGGATTGCTGACAAATTTATCTCCGACTGTAATACCCTTGTTTTGATTATTACCTAAAAAATTAACACGAATGGTTTCTTCCAATCCAGTTGCTTTTTCAGTATATACTGAACTATCGCCCATTTTATACAATACCGTTCTTGCCTTACGCACAGCAGTTAATTCGGCAAATATGTGCATGTCTTGATATTGCGGTATTCCATTAGGAATATTTGGGTTAATATCAACTTCGTTTGGGTCAATAAGATTGGTATATTTATCAGGCTTTGGTTCTGGAAATACTACATTCATTTTATAATTTTTATTATAAATACCTCATTATGAAAAATCCAATAACTATGTTGCCTAATTGAGTTCTTGAAACTATTTATTATAAAACAAAAAAATGTCAACACTACAACTAATATTAGCACAAGTCGGACATCCAATTTGGTATTATAACGCCTTCTTTTACTTATTTGTTGCACTATTAACATATACAATCATATCATCATTGACATTTCTTAAAATGATGCGCAAAAGGGTTGCTGAAATGAAGCTAATGCAGCAGCAACATGTCGCAAAGGTGGACAATATTCGAAGAGAGCATTCAGAAACGCTTGAAAAATTAAGAGTTGAAATGCTCAAACGTGAAGAAGAAAGAACACGTCAATGGATGGAATCAGAAAAAGAAACTTTACATGTTTTAAATGGAGTGGCAACTTTATTGGATTTAGGTGAAAAACTAACAAATATTGAAAATCAAAAAATGCTGGAAATTATGACTGAAATTAGGGACAAAATAACAGACATCGAAAACACACTAAAATCTAATGGTAGCTATGAGCAAAAAGATAGATAAACTTAAAGAAATTAATGAGCAACTAACAAGTATGCTCATTCAGTTGGAAGCACATGTTTTTGTTGAATCAGGTAAATATGTTCAGCCAAATAAACTAAAAAAAGATGTTTCTAAAGTAATTCCACAACCGAAATAACAAATAAAACTATTTATATATAAAGACATTAAAGATGAGTAAAATATTACAGGCAGGTCAGACTGGTTTTGGGATTTTGGTTGAGCATGATGCAGGTTATGTTAGTTCTGATTTGAATAAGGATATATTGAATGAAAATTTTGAAATCAAATTAAATGAACCTGTTTTAGTTAATTGCATTTTACAGAAATGGGGTGTAAAAAATAAGAATGGCAGGATTTATCCAAGAGACGTTTTAATTCCACAAGTTGAAGCATATCAAGATTTAATTGCTAATAATAGTGCAGTATCTGAAGCTGACCATCCAGATAGTAGTATAATATCGCTTCACAACATTTCACACATGATTACAAAAATGTGGTGGGGTAAAGGTGACCAAGAAAATGTGTTGTTTGGTCAATTGAGAATCATCGTATCCCCGGGTTATATTAAGTATGGTGTTGCTTCAGTTGTTGGGGATAAGATTGTTTTGTACTTGCAGAACAAAATTAAATTGGGTATTTCATCTCGTGGTGTTGGAACATTGAAAGAAATAAATGGTGAAAGTCTTGTTCAAAAAGATTTTGAATTAATTGGTTTTGACTTAGTTGCAACGCCAAGTACCCCGGGTGCATTTCTTTTCCCTTCTAAGGGCGGTACTGAATTTGGCGAGCATTATGTCAATAAAAACGGACTTTACATCAGGGAAGATGAAGTAAAAATTTACAATGCACTTGATAAATTCTTGTTATAAGATAAGTATGGTTTTGGAAAAAAACAATAGTTTTTAATTGAAATTTATACTTTTTTATGCAAATAATGTATTTATATAAAAATTACGCTTTTATAGTATTAGATTAAGTGATATGAAAGACGATAAGAAATCATCGATAATTAAGGAAGCCTTAACAGATTATAATGCAATCTTAGAGGCTGCAGATGCTAATGCTAAGAAAAAATTAGCCGAGGAATTTCCAGAGAAATTCCAAAACTTGTTGAAAGAAGAATTAAAAGATAAAAATAAAAAGGGTTATAAAAAAATTGAAGAACCCGAAGAAAATAAACAAGATACTGTTATGAAAAAAGACGAAAAAGAGACCAAAGTGGTGGTTAAAGAAAAAGCAGGAGAAGGAAAACCCTTCACAGAAAAGTCAAAGGCAGTTGGTAAAGTTGAAGAAACTGCTGGCGAAGGCAAACCATTTGAAGAAAAACCAAAAGAAGGTACTGATGTTGTATCAGAACCAGTTGAAGAAGATGTTAAAATCAGGGATACTAAAAAAGAAGGTAAACCATTCACGGATAAAAAATCAGGTAAAATTGATGAAGAACGTGAAAAAGATTTCACTGGTGATGTAGAAGCTAAAACACCTAATATTGGAAAGGGTGAGGGTGAAAAGAAAGCATTCACCGAAAAACCAAAAAATCCTACTTCTGGAACACCAATGGCAAATCTTAAAGAGGAATTTGACATAACAAGTCTTGATGGTGGTAGTGTTGGCGGTGCAATTGAAGGCATGGGCGAAGAAGACGAACTATTGACTATGGAAGAAATTGAAAATGAAATTGCCAACATGGAAAACTTAGGTGAAGAACTTGATACTGCTGTTACTGATGGTGGAAGTACCGCATATAATGAACTTGTTGAAATGAGAAACAAGTTGGATGAAGTTATTAAAAATATGGGTCTTGGCGAACAGAAAAATCAGGGTGGACAGCAAAGTATCCCGGGTCGTGAACATGGCGGTCCGACAACTGCAATGATTGATGAAACAGATTTGGAAGAAATGCATGCTGCTGGTGCTACTGACGGTGCTGAAACATTTGGCACATCAAGTCAGGTTAACCAGTTACATCAAGGTAATCCACTTATCGATGAAGAAGGTCCGATTACCGATGACGATGTTGAAGCAGTATTAGGCGCACCTGCTGGTGGTGAAGTACCTGTTGATGAACATTTAGGTATATCTCACTCAAGCAATAAAAAGGTGACTGCAACACTTCCAAGTTTTGACAATAAACCAGAAAGTCATAAACAACATACACGTTCAGCAGTACAAGCTGCAGGTGGTATGGTTACTGGCATACAAGAAACTAAGAAAAAGATGGATGCATTAATTGAGGAAAACAAAAAGTTAACCAAGAAATTAAATGAATCCAAAAAATATAAAGAATCAGTGGGTACGTTGGTGGAAGGATACAAATCCGCATTGGAAAAGTATCGTAACCAATTGAAAGAAATGGCAATATTCAATACCAATTTGGCACATGTCAATAATTTATTGGTAAATGAAGAGTTGGCGTTAACTCAGGACGATAAGATTAAAATTATCAACGAATTCAAAAAAGTTGATAGCATTACTGAATCACAGAAGAAGTATACTGCCGTTCTTGCAGAAATGAAAGAAGGTAAGAAGACTTTAACTGAAAGCGTTGAAAGAAAGGCTACTGCCTCAGTACAGCCATCTTCAAAGCAGAAACTTGATGAAGTAGTGGAGAAAACAGCCTATGCAGACGATAAGCATATTCAGAGAATGAAGAAACTTATTGAAACCATAGAAAGTAGAGGCAAAAAAATAATTAAATAAATCTTTTAAACTTATAGAAAATGGGATTTTTAACAGAAAGTGCAGAAGTTGGTAATATTGGATTAAAACAACTTCGTGAACAAAGAGAAATAACCACCAACAGATGGGAAAAAATCGGTTTGTTGGAAGGTTTGGAAGGTAACGTTAAAGAAAACTGCGCACAACTTTTCGAAAACCAGTTGTCATATATGATTAATGAATCGTCAGATTCAACATCATCAGGTCAGTTTGAAACCGTTGCATTCCCTGTAATCCGTAGGGTGTTTGCAAAACTCTTGGCAAACGATATCGTGTCTGTACAGGCATTGAACCTACCGATTGGTAAATTATACTACATCAATCCAAAGGCAAGCGTTAGAGTAGAAAACGCTCCTTTCATGGACCACACCTCTCCAAACGGTGCTTATCAGAATGCTGCACAGCTTGCTGCTTCTGCAAGAACACAGTTTGAAAGCCGTTCATTGTATGATGCATTCTATGCAACAGAATACAATGAAGAAGGTTTGTCATTATTTGACAGGTCAAAGGGTAATTTTATCCTTGTAACTGGTGAAACAAAATTTGTTAGCCTTAGTGGTGGATTTATGAGAGTTGATATCACTGGTTTCACAACCACAGCAGAAGGTAAACTTGTTGGACCTGCTGGCGTTCCTATGGACACAGAATCATTCCTTGCAAGTTTGAGAATAACCTCTGCTGCTGATTTAGTTGCTCCATCTCCTTATGGTGACCAGACAATTACTGCCCTTACAGAAGCAGTTCCTTACAACGTAAGGGTACAGAAGTACGGACAAGCTATTGTTAGCAAAACTGGAGTTCTTGAATTAGTTCTTGACCTTCAATATGCAGGTACTAATGGCTATCAGCCATTTACTGGAGTATCAAGTGCAAGCACATTCAATTTCGCATATCGTGTATATAGCGACCTTGAAGAAGATTCACAGATGGCTGAAGTTACTTTCGTTCTTGACCAAGTAACTGTATCAGTTGAAACTCGTAAGATGCGTGCTATGTGGACACCTGAATTGGCACAGGACGTATCAGCATTCCATAACATTGATGCTGAAGCTGAGTTAACTGCTCTTCTTTCAGAACAAATGGCTGCTGAAATTGACCGTGAAATTCTTCGTGACCTTAGACGTGGTGCTGCTTGGACTGCTCGTTGGGACTATAATGGTCTCCGCAAGGGAACTACAAATTACTACGGTGTACAGAAAGACTGGAATCAGACATTGGTTACAAAAATCAACCAGATTTCAGCACAGATTCATAAAGCAACCCTTCGTGGTGGTGCTTCATGGGTAGTTGTATCACCTGAAGTAAGTGCTGTGTTCGATGACCTTGAATATTTCCATGTATCAAATGCTGCTCCTGAACAGGATAAGTATAACATGGGTATTGAAAAAATCGGTACACTTAGCGGACGTTACATCGTATACCGTGACCCATACGCACCTGCAAATACCGTACTTGTAGGACATAAAGGTACATCAATCCTTGAGACTGGTTACATCTATGCTCCTTATGTACCAATGCAGTTGACCCCTGTAATGTATAACCCATTCGATTTCACACCGATTCGTGGTATCATGACTCGTTATGCAAAGAAAATGGTTCTTAACCGTTACTATGGTAGAATTTTCTGCGATGGTCTTCAGACCTTTGGAATTGGCGAATTGAGATAATC
>JAKQEK010000284.1 GCA_029558535.1 Bacteroidota bacterium | reverse complement strand
GCGATGGAAAAAGTCAGAAGAACAGATGTTCAAAGAACTAGTGTTTTTGTTGAAACGAGAATAACTCACAAAACGAGTTATTTCCCGTTCCAACAAAACATCATTATCATTATGTTAAAAAAATTCATAGTCTAGAGCCTTTTTAAATCTAATTGCAGTTGTTTTGTGAGGTTTGATGTAAAAATTGTTGCGCTCACTTTTTTCCCCCTTTTCGAGAACATTTCAAGAACGCTTTCATCGATATAGTTATCAATTAGAATAATACTTTTTGTGGCTGATTTTACCAAATTACTCACAAAAAAATATGCATCAAAAACTTGTCCATCGAAAAATATTCCTTCATTAGGAGGCAAACTTGTTCTAATCTGGAAATCAAATTCATCAACTTTATTCTTAAGGTAATTAACATCCCTCTCAATTTTTTCAAAACGCTGATTCACTGCATATCCTTTAAGTAAATAATCTTTGAGCACTTTATTAGCCCATATTCTGAATTGAGTTCCCCGAACTGATTTTACGCGATAACCAACTGAAATAATTACATCTAAATTGTAAAACTTTGTTTTATACTTTTTTCCATCAGAAGCAGTTAGTAAGGATTCCTTACAAACTGAAATTTTATCAAGCTCCTTTTCCTTGAAAATATTTGAAATATGCAGGGTGATATTGTTTCTTGTTGTTTGAAATAAATCCGACATCTGGGCTTGTGTCAACCAAACAGTATCTTCTTCAATTCTAACTTCTATACTTACCGATAGATCATCTGGTTGATATACAATAATCTCGTCTCTCATTATGTTTTAACCCCTTTAATATTTTTTTATTCTCTATACAAAACTAACATTTTTTTTACTTGGGTTTGTTAATCAAATCGACAACTTCTACTAATAAATTGTTGTGTAGATAAAAGAGTACGATTACGCTATGGATACTGCTCCGAATCCCGACTTCACGGAATCGGGAACTGAACAATGAAATCTTTTTATCAGTTTTATGCAAGAAAAAACAGTATAGGTAGCAGAATATCAGAACGATACGACTTATTAAGAGGGTCCTAATTAGGATATAGTGATATCATGTTTGGTTTATGCCCTATAAAATAAATCATATCAGTACAAGAGTCAAGTTGCTTAAAAGTTTTATATGATTATTTACTGCCTTATAGTTAATTTAATCATTGTGTATTTCCCACTTAAAATCTTTTATTAAATTGCATAAGTAAATAGAACTCATCCCATGTTAAAGGGAATAGTATAAACTCTTAAACCTATATTGTCATGGAATGGAAAAGTTTAAAAACAAGGATGTTGGTGTTAGTTTTAGGCATGAGTGCTCTAGTTTTTAGCGCTACCATTTTACTTATTTCTTATTTTAATAGGCAAAACTCGGTGGATTATGCAATTGAACTTAGCAACAGCAAATCTAACGAAATGGTTTTGCAGATGCAAAAGTATTTGGAACATCCCCTGGAAGTAACTAAGAACCTTGTTAATGCATTCAATGCACTCAGAAAACAGGGCAATAAGAATCGAAAGTATTACGATGATCTTATCAACATAGCTTTCGAAAAGAACAAGGGTTTGCTATGTGTGTATTCAATGTGGGAGCCAAATGCTCTTGACGGGAACGACAAGGAGTACGAAGGAGTATTTCCTTACGATGAAGAGGGGCGATTCAACTACTCAACGTATAGAGATGGTAATCGGAATGCAATAGAGCAGACTTCGATTGAGGAGTACGATGAGGACTATTATAAACTGGCTGCGGGCACACAACGTGATGTGATAAACGAACCCTATTTCTATTCCTATTCGGGAGAGGAAGGACCTCATTTTTTTGAAACTAGTATTGTTACACCCATCATTGAAAATGGAAAAACACTGGGTGTGATGGGTGCGGACGTTGATTTAAGATCCCTTTCAGATATTATTGGAAATATAAAACTATATAATTCCGGTTATGGAATTCTGCTTTCCAATGAAGGGGTTATTGCTGCACATAAAGATAAGCAGATGCTTGAGCAATTGTTTATTGATGTTTTCGATTTTGCCAACAATGAAATGCTTGCATCCATAAAAAATGGAGAAAAATTTCAGGGTAGCGTGTTGTCAAAAAAAGATAAAAACGAGTTCTTTCTCACCCTATCGCCCATTCAAATAGGCAATTCAACCACCCCTTGGTCCCTTTGCATTATAATTCCTAAATCTGAGGTGCTTATGAGCGCCAACGCTTTGATGTCAAGAGGATTACTATTGGGGTTGATAGGCC
>JAKQEK010000276.1 GCA_029558535.1 Bacteroidota bacterium | reverse complement strand
CTGCTCTGTCTGTGGTTTTATTTCATATCTTTTTAATTTAATTCGCGGATTATTGTTTCCCTAAACTGTGCCGCTCGTCTTTTGTTTTTATATTTCTCGGCCGGGCTATTTATTTAACGCGCCATTTAATTGCGCCCAACGTTCCGGGGCTTTGCAGCGGGCGGGTTTTAAACTGGCCTGCCGTGTCAACCCGTCCATAAAATTAATTAATTTTCCATACGTTTCAAATTTTTCCCGCACCCGCCTGATGAAAAGCCCCTGTTATGCGGTCGTGCAATTTAGCCCATTAAGCAGTGTCTTGTTCTTTACGCATTATCATTTGTCTGAAATACCGAACCGATAGGATAAATATTGTCGCAACAATACTTAATATAGTCAAAAGCAATGCAAATAAAGGTGAAATAAATGTGTATTCAAGCCCTTCAACTCCGGCAAAATCATAGTAATATCTTTGTTTCTTTATCAATTCTACTCCATTAATTTCTTTAAAAAGAAATTCGTAAAATGGATGATGGTCGTTTGAAATCTCTTGACCTGCAAGTCCTGCAAATAAATACTGTTCATTGTCTTTGGTTTGATATTCAACTATAATCCCGTTTAATATTTTGCCGAAATCCATAGACATTTCTCCATTGTCAATAATACCGCTACTATAAATTGAATTCGCAACTTTATTTAACTTGTCCAAGGAAATTTTCTTTGTTGTGTCATCATAAATTTCTGGAATATAATATAGGTTACCGTGAATATGAGCATTGTCTTCAAATACCATTAATATTCTGTCTTTGCCTCCATAGTAAGGGTCTTTTCTTCCCAAAAGTCCTTTCTCAAATTTAGCTGTGTCAAGAAAAACGGAAAGTGTCATGGGCTTCTTATTTGGATCGGTAAAAACTTTTGAGAATGTTATCACTTTGTCTGCTTGAGATATTTCAGAAAAAATTGATTGCCTCTTAAATGGATAGCCCCAATAGTTTGAAGATATTGTCGTTGCGGCAATTTGAAATGCAACTTGGAGTGTCACTATGGAATAAAGTAGAATTCTAAAACTTGGTGTGAGAACTTTTTTGTGTAAAGCAATAGCAGTAAGCAGTCCTAATGCAAGCGGTGCAAATATGAAAAGGATATACCAAGTCAACCCGTCTGAATAATGCCAAACTATTTGGTCAATAAGTGCACTGTTGTGAAAAATGAGAAACACAAGCATAGCATGAAAGACTGTAAAACCAGTAACTGTCAGGGCTGAAAAGTCAAATATTTTCTTTATTGTCATTTATTCAGGTCGTTAATTTCTTACAGTCAGGTTTGGGTTTGCATTGTTGCCCATGCATGACGCATAACGTTCCGGGGCTTTGCAGCGGGCGGGTTTTTAATTGGTCTGCCGTGTCAACCCGTCCATAAAATTAATTAATTTCCATTCGTTTCAAATTTTTCCCGCACCCGCCTGATGCAAAGCCCCTGTTATGGGTAGTTGAATTCTCATCTGTCTATTGGCATTCTTTTAATTTGCTCACCAGTAATAATATTTTTTATTCCAAATTCATCAGTCCCGAATTCTTCCCATAAAAGAGAGCCATTCCTTATAATAGAATAATATTCACATGAGGTCAATGCTAGTATTATTGGTTTTCCAGCCTTGTCGAGTATTGTATAGTTTTCAAAGAAAAAACAATCTTGATATAAAGGAGATAATAATGTCTTTGCATCTGGTAAATCTGAAATAGATTTAATATTGATGTGAATATGTATGCTCCCAAAAACTCTAAGAAAACCTTGATTGTCGTATGATTTGAAATGAAAATAAAATGGACTATCAGTCAAAAAAATACTGTCTGTTCTGCATGCAATTGAATCAAGGCAATACAACTTAAGTGTTAACAGATTTGTATTAGTGCAGATATTCTGTACTAGTTGTATTTTGTCTATTTTGTATAGTCCCGAAAACACATCTTCTTGTCCTTGAGATAATGTGTCAAGAGAAATAATTAAAAGTGCCAATATTAAGATGTATCTTTTCATTTTCAATTACCCATAACGTTCCGGGGCTTTGCAGCGGGCGGGTTTTAAATTGGCCTGCCGTGTCAACCCGTCCATAAAATTAATTAATTTTCCATACGTTTCAAATTTTTCCCGCACCCGCCTGAGGCAAAGCCCCTGTTAGGCACTGTAAAAGTCCCCTTGATTAAATTTTTCCTCAATAGCTTTGTCAGTATTAATTGTCTTGCGAAATTGATAAAAATGATAGATTATTTGAGGGCAAAATGTTAAAGATGGAAGTTCAATTAGTAAGAGTCCAATTAAGGTTTCTGTCCCTTTAAAGTCAATAATGAAACCTATAAGAAAATATAAAAAAAGACATACTGGTAGTCCTATAAATGTCAAAAGGCTTAAGAAAAAATTATGTCTTATTGGCTGAAATAAATTTAGTAACGCTGATAAAGAAAGTACAAAATAAAGTCCGCAAACAACTATATCAATAATTGTAAAAGTTATTATTAAGTCCTTAAATTCCAAGTCGGCAGTTGTCAAATAAAGGATAATATTATATGTCATTGATATCGTCAAAGTAATTAGAAAAGAAAAGAATATTTTTTTTAAAATTATTTTATTCATAACAATTAATTCTGTCTTGTAAGATTTGATTTTATTAGTTTATAGTGCCTAACGCTCGAGCGCAGCGCCCTGGGCCGGGTTAATTTGGCCGGGCAGGCGGGCGCCCGATAGCTCAAAGTTACTAAATCAAAGATCAAAGTGACAATACCGCCCGCCTGACCGGGCAAAATTTTAATGTCCGGCCTGGACGATGCGCGTTCGTTATGGTGCGTTTGGATTATTATTTATTTAGCTTTCTTTTGCTTTTAATTAAACTTGCTGAAATCAACACTGTCAAATAATTACCAGATAATTCGTACTGGCCATATGACCTGGGCGACACAAACATGTTGTCGAACAAATACTCACCCTCCATAATGTTCTGAAAATTCATAACATAAATAACACTTGATTTTAGAAGCACCTTATTTATAGGAAAGGTCAACCCAGTTCCAATTTCAAAGCTTCCTTGAATAGCATTATCAGGGCTGTCCATTCTCATTCCAAAGACTTCACGGGCTTCAGTTTGATCTGAATTATGAAAAACCTGAGTTAACGATGCACTTCCAGATGGAAAGTATAAAGCTCTTAGGCCCGTTGTAAAAAAAGAAAACATCTTTTTGCTTAGCTGAATGTTCAAACGAGCAAGCAATGGAAAGGACAAAGAAGGCATTGCATACATCTTTGTCTCATTCACGCAGTCTTCTGTAAAATGTGAGTAAATATCTTCCTTTTTGATTCGATATTCAATATTGTAAACGGGTTCATAACCAACTATTATACCTGTTGTAAATGACCATTTTCCATCTGGGATAAAATCATATTCAGAACCAGCATTAAAACTCCAAATTGGTCGGTTTTCGAATGTGTACTCCCCATATTCAGGGTACAATTTAGCTTTATTATATAGAGCCGGTCCAGCGATGATACTCCAATGGCTGTATTTTGATAATTCAGGGTAATATTTATTGTTTTGGGCAAAAGATTCTGCATCAATTATAAACACAACAAATAATACTAAGATTAAATATTTAGTTTTCATCATTTTTTTTGAAGACCTAATGCACCATAACGCTCTGGCGCAGCGCCCTGGGCCGGGTTAATTTGCACGGGCAGGCGGGCACCTTCATTTTTCATTTTTCGTTTTTCACTTTTCATTTTTCACTTAATCGCCCGCCTGACCGGGCAAAGTTTTTAACGTCCGGCCTGGGCGATGCGCGTTTGTTATGCCGCGGGGTTGATCAAACAATCTTGATTTCTCCGTTCCGAACTTTCTTCAAAAATTCCTTTTGCTCTTCAAGAGACATTTTAGCCAGTTTCTCGGCTAATTTGGCTTTGATGTTGCGGAAGAAATTGACGGTGTCAAATGACTTATCAGTTGTTGTTTTCATTGCCTGTAAATTCTAAAGGTGAGCGGATGTCGATCGTGGGATAGCCAAGACGTAAATTGACTGAATTGAATAATTTGATTTTATCAAAATTCACAATATGCTTGAAATTCCAGCTAACCAGAACATCAAGTCGGTTAACTGTAGCCAGCGCGATATGATAAGCATCGTTATAACTGGCAATTCCAAGAATCTTTTCATCAATATATACTTGAGCCAAATATTTGGATTCAGAATCCAATTCCAAATAACGATAACAGTCTTTTGGAATTTTATTTTTCAAATCTTTCACATAATCAGGGGCTAAATACAATTCAGTTTCACTGATTTCAGAGAAAAATACTAAAAAATCACCGGCAAATATCCTTTCGAAGAATTTCTTGGTTATCTCAGCAAATTCCTCATCAAAATATCCGCCGACAACTGAAGTATCAATATAAACCCTTGGCTTCATAGGATTTTAGTTTATACAAAGATAATGAAGATTGAGCCAAGTAAGAAAATAAAATAACAACCCTGCGGCATAACGATTGAGCACAAAGACCGGGCATGGCCTGGACTTTGTGCGATTGTTACAAGCAGTAATTTCATCTAGTCCCTAATATTTTATCCATTTCCCTGATTCGATATGGCTTGCATTATTATTGAGCAATCTGAAGAAATAAATGCCGGATTCCAGTTGCTCCGTATTAATCGATGTCAGACTGTTTGTTAACGTTTGCCTGATAACGACTTGCCCTTTTTGATTGATTAATTCAAATTCTGATTCTTTCTGAGATGTCCTAATATTTAATTGGTTCCTGCCGGGATTTGGATAAATGGTACTTGATTGATTGTTTACTGGAATTTCTTGCGTCCAGACAATCAATCCATCGCTATTGACTTTAACAACATAAATATCTCTTTCTAAATATTGTATTTCAAAATCATACCGGTTCCCGACCATTAAACAACCGCCATCAGAGGTTGCAATCATGCTGTACATAAAGTAATAGGCATCTCCGCCATACCAGTACTCCCAAATCGGGGTGATGTCGGGATTGATTTTTACCAGATGAAACCACGAATCGGATTCGCTGTAAAAAGGGTTCGCATAATTGAGATTCGAGTTTCCACCTACATAAATGTTATCCTCAAATTTAGACACACCCTGAAAGTAAGATGAAAATTCACGCATATCCTCCTCCTTCCGGAATGCTCCATGATTAATAGCATGATTGTCAATGGTGGTGGACAAAACATTTAAACTATATAAATCAAATACGTTTGGATGTCCGCCTCTACCACAAATAAGGATGGAACTGTCATTAAGAATTTCCAGTGAACAGTAGCTATAAATGCCGTAAGGAATGGTATCAACAAATATACTGTCCATATCCTTGCTCAATTCAAATCTTTGACCTCCGTAGGGCAAGTCAGCTGAGTACTTAAACCCATAGGCTAAATATCCCGAACTATCAGGTTTTTCAATAATATCATATGACATCGTTAAAACATTTTCTGTCAAGTAAAATTTAGAAGTTATAGAATCCCCCTCAAGCGATAATTTGTAAAAAAACGCATCATTATTTATGACCGTGTCTCCACCTGGATTATTATCCCAGCGGGTAGTGTAACCTGTTATCACAATATTACTATCTGAATCAATAATGGAGTTCAAATAGGAGAACCAGCTATCGGGAGGGATTCCGAAATTATTTTCATCCAGGATTTCAAGATTTTTATTTATCACTATGTACCACAGGTTAGTGTAGTGTGTTCCAATTATATAGTATTGATCCTTAAAGAAATGAATATCAAAAAAATAATTGGATATTGTATCATTAGAATGAAAGATCTCCTCATTTAATAAGTTGCCTGATTCATCAATTTTTAGAATATAACCGTCGGGATGGTTGGTTTCCAGATTGCGGATTATTCCAACTAAAACAAAGTTTCCCTCATCGTCCTCAATGACCTGATGGATTTTCTGATCTTCCTCTCTTGCAAAAGTAATTTCAAAAGTATTTTGTCCATTTGTATTAAATCCGATTGAAAAAAATAAAGGAATTAGCACGATAGGAAAAAACTGAATAACTAGTAACTTTTTCATGGCTTGGTCTTATTTATAAGACTGAAAGTAATTGTAAAAGTTGCCTGAAATCCTATAGAAACTATAATTTGAATTAGAATGAAGGCAAAATATGAACTTAAATCTTTTAAATATTTCATATTTGAAATTATTGCTTGTAACGCTCTAGCGCAGCGCCCCGGGCCGGGTTAATTTGCACGGGCAGGCGGGCGATTGCTAGCTCAAAGTTACTAAATCAAAGATCATCGCGACAATACCGCCCGCCTGACCGGGCAAAATTTTA
>JAKQEK010000509.1 GCA_029558535.1 Bacteroidota bacterium | reverse complement strand
GCCCAAATTGGCAAATTAAAAGTGGAAGCATTAGCAGAGAATATCCATTCCTTTAACCCGTTTATTAATCTTGTTTTGCATCCTGTAGAAATTACTCCTGCCAATTTTAACGCTATTTTTTGCACTGCTGACCTGCTTATTGAAGCATTGGATGAGGCAGAACAAAAAGAAATGCTAATTTCCTACTGGGCATCTAATTTTCCGAATAAACACCTGATCGCAGCTTCAGGATTAGCTGGCTTCGGCAAAAACGCCAGTATCCATACCGAACATTACTGCTTTTTGCATATTGTTGGTGATCTGAAAAGTGAATTGAAACCGGAAATAAGTCCCGTAGCAACCCGTGTTGCCGTTGTAGCCAATATGCAGGCAAATTTGGCTTTGGAATTGATTGCGAAAGCAAAAGGGAATTAAATTATGGCAGAAGAATCTGTTTTCTTTGTAAACGGAAATAAATTACCCTGGAAAGAAGGACTCGTTGTTGCCGATGCTTTGAAAATGATGAATTACACTTTCAAAATGCTGGTTATTAAAATGAACGGGGAACTTATAAAAAGAGAAAACTGGCAAACCACTCCCATTCCTGAAAATGCTGATATAAAGGTTATCCATCTTATCAGTGGTGGTTGAAAAACATAAGCAACTACTTGTATTTTATATCATCAGCCCCTTGCGGAAAACATCCTTACTTGATTCCTGTAAACAACTCATCATCTTCTCATCATCCACCCATCCTTGAGGTTGGGTTGAAGTTGGGTAGAAATTAACGACAGGGATATCGTTATTCCGGAGTAAAAAGTAATTTTTCGGAACTTTGTTAATTAAAACCTGAGCCCGCCTGCAATACTCAAACCCCCAATATCATCATATTCTTCTTCTTCAGCACCCCAGCTACTTGTAAACATCTTGGAGTATTTTACCTCAATGAATAAAATCTTATATTGTAAACCGCATAAGCAATGAAAACCGGTTTCACTATCAGATACTTCAAACCAATCGTCATAGTGATACCAATAAGTATCTGTTATTTCTTCGTTCATAAAATATTGCCCGATACCTAATCCAAAGTAGGGTATAATTTTATAATTATAATTCTGCATTTTATAATAAGCTGTAAGTGTAACAGGAATAATAGATAAATCATATTTTTTAACTATATCATAATAATTATATTCCGAATGTTCACTATATTTCTCTATATTTAATCCAAGACCATAGGTATTTTTAAACCATAAAATCAATTCGCCGCCAAAGACAAATCCCTTACCATATCTATCAGAAATAAGATCACAATTTGGTTTCTGATAACCAATTTTTAGTCCGATATCAAATTTATTGGTTTTTACTGCAGGGCTGGTAACAATTTCCGTTTCTATTTTTGTTTCCGGTTCTTCATAACTTTTAATAGTAATTGGTCTTTCCTCAGGATTATCCAAATCAATAACGATATCCCGAATACTGCTTTTTGCAATTTTTTTCTCAATACCCGATTCGTCTTTAATTGTTACGCTGTTAGCATCGTCCAGGATTAAAGTTCCTTTAACCTCAATTCCGCTCCTTAATGTAATAATTACCTTCTGAACCTCTCTTTTTGTCTCTAATTGTTTATCAATAGAGATGATAAGGTTACGCGGAACGATGTTTTCAATCCCATTTTGATCTACAATTGTAATTTTGTCTATGTCTTCCCTGGTAATGTGTCCATAAATTACATTTCCGTTAGTTAATTTAATAGTATCGGATAGCAAACCTGGACTAAATAAAACCAGAAGGACACCTA
>JAKQEK010000233.1 GCA_029558535.1 Bacteroidota bacterium | reverse complement strand
GGTTTTATCCGACATGATTTTTAATAAGATACTTATTAATCATGATCCTTTTACATAGAAAGAAATACTATTTTCGCTCAATGATTGAACAATCGCAATACTTTCATCATCAATTTTTATTTCTCTTACACTCTGACCAATATTTCCACTATATGTTTTTCCTCCATAAATCAACACAACATTCCATGAGGCTTCTGATCCTTTTGTAAGCTCAATTTTATTATTATCATCAAAAGCCAAATAAAAACTTGTTAGAATGGCGCTAGTATCAATCGTATAGGTCTCTTCCTCTTCACCTAAATCTCTTGTAATATTAACCTCAATATTATTAACTTTAATAATTGATGAAGTTGAAGCAAATGATTTTTCTATAGGAAAAACGACCAATGCTAGAAATATTCCTATAAAAACCCATATTTTTTTATTTAATAAATTCATATTTTTTACTATTTATTATCTTTTTATATTATATAACTATTAATTATTTTATGCAACTGAATTTTAAGGATTATTTGTAACTATAGCATTAAAAATAATATAGCCATCGTTGGGAGCATAACTAGGATAAACATCTCCCAAACTAAATATTACCTTATTATTTTCGACCGTGTAAAATATATCTCTTATCATATAATTATTTCCATTATAATTAGAATACCATTTTCCTGTTCCTTGTAATTTAATAAATTGATTTGGTTTTAAAGAAATATTTGCCTGACTATTATAATCATTAAATCCTTCTGCTGAAATTTTAGAATTTAAATTACAATAAGATTGTGAGTAATTAAAAGATAGCTCTACTTTAGTATCTTTAGCTACAATACTACTTCCATTATGATAATAAACAGAAAATCTTAATTCATCTCCTAAATTAACATTTGATAAATTAGAAGTCCAATTCTGACTACCGCCTGATTGAGTGTGATTACCAAGCATTAATGGATAATCATTTGGACTGTTATTAAACTCACCCATACGAAGATATTCAAAGTATCCTGAAACATTAACAGAAACTTCGTTGAAGCTTTTGAATTCTGTTCCATATGCGGTAAGAGTTCCGATGAGGTAGATAAAGGTGTCAGTGCTTGTTAGCTGATAGTCATATGAAGTAGCGCTTCCTCGATATATTACTTCCCTGTTTTTGTTTAGTATGATTGTTTCACTAGATCCTTCTCCTTTAGTAAAAGTAATTCTAATTCTGTTCTCTCCTAATTTAGTGATGTTAACATTAGATACATCTCCTGGTCTAACAGTGAATATCTTGTTTGGACTAGTGCTTGATGAATATCCATTTTCAAGAGTAATTGAGTATTCATAGCTAGTTCCCTTTGATAGAAGATTGTTTTCAATCTCAAAAGAATAAACAGTATCTTTTACTAGATTGCTTTCGATAGTCTTAGTGATAAATGGAGTTAGGCTGCCTTGGTTAAAGATATTTAGAATTGCTTTGTTAACAAAGACATCATCATGTCCGGTAGAAAGGATTTCAAAAGATACACGTCTTGAGTTTTGTTCTTCGATAAAGGTTGCGCTCTTTAGTGATGGAGCATTAACAATAATTTGAGTTGTAAAGCTTAATTGATTTCCATATGAACAACCTGCTTCATTACATACCTTGAAATTGTAGTAATATTTTGTTCCTGAGTTTAATCCACTTAATACTTTTTCAAATACTGTTTGAGTAGGAACATATGTCAAATCAGCTGTATTGTTTAAATTGTCAGGGTTTGTTCCGTATTGTAATTGTATTGTAAGATTATCACTGTTTCCTTTGTCTTTAATTTCCACTTTAAGCTTAGCTGATGACTCAGTAATATCTGATGCGGCTAGGGTTTCAATTGAAGGTAAAGTAATGACAGGAATTTCTTCAAAGTATCCTGAAACATCAATCTTCACTTCATTGAAGCTTCTGAATTCTGTTCCATATGCTGTAAGAGTTCCGATGAGAGAGATAAAAGTATCGGTGCTTGTTAGCTGGTAGTCATATGAAGTAGCACTTCCTCGATATATCACTTCCCTGTCTTTGTTTAGGATGATTGTTTGAGTAGATCCTTCTCCTTTAGTAAAGGCAATTCTGATTCTGTTTTCTCCTAATTTAGTAATGTTAACATTTGTTACATCTCCTGGCCTAACAGTGAATATCTTGTTAGGGCTGGTACTTGATGAAGATACATTTTCAAGAGTGATTGAGTATTCATAGCTAGCTCCTTTTGATAGAAGGTTGTTTTCTATTTCAAAAGAATAAACAGTGTCTTTTACTAGATTGCCTTCAATAGTCTTGGTGATAAATGGAGTTGTGCTTCCTTGATTGAATATATTTAGAGTTGCTTTGTTAACAAATACATCATCGTGCCCTGTAGAAAGGATTTCAAAAGATACACGTCTTGAGTTTTGTTCTTCGATAAAGATTGCGCTCTTTAGTGATGGAGCAGGCAAAGGTTCATTTTCAAAATTAATTAAAAATTTGTACCAATTATTATTTTGATTAAAATAATAACTAAATGGTCCCTCCTTATTTATTTCAAAATAAAGATTGTTAGTTACTATGTTATAAATATTATTTGATTCTCCAAATTCATATAATGTAATTCCTGCCAAATTAAAATTACTTATAGCATATTCATAATATAATTTATCTTGGAAAGTTTTAATCCTTCCTGTTTTTTGTATTTCCAATAAATTAACACCACTAAAAGATAC
>JAKQEK010000227.1 GCA_029558535.1 Bacteroidota bacterium | reverse complement strand
AGCTGGTAATATTTCCTCACACAAACATTAACTCTGTTTATTTTGAAATAACTGATTGTGGAGTATATGAGTATAATGGAAAAGTTATAACAGTAAAGTACGAAGAAAAAAGTCTGAAAGAAATAGAACTTTCAAAAAACACCAACCCTTATCAGGCATGGTTTGATGACGGAGAAGTATCCTTTCCAATTGTTATAAGGAATAAAAAAGACGGAGATCGCTTTCAGCCGTTTGGAATGATCAATCACAAGAAGCTCAGTGATTTTTTTATTGATTTAAAATACACTGCTGCCGAAAAAGAAAATCAATGGTTAATGGAAAGCAACCAAGAAATTTTTTGGGTGGTTGGCAAACGAATCAGTGACAGAGCAAGAGTGAGAGAAGAAAGCAACAGAATTTTAAAAATTTGCGTAACCGGGTTTTAGTACATAATTATTCCGGTCTATTTTTTTACCCAAAAGATAATCCGATAAAATAATTTATTACAGAACAGAAAAGCCTTTGTCTTTTACTTGAAAAAAGTTCAGACAAAGGCTTTTTTAAAATTAAATTCGGGAAGAATCCTCGTAAACTCTCCGGTTAAAATTTATTAATGACCTCCTCCACTCATTTTCATCAGTTCATCCTTGGTCATCAACTTATAATCTGAAGGAATTTCGAAAATTTTATCATCCACAGTACCGGGTTTTACTTCTGTACATGTCATTTTCATGGTAAACATTTTTTGCGGAACTGAATATTCCATCATCAAACCATCAATACCGTCATAACCTTCTTTAAAAGCATTATTTACTGCTATGTCTTTGGTAAACCAAATTTCAACATTGGTTCCCTCATCAGATTTGACAATTGCTTTGGTACATTTGAAACCTGCAATATCTTTGGTATCAGAGGTGATTTCAACTTTCGGTTTATTACCTTTATTCTTTTCCTTTTCAATATCTTCTTTGGTAATTTTCATAGCAACCTTATTGCCCATCATATCCATGAGTATGGTGGTTTCCTGCGTTTTCATATCAGTAACCGCTTTCTGATCCATCATTCCTCCAGAAGTTTCTGCAGCGTACTTATCACCTTTAAAATAAATAGTCAGGTCGGTCGGCAACATGGCTTTCATTTCCTGCGCTTCGGCATCAAGGTCATAGTCTATCTTATATTTTGCTGTACCTTCTTTTACTTTTGACTGAGCAAATAAGCTCGTGGTTGCAAATAATGCAAACGCTAATAATAATGTCTTTTTCATTTTATTTAAATTTAAGATGCTGCTAAATTAATCATTTTAGCATTATCACCTACTGTCGTGCTACCACAGCAATGGTCATTCGGCTGATACAAATTAATTTTTGCTCTTCATTTCTGATTTCAATACTCCATACCTGAGAAGTACGGCCCATGTGCACAGGTGAAGCTTCGCCATACACAAATCCACTTTTGGCAGGTCTGAGGTGATTGGCATTAATTTCCATTCCAACACAGTAATG
>JAKQEK010000224.1 GCA_029558535.1 Bacteroidota bacterium | reverse complement strand
ACAAGACAAAAGAATACTTAATAAGTCTTGAAGATAACATTAGAAATATAGAAGAGAGGTTGGCTGAGCCAGGCCTACCAAACGACGAATTTATAAAATTGTCCAAATTGTTGTCGGAGCAAGTAAAATCCTTGCTCTCCATGAAGGGCAATGAAAATATAAACAGTAATAGTAATCGCCCTAACGTGAACGTTAATTTATCGCTTGACAACCTGCTCGACTCGTACGCAAAATACAAGGCCAATAACAATAACAAACAAGAAATAAAAGATACTGAATACAAACTTATTTGATAAGTTGGTGAGGTGCCTCACATCGCGAGGCCTGGGCCATCACTACCGTCAACTGTGCGCGCGCCAGGGCAACCGACTGGGCACAGGCTGGGCAAAGCTGGCGCGACTCGTGGGGGCAAATTTGTTATTATAGTTTGATTGATTTTCTATTAGAGTTTTAATTATTATGTGATTATTATTTTATTGGTTTGAATATCTTGCAAATGTATATTTAGAAAGTCATGTCAAAGTTTAAATAAAAAGAAAAAAGAAAAAAAGTTTTTATAAAATTATTTTGTTAGAAATTTAGAGCTAGGAAAATTTGGGAACCATGATTTTTAGTGAACGGTGCACAGTGATGCACACCTCCACAAAAAAATTGCAAATTTTTACATTTTTATTCATCTATTTTTATATAATTCAATAAATCACCCTATCATAGTGCACAAGCTGTATCAACTCAATATCATTAACAGATACGCCCGACATCCTCAACAACTCAATTAACCCATTAAAACTGGGCGCGGACACAAGCATTCTATCTACATCAGTCTCGACCACATAATATGCCATACATCCCTATACGCGCCCCACAAATAAATAGCTTTCCCTCGGAGATAACATATGTTAACCGATCTCGAAAAAGAAATACTTCAAAAAACGATCTGGGACAACCCATACATCCCCAAAGATCATATGCCCTTCCCAAAACAGATAGACGCCCTCCTCGACTTCCGAAAAGAACT
>JAKQEK010000201.1 GCA_029558535.1 Bacteroidota bacterium | reverse complement strand
AAACGGTACGTTTGTCGCAAATTTTTTCAATTCAGTCAATCTGCTTGTACTTTCGCCAGTAACAATAAATGACCCACCAGTAAATCCCAAATAGTCGGCATCGTTTGTTGTACCAGAAATAATTGCATCAGATACTGCAGTATCCAATTCATCTATTGACGTACCACCAGTTAAATACGAATAATATTTATAGTTTGGTATGATGTAAGTATAACTCATATTAATTAACAAACATAACTTACGAGGATATAACCTCTATTTATTGAAGTACTATTAAACCCAGATTGGTCAAAGAAATAATCAGCTTTTCGTGAAAGAACGATGCAAGCTGTTGAACAAGTACATAGCTTCCACCATCCTGAAAATTCCTCATTACTATGTGGATATACGAGTGGAAACATTTCATTGGAATCTGACCTGATAATCACATCAACACCTCTTACCTTATCACGTGACACACCCAATGATTTGCTAACTGATGGCGTACCATCCATATTCCAATAACCAATATCAACCGATTTCTGCAATATTGTTGTTGGCGTTATTACTGGCACTTCCAAATATGTTTTAAGACCACTAAGTGTCATATTTTCAGCAAGATTTGTCGGGTCACCTATAGCAATTCTTTTTGTTGCTACTGGTGATGTCACCACTGTTCTATCAAATAATTTTCTATCTGCCATTTTTTTATTTTTATAATCATATTATTACCAAAGAAAATATGCACCATCACCATCAATAAAATCACCATCATCACTATCTTCATAATAAAATGTCTCAGTTGGTGCTGGTGGTTCTGGCACATCTGCAATCACATCTTCAATGAAATATGCATCAAAGAATCCAATATCTTCCATTTCTGCAGTAAGAGAAATTTTAATATTATAAACAACATCTAAATCAGGAATTATAACCGTACCCTGACCACCCGTAGCACCAGTCCAACCCAGATAAATATTCTCAGGCTTGGTATAATACCCATCAGGTACAACTACCTTTGTTGAACCAGTACCATATACTGTTCCCGTTGTTAGTGCTTGTAATATTTTTTTCTTTACTACTTCCATTAACCAGTGCTCTTACGTAAGAATACTCTAATATCTTTTTCAGGATATTTAATTTCAAACATAGAATCTTGAGTTGAATGGATTGTATTGTTGATGATTTGAATCTCGCCTGTTGCTGTATTGGCAAAAGCCTGAGAAATTACATTATTCGAATATTGACCACCAACTTTATTATAAACTTTAATGCTAATAACGTTTATAACTCCATTTGCCTCTAAAATCTGCCTTTGAAGCCTACCAAGAAATATATCCTGATTCATTTGATAATCATTAACATCCAAATATTCTCTAACGAGATTAATAATATTATTCGCAATTTGATTATCACTAATATTTTCAACATACACATCAATATCAAAAGCTAAATTAAATATCTTGCCATCTCTAATCTCAACATAATCATTAATCATTCTAAATTGACTAAGGTATTCAGCAATATTTTCTTTCAATAAGCTATTGCTTGTATTGGTTAGCTTTCCGCTTTCATCAAGAGATAATATTGAAATAACTACTTTATTTACTTCTTTAAACACATTGGCACGGAAAGGCGAACCGAACCTACCGGGCATCTTAAAAAGTTGAGTCAAATAATCGGTTAACGTAACATCTCTGTATTGACTTGAAAAGTTATATTTTATTAATTGCCTGATTTGTTCAATACTTAAACCATCATTCCCACCAATTGCTGGAATTGGATTTGTTACAGCTAAACTTCTTTGTACCTGTTGATTCCAATCTTGACGTGAACCTATTACTGTTAGTGTATATGCACCAAATTTGGTTAAAACTCCCGCACCAACATTTGAATTTATCCCACCGCCAGTACGATATTTAACAAACAGCGTATATCCAGCTTTAAGTTTTTCACCCAACGCTGTGTTATTCAAAAAATTCAATAGGAAATACTGGTTACTTACCCCCTCTTTCAAAAATCCTTCTCTAAATGCATTAACATCTGAATCGCCTGAACCAAAAGTTAGTTTACAATAACCATTTGTTGTAAATTCTTTAATAAATTTTCGTGTAATATCAAGCCACATACCAGCTTTAAGTCCTGTAGTGGTTGTTTGAGATGCATTTGTATTTTCAATAAATATTCTTTGTTGTGCTAAATAATCAACTTCATAATACTTGTTATCGGGGTCATTAAATTCCGAATTTGTTGGATTTACTGAATAGTTTGTTCCTTCCATCAATATAACACTATCTATTTCAAGAACATCTGGGTCGGGAAGTGTGATACTAAAAAATGGTACTATATCGGATGATGTAATTGTTCTTTTATATATATTTGTTGAACCATTTACAACGACTTCTCTTTTAGTAATGGTATAGCTTATAATTATACCATTTGAATCGAGGTTAGGAAGAATTGAGCGGTTTGGGTCACCCAAATTGCTAACTGGCGAACTCCAATCAACCTCATCCTGTGTTTCAAATACTTTACCAGCACCAATGATTTGTGCACCAGCAGCCAATTTTGGATAATATGATGGGTCTGGTCTATCACCAAGAACGGGAACGGTAACTGAAATATCAACAACGGTAACAGAGGGTCTACGTGCTGGAATATTAAATCCCATGTTTTTTGCAATATTCAGTATGGAAGATTTTTGCTGTGCATATTCCAACTGAGTTTCCTGAAATGCTCTATCTGTGTTGACCGCTAAATTGTTTCCAACACCAGCATTAAGGTCAATAAGCATCGCACCAACGCTTGAATCGGTAAAATCGCTGAGTACTTCTGGATATGTTTGTCTGATTAGCGCAATTAAATCGGCTCTAATTTCTCCGAATGTTCTGCTTCCATATCTAATCACATTTGTTGTTGTATCTGTTGCCATTTTTTATATCTTAAAAATTTAAATCTAATTCACCCTTTTCTGTAAACGCATCTTCATTATATGTAAATTTAATGTTTACATTCAATTGATTTTCAGAAATTGGCTGACCTTCAGCGTCTGTATTCCAATTAAATGTAATATTGTTTATTGTAAGATTTGGAATATATAATGAAACCGTCCTTTTTATTTCTTGTTCAACATCATTTGCAGTTAATGAATCATTTGGTTCAAAAATATATTTCAATAAGTCAGTACCGTAATCTGGTTCATAATATCTCTCTCCCTTTTGTGTTAACAACAATAATAACAAGTCTGAACTAAATGCATCCTTTGTCACTCTTGTCATCTTAAAATACGTGTTTTGCGTCACGTCATCATTAAGTGGAAACTTGATATTATAAGTAATCATTATAAAAGATTTTTCTATAAATACTTATAAATAAAAAATCCCGACATGTGCTATCGGGATTTGTAATTAGGATTGACTATTGCATTTTTGGCTTTCGCCCTCTTTTGCCTTTTCTCGCTGCTTTTTCTTCGTCTTCTTTCTGCTTTTGTGCATCATAAAGACTTTTAACAGATTCTTTTAGTTTTATTACTTCATTATCACCATATTTTGCCAGCACACCACTATACGTAGTAAAATCAGGCTTTTCCAATGAAACTGCATCACTATCAGATACCGCAACACCTGCCAAACATTCGTCAATTGCCATTTTCTTCATGTCATCTGGCATTTGATTAAAAATTTCTTCATTGATAATGATTGCGAAATTCACACCCTCAGTAAGTGTTTCAACAAGGTCGTTGGATTTGACTGCCTTAATAACTTCTTTTTTCTGTTTGTTATTACACAACACTTTAAATTGAATCCACTGCGGGATTGAAGTTTTGTCTCTTACTTCATCAAATAATTTCTCCACATCTGGAGATACTTCTTCAAATTTTTTTGCCATAAATAATTGTTTTTAATTGTTAATAATAAAATTATACCTCTTTACGTACATATGGTACTAAAGTTGGTTCATAAACACTTTTAATTTGTTCAATTTTCTGATAAAGTTCGCCAAACATTGGGTCTTCTGAATCAAATTCCTTTTCAAATGTATGTTCAAGTTCTTCTACATATGAAAACATATCATCAATACTTGCCTTAACCATATCTTCGATTTCAATTAGAGTTGCCAATGCTTTATTTACCGCATCTTGCCTTTTTGCATTTTCTAATTGTTCTTCATATTGTGAATTGATTTTAACAACATCTTCTTCAGTAACAGTTTTCACGCCAGCTTCTTTTAAACGCTTTTCAATTAATAATTCAGCATCTTTTTTCTCATCAGCCAATTTGCTAATATCATTTATTCTTTTTGCTGCCTCTGAATTAAATTCTCCATTCTCAAGGTCTTTTTTAAGATTTTCTAAAAAATTTCCCATATTATTTTAATTTAAATTCCCATTTGTTTCATTTCAATTCCATGAAATTTCCAAACTTCGTGGGTATCATTATATATTATTCTTTTTATAAATTTGGTTACACCAAAAGCAATTAACTTACCATATTTATCTCTGATAAAAACTTCCTTAATATCAATAAGTTCATTAAAAATTTCTGATTGGTCAGTCACGTCTGATGTTTTAAACTTTATTGGTATGAAAAATTCCAATTGCCTATGTTCAAAGCCAATCTTTTTAACATGTAAAAATTCAGTAAGTTGCTCAATCTTATTAGTAATATCATTATTATTATGTTCAATTTTTATTGGAAATTCAAGTGACTTGGATTTTCTAAGCATGTCAACTACTTCATATTCATGTTCAGCATCTTGCTTTTTTGTTTTTTCAACAACATCCATGATATTTTTCAATCCAATTTCAATTGGTTGATTATTGAATATATATAAAAGTTCATAATCATCATCATTGGTTGCTCTTTCTTTCATTTCAAGTTCCAATACTTCACCAAGTGTTTTCCCTGCATGTTTATGCTTTTCATCAAAAAAAGCAGTATTGCTATAACGTTTACCGTAGGGGTCTTTTGCATCATCAAAACGCAAATACTTATCCATAGTAGCTGCCTTATGATGCGGTGTGGCTGTTTGTATGAATTTATCGGCTTTTTTTAACACTTCATAATATTCCTGAACATATTTTTCATCACTCTGACCAGCATAAAATTTTTCAAGTAAAGGATTACGATGTAATTTACGCTGCACACGTTTATCCCTTTCCTGCAAATTATTGGGGTCGGCTTTAAGTATTTCAATTTCGGTATTATACAAAGCAATACTTATTGCCACCATAATTGTATGATACTTAATGTAAATCCAGAGAAGTATTTTTTGAAAAAATTTTTTCATTTCGACTCAGCCAACAACGCTTCTTTTTCTTTCTGAAGTGCATTTATTTCATTTTTAAGTCTATTTTTCTGATTTTTTAGACTATCAATTTCATTTATCAATTTATTGGCTTTAAATCCCATTTTTTCGTTATAGTTGCGAACAAGCCTTTGAAAATCAGAAAACAATTCATTCATGTATTCTTTTTGCCACTTCTTAATCATTTTCTTATCACTTTTAACAATTGATTTGTTCAATGATGCCGATTTTGCAATCGCTTTGATAAGATTATCACTAAGTTTAATTGACGGATTACCATGTATTGGCTTTTCATCAAATTCCTTCCTTACTGTTTCGCAAAGAATTTTAAAATCCTTTTTGTTTTTTTTACCTTTTCCCATTTTATACTATTGCTAATGTTTTTGCTACTGCTGCTTTATAGAATTCAACACGCTTTTTGGTTACATTTGCAAGATTATATTCTTCTTTAAAATCTTCATACAACTGTTCACCTAAACGTTTTCTTAAATCGGCATCCAGTATTAATTTTTTTAGATATTTTTTCCAATATTTATGTGCATTCTTTTCGTTTGGTATTAAGACACAGTTTTCCATATGCCTACCATGCACATTATATGGTGGAATGTCAGAACAAACAATCGGAAGTTTCCTTGACCAACATTCAACTTGTTTTAGATTTGATTTCATTCTGTTGAATGAATTGTCTGCAAGTGGAGCAATTTCAATATCAGTTTCGTCAAGAACCTGTGCATAAATATTTGCTTTCTGTGTCCAACGTCTTGCAAAATTACCTTCATCTGGATATGAAACATTTCTTTCGAAATTCATAAGCCATTGCAAATAATCCTGATTGGTGATAAGTCTATGATTATCAGTTAAAATCTTCTCATAATGTAAATAAACACTTTCAATTGATTTAATATCTCTCTGCTTTTGGTCAAATACCTTACCCCTATATTTTTCTTTAAGGTCATCAGGTAAGTTTGGCAAAGCATCTACATTTCCACGTGTATTATTGATTGCTTTTACCATTTGATTAGTCCACAAACCTCTTTTCTGAAGTTCAGCACCAAAGTTTTGATTGAATGTAATATCTGTTGTGTTTCCTTCGGTATCCCATCCAGCTATAATTATTTTAAACTTGCCATGTGTTTGGGGGTCTGCATCTAACCAGTTTGCAACACCTTCAAGTTGTTCAACGTCAGCCATGTGAGATGAACCAGCCATATAAGTAATTCTCACCAATCCGTTTGGGTCTGGTTTCCAGTTATTCTGGAATTGTTTCATCCATATAGGGTCAACTGAGTTATAGAAAACACCAACATTATCTTTACCAGTTACTTTGCGAATTTCATCGGCAAATAAATCGGTTGTAGTTGTTACATAATCGGCAATTTTAAGGTTTTCCAATATTGGAATATGCAACTTTCTTTCAATTGCCATTGCATAAAATGGATGCTTTTTATGTAGCTGCCAATAGTCATCAATATCTACTATTAATATTGTTCCTGATTTTTTCAATTCATTAGCCAACATTAACATTTGTTTGCTGTCTGGTAAGAATTGACGGTGATAATGAATTATATGGAATGATTTTAGATATTCAACGAAACTTGGGTCATTGAAGTCTATTTTAGGATTAATTTCTACATAAAATTCATCAGAGTGATTTCTTTCGATTTCCATTGCAGGTGTTAGTGTTCTAAAGTAATTAACACCAGCAGAATCAAGGTTATAGAATAAAACTTTAATTTTGCCGTCCATATAAATTATAAAATATTATAAATTAATGTAATTTATTATTAAATACGTAAAAATAATCCAAAAACATCAAAGATGAAAGACTTTTTGATAAAAAAAGCCAACTATTTGTTGGCTTTAAAATCTATATGATTAACAGTCAGAAAATTAATCTTCTTTTTTGGTATATTTCTTTTTAGCGGTCTTTTTTGGAGAATCGTCTTCTTCATGTGAAACAGCCGTCTCTTTTTTTACTTCCTTTGGCTTTGGTTGAGATTTTTTTACTATTCCTTCTAATTCAGTGGCACTAACTTCCGTAACAGTAATTAATTTTTTTACTCTTAGTCTGTGTACTGAAAGTGGAAGTGTTGAAACAGTAAGATATAGACTGTCACCCGGTTTCACTTTAGCCGTTTTTTTCATCATTCCATCAACATAGTCGATATCCAAAATCGAATTATATTTATGGTCACGCTTTCCAGCGAGATTAGTCACGTTTGTAATTTTATATGTGCTCATAACATTAATTATTTTAATCCTTGTATTAATTTATCACCAAATTTAATTCCATCATAACCATATTTCATTGCCTTTTCTGCAATTGCTTTGGTTTTTATATTTATTGATGGCAAGTTATATTTTTCACCAATTTTTTCAAAATTTACGTTTGGAAACCAAATCTTTGCTAAGATATCAACAGGTTCTTGACCATCTTTATATGCTATTCCCAATTCATTTGTGTCAAGAAGATTATCAAAATCAATTTGATATTTATTAAACCCCTCAGTTGGATTCATCATGAAAAAATTTCCAACCACAGAACGTTCATTTATTGGTTCTTTACGATAAGCAATGATTGTTTTTGCGTTTTTTTCTTCCGTTTCTGCTTGAATTGCAGCATTATCTTCTTCCAATGAGGTTAAAAACTGATTTTCATCATCACCATAATAATTTATTGTATCTTGTACTTCAACTTCTTCCAATCCTTGCTTTTGTTCATATTCATAAATGTCTTGTATTTTATTCAGCAATCTACAAGCATCTTTATTATTCATATGAATTTTAACAGCTTTCATTGGCATGCTTTGCATCATTGCCTTAATCCACCTATGATGACCATCAAGTATATTATTTTCATCATCAATCCAAATTGGATTCATGTCATCAAGATTAACTCCACCCACTTCATCAGAAAAAGTAATACCCTGTGAACCATTTAATTCATTTGGGTCTATTTGAACCATGTCATAACCCACACCCTCTTCATCAAGTTTTTGAAGCACCAAATCAAATGGTGCATTTACCTGTGGAAGAAAATATGGCTTATATCTCATGTCAATCATTGTATATTAATTTCCTATAAATACGTTCAAATTAAATTTTCAATTTCGTCATTAATAATATTCAATATTTTAATGAGTGATTCAGTTAATACCAAATCACCTTTATTTGCATGATATACATTAAAACTAATTCCTTCTGGCATTTGGCTTCTTATAGCGTCATATGCAATAATATGTTCTTCCATATCATCATAGACATTAATTTCAACCAAATCTGGGAATTGTTTGATATAATTTAAAATTTTTTGCCCCTTATCCTTCCAATCATATTTCATATCAAGTTTATCAACATGAATATTATTGGCATCCAATACTGCCTGAACTTGTGGACGCAATTTTTCTTGTCTTGACGTTAATACTATAACAAAAGTATCTGGTATTGATTGCTCTCTTTCTAATTGATGCAATACGATTGGAAATGGCTTTATATCAAATACATTCAAATCCAAACTCTCTGGTCTTCCCCACCATCCCATGTGTGGATATGGGTGACCAGTCTTTTCCTGCCATTGTATTTTTCCTTCTTCCTTTTCAGGAGAATTTATTAACGTGCCATCAAAATCAAATGCAGCTAATCTCTTTATCATTTACTTCATAAATGTTTTTAAAATATATTTATCTATATCACTAAATCTAACCAAAACTACTGTATCATATCTTGGCTGGTTCTCCATTCCCAATCGATAATATCTTTTATATAATAATTCTAATACATTTTTTGGTTTTGTCATTCCACCATAAACTAAACCAAGTTTGTCTTCAACTTTTTCATCATATATTTGCCTTAGTCCATGTATGTCAACATAAATAAAACGGTCAGACTTTTCAAACACAATCCCATTTAATTTTGGTGCGAACAGCCATCCTGTTTTTCCCTCAGTATTTTTCTCTTCAAGCCAAGTACAGTCATGTTTTTTTGTTACATCCTTTTCGTTTTTAACATCAACGTATAATTCTTCATTTGCACTTCCTTTAATCATCAGCACATCCCAATGCTCATCTCTATCTTGGCTGCTCCATGAAGGAATGCAAAAATATCCGTCCTTTTCGGCTAATGCCATAAACTCTTTTTGTACTATTAAGGCTTTTTCGTATTCAATGTCCTGTCTTTCTCGAATAAATTCATTCATATCATTTAAATTCTACTTCAGTTACTTTTCCAGTCAAATCTAACGGCACAATTACTTCTTTCCAGTCCTTTAAATAATTGGACATCACAGGTTTTCCACCTTCTCTTTTATTTACAGCAAGTGTTATATGTGGCTTTGCATTCATTGATTCATAACCACTAACACCAACTGCCATCACCTTTTCATCAATAGCATAATCCAATACTTTTAATATAATCGTCTTACCCTCAATCATATCTCTTTTTGCCTGAGAATCTTCATCCAATGCACCCAATTTTATTGTCATGTGATGTGCAATTATTTCATATTTTTCAGGTATCATAGGTTTAAATATTTTAATCAATTTATTCCTTGATTCATCATCCAAAACAACAGCACTATATGATATATTATTCATATTTTAATTTATTTCCATTTCCAAATATATCCACCAGCAGTTTTTCTTTGATTATTACATACTTCCGATATGTGCAATATTTTTGTTATATTGGTTGCTTCACTGCATGATGAAAATTCATCTACTACATTATTATAAATATCTAACATAATTACTGGTTTTGATAATTTTATGCCAATTATTGGTTTTTTCATTCCTCTTAACTTCATTGACATTTTGTTTTTATGTGATTCAGATAATGATTTTCCAAACATTGGATTTAATTTACCCCTTCTAAGATATCCCTTTCCAAACATTGGATTACCACTGCCACATCTTTTTTTCTTTGATTCATCATTCCATTTACACCCCGCACGTGATTTACCCACTTTACAAATATTATATCCAAAATTTTTATCTATTGAATTAAATTTGGATATGTACTGTTGTTCAAGCAATAACAACTCATCAATTGTAATATTTTCAAATTTTTCAATTACTTCAAACGTAAAATTTTTAACACCATATTTATTCCATGCATTTTGTAATAATGGATTTTCGTGTTTACTATTGTTGAGCAATTTTATGTGTGTTTTAAATCTAAAATTAATCGATTTTAATGTACTACCAATATAAACCTTATTATTTATATTATTTTTTATAATGTAAATACCTGCCATTAATACGTAAATTTTGTTAATACACTATAATTTTTATCTAATGCCATTAATGCTATTTCAACTTCTTTTAAACATTCATTAATTCCACCCCCGCAAATTACTAACTTTCCAGAATAATTCCTAAGAAAATCCATTAAATCTGGAATATTTATCATATCATCGGCATTTTCAAGCAAATCTTTAACATCACTTAAATCATATCCATACTTATTCATATATCCAATCCACATTTCTTCATCAATATCACGACTATCATTGATATTGTTTTCAATCATGTATTTGACAAGTCTTACAATTTCTTCTTCATCAATTCCCTCGTCCATGCAATATCTGAAAAAGGCATAACCCTTATCGTAAAATCTGGATGATTCAAGTATTTCTTCATTTAACCCCTGCTCCATTAACCATGTTACATATTCAGGTTGACTAACCATTCCCAATGTATCATGACCATTATATAAAAATGTAAGTGAGTTCAATGCATCAAAACTATCATTTAAAAAAGAAATGTATGAATCTAAATTAAAACTAATATAACTTTCATATTCAGGTTGAATATCAACAGATATTAAGTTCGCACCTTGAACAATACTAATACCAGAATCTTCCAGTAATTTAATTCGTTGCTGTTCTCTTATTAGCTTATCTTTTCTCATTTACAAATATGGTTAATTCTTTTTTGTCGTTACGTAACTTATTTGAATAAATTTTAAGTAATAATATTTTTTGCATGTCACCAATTGCCTTGCCCTGTAAACCAAGTTGCATTAAATCATTACCATTAATCGCCAAATCGTTAACGGTTTTTGGATATTTACCTTGTAATAATTCTTGTGCTGCTGTTTTAATGACTGCAGGTAAAATATTGCTTTGAAGTGATTGTGGTGATATCAAATACATGTTCGATGCAACCGCTCTCGCTTCAATTAAGTTTGTTGCTTCAGCACTATTAAATGCCATATCAAGTGCTTTGATTTCTTTATATGTATCAATATCACCTTTTAAATTATTTTTATAAAACTCAGCAGGATTTGATAATAATCTCGTTAATAAGAAAATAAATTCACCCATTGTTTTTACGTCATCAAATGGACTCCTATCAATTGTTGATTGTTTAATATCAAATCCAAATATTTGGGTAAATAATCCAGTGTCTTTTAATAATTGAGCACCTGTCAACATATCACCCTTTTTGATAATTTTATCGAATTCTGTCAAAATTCTTTCTGCAGGTATTTCTTTAATACGACTGGCATTGTTCTGAATCATTTTCATTGTTCGAGGCTCAATTTTAAAGCCAAAACGACTTGCGAATTGAACTGCACGAAGCATACGCAATGGGTCATCGCTAAATGCTTCTGGATTAACAATGCGAATAGTCTTATTTTTTAAATCCTCTTGTCCACCAAACGGGTCAATAATATTTCCTTCAACATCTTTAGCTATTGCATTAATGGTAAAATCTCTGCGTTCCAAATCCTTTTCAATTGGTAATGCATGGTCGGATGTTACATCAAAACCTTTATGACCACCCTCACCTGATGGCTTTTCAGTTCTCGGTATTGCAATATCTATTTCTTCGCCACCTTTAGGTCTGAACTTCAGGATGCCGAATGATTTGCCGACTGCATCAACACGACCATACCTTGAAAGTATTTGTTCCAATTCATCCATTGGAATACCAGTAATAAGTATATCCAAATCCTTACTTTCTTTACCCAAAAATTCATCACGTACAGCACCACCAACACTATATATATTACCACCATGTTGCAATACTTCATCTTTAAATGGAAGTTCTTGAAGTGACATTAATTGCGCCTCATTCAAATTAGTTTTATCTTTCATACTATCTAAGTCTAAAACAATTATTGCGGGAAATGAATCTATTCCTAATTTTCTAAGAGCATCAAATCTATGTCCACCTTCGAGCACATATGGACCTTGCTCATCTATTGCGATAATTAGTGGATTAATTTCTTTATTATCTACAATTTCCTGTGCCAAATTTATTATTCGTTCTTCTTCAGTATGTGAATATGACTTTGGATTTTTTGTATATTCTGGAAATGATGTTGAAAACGATACCTTTCTAATGCCATTTAATATTTCATAATCATTAAAAGATGCCTCAATTGAACTCATATTGGGAATTCTATTCCTAATAGTTAACCCCTCAATTTCGTCATCAATAATTATTGGAAATTGTTCATCATATTTCTTTAAATCAATATTTTCATGTACCATTGATTTCATATTATCAACAAGTTCATCATAATCAGTATTTTGAGCAATTTTCATTTGTCTTTCATATTCTGGGTCGTAAATTGGTGTATCGTATTCATCACCACTAATCATTTCATAATATGCATTCAATTTTTCTTTTAATTCATCGGTAATTGTTACTTTGCCAACATATTTACCCCTCACGGGTCTTCTGTATCTAACTTCTTGTAACAAAGCAAAATCACCCATATCCCAATGCGAAATATCAACATCAGGTTCTTCATTTATACCGTAAATATAAAAAATATTTGGAGATTTACCGTGCTGTCTGAACATAGAATATAATCCAAGCACAGCACCACCCACACTATGACTTGCAGCAACTTCAGGTTTATCACTTATCCAATGTGTGTCATATTTAATTACTGGATTTCCTTCATCATCAATTGCCTCATAGAAACCCTGTGGTTTAAATTTAACAGTCTTACCTGCATTATTTTCTACAGCACGGTAATAAGTCTTATTAAACTTTTTTTTTATGTCTTCATTAACCGAATTAAAATGTTTTTGAATATATTTTTCAATTGCTGGCTGACTAAAATCAAGCATTCCAAATATTAATTTTGCTTCTTCCGCACTGTTAGGTTTTAATGAACCACCACGTTGTTTTGCAAGCATTAATAATTTTTCAGCTACATTTTTCTTTTCGTTTTTAAACACAATTCCCATCCATTCATTCGTACCATTTGAAGTTCGATGTAAAAGAAAAATACCAAAACCATTTTTTTCAATACGCCTAATATTATTTTTACTTACCTTTCCAACAGCAACACCTCTTTTACCCTTAAACAAGTCTTTAAATGTTTCGTCAGCAATATCTTCTTTGACCTCATTTATATTTTTAAATTCCAAATTATTAATATCGCCCTGATTACAAGCTACACTGGTATTTCCCAAACCACCCAATCTACATTTTTTCTTAACGGTAACAGCTTTAGCATTTGGCATATATGATAATTTCCTTTCGGTCATCATATATTCATCTTCAGTTGCATCACCAACAACATGATTATATTCCAAATCTTCATCAATTGGTGGAACGTTATTATCTGTTAATGGTGACGTATCGTTTTGATTATATGATGGAAATTCATCTTGACCCATTGCAGTATCTGTTGAAAATTTTGATGAGCCGTCTTCATCTACGGTAATTTCTTTTGTACCAACAGGATTTTGAAGTGCATTTCCAAAACCAACATCAAAGAATCCTAATGCACCACTTTTTTTGTATCCAAGATTTTCTGGTGACATAAAATCTCTGCTTTCCACATCATATTCTTTTAATTCTTCATTGATTCTCATCAAACTATAGAAAAATTCTGCATCTCGTGGATTCTTTTTTAAATAATTATCAATTTTTTCTTTATTTATTGGGGGTTCAGTATATGTGTCAAGATATGATTCAATTGCGCTATAAATCCTAACTTTTAAAATTGAACCGAATACATATTCCAATCTTTTGAAATTGTCTATTATATTTTTATCCGTATCAAGTTTTTCAAGTATTATTACATATGTTTCTGGTATAGTTTCATCGCCAGATTTTGAATTGACTTTGAATACTTCATATGGTTGTGCAATATATTTTAATGGTTTGTCAATAAGTTTTAAATTTTCAATAGCTTCTGTCTTATCTTTAGTTATTTTTAATACTTTACCACCACCAATATCATACGCTGCACCAAAATTACCACTTGCTATATATTGAGGCTGGTTATATCCAAGTTTTTGTGAAATTTGTTGAGCAATCCTATCTGCAACAGATTTTTCATAAACTTCAGTAATTTCTTCGCCTTCAGGTAAATATATTATATCATTTGCAGCCATTTCTGGTTCAACTGTTTTACGCATACCACCAATATCAAAAAATTTTAGCACGCCATTTTTATATCCAAGGTTAGTTAGGTTAGTATAATCGTCAGACCTAATATTAAATTGAATTAATTCTTTTTTAATATCTAATATGCCAACAATATATTCATACGCCCACGTTCTATCAATTTCACTTACACCCGATTCTGGATTTTCAGTTAAAATACCTTTAGCAAGCTGAATGATTTCATTATAATCATTACCCCTACGTATCTTTTTAATCAATTCAAAACTATCCAATCCGAATGGACTTATTTTATCAATTATGTTATTATATTTACTAAACAAACTTGTTGGTCTATCGGGTATATATTCTTGAATAATTGCGAATAATGAATTATTTGTCTCAGTATCGACTATTTTATAAACATCATAAATAATAACCAGATGTTTCGGAGGACCGTGCTTGAGTACCTTCAATGAAGATTCTGCTTCCAATAAATTAGTTGTTAATTTTAACACCATTTCATTGCCAAGACGAAATGCATATCCAAATGAGCCACCTGAAATATAAATTGGTTTTGGCAGTCCAGTTTTTTGAGTTAGCATTTGAGCCAATTCTTTGGCATGTTGTGCATCCTCCAATGAATATTCTCTTACTGGTGGTACATCTACTTCGTTCATGACATTATCATCAACGCCATATGGAAGCATTGCCCATCCCATTCTCACTTCATCTGTCCCACCAATATCTGAAAGAAAATCATCATTTCCGCCATCGTTTCCAATGAATTCATATATCCTGTATGGTCGTTGCTGTTGCTTTCTCTGCCAATCATAATATGTACCATACACCTCATCATTTAAACCATAATCTGTTAAAACAATGGTTGGCTGTCCATCACGCAATACTTCACCATAGCTACTTGGTCTGCTCCAATCGCCAGTATGCTGCGAATAATTTGCAGCAAAATATAATAACTCCTGTATAAATTCGTTTTCATCTAATTGTTCTTTAATTTCATCATCTATTCCAAATATTCGCCTTTGTCCATGACTTTCTGCATCATGATTTTTTAAATACATGTTAAGGTCGCTAAGACTTGGAATGCCTGTGAGTTCTTTAATACGTTTTTCGCCAACTTTTTTTGCCTTTTCTGCAACCAACCATGTATCATCATTGGCTGATTCAAAAACTTTTGTTAAAATATGCTCATTTTCGGCATAATGTCCAATACTTGCTTCGACTTCATTTTGTGCAACACCTTTCTGATTTTTTGCAACTTTCAATACTTTAGTCCCATCAATATCATAAACGGCTCTGCCACTACCAGAACCAATTCTCTGTAAATTTTGATTGGCTGCATTTATCTTACCAGCAAAGGATTTAATTTCTTCAAAGCTATCCAAGAAATTTAAAAATTCATCATATGTCATGACTCGAAATATAGTATATTCATAAATACAGAATTAACCATAAAAAAAGCGCAATTCTTATTGCGCTTTATTTTGCTTTGATTTTGCTTGAATTTCTCGAATCACTTCGTAAACTAATGGCTTAACAGTATCTTTATTCAATACTTCACTCAACACCTCTTTAATTCTGTCAACAGCATACATCTCAAGTATTGTATCTTTTATTGCACCTTCAAATATTGGACTTAAACTTTCTGCCAAATAATTATTAACAATTTTCTTAACATTTTCTGCAAGATACTGTTCATTTAAATTCATTGGTGCTTGTTGCTGTTGTGGTGGCTGATTTCTCATTGGTGCACCAACTGCAGGTGCTTGTATGTATTCAGACATTGATTCAGCTAAAGTTTGCTTTCTTTTAGTTTCCAAGTCACGGAATAATTGTTCATCTCTTTCAGGAGACATATCTGCCCTATCCACAGTTGGCATTGGTATTGGTTGACGTTCTTGTGGAGCAGTAACTGTTTCATTAACACGCATTTTACCTACTTCTCCCTTTTTCTGTGCCACCTTATTTTCAACAATTTTCACCAAATTAGTAGAAGCTGTTTCCCTACCAGTTGTTAATGATGTTAACAATCCATTTAAAAATACATCTCTTGGAGCAACGCCACTACCAACACTTTCTCCAAGATTTGATGGTACTACGTTTTTCTCTTTTTTACGAGTTTCAATTTCTGCTTTAAGTTTATTTAAATCAGCTTTTGCCATTTTATAAATTTTTATACTTTTTTATAAATACTTCCTTATTTGAAAAAAGTCTTTCTTTCAACAGGAGAATTTTTAATATTTTCTTTAACTTTCTGTACCTGCAAGTCTTTTAATGTTTTTTGTTTTTCTTTTTCAATGAATCTATCTGCTGCAGGGTCGGTAGTTTTAGGTGGTTTAACATATTTATAATACAATGCACCCAAATCACCAACAAGTTTTTCATTCTTTGGCAAACTTTTTCTTGTTGCTTTACGTAAGCGATAATTTCCCAAATTATCAATTGTAACAATAAAACTATTTACCTTTTCTTTACGTATGTTCATTGCATAGTTATACAAACCTCTGACAATATCCTTAGTTAATCTGCCTTTTGCAATTATTGGCTCTTCTTCTCCCTTTGTCATGATTGCTGGTGCAACAACAGTACCTAAAGGTTTCTTTTCGGGTGCTTTGCTCAGTGACACCCAAGCCACTGCTGTTGGTATAAACTTATCACTATTTGCTTTATATTTTGGCGGTATTAGTGGATTTCCATTATTATCAACAAATCTTTTTCCAGTTGGATATGCCTGTGTTATATTATGAACGAGAAATAATCTCCAACCAGCTTCTCCACCTTCAGAAGACCAGTATTCATGTTCGTCCCTGCGTCTTCCTTTACTATCTCCAAATCTTTGTGATTCACTATCGCCAGCTTCTTGCCATACCCTTAATGCCAATGCGCCATTATTCGGACTTTCGGTTTTTGGACTCAGCACAAGCGTGCCCAAGCGATATGGTCTTACCACACGCCAGCCTCTCGCATTGCTATCATCACCGTCATAATAAACATGTAAATACCTGTAATTGTTTATGGCATCTACAAGTGTTTTATCATCAACGCCTTCAGTCAGTAAATGACGAAAATTCTTAACGTTATTAAAAAATATTTTAATCTCATTCAACATTATGCAGTAGCATCATTATACTCCCTGTTTCTGTTATATCTGTTTTTTGCCATCAAGAATTCTCTTGATTTAATATCTGTTGCTCCACCAACTTGTTCGTTTACAACACCTTTACCTTTTTCATCGCCTGTTGACAATGCATTTGGGTGTCCAACTTCATACTTATCATTTTCGTCATATTCGTTTTTTGCGACAAGTTTTTTTCTGAATGGTAAGCTAATGCCTTCTAATCTACTCATTTGATTGTATTTTTAGTTTTTCTTGTTATTTATAATAAATACCTACTCATCATAATTTTTAAAAGCAAGTACTATATATTCCATAAGATGTGGTACTGTATCCAAAAAATCAATTTCTTTTGTATCATACCAACCATATTTTGTATTCTCATCATTCAATGTAACATCAGTGGGGTCACCTGAATATCTGCAAGCAAATACATGCTCAATGCTATTCTTATGTCTTTGAATTGAAAATGTTTTTATAAATTTATCGATTTCTAATTCAGTTTCTTCTTTAATTTCTCTCTTAACCGCTTCATCTGGCTTTTCTCCCTTTTCAATTCCACCACCAACCAGTGCCCATTTGCTTGGTTGCCAAATCTTCGGGTCGTCAGAACGTTTTAGCAATAAAATCTTATTATCATCATTGACAATTATTGCCACAGCGTTTTTTGTCAATTCATCTTTTTTCTTTTCTTCATTCAGTCTTGGTGTTTGATACGGTTTAGTACCAAGATTAACATCAACATTCATATCTTGCTTAATTTCATTACCTCTTTTCACGGCACTTCTTTCTCTTGCCAGTATTTTCTCAACTTCTGATTTCATTAAATCTCCACCCGCAAGTTCATATTGTACCCTGCTATTTGTCTGGGGATTAAATGTATCGAAGAAATGTTTTAAACCTTTCAATTCCTGATAACTAAGAGCACCATTTTTAACAATGAATTTTGCTCTTTTAACACCCTCTCCAGTTGGATTAGACACTAATGCAGCTTGAATATGCTTCACTATTTCTGGATGTATCCTAAATGTTTTACCGTATAATTCTGAATTAGCCATTATGCTTTTCTTTCCAATAGGGTTATTAATTTGTCAATATCTTGTTTATCGAATTTTTTACTAATTAACCCAGCAATTTTTTCAACTTGCTTGTCTTTAACTTCCTTATCTTCACCTTTTTTTGAAATTTCATCTTCACCCTTTTTGTCAAGCATTTTATCTTCAACAACCGCATTTTCATCAAGCTGTTCAGGTTCTTTAAATGATTTTTCAAAATGTGGTTGAATTAATTTAATGACTTTTTTTGCCCAATCGAAATCTATTTTTTTTCTATCTTCAGGTTGGGTTTCAAAATCATGTTCAGAATGCATTCTGAAATCTGATTTTAATTTATTAGGATTTCTGTAGTAATATTCCAATGTTTCCATGTACTTATCGTACATTAACTTAGCTAAATCGTTAAGTAATTCTGTCTGACCTTGATTTTCTTTGCCCTCAAAAAATGGCAATAATGTAAAGCCAAAGCGACCAAGCATGTCATACCTAAATGGCTGCATGCCTATTTTAGCATTATAATCTGTTGTATTGTTAGCTTGAGTTTCTAAATCACTGCCTGATTTTGGAATATCATCGCTTCCTATTAACTCACCATTGGTATCAATGATTTCATACAACTCTTTTTTAGTCAATTTCATGATAGTATATTTTCATATAAATACTTAATACTATCAATTAATCTCAGTCAGAATCATCAACAAAGCTACTATCATAACCATCCATATTTTCTGCAGCTTCATTTTCTTCCAACTCAATTTCACGATTTGTGACGTATAATTCAAATGTTTTACCTGCTTCCTCAACTTCAGCAAACAATGATTCCATTGTTCTATCTGCTGGAATCTTAAATTGCTTTTTAAAGTCTTCAAAATATATTTCTCTTCTTCTGCTGAGTGCTTCTAAATATAAATCTTTATCTGTTTTAGTGGTTAATGATGATGCTTCCAAATCTTTTAACTTTTGTGCTTCTTCCTCTCTTCGCCTGTCCAATTCCAATTCAATTTCACTTTTAGGAACTTGAACATTTGTTCTAACAATTTGAATATAAACGCCATTGAACGCTCCAACATGATATTCGCTACCATCTTTAACCAAAACCAAATCACCCTCACCATAATCTGAATTAATTGATTTAATTCGTGGCTTATTGCTCTTTGTCATTAAATCATTTAAATAATCTAATGCATTTTGATATATTTCGTAATATACTTTATTGCTTTCATTTAATTTAAAGCCACTCCAAACCAGTCTTGGGTCATAGCCAGTCTTGTTCCAAAAATCAGCTTCAAGTTTTTCAAGATGCATTGATTCATCATAATCATCCAAATCAAAATTTTTCAATTCCAATTGATATGATGGAAATTCGTTTTTCACCAAATCACCATTCTTATCTATTGTGACAAGAATTTTATTCCTAATTTCTGGGTCATATCCAACAAGAAGTGCCTCTACTCTACTGTTAAATGCGTCCAAATATTTTTCATAATTATATTCACCAGTCATATTCGGATTATTGATAAGGTCTTCGTTATCAATAAGTGTGGCGCAAAATCTTTCTTTTCCAGTTGTCTTATCAGTAATTTTACGAGAATCGCCATGTGATTTTCTATAACCAGTATTCACATAATATACCACACTATCCAATTCAGGTTCTTGTGGCATATAATTTATCACGAATTTCATCTTATCATCAATCGTAAGATTTTCTTTAGATTTAGTTAAATTAAATTCGTGCTTGTGTTCTTCGAAAAGTTTTTCAGCAATTGCATTTCTTTTTTCAATCAGTAACTCCATATGCGCTTGCATTCCTTTATCCCTACCATTTTTATCTTTGCCTCTTTTCTTGTAGTTGCTAATTGTAACCTTTACCTTACTTTTGCTTGCTATTTTTTTCAATGGAATTCTCATGTAGCGAATATCCTCTGCATAGCTTTGATAATATTCAACAAATTCCTTTCCTTTACCCTGAAGAATTAATTTCAAACCATTATCAATAAATTCTTCAATGTATTCAGGCATCACTTTGGATTTTATTGTATTACCAGTAAGTTTAATCTTTTCTTTTTCTTCACCAGTTTTCTTGTCTTTCACCATTGACATTGTGCCATAATTAATACGTGAAAGGTTGAGGCAAGAAATACTTTCACCATCATCATCCACCGACATGAACGGTGGTTTCATTTCTTCTTTATTGTATTTGGCAATTAATGCTTTTATTCCAGTTTTGCCATCATATTGCCACATTTCTTCAATCAATCCCTCAGTTTCTCCCTCACTTATTCCCTCATCAGTAACTCTGATTTTTGTTTTTTCTGGATAATGGAAATTAATACCATCAGTAACAGCAAGTAATGCTATACATCCAAATCTACTAAACCATGATATTGCATGACGTAAATGTAACCTACCTGTACAAGTAATACGAGCAGCACAAACATTATCTGACCAGTTAAATGATATTGCCGAACCCAAAGCACCAAACAATGAGTTGTTCAAAATCTTAATAGGTAACTGCTTGATTTTAAACATTGCGGTATCGGCTGATGTTAATTCTTTATTAATATATTTAATATGAACTTCAGGGTCAATCTGCCTTAATAGTGTAACTTCTTCATTATTTAATTCAGCACCATTTGCCATCTTTTTATAGATGTTACGTGTTGTTGTAAGATATAGCAACAACTTTTTCAACACACCAGTAATATCAAATATTGGAAATACACCTTCGGTAAGCTGAATCATAGGATAAAGAGAAGCATAGTCAATTTTAATAAGTCTCTTTGTATATCCTGATTTATAACATCTTGCTAACCCACCTGAAAACCTTTCGTTTTTATCGCAAATTGGAATAGCAATATCGTTTTCATAACTCCATGCTGTCATAAGCAAGTTCCATATTGCAGCAGTTCCCATAGTGCAAACACGCTGATATGTTGTTGGAACTATTTTAGCCAACATGAATGATGACTGATTATATAAATCATCAACCTGTTCGGTTTCCCAAAGGTCATCAAGAAGATATTGTTTTACAAGTTTTCTACCACCAATAAATGTAGTTAAACCTTTTGGTGCTGCCTCAGTTATCAGCCAGTTGACGAATTTCTTATCTTCATCAAAATGAGTATTCCTTTTTTTCTTATATTCTTCAGGTGTAAATTTATCTCTATTGGCTTGAAGTACATATAATTTTCTTGCAACTGCTTGATAATCTTCAGGAACTTGAACATAATTATTCTTTTCATCAATTAAGAAAACTTTATTTTCATAATAATATTTTCCAATTGAATTATCTTCTCCTGCAATGTATGTCCTATTGGGTTTTGCCAATTTTTCATGCTTGGCAATATACTTTAAGCCTGTTGCTTTAATGTCGCTGTTAACTGCTGCTGTTTTTCTCACAGCATGCATAATGTCAATAATGGAAAATCCCCACATTTCAGTTGCAGTGAATTTATCTGCAGTGTTTCCATATTTAACTGATGTATTTGCCCTTCTCCTGATTTGGCTTCCTTCTCTCAAACCCATTGGTAGTTTGGTTATGTCCATTTTTAATATTTTTGCCCTACCAAGAAGAAATTCAAAGTCAAACATTTCAGAGTTATATCCCATTATGACTGCTGGCTTGAGATAATCAATTAAATTAAAAAATTGCTGAATAAGTTTAATTTCCGCATCATCATCATTCAGTTTTTCAACTTCCAATATAATTTCAAAGCCTCTATTATCTCTAACACCAATAGTGAATACACGTCCAATTTGATATCTCAATGCAGTTGTTTCAATGTCAAAAGTAACTTTATGAACGTTTTTATATTCTTCAAACCCCTTAAATAATCTTGTTTGTGTTGATATAAAAAATTGTTCGGTTAATCTTGGGGCATAAAACAAATCACGATAGAGAAATATATAATCACCCTTTTTATCCTTTACAAAATTATCATTCGCATCTTTCAGCTTTTCATATGGGTTAAGACCGCCATCACTCAGATAATTTATAATTCCATTATATGATTTTCTACTGGTTAACTTATAACAAAAACCATCTACAAGTCTTTTTTGATTACCAGTTTTCATTGGAGTGATTGTAACCCCATATTTTATTCTTTTACTATGAATATACTCTTCACTATAACCAGCATATAATTGAAAATTTGTTTTGGATAAGTCTTTCATATACATAAAAGGCTCATATTCAACTTTAATAATTTTTGATTCTTTATTTGGCTCATGAACAACACATTCCGCAACATTTGTTGAAGGGTCAGTCTCAACATTTACCAAATATTTTAAATCATTATTGTAACCCTCAAGAAATCCTTTAATTTCACTGAGAACCGCTACTTTGTCAATATTATTACTCATAATTATTTTTTGTGTTTCTGTTTTATTCTTTGTATCACATCAGCTATTACAGATTCTTCCACATTAGATTTATAATCTTCATTGTCAATTACTTTAACAATTTCTTTACGTTTTCCTTCAATTGATGAATATACATAATCATCAATAGTGTCAGGATAGAGTAGTGGATATATATTAACCGTTTCTTTTTGTCCAATACGATGCAAGCGGTCTGCAACTTGGTCATATTCGCCAACCGAATATGGTAAAGTCATTATAAATAACTTACTGGCTGCAGTAAGTGTTAAACCATAATTGCATGTTTGAATTGACCCCACGAATACTTTCATTGAACTATCTGGGTCTTGAAATTGCTTTACAATTTCTGCACGCTCTTCAACTGATTGGTCGCCTGTATGTAAACCAGCAATATCACCAAGTGCTTCTTTTAATTGATATAGTGGTTCTTTAAAATAATCAACAACAACAACTTTTTCACCAGTTTCAAGAATATTTTCAATTAATTCAATAACTGATGCAATCTTTAAATGTGATGTATATTGCCTCAAACGAAGCATGATTGTCATAGGATTATGTGTCGGATGTACAACAAACTCATTGGCAACACTATTTTCAATATCTTCATATACTGCTGCTTCCCTATCGTTCATTTCAAGAATTATCCGTTGATATATTTTATCTGGAAGGTCTTGTAATACTTCAAATTTACGCTTTCTGTGCGTAAATGGTGCAATCTTATGATATAACTCTTCAAGTTTTTGTTCTGCTGTGTCAGTAATATAACCCCAACCACCATAAACATCATATGTCATTCCACAATAATATTCATAGAAATATTTCTTTGTGGCAAAATCAATTGGAGATATTTGATTCAATACAGTATAGAGTTCATATGCCCTGTTAGGTGCTGGTGTTCCTGAAAGATATATTTTACTTACTCTACCACCCTTAAATATCTTTTCTGTGAATGTTCTTTTGTAATTTTTATATGTATTTGCCTTAGTATTTTTTAATCTTTGTGATTCATCGGCAATTACACAGTCCAATTTATCAATTTTCAACTTTTTGAATTTAGCTATGAATTTTTCTTTGCTTGCTGAATTAAAAAATTCATAATTGACAATGACATATTTTGCATTTTCAATTCCGCACTTATTTTTTCTCCAATTTACAACATAAGCTGTACTGTTTGTAAATTTCTCAACTTCATTATAAAAATTGAATTTAAGGCTATTTGGAGTGATTACAAGCACTTTCTCAAACCCATTCATCTCTACATATAGGATTGAACTAAGTGTGTTATGCGTCAAAATACAGTGGTCTGTTGCGTATAAATGGTCATCTGAATCAACCATAATACATTGTGCATCCTTTTTGCCAACATATTTAACATCAACAATAGCACGATTAGGTAAATATTTACTTGGCGCAACAAAGGCTTCAATCTTTCTTTTTAATTTAAATGGTGTAAATTCTGGTGGTAATTTAATATGTAAACGATAATACAATCTTTTCTCACCATTATAATTAACCCATTTTTCATGTACTCTACCCACACCACCTAACGATTCAATAATAAATTGAACATCATCAATTAATTGTTTTGATGCCAATGTTATTTCAATAAGTCCTTGTTGTTTTGTTACATGACCATCAGTATCCAATATGCCCTGCAATAACTCTAATCTTTGTTTAATTGAGGCAAATTTAAAGTCATTTGGAATGAACTTAGTATGTGAATTACATCCCTTTAAATTATATTTTTTCAATGCTTGGTTGATGTAATTGTTTTTTCCATCTGAAGTTAAGCCATAATCCTTAATTGAATTTTTCCGAATTACTAATCGATGATTTTCAGGTAATCTTCTTTCAATTTCAAATTTAATTTGTTCATCAATTGTCGTAAATCCAATTGTATTTCTTATGGAAATACCACCATCACCCAATAAACAACCCAATACGTATGGGTCAATTTTTAATTCTTTTGTTTCAAATTCAATTGGTTTAATTATAGGAATATACCACTTGTTGTTACCATTATCAAATTTCAACCCCTCATTCATAATTTCACGAAGAGTTTTTGTCATAAAAGGATTTTTACGCCAGTTACGAATATATGTATTTACATTCCACAAATGTTCATCACATGAGCGTGCTGTTGTGCCATCATTAAATGTAATTTCATAAATATCTTTCATTCCTTGTGGATATACACCTAATACTTTTTTTGGTTTACCGTCACTTCCAATTACAAAATTACCCACTTTAATATCACCCATCCGAATCCAGCCATTTGGTGTAACTAATTTACAATCAAGGTCTTGGCTCTTCCCTATCCCCATTTCGTGTGAAATAAGGGTATTTCTTGTAACGTTCATAAACATTGCTGCCACAATTTGATGTGGATACAATTTAACGCCTTCTTTCAATAATGAATGGCACTGGTCAGAATATTGTTCATAT